>DXEM01000022.1 GCA_019114985.1 Candidatus Anaerostipes excrementavium
TTACGATGGCCAACGTGATCGAGCAGTTGCAGAAACCGACACTGGTTATCGCCCATAATAAAACACTGGCCGCTCAGTTGTATGGAGAATTCAAGGAGATGTTCCCTGATAACGCGGTGGAGTATTTTGTCAGTTATTACGATTATTACCAACCGGAAGCTTATGTGCCGTCTACAGATACCTATATTGAGAAAGACTCATCCATCAATGATGAGATCGATAAACTTCGCCATAGCGCTACGGCAGCTTTGATTGAGAGAAAGGATGTTATCGTTGTATCTAGTGTTTCCTGCATTTATGGAATTGGTAATAAGGAAAGCTATACGGAGATGATGATTTCCCTGCGTCCGGGTATGATCAAAGACAGAGATCAGGTGATTGATGACTTGATCAACATTCAATATGTTCGTAATGAACTGGATTTTAAGCGAGGAACTTTTCGGGTAAAAGGAGATGTACTGGAAGTCGTTCCGGTTTCTACTTTTGAGGATGCGGTGAGAATCGAATTTTTTGGAGATGAGATTGATCGAATCGTAGAATTCGATATTCTGACCGGTGAAGTAAAGAGAAGTGTGAATTTCATTGCGATTTTTCCGGCATCTCATTATGTTGTCCCGCAGGAGCAGATCGAGCGGGCAATCAAAGGCATCAAGGAAGAGCTTGCGCAGCAGGTCGAGTATTTTCAGGAGAATGATCAGCTGATCGAAGCCCAAAGGATCGCAGAACGAACCAACTTTGATATTGAGATGATGAGGGAGACAGGTTTTTGTTCCGGAATTGAAAACTATTCCAGACATTTGGCCGGGCTGAAGCCCGGTGAAGCACCGAATACCCTGATTGATTTCTTTGGAGACGATTTTTTGATGATCGTGGATGAATCCCATATGACGATTCCGCAGATTGGAGGAATGTATGCGGGAGACCAGTCCAGGAAGTCTACGCTGGTGGATTTCGGATTCCGTCTTCCTTCAGCGAAAGATAACCGTCCACTGGAATTCTCTGAATTTGAACAGAAGATTGACCAGATGTTATTTGTTTCTGCGACTCCGGGAAAATACGAAGAACAACATGAACTTCTTCGGGCAGAGCAGATCATTCGTCCTACTGGTCTTTTGGATCCGTCGATTGACGTCCGCCCGGTAAGCGGCCAGATCGATGACCTTTTAGGTGAGATCAATAAAGAGACGGAAAAAGGTCATAAAGTTCTGGTTACTACACTGACGAAACGAATGGCAGAAGAATTGACTGATTACATGAGAGAAGTAGGGATCCGGGTGAAATATCTCCATTCTGATATTGATACGCTGGAGCGAATCGAGATCGTTAGGGATTTAAGAATGGGAGTATTTGATGTCCTGGTTGGAATCAACTTGTTAAGAGAAGGATTGGATATACCGGAGATTACGTTGGTCGCTATCCTGGATGCGGATAAAGAAGGATTCCTGCGTTCTGAGACTTCCCTGGTGCAGACTATCGGACGTGCAGCGAGAAACAGTGAAGGGCATGTGGTAATGTATGCCGATACGATCACAGATTCTATGGAAGCGGCGATTTCCGAGACCAATCGAAGAAGAGAGATTCAGGATCGTTATAATCAAGAACATGGAATCGTTCCAAAGACGATTCAAAAGGATGTCCGCGATCTGATCAAGATCTCCGATGATCATGAAGAAGAGACGGGCGGCTATGAAAAAGATATAGAATCTATGACGAAGAAAGAATTAAAAGAGATCATAGAACGACTGACGAAGAAGATGAATCAGGCAGCAGCGGAATTGAATTTTGAAGAAGCGGCAAAACTGAGAGATGAACTGAAAGAATTTAAGATAGCATACAGAGATTATGATGAGTAGGAGCAGCAATGAAGAAAGAAACGATTCGAATTAAAGGAGCGAGAGAGAACAATTTAAAGAATATTGATCTGGAGATTCCGAGAAATCAGTTTGTTGTGCTGACCGGACTAAGCGGATCGGGAAAATCCTCCCTTGCATTTGATACCATATATGCGGAAGGACAGAGAAGGTATATGGAATCGCTCTCTTCCTATGCGAGACAGTTTTTAGGGCAGATGGAGAAACCGGATGTGGACAGCATTGAGGGATTATCCCCGGCGATTTCCATTGATCAGAAGTCGACGAATCGCAATCCCAGATCGACAGTAGGAACAGTAACGGAAATCTATGATTATTTTCGTCTGCTTTACGCCAGAATTGGAATTCCTCATTGTCCAAAATGTGGGAAACCGATCAGCAGACAGACCGTAGACCAGATGGTGGATCGCTTGATGCAGCTGGAAGAAGGAACCAGGCTGCAGATTTTGGCGCCAATCGTCCGCGGCAGAAAAGGAGAACATAAAAAAATCTTCCAAAATGCGAAAAAGAGCGGGTATGTGAGAGTCCGTGTCGACGGAAATGTTTATGATTTGTCAGAAGATATTCCGATGGAAAAAAATAAAAAGCATAACATAGAGATTGTCGTGGACCGTTTGGTCATTCGTCCAGGAATGGAAAAAAGGATGACAGATTCCATAGAGACAACGTTGGCATTGACCGACGGATTGATGACAGCGGATGTTATCGGCGGGGAACCGCTGAATTTCAGCCAGAGTTTTTCCTGTCCGGACTGCGGAATCAGCATTGATGAGATTGAACCGAGAAGTTTTTCTTTTAATAATCCGTTTGGTGCGTGCCCAGTCTGCCATGGCCTGGGCTATAAGATGGAATTTGATGTGGATCTCATGATACCGGATCAGAAATTAAGCATTGATGAGGGTGCGATCCAGGTGTTTGGTTGGCAGTCATGTACCGATAAGAAAAGTTATACCAGAGCGATTTTGGATGCGTTGGCAAAGGAATATCACTTTGATCTGTCCACGCCGTTTTGCGAGTATCCGGAAGAGATCAGGGACGTCCTGCTGTACGGAACCAACGGACATGAAGTGAAAGTCCACTATAAAGGGCAGCGTGGAGAAGGTGTCTATGACGTTGCATTTGAGGGAATTATCCGCAATGTAGGACGCAGATACCGGGAGTCTTCCCAGAACATGAAAGCGGAATATGAGACCTTTATGACCGTAACTCCATGTGAGGAGTGTCATGGACAGCGGTTGAAGAGAGAATCTTTGGCTGTCACGGTAGGAGGAAAGAACATTGCGCAAATGTGTGATATGTCGGTTGGAGAACTGGTAACCTTTTTAGACCGGATGGATCTGACCGATCGGCAGCAATTGATCGGGGAACAGATTTTGAAGGAGATTAAGGCAAGAATCGGATTCTTAAATGACGTAGGTCTGGACTATCTGACGTTGTCCAGGGCTACGGGAACCTTGTCCGGAGGAGAGGCTCAAAGGATTCGTCTTGCGACCCAGATTGGATCAGGACTGGTAGGCGTCGCTTACATTTTGGATGAACCGAGCATCGGTCTGCATCAGAGAGATAATGACAAATTGATTCGAACGCTGAAAAATCTGCGGGATCTTGGGAATACATTGATCGTTGTAGAGCATGATGAAGATACTATGCTTGCGGCTGATCACATTGTAGATATCGGACCAAAGGCCGGCGAATTTGGCGGAGAAGTGGTAGCACAAGGCACAGCCAAACAGATTATGAGAAATAAGAAATCCATCACAGGCGCTTATTTAAGCGGCAGGATTCAGATTCCGGTTCCAAAAGAGCGGAGAAAACCGACAGGATACTTGAAAGTGATCGGCGCTCAGGAAAATAATCTGAAAAATATTGATGTGGAGATCCCTTTGGGGGTATTTACCTGCGTGACTGGGGTATCAGGATCCGGGAAAAGTTCTCTGGTCAATCAGATTTTATATAAGAAGCTGGCAAAAGTGCTGAACCGTGCTAAAACAAAAGCAGGAAAACACAAAGACATTATTGGATACAATCAGCTGGATAAGATCATCGACATTGATCAATCTCCAATTGGGAGAACACCTCGTTCCAATCCGGCGACTTATACAGGAGTTTTTGACCAGATTCGTGAATTATTCGCCATGACAAAAGATGCAAAAGCAAAAGGATACAATAAAGGGCGTTTTAGTTTTAACAAAAAGGGCGGACGGTGTGAGGCCTGTGCGGGAGACGGTATTATTAAGATTGAGATGCATTTCCTGCCGGATGTATATGTTCCTTGTGAGGTTTGTCATGGAAAGCGGTATAATCGAGAGACTTTGGAAGTCAAGTATAAGGGAAAGAGCATTTATGATGTATTAAATATGACAGTGGATGAAGCGTGTACATTTTTTGAGAATCTTCCTTCCATAAAAAGAAAGATGGAAACGTTAAGAGACGTAGGATTGGGATATATCCGATTGGGACAGCCTTCCACAGAATTATCCGGAGGAGAGGCTCAAAGAATCAAGCTGGCCACTGAGCTGAGTAAGAGAAGCACAGGAAAGACCATTTATATCCTAGATGAGCCGACCACAGGTCTTCATTTTGCGGATGTTCATAAATTAGTTGACATTCTTGGGAAATTGACAGAAGGCGGCAATACGGTCATTGTCATTGAACATAATCTGGAAGTGATTAAGACAGCAGACTATATCATTGATATGGGACCGGAAGGCGGCGCAGGCGGCGGAACTGTGGTAGCCCAGGGAACGCCGGAAGAGATCTGTAAGGAAGAAGGATCTTATACAGGACAATATTTGAAAAAATATTTAGAAGAAATTCATCCGGAAGCATAAAAAAGAAGTTCTAGTTTCAAAACTTTTCCGAAACTAGAACTTCTTGTTCTATCAGGCTAGTCTTCCATTTGTTTTCCAAGGAAGCTGGCCCCGATTTTGGTCATTAGCAGATCTTGATCGGTCAACGGGCCTTCGTTGGAAAGAATACACACAAGACCGATGGCGTCGCCTTCAGCAATGATTGTTGAAAGTGCGATTTCGACAAATTCTTCTGGAAAGTCGGAAACTAATGGGAAAAAACCAGCTTCTTTCTTATCCAGCATGATCTGCTTTCTGTCATGCAAGGCCTCCTCAGCATGCTCATGAAGCATTTTTCCAAGAAGTTTTTTGCCGTTGGGACCGGATGCTGCGATAACGGAATCCTGGTCACAGACGCAGACTGTATGAGGAAGAGAAGCAGCGACCGCATCGGTATACTGCTGTGCGGCGGTGCTCATTTCCCCGATTGGAGAATATTTCTTTAATATAATGCTGCCGTCTCGTTCTGTAAAGATTTCTAAAGGATCGCTTTCACGGATATGCATTGTCTTTCGGATTTCTTTTGGAATGACAATACGGCCGAGATCGTCGATTCTTCGTACAATACCTGTAGCTCTCATGATTGATCCTCCATCAAATTTTTATATCCATAGTATTTGTAAAAAGGTTGGTTTTATACCCAGGATTATGCTATAATATCTCATTAATAGGAAAAAGGAGAAATAACATGAAATTAGAAACTCAGTTAACAGCGAAGGACATTTTTAAGTTTTCGATGCTATATACATTTTCCGGGACTTCCGGAATTTTTACGGCGTTTATTATCATTGTCGGTATCATTATGTGTATTAGAGGCGTTATACAAGATCAGGGGCCAATGTATATTTTTACAGGTGCGCTCATCGTTCTGCTGTTTGTGGTGATAAACCCATTGATGCTTTATGGCAAGGCGAAAAAGCAGGCTATGACGAATCCTGCGTATCAGCAGCCGTCTTATTATACTCTGGAAGAAGATGGGATTCATGTCGAGATTGGCGATCAAAAAGGGACGATCGAATGGAATCGAGTTTTAAAAATGCGTCATAGATGGGGAATGTATATTCTTTATACAGGCCGTCAGCAGGCATTTGTCTTCCCAGATGAAGCATTGGGGGCAAAGAAAGATGAGATTGTTCAATTCATTGCCGGGCACATAGGAACAGCGGCGAAAGCAGCGCCGAAGTCAAAACCGCAAGGTTCCGGAATTTCGAAATATGCAAAGGGTGCGGAAGCAAAAGCGGCAGATTCCGCAGATGATACAGAAGGAGAAAAGGATGATTGTACAGAGTAAAGCTGCCCGGGATACATTTGCTTTGGGAGAAAAGATCGGACAAGAAGCAAAAGCTGGGCAAGTTATTTGTTTGTACGGTGATCTTGGAGTCGGCAAAACCGTATTTACACAAGGACTGGCGAAGGGATTGGGGATTGAAGAAGCGATCCAGAGTCCTACTTTTACGATTGTAAGAGAATATGAAGAAGGAAGGATTCCGTTTTATCATTTTGATGTATACCGCATCGGGGATATAGAAGAGATGGATGAGATCGGATATGAAGATTACGTCTATGGAGATGGTGTATGTCTGATTGAGTGGGCAAATTTGATACAGGAAATTCTTCCGGATCATTATATGAGGATTGAGATCCGCAAAGATTTAGAGAAAGGTTTTGATTACCGAGACATAGAGATAAAGGAGATATAGATGAAACTATTAGTATTGGACAGCTCCGGGCTGGTAGCTTCGGTGGCGCTGATCGAGGATGACAGGCTGATTGCGGAATATACGACTGGAAATAAACTGAATCATTCCCAAACATTGCTGCCGATGCTGGATGAAGTAACCAAGATGACGTCATTTAACATAGAAAGTATCGATGCCATTGCAGCAGCTATGGGCCCTGGATCGTTTACCGGCTTAAGAATTGGAGCAGCGACTGCCAAAGGCCTTGGTCTTGCACTCCATAAGCCGATCATTCCGGTTCCGACAGTGGATGGACTAGCCTATCAGTTATTTGGCGCTGCACATCTGATCTGTCCGATGATGGATGCAAGAAGGAAGCAGGTATATACCGGGTTTTATCGGTTTCACGGTGCAGAGATGGAAGTTGTAAAAGCCCAGTGCGCCCAGAGTGTTGAAGATACGCTGATTCAATTAAAAGAATACAAAGAACCGGTTATTTTTCTTGGAGACGGAGTACCGGTATATCGAAAAGAGATCGAAGAAGCAATGGGAGCAGATGCGATTTTTGCACCTGCCCATGCGAATCGACAGAGGGCCGGAGCAGTAGGTGCATTAGCGGAAGTATATTATCAAAAAGGAATTTGGCAAAGCGCGGATGCGTTTACTCCGGAATATTTAAGGAAATCACAAGCGGAAAGAGAGAGAGAAGAACGAATCCATGGAGAAAGAGAAGGCAAGCGCTAGAGAATGGCATGTTCATAAAGCAATTCCGGAAGATCTTCCAATGATTGCTGAGCTTGAGAAAACGGCTTTTCGGAAACCGTGGAGTTTAAGCGGCATCGAGTCTTTCTATTATAAGAAAACGAGTGACATTTATGTTTGGAGAGACCGCAACAGAATCAGCGGTTTTATCATGGCAGAGCATATTTTAGAACAGGGAGAGCTCCAGAGGATTGCGATTGTTCCATTTATCCGAAGAATGGGAATCGGAACTTTATTTTTACAGGAGTTTCGGGAGAGATATCGGAAAATGGGCGTGGAAACCATTTATCTTGAAGTGCGGGAATCAAATAGAATTGCGAGAAATTTTTATAAAAAGTCAGGTTTTGAAGAGTATGGAAGGCGTGCAAAATATTATACGGACCCGATGGAGGATGCGATTTTAATGTTTTGGGATGACCCTCATCCGCTCCAATCATTACCACTGGAATCAGAGTCCTCTTCTCCTTATAATGATTCGTGTAAGGAGGAGGAATCTATGATTTGTAATGTATGTGGAAATAAACTCACAGAAAAAACAGACTTTGTTGAAATAAAAAAAGAATGGGGATATTTTTCAAATAAAGATACGGAGATCCATGAACTGAAGATATGTGAGCGCTGCTATGACCGTATTGTAAAACAATTTGAAGTACCGCCAAAAGTAACTGAGAAGAATGAAATTTTATCATAAAGGATGATTTATGTTAGATGTATGTTTGTTAGGAACAGGAGGAATGATGCCTCTGCCATACCGCAGATTGACGGCATGTATGACACGTTTTCAGGGACATAGCCTCTTGATTGACTGCGGAGAAGGAACACAGGTAGGGATAAAAGAACGTGGATGGAGCGTTAAACCTTTGGATGCGATTTGCTTTACCCATTTTCATGCAGATCATATCAGCGGGCTGCCGGGGCTTTTGCTCACCCTTGGAAATGCAGAGAGAACGGAGCCATTGCTGATTATCGGGCCAAGGGGAGTGGAAAAAGTCGTAAATTCATTACGGGTCATCGCACCGGAACTGCCGTTTCCAATCAGATTTTATGAATTAAAGGAAAAAGAACACCGTATTGAGATGGATGGATATGCGATTGAAGCTTTTCAGGTAAGGCACAATGTCATTTGCTATGGGTACAGCATTACAATTCCAAGAGCAGGAAAATTTGATCCCGAGAAAGCAAAGGAAAATCAGATTTCGATGAAATATTGGAATCGTCTGCAAAAGGGGGAGACTCTGGAAGATGAGACAGGACGTATTCTAACAAGTGATATGATCCTTGGAGCACCGCGAAAAGGAATCCGTTTGACATACTGTACGGATACCAGACCTGTTCAGGCAATTGTAAAGCACGCCCAGGAAGCAGATTTGTTTATTTGTGAAGGAATGTATGGAGAAGACGGAAAAGAAAAGAAGGCAAGAGAATATAAGCATATGACTTTTTATGAAGCAGCAAGGCTGGCGAAAAACGCCAATGTAAAAAGGCTGTGGCTGACTCACTATAGTCCGTCGCTTGTACGCCCAGAAGAGTTCATGGGAAAAGTTAGGAAGATATTCCCTAACGCCTTGCCAGGAAAAGACGGCAAGACGATTACGTTAGATTTTCAGGAGGAAGAAAAGTAACAATGAGCGAACATATAAAAATATTGGCAATAGAATCTTCTTGTGATGAGACGGCAGCGGCTGTGGTAGAAGACGGAAGAACAGTAAAGTCCAATATCATTTCATCTCAGATCGAACTTCATAAGCTTTATGGCGGGGTTGTACCGGAGATTGCATCCAGAAAGCATATTGAAAAAATTAATTATGTAATTGAAGAAGCTTTAAAAGAAGCAGGGGAGACTTTGGATACGATTGATGCGGTAGCCGTAACTTATGGTCCCGGATTAGTCGGCGCTCTGCTTGTAGGAGTGGCAGAGGCAAAGGCGATTGCTTTCGCAAAACAGAAGCCGTTGGTTGGAGTGCATCATATTGAAGGGCATATTTGCGCCAATTATATTGAGCACCCGGACTTAGAACCGCCGTTTTTATGTTTGGTCGTATCAGGAGGGCATACCCATTTAGTGGATGTAAAAGACTATGGGAAATATGAAATTATAGGATGTACTCGAGATGATGCGGCCGGAGAAGCTTTTGATAAAGTGGCGAGGGCGATCGGATTAGGATACCCAGGCGGACCAAAGATAGAAGCATTGGCTAAGGAAGGAAAGAAAGACGCAATTGCGTTTCCTCGGGCTAAAGTCAATGATTCGAAGATGGATTTTAGCTTTAGCGGGCTGAAATCTGCGGTATTGAACTATTTAAATAAATGCGATATGAAAGGGGAAAAAGTCAATCGTGCGGATGTAGCGGCATCGTTTCAGGAAGCCGTGATAGATGTCTTGAGCGCTCATGGCGTGGAAGCGGCAAAAGAATTAGGGTACAAAAAGCTGGCGATTGCAGGAGGAGTGGCATCAAATGGCACCTTCCGGAAAAAGATGATCGAACGATGTGAAAAGGAAGACATTGCTTTTTATCACCCTTCTCCTATTTATTGTACAGATAATGCTGCTATGATCGGTGTTTGCGGCTACTATGAATATATGAATGGAACAAGAAGCGGATGGGATTTAAATGCTGTGCCTGGATTAAAAATCGGCAGCAGATAGGAGTATGATATGCGGAAAAAAGTTGTTGCAATTGTACTGGCAGCAGGGGAAGGCAAACGTATGGGAAGCGGAATTCCCAAACAATATATGCTGATCAAATCACGTCCCTTGGTGTATTATGCTCTAAAGGCATTTGAGAATAGTCCTGTTGATGAGGTGATCTTAGTGACAGGAGAGGATGAGATCGAGTATTGCAGACGCTACATTGTAGAAAAGTATCAATTTCATAAAGTAACGCGAATCGTAGCCGGAGGGTGTGAACGCTATGCTTCTGTCTATTGTGGATTAAAAGCGATTCAGAATGCAGATTATGTTCTCATCCATGATGGAGCTCGTCCAATGATTGATCGGAATCTGATTAAGACCTGTATTTTAAATGTTATGGAATATAGAACCTGTGTAGTCGGCGTGCCGTCAAAAGATACGGTCAAAGTAGTGGACGAGAGAAACTATGCGATCCATACACCGGAACGCAGAACCTTGTGGCAGGTACAGACACCGCAATGTTTCGAATACGAACTTGTTATGGAAGCTTATCAGAAATTAATGGAAAGCGGCGCAACGAACGCAACCGATGATGCCATGGTTGTTGAGACATATGGAAATGTTCCGGTCAAATTAATCGAAGGCGGATATGATAACATTAAAATTACAACGCCGGAGGATGTCAGAATTGCAGGAAGTCTTATGAAAGCACGTAAGATTCTGCGAGTGCTTCACAACATCCATGATCGGGTAATTTACGCGCAAATGCAGGTGTTCAAGCGGCATCAAAAAAGAAAAAATAAAAAATTATAAAAAAGTGTTGACAAGTATATCCTGGTTTGTTATTATATACAAGCGTCATCGAGAGAGGGACGCAAAAACAACCAAATATATACATGGAGAGGTATCGAAGTGGTCATAACGAGGCGGTCTTGAAAACCGTTTGTCCGCAAGGGCGCGTGGGTTCGAATCCCACCCTCTCCGTTATCATGAATAACAACATGAGATCAACCCTTGGAGAAGTACCCAAGTGGCTGAAGGGGCTCGCCTGGAAAGTGAGTAGGTCGTTAATAGCGGCGCGAGGGTTCAAATCCCTCCTTCTCCGTTGGATATTTCATCCAAAAAAAGTTGAAAAAGTTGTTGACAAGCTGAAAAAGATGTGATATAGTTAAATAGTTGCACGAAACAGTGAAAAACAACGAAGAAAGAAAAGTTATGTCGAATGATATAACGAAGCGAAGATTGACAATTGAACAATAAGACAACCTTGAAAATTCCAATGAATTTTTTTGGAAGGTTTTTGATAAAACCGACGAACGTTCTTTAAGAACAGTAATGAACAAGGATAAGAAGCTAGTGCTTTCTTG
>DXEM01000023.1 GCA_019114985.1 Candidatus Anaerostipes excrementavium
ATCTTAGGTATGTTCGTCCTCGGAGCATTGATCGAGCGATGGGTAAGCATCAACTTCACACCGGTCGTATCTACGGTACAGTTAAGTGAAGGAGCTTATATTGATTGGAATAGTCTTCCATCCGGAGCAGAAGGAATCCAGACAGCACTGACACAGTATGCTTCCGGGCTGTCATTGTCAGCAGATAAAGTAACAACTTTACAGGACAACTTAAATTCCCTGATTCCAGGATTCGTACCATTGCTGCTGACACTGCTTTGCATGTGGCTGCTGAAGAAGAACGTATCCCCGATCATCATCATCATTGCACTGTTCATCGTAGGTATCGGCGGACATGTGATCGGATTATTATAAGATTAAGAAAATCAAAGAAAGACCTGGAGAAAATCCGGGTCTTTTTCGATGTATAAATATTTACTTGTGGAGTTTAGTTTCGATGTTTTAGAAGTTAAAATAGTAAATCAATGCTGTTGTATCGAACAAGTGGAATAAATGGAGAAATATTTAATTTCTGCATTGTAATTATGATTAGTAGCGGTTTCTGCTATTTGTCTCCGTAATGCCCTCGGCAGTGGGCAATATAGATACGGCCGTTTTCTATGTGATAAACCAAACGATCTTTCTCGTTAATCCGGCGGCTGTATTCCCCCTGCAGGTTGCCGGTTAAAGGTTCGGGTTTTCCGATGCCCTTCATGCAGCCGTTGCGCTCAATATCTTTTATGAGCTGGTTAATGCGTTTGAGAGTTTTTTTGTCCTGAGTCTGCCAGTAGAGGTAGTCTTCCCAGGCATCGTCTGACCAAATTTTTTCACTCATTGTCTACCTCGATCAGTTCATGTGCCGTGCCTTTTCCGTCTCTGAGCTCCTGAACGGATTTTTTCACATAAGCTATGTTAGCTTCGGAGAAAAACGGATCGGGAGCCTGAGCAATCTCAAATGGGATGCGTTTTTCGCGTAAAACTGCTTTCACAAAAAGGTTGATAGCGGTGGAAGTATTTAATCCGACATTTGAGCAAAAGGTATCAAAGTCGGCTTTATCTTTCTGGTCTACTCTTGCAGTTAATGTAGTAAGTGCCATAGAAATCTCTCCTTTCGTGTTCTATTTGTTTTGATTATAACACTATTGTATGCGAATAGCAATTATATGTATTACATTTTATGATTTTATCGTTGCTTTATTTTGGAATGTTTGGATTTTTAAGCATACGGAAAGGTTATGCTTACAGCATCCCTGATACCAGCCAAAAGGCTGGACAGACTCCGTCTGAAAGGTTATGCTTACAGCATCCCTATATACCAGCCAAAAGGCTAGACAGACTTCGTCTGAAAGGTTATAATAACAGGGTTGATTTTAATATTAAGAAGTAGAAATGGAGAGGCAATATGGCTCAGTCAATAAACACAAAAGTGGATCTTGTAATCGAGGCGACATCTTATCAGGGTCTCAATAGCTATGGAAAGATTATGATTGGTGATCGTGGGTTTGAATATTATAATAACCGGAATGTCGATGATTTTATTCAGATTCCATGGGAAGAGATTGATTATGTGGCGGCTTCCGTTATGTTTAAAGGGAAGAGAATTCCGCGTTTTGCGGTGCAGACGAAGAAAAATGGTGCGTATTCTTTTGCTTCTAAGGATCCGAAGAAGGTTTTAAGGGCAATCAATCAGTATATTCCATCGGATCGTCTGGTTCGTTCACTTACCTTTTTTGATGTTATAAAGAGAGCAGTGAAATCCAAGTTTAAAAAGTCATAGGAGGGAAAAAGTATGGGACATATTTTAAAAATGAAACCGGTGTTCAAAGAAATGATTTGGGGAGGACATAAACTGAGAGATGTTTATGGATACGATATCCCGAGTGACCATACAGGAGAATGCTGGGCCCTTTCCGCTCACAAGAATGGGGACTGTACCATTGACGGAGGGGAGTTTGAGGGAAAAACTTTGTCATGGCTGTTTGACAATCACAGAGAATTATTCGGAAATATCGAAGGAGATCAATTTCCTCTGTTAGTTAAGATCATTGACGCAAAGAATGATCTGTCTGTTCAAGTACATCCGGATGATGCTTATGCGAAAGCTAACGAAGATTCTCTTGGCAAGACAGAGTGCTGGTATGTACTGCAGGCAGAAGAGGGAACGAAGATGGTGATGGGACATCACGCAGAGACAAAAGAAGATTTCGTTAAAGCAATAGAGGAAGATGACTATGATCATCTGTTGAATTCTTTCCAAATCAAAGAAGGTGATTTCTTCTATATTCCTTCCGGTACACTGCATGCAATCTGCAGCGGTTCCCTGATTTATGAAGCGCAGCAGTCTTCTGATATTACATACCGGGTATATGATTATCACCGCAAAGACGCAGATGGAAAAGAGAGAGAACTTCACGTAAAGCAATCCATTGATGTTACGACAGTACCGTCAGATAATTCCGGAAAACAAACATTTGAGAAAACGGCGCTTTCCAACGGAGAAAAGACAAGATATGTGGAAAGTGAATTTTTCAAAGTTGATAAATACCAGATGAACGGAGAAAATGTGGTTGTAAATGATGCGCCATTCCAGATGGTCAGCATTCTTGATGGAGAAGGAACGATGGATGGAGCAGAAATTAGAAAAGGAGAGCACTTTATTATTTGTTCTGACCAGAAAGAGACTTGTTTCTGCGGAAATATGGAGATTATGATCACAACACTTTAAGGAAATAATTATGAAAGACGGTATATTTGGAGTATTGCAGAGAGTCGGGCGCTCTTTTATGCTGCCGATTGCGGTCCTGCCGGTAGCAGGGCTTTTGCTGGGCATAGGAAGTTCTTTGACCAATACGGCAATTATTCATGCTTATGGTTTGGATCAGATCCTTGGTTCGGGCACGATTTTAAATGAATTTCTGACCGTTATGAAGAAAGCGGGAAATGCGATATTCAATAACCTCCCTTTGATTTTTTCCATTGGCATTGCCATCGGAATGGCAAAAAAAGAAAAGGAAGTCGCCGCCCTTTCTTCGGTGATCGCTTATTTTGTAATGAATGCTTCCATTAATGCTATGCTGGAAAAAAGCGGGCAGATTTTGGCGGATGGAACGATTGCGCCGAATGTATTGAATGGAACGATTACGACATTAGTGGGAATTCAGACTCTCCAGACAGGAGTATTCGGAGGAATTATTGTCGGACTTGGGGTAGCGGCATTGCATAATCGCTTCTGCACGGTAGAATTTCCTGCCGCTTTGGCATTTTTTGGAGGAAGCCGGTTCATTCCGATCATTAGCACTGCTGTGTATGTCTTTGTCGGTATCGGGTTGTTTTATATCTGGCCTTCCATACAGGAAGGTATCTATGCACTGGGGCATTTTGTGACAGGAACCGGATATTTTGGCACACTTATTTTCGGAATTACAAAAAGAGCATTGATTCCGTTTGGTCTGCATCATGTCTTTTATTTGCCGTTTTGGCAGACGGGAGTCGGCGGTTCTATGGAAGTCGCAGGAAAGATGATAGAGGGCGGACAAAATATCTTTTTTGCCCAGCTTGCGGATCCGAGTACGGTACATTTTAGCGCAGATGCCTGTCGATATTTTTCCGGAGAATTTATTTTTATGATATTTGGATTGCCCGGCGCGGCTTTGGCGATGTATCACTGTGCAAAACCGGAGAAGAAAAAAGTAACAGGAGGCCTTATGTTATCGGCGGCTTTGGCGTCGATGATGACAGGAATTACAGAACCAATCGAGTTTTCCTTTATTTTTGCGGCGCCGATTTTGTTTGCTGTACAGGTTCTGTTAGCGGGAGCGGCTTATATGATTGCTCATATCCTGCATGTTGCGGTAGGATTAACATTTTCCGGCGGATTTTTGGATCTGCTCTTGTTCGGAGTTTTACAGGGGAATGCTAAGACGGATTGGATCAAATTGATTCCTGTGGGGATTCTTTACTTTTTCCTATATTATTTTATCTTTAAGATTCTGATCTTAAAATTTGATTTAAAGACTCCGGGACGAGAAGAAGAGGAAGTCATCCTTTATGATGATGACGAATGGAACGAAGAAATCGGAATTGAAGGCGGAGAACTTTCCGCTCTGATTGCCATGGGATTAGGCGGCAAAGATAATATTATCTATACAGACTGCTGTGCGACCAGGCTGCGCTGTTCTTTAAATGATATTACAAAAGTCAATGATGGGATTTTGCGGCGGAGCGGTTCCAGGGGAATTTTGAAAAACGGCAATGTGGTGCAGATCATATACGGTCCAAACGTTACCGTAATCAAGACGAATTTGGAAGAGTTTTTAACCAGCAGCGTTTCAGACCGAAATTTCCAGATGGCTCCGGAAGCAGCGCAGGAAAAGAATGTTCGGGAAGAAATCATCTGTATGCCAATTCAAGGTGAGGCCATTCATTTGAAGGAGACAGAGGATGAAGTCTTTTCTGACGGAATGCTAGGCGAAGGATTTGCAGTAAGGCCGGTGGACGGGAAAGTATATGCGCCGGTTGATGGCACGATTTCCGCTGTCTTTGCTACAAAACATGCGATTGGCATGACATCGGAAAACGGAGCAGAACTTTTGATCCACGTTGGTTTGGGCACGGTGAAGCTGAAAGGCAAGCCGTTTCTGGTAAAAGTAGAAGCCGGAATGAAAGTGCGTACCGGGGATTTGCTGATGGAATTTGATCTTTCCGCAATTAAAGAAGGAGGATGCTTGCTGACGACGCCTGTGGTGGTCGGCAACAGTGAAAATTATATCAGCATTACAGTAACACAGTTAGGATTATTGGACCCGGGCAATGAGGTATTGATCCTGAAGAGAATAGAACATGAATAAAAAAGATAGTCTAAATGAAGAAAAAATGTCTTCATTTGGGCTATTTTTGCTTCAATTAGAAAGTTCATGGAATTCCCGATGGAATGATATGCGCTTAAAAGGTTCTCAAAAAAATCTTAAGAAAAATCTAACGAATCTTTTCGTTGACTTCAAGTTAGCTTTAAAGCTTATGATAAAGACAAAGAACATGAAAAAAGGAGGCCGCTATGGAAGTTAGAGAGATTGCATGGGATCTTCTGAAAACAGTAAATCAGATCATCCTTGGAAAAGCAAAACAGACAAGAGAGATTCTGGCAGCGATGCTGGCGGGAGGACATGTTATGCTGGAGGATATTCCGGGGGTAGGAAAAACAACACTGGCAGTGACTTTTTCGGAACTGCTGGGATTTCAATGGAACCGAGTGCAGTTTACTCCGGATGTATTGCCGTCGGATCTGACCGGATTTTCGATTTATCGCCGGGATACGCAGCAGTTCGAATATCAGGAAGGTGCGGTATTTTGTAATCTGCTTTTGGCAGATGAATTGAATCGTACGTCTCCTAAGACACAATCGGCTCTGCTGGAGGTTATGGAAGAACAACAGGTGACCGTGGATCGAGAGACTCGGAAAGTTCCATCGCCTTTTTTTGTCATTGCGACGCAAAATCCTTCCGGGGCGGCAGGAACACAGCCGCTGCCGCCGGCACAGATCGATCGTTTTATGGTCTCAATGTCTCTGGGGTATCCGGATTTGGAAAATGAGATTGCGATGGCAAAAGGAGAAACAGTTGGAAAAAACAAAGGAAAGATACAGCAAAAAGCAGATATCCCAGCTTTTCGAGAAATGCAGCAGCAGGCAGAACAAGTGTACATAGACGATGATCTATATGAATATATCGTGAAATTAATCTCAGCGACCAGGGAAAGTCCTTATTTGGAATATGGGGCAAGTCCCAGAGGTACGATTGCGTTGGTTCGTATGGCAAAAGCTGCGGCATGGCTTAGAGGCAGGGATTTTGTCGTCCCAGAAGATGTGAAGGAACAATTTCCGTATGTCGTTCGTCACAGAATGATATTGAATGGAAAAGCAAGAATAGACGGCATTTCCAAAGAACAGATGATAACCAGTGTTCTGCAGTCGATTCGGATGCCGGAAATTGGAAGGAAGCGGTAAGATGAGAAAAGGAATTTATTTATCATTTTCTTTGCTTACATTTTATCTGGCCGGGCTATATCGTCTGGATGTGCTGGTTTTTCTGTTTGCTGCGGAAATTCTCCTGTTTGTGTGGAGCAGATTTCTTCCGGCATATTTTGCCGGAAATCTGGAATTTTGGATAGCATTGGGAGAGACACAGGGGGAGGCAAAGAAAAAGGAGCCTATCCATGGAAAAATCATGATAAAAAATCAAGGAATGCTTCCGATCACATTATTTACGATTGTTTTGAAGTATGAAAATTTGAATGATCAGAAAGGAACCAAGAATGTTCCAATCTCTTTGAAAGGATATGTTTCAGCCAAAGGAACAACAGAAATACCGTTTTCCATCTCCTCCCAATACTGCGGTGTCCTGCGCTTTTGGCTTTGTGAAATGAAGGTATTTGATTATTTGCGTCTGTTTTCAAAAAGACAAGCATTGGAAGTTTGGGATTCACAGATTGTATTGCCGCAGGGAGGCCGGATTGATCTTAAGAACTTGGAAGATCATAAAATCGAAGAGACATTTTGGGGGCCGGCGGATGTCCTGCGGGAAGCTTCACCGCCGGATGTGGATGACGTAAGAGAATATCGGCAAGGAGATGGAATGCGAGATATCCATTGGAAATTAAGCGCCAGAAATGATGAACTATACAGTAAAATCTATCGGGATGAGATGTCACGTCAGGCATCGCTTTTTCTGGATTTGAAACAAGAAAGAGAAATGACGATAGAGGAAAAAGATGCTTATTATGAAATTGTCTGCTCGATTGCAGAAGCGTTCCTGCGTCAGGATATACGTCTTCGAGTATGGTGGTATGACGCAAAGGAGAATGCCATGGTCATTATGCAGGTAAATGATCGCATGGAACTTCAAAAAATGCTGGAAGAGCTGGTGGGAAGAGCTGTTTTTTATTTTGGAGATGAAGCCAAGGAGGCCATTTGGCTTTATCAGAAGCAGTTAGGAGGAACAATCCATCTTTCGTTCAACACGAAACTTCAGTTAAAAAGCCAGACAGAAGTCCTGGCAAGTTTTACAAAAGATTTGGAAAGGCGGTGGATTTCTGTTTAAAGATCAGAAAATGCAAAAAGAAAATGGAATACAGATTCAAATCGGAGAGATTCGGGATCGGAAAGCATCAGATAAAATGGGATGGATCTGGCAGTTCATGGTATTTCTTTGTTATCTTAGCGGGGTTATAGGGATTTTATATACTTTTCCGCTGAACCCATATCTAAATTATGGGAAGTTTCCGGTCTATGTCACAGCCGTTCTCTATGCTATGGTTCTTTTTCTCAAGGTTCAGTACAAGAATCCATGGATTCGTCTTGCGGTTTTGGGAGGAATTCCTATCATTCTTTTCCTTCACCTGCAGCAGCTTCCAAAACAGTGGGAAACTTTGCAAACGGTTTTATCTGCAGAATCGGTTCCGCCAATGGAAGATTTTACAGTCGGAATGCAGATTTTTGCTATTTGCTGCACATCATTGGTTCAAGTTTTGATGTTTCGGCTTGGAGCCGGATGGGTGCTGTGGTTCTACAGCATTCCGATCCTGCTTTTAGGGCCGATGATTGGGCAAAGTCCAAATTTGCTGGGAATTGTCTTGTTGTCTTTCTATCATCTTGGGACAAGCCTTTCCGGAAATATGTTATCCGGACGAAGTCAGACATATCCGGCGTTTTTTAGAAAAAGCCATATGAAGACGGCCGGACGTGCCATGTATGTTCTTCTCCTTTCGTTTTTCCTATGTTTGGGAATCGCTGTACTGTTTACCAATCGTCATATGGAACAAATCTTCGAAGTGCCTATGTCATTGGAGCAAAAAATTCGTCAGCGAACCATGGAAATTTTTCAGGCAGAGGAGAATAAGGGAAAGATAAATCGGGGAAATCAGCATATGTCCGGAGAGAATCAGATGGAGCTGATTTTGGATGAAAAACCGAGAGAACCGATCTATTTAAAAAACTATGTAGGCGGAAAGTATCGGGAAGGCAGCTGGGAAGAAGCAAACGATGCTGCATTCTATGACCAGTCAGCCCGAAATGGGCAATATATTGAAAGACATACCTTTGAAAACCGTGAATTTTCCTTCCTTCAATATGCCGGGGATGGGGATGTTATGCCGTTTCGTCTGGAAATCCGTCTGTTGTCTTCCGGTCTGAAAGGACACTATATCCCTTATTTATCCGGAAATTTGTCAGCAGAGGAGGGCAGCTATGTATATGCCGTTTATACACGAGAACAGTTTGAAAATCAGCTGGAACAAGCCTCCCATGAAGATGTTTGGGAATATCAAAAAATGGAAAGCCAGTACGGGGAATTTGCAAGGGAACAATATTTAGATGTAGACCGGGAGAAACTTCCTCGTCTAACTAAGCTTTGCAGGGAGCATCCAATGCAGGGGCAGGACAGCATCACGGCTTATATCATGGAAACACTGCACAGCAGAACTTCCTATACCTTAAATCCGGGGATCACCCCTTTCGGAGAAGAAATTCCGGAATATTTTTTGTTTGAAAGCAAAAAAGGATACTGCCAGCATTATGCTGCAACAGCAGCGCTGATGTATCGTCTGTATGGAATTCCTTCAAGGTATGTGTCCGGATATATGGCAGCGCCTGGAGATTTTGCGCAAAGGGAAGACGGAACATGGCATGCCGTCCTGGAAGACAGGGACGCCCATGCATGGACGGAAATCTATGTGGAAGGACAGGGGTGGAAGGTTGTGGATACAACACCATCTGCAGAAGAAGAGCCGGAAAACGAGAGCACGCAGGAACAAGAAACTGCCGCAGCACAGCAGGATGACAGCGGCAGCCTGGAGAAAACTTTAACAGAAGAGGAAAGTCAGGCAGCAGACCCCAAAAACCATATGGAATCTGTACTCATGGTTGTTAAATCAGCATTTCACGTACTTATGGTCTTGTTGTCTATAGGACTTCTCATTGTTCTGCTGTGGTCCAGAAAAGAGAAAAAACGGGAAGAAATAAAATCTTTCCGAGCCGATGTATTATATGTTCAAATGATAGAATTTCTGCATTTTGGCGGCTTTTTAAAAGGATATATGGGGATGGAAAAAGATTTTTCAGAACGGCTGACAGAAACGGTGGAAGACTTATCTGAGGAAGAAGCCGGTCGTTTGATTCGTCTCGTGTACCGGGAATCTTATGGCAGAGGGCATTTACCGGAAGAAGATCGGCAAAACGTGTACCAGATCTATAGAAAAGTCTGCGGATTCATATATCAAAATTTAAAATGCTATCAAAAATGGTATGCAAAATATTGGAAGGTATATGACTAGAAATCTGTGCCGACTGTCATTTGACAGCGAGGGGAAAATGTGGTACAAAAGAAAAAAAGAAAGATTTGAGGTGGGAAGATGCGGAAATAATCTTGCGAGATAGAAAACAAGTTCGACGAAGCGGCAGTTATGTTGTCAGCTGCTTTGTTATGATGTTTTCCAAGAGACGGAATGGAACCGTCTTTATGAAACAGCAGGAAATTTCCGCAGATCTTACCATAAGAAATATGAATCGATCGTACTTGTAAAGAGGCAGAAAGGGCGCCTTTTTGCAGGATCATTCCATTGGAGACATTGCGGAGAATTTTCTGTGATGTCTTTTTTGTTCTATGGGAAAGTCTTTCGGATTGCCCTATCGAACAAGAAATCGCTTGAAAGGAGGAATGGCGATGTCAATGATTCGTATTGCAAATCTAACATTCGGTTATGAGGGAAGCTATGAGGACGTATTTGAAAATGTGTCTTTTCAGATGGATACAAAATGGAAATTGGGATTGATTGGAAGGAATGGAAAGGGAAAGACGACCCTGCTTCATCTTTTGATGGGAAAGTATCCGTATAAAGGGGAAATTAGCACCAATGCCTTTTTTGACTATTTTCCGTTCCAGGTGCAGAAGACAGAGCGTCTTACGGCAGATGTGCTGGAAGATATGGATCCTCAGTATGAATTTTGGAAAGTTATGCGGGAGATGAATGATCTGCATATGTCGGAAGAGCTGTTGTTTCGTCCGTTTCAGACTCTTTCTTATGGAGAGCGGACCAAGATAGAGCTGGCCGTGCTGTTTGCGAAAGAAAACGCGTTTTTATTGCTGGATGAGCCGACCAATCATTTAGATGTGGAAGGACGAAAGATCGTCGCAGATTATTTAAGCAAAAAACAAGGATTTATCCTGGTATCCCATGACAGGGCGTTTCTGGATGGCTGTGTCGATCATATTCTTTCCATCAATCGAAACAGCATAGAAGTACAAAAAGGAAATTTCTCTTCCTGGTATGAAAATAAAAAGCGGAAAGATCAATTTGAATTGGCAGAAAATGCGAAAATAAAAAAAGAGCTGAAACATTTAAAAGAAGCCTCCAAAAGGACAGGAGATTGGGCAGACAGATCCGAGCGTTCCAAGATCGGTCATGATCCCATCAAACAGCGGGACTGGAAAGGAAGACGGCCTTTTATCGGAGAAAAAACCAGAAAAATGCAGGCAAGAAAAAAAGATATTCAGCAAAAACAGCGGAGAGTTATCGAGCAAAAGTCCGAATTGTTAAAAGATATAGAGGAAATGGAATCTTTAAAACTTCATCCAAAACAGCACTTTAAAAAGCAGCTGATTTGCTGCCGTGATCTGCAGATACAATATGATGACAGAGAAATTTTTATGCCGTTATCTTTTGAAATCCAACAGGGGGATCGAGTTGTTTTGAAAGGAAGCAATGGATGTGGAAAGTCCAGCCTGATCAAATTGATTCTTGGAGAAGCAATCGATTACAAGGGAACATTGGAAAGAGCAAGCCAACTGGAGATTTCCTATGTGTCTCAGGACACCTCCATGTTAAAAGGGACACTTCGGGATTATGCTCAGGAAAAAGGAATTGAGGAATCTCTGCTGAAATCGATTCTTAGAAAACTTGATTTTGAGAGGGAGACGTTTGACCGAAACATGGAATCCTTTAGCCAGGGACAGAAAAAGAAAGTGCTGATTGCTGCAAGTTTATGTGATCAGGCTCATCTGTATCTCTGGGATGAGCCATTAAATTACATTGATATTTTTTCAAGGATGCAGATCGAAGAATTGCTGGAAACATTTCGGCCGACTATGTTGTTTGTAGAACATGACAAGACCTTTGCCGATCGAATTGCAGCGAAAGCTGTCCCAATCGTTCCTTTGTAATCTTTGTTGACAGAAGATAGGTGGTTTTGTAATATGATTTCATAACAAACAATTTATCGATTAGAGAGAAGGAGGGAGTTATGGAGCAGAATTTAAAGGGTGTATCAGGTGAGGTAGAATATGAGAAATTGCCAAAACGAGCCCTTTATTGTATGTATGCCTCAGGAGCTGTGGCAGGGGTAATCTGCCTGTTGATTTTGGGAGCCGTCAATTATTTTTGGATTTTTCCAAAGGAGATTGGCGCGGGGAAATGGATTTCCTTGGTTCTTTTGATTCTAATTTTTGTGGACGTGGGAATCAGTCCGTATTTTCGATTCCATAGATATCGTTACAGTATTAATGAAGAATGCATCGATATCATAGAGGGATATTTGTTTGTGAAAAGAAACATTGTTCCCATCGAACGGCTTCACAAATTGCAGACGGCAAGAGGGCCGTTCGACCAGATTTTTAAAGTGGCAAAAGTAATCGTGACGACAGGCGGAGGAGATGTGACGCTTTCCTTTGTGGAAGAGGAGAAAGCGGAACAGATTGCAGATACACTAAGACACAGGATTAATGAAATTGTGATTGAGCAAAGGGGCAGTCATGAAGGAGAATAAAAGATTCAGGAACCATATTTCAATCGTGGCAGAACAGATTTTTGGGGGCTTTTTTGCTGTCATTTTGATTCTTGCAGTGCAGCTGTTCCAGGAAGCGGATGAGATTTCAAAAGCAGACCTTTCCGTTCTTTTTGATAAAAGCGGTTTTATTCTTCTGGGAGTGATTGCGCTTCTTATCATAATCACTGCAAACAGGTTTCTGGTATGGGCAAAAACATACATATCCATCGAAGAAAATGCTATCGTGATCGAGAGGAATACGGTAAATAAGAAGAAAAATACGATTGGAATTAAAAATATTTCCAATATCAATACCGAACAGAATCTGTTTGAGATGCTGATGGGAACTTGTAAAATAAAAATAGATACCAATAGCCGTTCTACGGCGGATCAAACGGATGTTAAGATCGTGTTGAAGAAAGCAGATGCGAAAGCTTTCCAAAAGGAAGTTTCCATGCGGATGAAGGGTTTGGAGGAAGAGGAAGGAAACGAAGATACAGAAAAAGAAGCTTTCGATATCCAAGCGAGTTTTGGAGACATTATGCGCCATGGGTTATATTCCGTTAACATTTTTTCTGTGATTCTTGTCATTGCAGGTTTTGCCGGGACGGCATTTACAGCCGTTCGGATGCTGGCACAGCCGGATCCTTTGGGCGCGCTGTTTCGCTTTGCGGCAGCGGATCTTGTCATTATTTCAACAATTTTGTCTGGAATATGGGATACGGCAAAAGATTTTATAAGGTACTATGATTTCCGCGCCAAACGGGAGAAAGATCGAATTTATCTTTGTTATGGCCTTGTGAAAAAGGTGGAGTATACGATTCCGGTAGATAAGATTCAGGCGCTCATTATCCGGCAGTCCCTGGTTGCCAGAATTTTTGGGAGATATAAAGCAGAGATCGTAAATATTGGCATGGGGGATGATAAAGAAGAACAGAACGCGTTCCTTGTGCTGTATGGAACAAAGGATCAATTAAAGGAACAGATCGGACTCCTGCTGCCGGAATTTGAAGAGACGCTGGAACAGGAAGCCGAAAGAGTGCCAAAGAGCGTATGGGCGGCCTGGATGATACCAATGGCAATCTATACCGTCTGCATATGTGCAGCCGGAGCCGTGATAGGCGCTTTGATTCCACAGTATATGCCATGGATCTGGGGATGCACGGCAGGCCTGATTGGTGCAGCTTTCCTTGGAATGCTGTTAAAATTTATGACGGAAGGTGTGAATGTTGGGGATCGATTTTTAAAGCTTTCCCATGGATATTTTGGAAGGAAGTTTATCGCAGTGCGATACGAAAAAATTCAGTCTCTGGAGTTAAAGCAAAACATTGCTGCTCGTGCACTGGGAATCCAGAAAGGACAGATTTCTCTTTTAGCTTCTGCATCTGATACCTCCAAACACATTCCATATTTCCGGCAGGAACTGGCAAAATGTCTGCGGGAAGCAGTATTACATCCGGAAACAGATCAAAAGAAATCATTTTCATGTTGACTTTTGTTTCGCTTGTGTATAAAATAAGAAACGTTAAAAGCAATGATGGTGCACAGTAAGAAGCTTTGCTTCCGAATTTCACACCGTAGCTGTATCTTTGAATGAGACAGGATTTCTGTCAGTAGGAGATACCGGAGTCTGCCCGTTACGCAGAGACTAAGCGCCTATGGGAACAGGATTGCCATGGGAATTAGGGTGGTACCGCGAGCAGAAAGTTACGGCTCGTCCCTTTGTGGACGGGTCTTTTTTTATTTCATGGAAAGCTGTGTTCCCATGAAATAAAACGCTCCGCGAGGATCGCACTGTGATGGTGCGGAAAATGTCGCTGGAGCGACCCATCGCAGGCGGAGAATCCTGCAAAACGGGATTCTTTTTTATATTTCATAGGAAAAAGGAGATTAGCAATGAAAGAGAGATTGGAGGCAATCAAAAAGACAGCCTTAGAAAAAATCGAACAAGCAGATGCCATGGATACGTTGAATGATATCAGGGTTTCTGTACTTGGAAAAAAGGGAGAACTCACTCAGGTATTAAAGGGGATGAAAGATGTTGCCAAGGAAGAACGTCCGGTAATCGGACAGATGGTCAACGATACCAGAGCCGTCATTGAGAAGGCGTTGGAAGAGGAAATGGCGATTCTTAAGAAAAAGATCCGAGAAGAAAAAATGAAAAAAGAAGTCATCGACGTGACTCTTCCGGGAAAAACTCATGAAAAAGGACATCGTCATCCGAATCAGATCGCGTTGGATGATCTGGAACGTGTATTTATTGGTATGGGCTATGAGGTCGTAGAAGGGCCGGAAGTAGAATACGATAAGTACAATTTTGAGCTGCTGAATATCCCGGAAAATCATCCGGCAAAAGATGAGCAGGACACGTTCTATATCAATAAGGATATTCTTCTTAGAACGCAGACATCTCCGGTACAGGCACGTATCATGGAGACCGGTCAGATGCCGATTCGTGTGATTGCGCCTGGAAGAGTTTTCCGTTCCGATGAAGTGGATGCGACTCATTCCCCATCCTTCCATCAGGTAGAAGGACTTGTCATAGATAAAGGAATTACTTTTGCGGATTTGAAAGGAACATTAGAGCAGTTTGCGAAAGAATTCTTTGGACCGGACACAAAAGTAAAATTCAGACCGCATCATTTCCCATTCACAGAGCCAAGTGCGGAAGTGGATGTTACCTGTTTCAAATGCGGCGGCAAAGGATGCCGTATGTGCGGCGGAAGCGGATGGATCGAGATCCTTGGATGCGGAATGGTACATCCTCACGTATTGGAGATGTGCGGAATTGATCCGGAAGTATATTCAGGATTTGCCTTCGGTATCGGTCTGGAACGTATCGCACTGTTAAAATACGAAATCGACGATATGCGCCTGCTGTATGAAAATGATAAGAGATTTTTAAGTCAGTTCTAAAGAAGCGCAGGATCGTAAATAAAAATGATATTAAAATAGATGGAAAAAGGAGAAAAAAGAAATGGATACACCGATTTCATGGATTAAGGCTTATGTGCCGGATCTGGATTGTTCCGTGGAAGAATACACGGATAAGATGACATTGTCCGGATCTAATATGGAAAGCGTAACGCTGCTTGATAAAAATTTGGAGAAGATCGTTGTTGGAAAAATCTTAAAGATCGAAAAACATCCGGATGCGGATAAATTGATTATTTGTCAGGTTGATGTGGGAACTGAGACGATTCAGATTGTGACAGGAGCGCCGAATGTTTCAGAAGGCGACATGGTTCCTGTTGTATTAGACGGCGGAAGAGTTGCCGGCGGCCATGACGGAGGAAAGAATCCGGAAAATGGAATTAAAATCAAAAAAGGGAAATTACGTGGTGTGGAATCATATGGAATGATGTGTTCCATTGAAGAGCTTGGAAGCACACGTGATATGTATCCGGAGGCGCCGGAATATGGAATTTATATTTTCCAAAAAGATGTGAAACCAGGCGATGATGCAGTGGAAGCCTTAGGGCTGCGTGATGCGGTCGTAGAATTTGAAATTACATCAAACCGTGTAGACTGCTTTAGTATGATTGGAATGGCAAGAGAAGCGGCAGCGACTTTCCGAAAAGATTTTTATCCTCCGGTAGTTACGGCTACAGGAAATGAGGAAGACGTCAATGATTATGTAAAAGTAACCGTAGAAGATGCAGAACTTTGTCCGAGATATACAGCCCGTGTCGTAAAAAATATTAAGCTGGCGCCGTCACCGGAATGGATGCAGAGAAGACTTTCAGCAGTTGGAATTCGCCCGATTAATAACCTGGTCGATATCACCAACTATGTCATGGAAGAATATGGACAGCCGATGCATGCGTATGATTTGGATACCATTGCGAACCATGAGATTATTGTCCGCCGTGCGAAAAACGGCGATAAATTCGTAACTTTGGATGGAGAAGAACGTCAGATGGACGATTCTGTTCTGATGATTTGTGACGGTGAAAAAGAAATTGGAATTGCCGGTATCATGGGTGGCGAAAATTCCATGGTAACAGACGACATCAAAACCCTTCTTTTCGAAGCAGCCTGCTTTGACGGAACGAACATTCGTCTGTCTTCTAAGCGAATCGGATTAAGAACGGATGCATCCGGAAAATTTGAAAAAGGACTGGATCCGGAAAATGCGATGGCGGCTATGAATCGTGCCTGCCAGCTGATCGAGGAACTGGGAGCCGGTGAAGTCGTTGGAGGCGCTGTGGATGTTTATCCAAATCCAAAAGAACAGACACGTCTTCCATTGGAAGTCGACAAAATGAATGCCTTGCTTGGGACAGATGTTTCCAAAGAAGAAATTTTAGACTATTTCAGACGTCTTGATCTGGAATATGTAGAAGAAACCAATGAACTGATTATTCCAAGTTTCCGACAGGATCTTTTGTGTATGGCAGATCTCGCAGAAGAAGTTGCTCGTTTCTTCGGATATGATAATATTCCGGTTACCCTTCCAAAAGGAGAAACACCGGTCGGTAAGAAACCATTTAAGATCCGTGTGGAAGACATCTGCAGAGATACAGCGGAGAGAAACGGATTTAGCGGCGGATTGACATATTCATTCGAGAGTCCGAAAGTTTTTGATAAATTATTGTTTGCAGAAGATGCAAAAGAGCGTCAGGCAATCGAGATTTCCAATCCTTTGGGAGAAGATTTCAGTATTATGAGAACCGTTTCTTTGAACGGAATGTTGGTATCTTTATCTTCCAACATGGCGCATCGAAATACCAATGTAAGACTTTATGAGTTTGGAAATATTTATATTCCGAAAGAACTGCCGCTTAAGGAACTTCCGGAAGAAAGAATGCAGATGACCCTTGGAATGTACGGAGACTGCGATTTCTTTACCTTAAAAGGTGTGCTGGAGGATATCCTGGATGCTCTGGGATTAAAAGGTGCGTCAGAGTATGTTCCGGTAAAAGACCATCCGTTCCTGCATCCTGGACGTCAGGCAGATGTTATGCTGGGAGAAGAAAGAGTTGCTTATCTGGGACAAATCCATCCGGAAGTCATGGATCACTATAACATGAAAGGGGAAGTTTATGCTGCTGTGATCGATATGCCGGTTCTGGTAGCCAACGCGACGTTTGAACGCAAGTATGAAGGAGTTGCAAAATTCCCTGCAATGAAACGTGACTTGAGCATGGTGATGAAAAAAGAGATTTTTGTCGGACAGATTGAGAAAATCTTCAAAAAGAAAGGCAGCAGCCTGTTAGAAGCATTTGAACTGTTCGATGTATATGAAGGAAATCAGATTGAAAAAGGTTACAAATCGGTTGCATATTCCCTGACATTCCGCGCAAAAGACAGAACGCTGGAAGAAGCCGAGGTTAACCAGATCGTTGATCAGATTCTAGCCGAATTGAAGAAACTGGGAATCGAACTGCGTGCATAAACAAATAAGACACAAAACGAAAGCCTTCTCTAATTAGGGAGGGCTTTTTCATTTCATAGGCGATTTGTCTATTTTATATCTTTACAAATATTAAATAAAATATTGCCAATATGTGAAATATTTATGTAGATAATGTGAATAAAGACATAAAAATAAACTTCCATGCTATAATATTCTCGTAATCTTTAAGAAAATATGACGAATATGAAGTGAAGGGAGGAAGCGATGGATCGCAGAACAGTTTCAGATAAGGCAGAGGCAGGCAGGAGGGGCCGGGAAAAGTATTATCTAGCTGCTTTCGTGATCATGACTTGTCTTTGCGCATACTTTGCGTATCGGGCTTTTGGCGCAAAAGGAGGGCTTCAAAATACCGCCCAAATTGAGGCAAAAGCAGAAACAAAAGAAATTACCCACAAAGAAAAAGATATTTATACAAAAGAATATCAGGACGAGGCACAAAAACAAATTGACGAGCTGAAAGAAGAGGCAGATTATACGGTAGATGATCCTTTGCTGATCAGCAATCCGTATGGAACGAACACCACATCGGTCTACTATTTTGCTAATTCAGACCATTATTCTTATGCCAAGTGTACGGTAGAAGCAGATGGAGCAGAAAAGATTACCCAGACATTGAAAAATGACGGAGAAAACAATCTGACCTTGCAGCATGAATACCAGATTACCGGACTTGCAGAAGGGGCAAAAAACAAGATCACCATGATATTCTATGACCGAAACGATAAAGTCGTTGATCGAACCTATTTTTATGTGACTACAGATGAAGATTCTGAAATTCCGGAAATTACAAAAGTGGAGGAAGGAAGTTCCAAACAAGAAATGACAGATGGACTCTTTGCAATGTTGGGACATGACAAATCAGAAGCAGCCAATGTATATTTTTATGATAACGAAGGAGTGAGCCGTGGAAAGATTCCGCTCAATGGATATCGCACAGACCGCCTGATCACAGTGGACGGCAATCTGATCTTTTCTTATGACACCAGTAATATTGCCGTGATGAATCGGCTTGGAAAGATCGTAGATACGATAGATATTGGAAAATATGAGTTCCACCATGATTTCTGTTATGATGAAGATGCCGGAGTTTTATTGTGTCTGGTAAATAATACGGAAAAAGATACAATCGAAGATGTTTTAATATCCGTGGATTTGGAAACCGGTAAGGTGAAGGAATTCATTGATTTTGAAGAACTTTTACCGGAAATGAGAGAAAATGCGGTTCAGAGGGAAGGCGGAAAGAATACATATGGAGGAACAGAATTAGATTGGCTGCATCTGAATTCTCTGGATATCATAGATGATGGCGAGATTATCGTAAGCAGCAGGGAGCAGAGCGCTTTGATAAAAGTGTCTGATATATTTGATCAGCCTGAAATCAGCTATATTATTCACGGAGGAACTCTCTATGACGGAACCGACTATGAACAATATCTCTTGGAGCAGGATGGCGATTTCAGAGGACAAGCCGGACAGCACACAATTACGGTAGAAAAGTCAGATGATCTTGAGGATGGTCAGTATTATCTGTATATGTTTGACAATAATTTCGGAAATGCTGCTACGATTCCTGATTTTGACTGGGATCAGTATCCGGGAGTCGGAACATATGATGAAGGAGATGCGTCTCGCTATTATAAATATTTGGTGGATGAAGAAGAAGGCACCTATCAGCTGGTACAAGATTTTGATCTTCCTTATTCCAGTATCGTAAGCAGCGTCCAGCAGCTGGGAGGAAATATTCCATTCAGCAGCGGAAGAAGCAAATGTTTCGGAGAGTACGACGAAGATGGAAATATGATAAAGACTTTTACTTATGATGCGGATAAATATTCCTATCGAGTTATGAAGTATAATTTTAAAGGATTTTATTACCAGTGATAATATGGACTTGAAGTCTTGGTTCTGTTATACTAAAATTTACGTTTAAGAGCTATAGAAGCAAGGAGAAGATAGAATCATGAAAGTGTCAGATTTTAATTTTGACCTTCCGGAGGAGCTGATCGCTCAGGATCCTTTGGAAGATCGTTCAAGTTCCAGATTATTGACCCTGGACAAGCATACAGGCGCCATAGGGCACGATATCTTTAAAAATATCACAAAATATCTGCGGCCGGGAGATTGCCTGGTCTTAAATAATACAAAAGTGATACCGGCACGACTGATCGGTGCAAAGGAAGAAACCGGAGGAAAAGTTGAAGTCCTTTTGCTGAAACGCAAACAGGATAATGTCTGGGAGACGTTGGTAAAACCCGGGAAGAAAGCAAGACCGGGAGCCAGAATTTCCTTTGGCGATGGAATGTTGGTCGGCGAGGTGCTGGAAGTGGTAGAAGAAGGAAATCGCCTGATCCGTTTTGAGTATGAGGGGATTTTTGAGGAAGTTTTGGATCGGCTGGGACAGATGCCGCTGCCGCCGTATATTACCCATCAGCTGAAAGATAAGAATCGTTATCAGACGGTCTATGCCAAATATGACGGTTCCGCAGCAGCGCCAACAGCAGGACTTCATTTTACACAAGAGCTTTTGGAACAGATTCGGGAAATGGGAGTAAAGATTGCCTATGTGACTCTGCATGTCGGGCTGGGAACATTTCGTCCGGTAAAGGTGGAAGATGTACTGGATCATCATATGCATTCCGAATTTTATCGGATCGAGGAAGAAGACGCGAATTTGATCAATGAGACCAAAGCTGCCGGCGGAAGAATTATTTCCGTTGGAACCACGAGCACCAGAACGCTGGAATCCGTAGCGGATGATGATGGAACCGTTCATGCAAAGAGCGGCTGGACAGAGATTTTTATCTATCCGGGATATCGTTTTAAAGTGATCGATGGACTGATTACCAACTTTCATCTGCCGGAGTCTACACTGCTGATGCTTGTCTCTGCGCTGGCAGGCAGAGATCATATTATGCACGCATATGAAGCTGCCGTAAAGGAACGGTATCGATTCTTCTCCTTTGGAGATGCAATGTTCATAATGTAATGCGAAATCTTATATTTGTGAAGGAAAAGTTTCCAAAGATCTGTTTTGCCGCGATAAAAGAAAAGAAGAAGCCCCGAATTGTGCTGCAGCACGTTTCGGGGCTTCTTCTTTTTGGCATTATCAAACGCATGGCTGAATAGTTACAGCAATCTTTCGGGAAATTGGTAAAAATATCGTCATCAGAATCAAAATATGATATGATAAAGCATAAGAAAAAGCTGTAAGTTTATAAAGTGATTAGGAGGAAGATATGAAACTTGCGTTTATTGGTACAGGAAAAATTATCGGGGATGCGCTGTTTGCAGTAGAACCGGTTGAAACCATTGAAAAAACAGCGATTTTTGCCAGACCGCATAGCCGCCATAAGGCAGAAGATTTTGCAAAGCAGTATGGAATTTTAGAAATTTACACAGATTATACAAAGCTGTTGGAGGAGACTGCGGCTGATACGGTATATATCGGACTCATTAACAGCGCCCATTATTCCTATGCAAAAGAAGCGCTTCTTCATGGCAAAAACGTAATTTTAGAGAAACCGTTCACAGGATTTTATGAGGAAGCAAAAGAACTTCAGAAAATAGCGGAAGAGCGAAAACTATTTCTTTTTGAGGCGATTACGGTTCTGCACAATGATGTGTTCGATCAAATGAAGGAAAATGTGAAGAAATTGGGTGTGCTGAGGATGGCATTGTGCAATTATTCCCAGTATTCCAGCCGTTATGATGCTTATCTTGAGGGAGATATCACACACTCATTTGATCCTGAATATTATGGAGGAGCTTTGTATGATATCAATGTCTATAACATTCATTATTGCGTAGGTTTGTTTGGAGAACCAAAGGATGTGAAATACTATCCAAATATCGGGCCGAATGGAGTCGATGTCTCAGGAACTTTGGTTATGGAATATGACGGATTTTCTGCGGTATGTACCGGAACCAAGGATTCAGACAGCCCGGGATTTATTTCTATCCAGGGAGAAAAGGGCTGGATGAAGATTGACAGCAAGCCGAATATCGCAGATGCACTGACAACAACTTATGTGGATGAATCAGTAAAGGAAAAGGTAAGGGATGCGGCAGGAGCCATGGTTCGCGCAGCGATTACAGAAAATTACAAGGCTCCGGAAAAACATCATAGAATGACACAGGAATTTGTTGATTTTGCCAGAGTGATCGATGAAAAAGATTATGAAACGGCTCATAAATTCCTGACGGAGACCGTAACGGTTGTTGGTGTATTAGAGAAGGCCAGAACAAAGGCAGGAATTGAATTTTAAGGACACACAGAGGAAAGAACGAATGAGAGTGATCGTGATTGGCGGCGGCGCCGCCGGAATGATGGCTGCTTTTTGGGCGGCAAAAGGAGGACATCAAGTAACTCTTTTAGAACAAAATGAGAAATTAGGGAAAAAGCTTTTCATCACAGGAAAAGGAAGATGCAATGTAACCAATGCCTGCGAGGTCGAAGAGCTGATCGAACATGTGATATCCAACAAAGAATTCTTATACAGCGGGTTCTACAGTTTTTCCAACGAGTCCGTCAAAGAACTTTTTGAGGAATTAGGATGTCCGTTAAAGATAGAAAGAGGGAATCGAGTATTTCCTGTGTCGGATCATTCTTCCGATGTGATCAGGGCGCTGGAACGGGGATTGAAAAAGTATCATGTTAAAATTATGCTTCAGACAAAAGCAAAAAAGATCCTGGAAAAAGACGGAATCGTCACAGGAGTCAGAATATTTTCCGGCGATGTCATGGAGGCAGATAAGGTGATCGTTGCCACAGGAGGAATGTCTTACCCTTCTACGGGATCAACGGGAGATGGCCATCGATTTGCGAAGGAAGCCGGACATCATGTGTCACAGCTGATACCTGCGCTGGTGCCGCTGCAGATCAAAGGGAATCTCTGTTCCGGGCTGCAGGGGCTGTCTTTGCGAAATGTAAAATTTACTTTAACGGCAGATGGCAAAAATGTGTATGAAGCATTTGGTGAAATGCTGTTTACCCATTTTGGCGTCAGCGGACCGGTTGTGTTAAGTGCCAGCAGCCACTTGAAAAAGTACAGAGAGAAAAAATTAAAGATTCATATTGACTGGAAGCCGGCGCTTTCCGATGAACAGCTGGATCAGCGTCTGCTTAGAGATTTCGGACAGGTCTTGAACAAAGAATTTAAAAATTCTTTGGATCATCTTTTGCCAAAGAAAGCGATTCCTGTTATGATTGAACTGTCGGGAATCCCTGAACACAAGAAAGTAAATGAAATAACAAAAGAAGAACGCAGAAAACTACGGGATGTAATGAAAGATTTTCAGTTGGAAGTTGCCGGAACCCGTGGTTTTCAGGAAGCCATCATTACCCAGGGAGGAGTCGATGTGAAAGAAATCGATCCTGGAACCATGGAGTCCAAAAAGATAAAAGGATTATATTTTGCGGGAGAGGTCTTGGATCTGGATGCGGTCACAGGAGGTTTTAATCTGCAGATCGCATGGTCTACCGGATTTCTCGCCGGTTGTGATTAGGAGGAAAAAATCATGTATAGTATAGCAATTGACGGACCTGCGGGAGCAGGGAAAAGCACGATTGCAAAGACCATAGCACAGAGACTGGAATTTATCTATGTTGATACAGGGGCGATGTATCGTGCGATGGCATTATATTTTATTCGCAATGGAATCAATGAGAAAGATGAGAAGGAAGTCAATGCCGCATGTGAAAAGATTCATGTTGAAATCGCTTATGAAGATGGCATGCAGCAGGTTCTGTTGAATGGTGAAAATGTAACAGGACTGATCCGCACCGAAGAAGTTGGGAATATGGCTTCTAAGACATCTGCTTATCCTAAGGTAAGAGCGACGCTGTTGGATCTGCAGAGAGATCTTGCAAAGAAAGCGGATATTTTAATGGATGGAAGAGACATTGGAACCCATGTGCTTCCAAATGCGGATCTTAAGATTTATTTGACGGCTTCATCCAAAGTCCGTGCGAAACGACGCTATGATGAGCTGATTGCCAAGGGAGAAGAAGCGGATCTTGATCAGATTGAGCAGGACATCATCATTCGCGATAAACAGGATATGGAGCGTGAAATTGCACCGCTTAAGCGGGCAGATGATGCAGTACTGGTAGATTCTTCTGATATGACTATAGAAGAAGTCGTAAGCTGTGTCGTAAAAGAATTTGAGAAAGTAAAGTAGCGGAGGAACATATGGAAGTCATTATGGCCAAAACAGCAGGCTTCTGTTTCGGGGTAAAACGAGCGGTAGATACGGTCTATCAGGAAGCCAAGAAAGAACATGTGTATACTTATGGACCAATCATCCACAACGAGCATGTGGTTTCCGATTTGGAAAAAAAGGGTGTCAAAGTCCTGCATTCCAGAGAAGAATTGGAACAGCTACAGGAGGGGACGATTATCATCCGCTCTCATGGGGTGCCCAAAGAGATTTATGACCTGATTGAGGAAAAAGGTCTTTCTTTGGTAGATGCCACGTGTCCTTTTGTGCGCAAGATCCATCGGATTGTTGAAAAGGCCGGAGGGGCAGGGAAACAGATCATTATTACCGGAAGTGAAGAACACCCGGAAGTGGAAGGAATCCGCGGCTGGTGCAGCGGGAAAGTCACCATTATTTCGGATGCCGCGCAGCTGGAAGAGATCGATTGGAGCCAGCCGGCTTGTCTGGTATCTCAAACGACATTTAATTACAAGAAATTTAAAGATATAGTTGAAATTATCGAAAAAAAGGGTTATGATATAGAAGTATGTAATACAATATGTAATGCCACAGAAGAGCGTCAACTGGAAGCAAGATCTATAGCGAAGAATGTAGATGCAATGATTGTCATTGGAGACAAGCATAGCTCTAACAGCCAGAAGTTATTTGAAATCAGCAGCAAAGAGTGCGCACGCACGATCTTTATACAGACACTGGACGACCTGGATTTGAAGCTTTTTGAATCGACTGGTAAGGTAGGTATTACAGCGGGGGCCTCAACCCCACAGAAAATTATCAAGGAGGTTCATGCTAGCATGACAGAAAAGAGTTTTGAACAATTATTAGAGGAAAGTTTAGTTACGATTCATAATGGAGAGGTAGTCGAAGGAACTGTTATCGATGTAAAACCAGACGAGATCATCCTGAACATCGGCTACAAAGCGGATGGTATTCTGACAAGAAGCGAATACTCTAATGATTCTGCAAACTTGGATTTAACGACGGTTGCCAAAGTTGGTGATACGATGGAGACAAAAGTTCTTAAAGTGAATGACGGAGAGGGACAGGTTCTCCTTACGTATAAGAGATTAGCAGCTGAAAAAGGTAATAAGCGTCTTGAGGAAGCTTATGAGAATAAAGAAGTATTGAAGGCACCGGTAGCACAGGTATTAGACGGAGGATTAAGCGTCCTGATCGATGAGGCACGTGTATTTATTCCTGCAAGCCTGGTATCTGATTCTTATGAGAGAGATCTCAAGAAATATGAAGGACAGGAGATCGAATTCGTGATCAGCGAGTTCAATCCTCGTAAGAGAAGAGTCATCGGTGACCGCAAGCAGTTATTAGTAGCAGCTAAGAAGGAAAAACAGAAAGAATTATTCGCAAGAATTGAGATTGGAATGAAGATCGACGGAGTCGTTAAGAATGTAACAGACTTCGGAGCATTCATCGACTTAGGAGGAGCAGACGGACTTCTTCATATTTCAGAGATGTCTTGGGGACGTGTTGAGAATCCGAAGAAAGTCTTCAGTATTGGAGATAAGGTAACGGTTCTGATCAAAGATATCCAGGGCGAGAAGATCGCGTTAAGTCTCAAGTTCCCAGAAGAGAATCCATGGCTGACAGCAGAAGACAAGTACAAAGTCGGCAACAACGTAACAGGCCGTGTTGCTCGTATGACAGATTTTGGAGCTTTCATTGAGTTGGAATCCGGAATCGATGCACTTTTACATGTTTCTCAGATTGCCAAAGAACATATCGAGAAACCTTCTGATGTACTGAATATCGGACAGGAGATCACAGCGAAAGTGGTTGATTTCAAGAAAGATGAGCGTAAGATCAGCCTGAGCATGAAAGCTCTTCTGAATGAAGACGATAAAGCAGAAGAATAAGAGAAAGCAATGAAGAATCCTGCACCTGCAGGATTCTTTTTTCTGTAAAAAACGTAAAATACAGTACATGGAAAGTGGTCAGTTCCGCTTTCTTTTCTGTCAGCTATTGTAAAAAAGCGGATTTTGAGATATAATGTTCCGTAAAAATACAATTTTGTATGAAACTTATGAAAAGGAGACAGCCATGGAGATAAAGAAATTTAAAAAAGTATTGGTTGCCAACCGTGGTGAGATTGCAATTCGAGTTTTCCGTGCGTTAAACGAACTTGGCATTACCACGGTCGGCGTTTTCTCAAAAGAAGACCGTTATGCCTTATTCCGTTCAAAAGCAGATGAGTCTTACGGTCTGAATCCGGATAAAGGACCGATCGATGCATATTTGGATATTCCTACGATCATTCGTATTGCAAAGGAAAAGAATGTAGATGCGATCCATCCGGGATATGGATTCCTTTCAGAGAATCCGGAATTCGTAGATGCCTGTGAAAAGAACGGCATCACATTTATCGGTCCGGCTTCTGATCTGATGCGGAAGATGGGAGATAAGATTTCTTCTAAGCAGATGGCGATTGAGGCGGGAGTACCGATTATTCCTGGTGTAGACCACGCAGTGCATGAGCTGGATGAAGTGTTAAAGATCGCGGATCATGTAGGCTACCCGGTTATGCTGAAAGCTTCCAACGGCGGAGGCGGACGCGGAATGCGTATTGTAAATTCCGCAGAAGAGATGCCGAAAGAATATGCAGAAGCAAGAGATGAATCAAAGAAAGCATTTGGTGATGACCAGATCTTTGTTGAGAAATATTTAAAGAGCCCGAAACATATTGAAGTACAGGTGATCGGTGACGAGTATGGACATGTGGTACATTTGTATGACCGTGACTGCTCTGTACAGAGACGTCATCAAAAAGTCGTAGAATATGCTCCTGCTTTCAGCGTGCCGGAAGAGGTTCGTCAGCAGATTTTCGATTGCTCTATCCGTTTAGCAAAGCATGTAGGATATACCAATGCCGGAACACTGGAATTTTTAGTTGATGCGGACAACAACGCATATTTTATTGAGATGAATCCTCGTGTACAGGTAGAACATACAATTACAGAGATGGTAACCGGAATTGATATTGTCCAGACACAGATCCTGATTGCAGAAGGATATCCGCTGGATTCAGAGGAAGTTGGAATCGAGAGCCAGGAAGCTATCACCTGTAATGGATACTCTATTCAGACTCGTGTCACAACGGAAGATCCGCTGAATAATTTCCTTCCGGATACCGGTAAGATCACGGTTTATCGTTCCGGTGCGGGAAATGGAATCCGATTAGACGGAGGAAACGCTTATTCCGGAGCTGAGATTACACCATACTACGACAGCTTGTTAGTAAAGGCGATTTCTCATGACAGAACATTTGCAAGAGCAGTTGACAAATCAATCCGTGTGTTGAAGGAGACAAGGATTCGAGGCGTTAAGACGAACATTCCGTTTTTGATTAACGTGCTGAACCATGAGACATTCCGTACAGGAAATTGCTATACAACATTTATCGAGGATACACCGGAATTGTTCCTGCTTCCGGAAAGCCAGGACCGTGCAACGAAGATTCTGGAATTCTTGGGAAATAAGATGGTTAATGAACAGCACGCAGAAGACAAACCATATTTTGAACAAAGAATTCTTCCAAAGTTTGACAAAGAGCGCCCGGTATATGGTGCCAGAGATGAATTCTTAAAGCTTGGCGCAGAGGGATTCACACAGAAAATCTTAGGAGAAAAGAAACTTTATATTACTGATACAACAATGCGGGATGCCCAGCAGTCTTTGATGGCGACTCGTATGCGTACCAAAGACCTGGTAGGAGCATCTGATGCTGCCAATGTGTTTATGCAGGAAGCTTTTTCTGTAGAAGCATGGGGCGGAGCAACTTATGATACCGCCTATCGTTTCTTAAAAGAATCTCCTTGGAAACGTTTAGAGCTTTTGAGAGAACATATGCCGAATACATTGATCCAGATGCTTTTAAGAGCTTCCAATGCAGTTGGATACAGCAACTATCCAGACAATGTGGTAAAAGCTTTTATTGAAGAAGCAGCAAAACGAGGCGTTGATGTTTTCCGTGTATTTGACAGCTTAAACTGGGTTGAGAACATGAAGATGCCGATTGAGACAGCGCTTAAGACAGGAAAGATCGTAGAAGGTGCAATTTGCTATACCGGCGATATCACAGATCCGAATGAGACGAAATATACGTTGGATTACTATGTGAGAAAAGCAAAAGAATTAGAAAGTCTCGGTGTGCATATTTTCACAATCAAAGATATGGCAGGATTAGTGAAGCCATATGCGGCGAAGAAACTGATCTCTGCATTAAAAGAAGAATTGAAGATTCCGGTAAACCTTCATACCCATGATTCCACAGGAAATGGTGTCAGCACATTGCTGATGGCAGCGGAAGCCGGTCTGGATATCGCAGACTGTGCGATTGGATCTATGAGTTCCATGACCAGCAACCCATGTATGAATTCATTGGTAGAAGCGTTGAAAGGTACGGAGAGGGATACAGGGCTTGATACAGATGAATTAACAGAATTGAGCCAGTATTATGCAAGAATCCGTCCGGTCTATAAACAATTTGAGAGCGGAATGGACGCACCAAATACAGAGATCTACAAATATGAGATTCCTGGAGGCCAGTATTCCAACCTCCTTGCCCAGGTAAAAGAAATGGGTGCGGCAGAAGACTTTGAGGAAATCAAAGGCCTTTACAAAGACGCCAATGAATTGTTGGGCAATATCGTAAAAGTAACGCCATCTTCCAAAGTAGTTGGTGATTTTGCGATCTTTATGTTCAAGAATAATCTGACAAAGGAAAATATCCTGACGGTTGGAAAAGATTTATCCTATCCGGATTCTGTCGTAGAATATTTTGAAGGTATGATTGGACAGCCGGAGGGAGGTTTCCCAGAAGAACTGCAGAAGATCATCCTGAAAGGAAAAGAACCGATTACGGTACGTCCTGGAAGCCTGCTTCCGGATGAAGATTTTGATTATATCAAGAACGGTCTGAAAGAAAACTTCTATACAGAGAATATGGAAGATCCGGATGTTTTGCAGCAGAAAGCTTTAAGCTATGCTTTGTATCCGAAAGTATATGAAGATTACTGCAGACATTTTGAGGCTTACAATGACGTTTCTGGTCTGGAAAGCCATGTATACTTCTATGGGCTTCGAAAAGGAGAAGAGACGGTGCTCCGCCTGGATGAAGGAAAATATCTGATCATCAAGTTTACAGATATGTCTGAGCCTGACGAAGATGGTTACCGCCTGCTTGATTTTGAAGTCAACGGATCCATCCGCGAAATTAAAGTATTGGATAAGAACCTGGAAGTAAAAGCAGATGGAAGAGTCAAAGCAGACAAATCCAATCCGGCGCATCTTGGTTCTACGATACCTGGAACTGTCGGCAAAGTCCTTGTCAATGAAGGCGATGAGGTAACGGTTAACATGCCTCTGATGACAGTAGAAGCGATGAAGATGGAAACAACCGTTGTTTCTAAAGTAGAAGGTAAAGTTGATAAGATTTATGTCAAAGAAGGAGAACAGGTAAATCAGGAAGATCTGCTGATTTCTTTTGAGATTGCTGAATAAATTAAATACCGAAATGGAATTCTAGAAGGAGGAAGTGTATGCTTCCTCCTTTATTAGTGTGAAAGGAAGGTATGGATGATGAAGGAAGAAATGAGAGAAGAGATTCAAGAGACCGGAGATTTGGATTTGAATGGGATTCATATTATGACGATCATCGGAGAAATTGAAGGGCATCAAAATGCTGCTCAAGGAACGAAGACAACAAAATATGAGCATATGATTCCAACACTTGCAAAAGCAGAAAGCGATGATCAGATCAAAGGAGTCTTAATTCTTATTAATACGATTGGAGGGGATGTGGAATGTGGACTTGCTTTGGCGGAATTAATTGCTTCTTTAAGCAAGCCTACGGTTTCTCTTGTTCTCGGAGGAAGTCATTCTATAGGGGTGCCTCTGGCGGTATCTGCCGATTATTCTTTTATCGTAAAAAGTGCAACCATGATGATTCATCCGGTAAGGACCGGCGGAACATTTATCGGAGTGATACAGAGCTACCGCAATATTGAAAAGATCCAGGATCGGATTACCCGTTTTATCAGTGATCATTCTAAAATGGAACAAAAAGAGATTGAGCGGTTAATGCTCGCAGTAGGCGAACAGGTGAAGGATGTGGGTACGATTCTTTCCGGGGAAGAAGCAGTGCAGAGAGGTCTGATCGATCATTTGGGAGGTATGAAAGAAGCATTTTGTAAGTTAAGGGAATTATGTGGGATTTCAGAGGAATACACGGAATAAGTTCTAAGGGATGATACAGAAAATACAAAAAAAGCCTTTTTCTTTTGTTAAATATAGTGTAAAATATTAAAAAAGAATTGTTTTTTATTTAACAAACGTGAAGGAGGATGCAGCATGAGAGGAATAGAGACCCCTGTCCGTGAGATACGGAGACGTGTATTTAAAGAAATCGCAAAATTTGCATATGAACAGAAAGACCTTAGTAAGATTGAGGATTTACCATATGAGATCGTTCCTGGCGAGATTGCCCGCTATCGTGACAGCATCTATCGAGAAAGAGCCGTTGTCGGAGAGAGACTCCGTCTTGCGATGGGAATGTCCCTGCGTCCTGCGGACAGACCGGCAAGAATCACAAAAGGCATTGATGAGAGCAATATTTCTGAGAAATATTATGAGCCGCCGCTTCTCCAGGTCATTCCATCTGCCTGTAATGCCTGTAAGGACAAGGCATTTATCGTAGGCGGAGAATGTCAGGGCTGTATGGCACACCCTTGTATGGAAGTATGTCCGAAGGATGCGATTAGTTTTGTAGATGGATATTCATATATTGATCAGGATAAATGTATCAAATGCGGACAGTGCAGCAAAGTATGTCCTTACAGTGCGATTCATGAGAGAAAGAGACCGTGTGAGATTGCCTGCGGTGTAGGAGCGATTGGTACAGACTATGCCGGACGTGCGAAGATTGATCCGGACAAGTGTGTTTCCTGCGGTATGTGTATGGTGAGCTGTCCATTCGGAGCAATTGCTGACAAGTCCCAGATTTATCAGCTGATTAAGGCAATGAACGAAGGGAATGAAGTGATTGCGATTTTGGCGCCTGCGTTCGTAGGACAATTCGGACCGAAGGCAACACCGAACAAGATCAAAGCGGCCCTGCTGGACATTGGATTTTTTGATGTATGGGAAGTTGCAGTTGGTGCGGATGCAGGAGCTTTGGAAGAGGCAGAACACTATGCCCATGGCGTAGCAACAGGAGAGGTGCCGTTCTTATTGACTTCCTGCTGTCCATCTTGGTCGATGCTTGGAAAGAAGTATTTCCCGGAAGTGATTGATCAGATTTCCAATGCGCTGACGCCGATGGTAGCTACCGCAAGAGCTGCCAGAGAGACGAATAAAGATGCGAAGATCGTCTTTGTAGGTCCTTGTGTGGCGAAGAAGTTAGAGGCATCAAGAAAATCTGTCCGAAGCGAAGTGGATTTTGTAATTACATTTGAAGAACTGGCAGCCATGTTCGAGGCAAAAGATATTGATTTCAATACTTATGATAAAGAAGTGGAATTAAACGATGCCTTTGGTGCTGGAAGAGGATATGCGGTTGCCAGTGGTGTTGCAGGAGCTATCGAAGCTTGCATCAAGGAATATTATCCGGATACGGAGATTAAGATCGATCATGTGGAAGGATTGGCAGAATGCAGGAAGATGCTGCTTCAGGCAAAGGCAGGAAAGAAAAACGGTTATTTGATCGAAGGTATGGGATGTCCGGGAGGATGTGTCGCAGGTGCGGGAACTAACATTCCGGTCAACAAAGCAAAGGTACAGGTCAATAAGTTCGTAAAAGAGGCTGAGACTTTTGTTCCGCCGGAGACAGCAAAATACTGATCAAAGACTTTAGGAAGAGAAGAATACAAAAGCAAAAGAAGACGGAGTGGTTCATCAAGCTGCTCCGTTTTCCATTTCGATAAGGAAACAAGCCACTTACCGCTTGCTTATTTGCGGATTTAATTGTAAAATATAGAGACAGTATTATGCATGGGTAAGAAGAGCGTTGCATGATTACGAAGAGAGGTATCATAATTTATGGCAGCAAAGAGAACAAGAAAAAGAAAGACATCTGGCAGGAGCCGGAAGAAAAGGAAAGATTTTGAACCTTTTTATAAAGAAATAGCGGTCCTGATTGTCTTTGCGCTTTTTCTTTTTTTATTTTTTAGTAATTTAGGATGGTGTGGATATTTAGGAGACGATATTAGTTCTTTTCTATTTGGAATTTTCGGAGGAACGTTCTATATTATTCCAATAGCAGGGTTCTTTCTGTCGATTTTGCTGATATCCAACAATTACAGCAGTCTTGCGGTGAAGAAAACTTTTTTCTCCATGCTTTTGTTGTGCATGGTATCCGCATTTCTTCAGATGATTTTGGATATCGAAGTGAATCAGATGGAAGAAGCGTTCTATTTCAGCAGTGTACACCATATTGGGGGAGGCTTGATCGGAGGCTGGATCTGCTCTTTTTTATATCGAGAGACAGGGATGGCCGGAACGATTGTTGTTGTATTTCTAATTTCTATGATTTCTGTGATTTTGATTACAGAACGATCGTTTCTCTCTTTCTTGCAGAGAGTTGTGATTCCGTTTTTGAAGAAATGTAAAAAAGCAAAGGATGAGAAAGCAAAAACGAAGAGCAGACAGGAAACAGAGCCCCAAAAAGAAACGAAAAGTTTTGTACATAAGATTCCGGATCTTAGGTTTCATCGCCCAAGACCGGAGGATGCAATGCCGACACCGGAAGAGCCGGAGACGTCTCAAACAGCAAAAGAAGAGCCGGCAGCGGAGACATTGGACTTCTCGATGGAAGATCCTCTTCCTTATGAGACAGAAACCGCTGCTGTGATAGAAGCAGAGAAAGAGGAGACGGAATCTGAGCAGGCAGTGAGCAAGAAAAGAAGAACACGCCAAAAGGCACCGGCCAGAGCGAATGTAATGCCGGAGGCAGAGATTCTTCCGGCGGCCAGAGAAGACGGAAGTTATATTTTTCCGCCGGTGACTTTATTGGATAAAGGAAGTTCCGGACGTTCGACGAGCAGGGCAGAACTTCAGCAGACGGCAAGAAAACTTCAGCAGACTTTGGAGAATTTTGGGGTTCGCGTCAAAGTGGATAAATTCAGCTGCGGACCTTCGGTTACTCGATTTGAACTGCATCCGGAACAAGGCGTCAAGGTCAGCAAGATCGTAAGTCTGGCAGATGACATCAAGCTGAACCTGGCAGCAGCGGATATCAGAATCGAGGCGCCGATTCCCGGCAAGGCGGCGATCGGAATCGAGGTACCGAATAAGACCAATCAGATGGTCATGTTCCGTGAATTGGTGGAAAATAGTGAATTTAAGCGAAATGAATCAAAGATTTCCTTCGCGGTGGGAAAAGATTTATCCGGAGGAATCGTTGTTTCAGATATTGCAAAGATGCCCCATTTACTGATTGCAGGAGCTACGGGATCCGGTAAATCTGTGTGTATTAACACATTGATTATGAGTATTTTGTATAAGGCAAGACCGGAAGAAGTAAAACTGATTATGATCGATCCGAAAGTTGTGGAGTTAAGTGCTTATCAGGGAATTCCGCATTTGCTGATTCCGGTGGTGACAGATCCAAAACAGGCGTCCAGCGCATTAAACTGGGCGGTCATGGAGATGGGAGACCGCTATAAGAAGTTTGCGGAAGTCAATGTAAGGAATCTGAAAGGCTACAATGAAAAGGTCAAAGAGGCTGAGAGAGATGGAACCGCAGGAGAAGATTTTAAGACGCTTCCTCAGATTGTTATTATCATTGATGAGCTGGCAGATCTTATGATGGTAGCGCCCGGAGAAGTGGAAGACGCGATTGTTCGTTTATCTCAGCTTGCCAGGGCAGCGGGAATTCATTTGGTAATTGCGACCCAACGTCCGTCAGTGAATGTAATCACAGGATTGATCAAGGCAAACGTGCCTTCCAGAATTGCTTTTGCCGTTTCATCGGGTGTTGATTCCAGAACAATCATTGATATGAATGGAGCGGAGAAATTGCTTGGAAAGGGAGATATGCTTTTTTATCCGTCCGGATATCAAAAACCGATCCGAGTTCAGGGAGCTTTTGTCAGCGATGAAGAAGTATCAAAAGTCGTTTCATTTTTGAAAGATCAGAATTTGGAAGAAGAGGATGAATACGGATCTCAAGTTCAGGAAAAGATACAGACCGCAGCAGTCAAATCTTCTGCTTCTCAGGAACTGGACGAGCATTTTGAAGAGGCAGCGATGTTTGTAATTGAGAAAGATAAGGCATCCATCGGAAGCTTGCAGCGTGTGTTTAAGATAGGATTTAACCGTGCAGCTCGTCTGATGGATCAGCTGTGTGAAGCCGGGATCGTGGGTGAAGGCGAAGGTACAAAATCAAGAAAAGTCTTAATGAGCAAAGAAGAATTTGAACAATATAAAGAAGAGTATTTATAGAAAGGATACGAATATGAAAACAGATATTCAAATTGCGCAGGAAGCAGAGTTAAAGCCAATCAAAGAAGTGGCAGCAAGTATTGGAATCAAGGAAGATGACTTGGAGCTTTATGGAAAATATAAAGCGAAGTTTGATTCCGGATTTATGGATGAAGTAAAGAACAACGAAGATGGGAAGCTGGTTCTTGTAACTGCCATTAATCCGACACCTGCAGGAGAAGGAAAGACGACAACGAGCGTAGGTCTTGCCCAGGCGCTGAATCTACTTGGCAAGAAGACGATTTGTGCATTAAGAGAGCCGTCTCTTGGACCATGTTTTGGCATCAAAGGAGGAGCAGCAGGCGGAGGATATGCCCAGGTCGTTCCGATGGAAGATTTGAATCTGCATTTTACAGGAGATTTTCATGCAATTACATCAGCAAATAATCTTTTGGCAGCAATGCTGGATAATCACATTCAGCAAGGAAATGAGTTGAATATCGATACAAGAGACATTGTTTGGAAGCGTTGCCTTGATATGAATGACCGGGCGCTTCGCAATATTGTGGTAGGTCTTGGACGAAAAGTAGACGGTGTGGTAAGAGAAGATCATTTTGTGATCACGGTAGCATCCGAGATCATGGCGATTCTCTGTCTTGCCAATGATATGGAAGATTTGAAAGAACGTTTAGGAAAAATCATTGTTGCTTATAACATGGATCGGGAACCGGTCACAGCAAAAGATCTGAATGCAGTAGGGGCTATGGCAGCGCTGTTAAAGGATGCATTAAAACCGAATATGATCCAGACATTGGAGCATACGCCGGCCTTTGTTCATGGAGGGCCTTTTGCAAACATTGCTCATGGCTGCAACAGTGTACAGGCAACCAAGCTTGCTTTAAAACTATCTGATATTACAATCACAGAGGCGGGATTCGGAGCGGATCTTGGAGCGGAAAAGTTCCTGGATATCAAATGTCCGATGGCTGGTCTGCGTCCGGATGCAATTGTTTTGGTAGCAACAGTGCGCGCCCTGAAATATAACGGGGGAGTTCCGAAAGATCAGTTAAGTGTAGAGAATATTGACGCCCTGAGCAAAGGAATCGTAAATCTGGAAAAACATATTGAGAACCTGAAACTTTACGGTGTACCGGTTGTTGTTACATTGAATCAGTTCGTGACCGATACGGAAGCAGAGCTTAATTTTATTAAGAATTTCTGCGAAGAGAGAGACTGTGAGTTTGCCCTGTCTCAGGTATGGGAAAAAGGCGGCGAAGGCGGAAAAGAACTTGGAAAAGCATTGCTTCGTACGTTGGAAAATAAAGAAAGTCATTATGAACCGCTGTATTCTTATGACGATACGATTGATGAAAAAATCGAGACAATCGCAAAGAAGATCTATGGTGCGGATGGAGTCAGTTATACTCCGGCGGCTGCTCGCCAGAAGAAACGTCTGGAAGAATTAGGATTCTCCAATTTACCGATCTGTATGGCAAAGAATCAGTATTCTCTGTCCGATGATCCGAAGAAATTAGGTCGTCCGGAAGGATTTGATATTACGATCCGTGAGATCTATGTAAATGCGGGCGCAGGATTTTTGGTTGCGTTAACCGGTGATATTATGACAATGCCGGGACTTCCGAAACGACCGGCCGCAGAAGGTATTGACGTAGATGAAAACGGCGTCATCAGCGGATTATTTTAATAAAGGAGAAAATAAAGAAATCATGGCTATGATAATCGATGGAAAGAAGATTTCAGCTGAAATCAAAGACGAAGTAAGAGAAGAGGTTGCGGCTCTGAAAGAAGAAGGCAAGGAGATCGCTTTGGCGGTGATCCAGGTGGGAGCTGACCCGGCCTCCAGTGTTTATGTAAGAAATAAAAAAAGAGCCTGTGAATACACAGGAATTGAGTCTGTCAGCTATGAGCTGCCGGAAAGTACGACACAGGAAGAATTGCTGGATATTATCCGAAAATGCAATGAAGATTCCAAGATAAACGGAATTCTTGTGCAGCTTCCTCTGCCGGATCATATGAATGAGGATGAGGTGCTGCTGGCAATTGATCCGAAAAAAGACGTAGATGGATTTCATCCGGTCAGCGTAGGAAATATGGTCATCGGAGAAGATGGATTTTTACCATGCACTCCGGCAGGTGTGATTCAGCTTTTGAAACGCTCTGGTGTAGAGATTGAGGGAAAAGAATGTGTGGTACTCGGACGAAGCAATATTGTCGGAAAACCAATGTCGATCCTGCTTCTTCGCGAGAATGGAACGGTGACAATCTGTCATTCCCGTACAAAGAATCTAAAAGAAGTTTGTAAAAGAGCGGATATTCTGGTCGTAGCGATCGGAAAACCGAAATTTATCGATGACTCTTATGTAAAAGAGGGTGCTGTCGTGATTGATGTGGGAATCCACAGGAATGAAGATAATAAGCTTTGCGGGGATGTGGATTTTGACAAAGTGGAGCCGAAAGTCTCTGCGATTACTCCGGTTCCCGGAGGAGTTGGCCCTATGACCATCGCCATGCTGATGAAGAACTGTGTAGAGTCAAAAAAATTGTTTGGAGAATAAAGAAATGAAAATATTATTTATTTCTCTCGGATGTGATAAGAATCTGGTAGACAGCGAAGTTATGCTTGGAATGCTCGCCGAGAACGGATATACCTTGACGGATGATGAGACCGAGGCAGATGTGATTGTTATCAATACCTGCTGTTTTATCCATGACGCAAAAGAAGAGAGCATTGAGACAATCTTGGAGATGGCTCAGTACAAAGAACAGAATTTGAAGGCGTTGGTTGTTGCAGGATGTTTGTCAGAGAGATACAAAGATGAGATTTTAAAAGAGATTCCGGAGATCGACGCGGTTCTTGGAACAACAAGTTATGACTCGATCGTGGAAGCGGTAAATCAGGCGCTTGCCGGTAAGACTTACGAGCATTATGAAAGTGTCGATTATCTTCCAAGTCATCCGAAGGTCAAGAGAATGATTACGACAGGAAGCCATATGGCTTATCTGAAAATAGCGGAAGGATGCGATAAACGATGCACTTATTGTATTATCCCGAAGATTCGAGGACATTTTCGAAGTGTGCCGATGGAAGTATTATTAGAAGAAGCAAGGCAGCTGGCTGCCGAAGGTGTAAAAGAGCTTGTGCTGGTTGCGCAGGAAGTGACACTTTACGGAAAAGACTTAACCGGAAAAAAAGAACTTCCAAATCTTTTGCGCAGGCTTTGCCGGATTGAAGGAATTGAATGGATCCGACTCTTATATTGCTATCCGGAAGAAGTGACGGATGAGCTGATCGAAGTGATGAAGACAGAAGAAAAAGTCTGCAATTACATTGATATGCCGATTCAGCACAGCGAGAATCGTATTTTGCAGCGGATGGGAAGAAGGACCAGCAGAGAAGATCTGACAGCGATTATCGGAAAGCTTCGGAAAGAAATTCCGGATATTGCGATTCGAACGACTCTGATTTCCGGTTTTCCGGGAGAAACCTGGGAGGATCACGAAGGACTGTTTGATTTTGTAAAAGAATGCAGATTTGAGCGGTTGGGTGTTTTTACTTACTCACAGGAGGAAGATACACCTGCGGCAGAATTTGAAGATCAGATCCCGGAAGAGATCAAGGAACAGCGAAGAGATGAAATTATGGCTCTTCAGCAGCAAATTTCATTAGAACATACGAGGAATATGGTAGGGAAAGTCATAAAGGTCATGGTAGAAGGATATCTGTATGAAGATGATATTTATGTTGGACGCTCTTATATGGATGCTCCAAAGGTCGATGGATGTGTCTTCATAAATTCACCTCGGGAATTGATGACAGGTGACTTTGTTTATGTTAAAATTACACAAGGAAAAGAATATGATGTTATAGGAGATGTAACGAATGAATTTACCAAATAAGCTAACAATATTAAGAGTGTTGATGATACCGGTCTTTTTGTTTTTCCTCTTGACCGATACAGTCGGTTCCGCCAGCAAGTGGATTGCCGCCGCGGTTTTTATTCTTGCCAGCCTGACTGATTTTCTGGATGGGCATATTGCGCGGAAATATAATCTGGTCACGAATTTCGGGAAATTTATGGACCCCTTGGCAGATAAACTTCTCGTATGCTCTGCAATGATTGCGTTGGTCGGTATGGACCGCCTGTCTTCTTTGGTAGCGATTACGATTATTGCAAGAGAATTTATTATCAGCGGATTCCGTCTGGTGGCTTCAGACAATGGCGTTGTCATTGCTGCCAGCTACTGGGGAAAATTTAAGACTAATTTTCAGATGTTCATGATTATTATGCTGATTATTGATTTAGGAAATAAAACAGCAGTATTGATCGAGAATGTGCTGATTGTCATCGCGGTAGCATTGACCATTATATCTTTGGTAGATTACTTATATAAAAACAGACAAGTATTATCAGAAGGGAATTAAATCAAATGACAGCAGAAATTATTTGCGTAGGAACAGAAATCTTATTAGGAAATATCGTGAATACCAATGCTGCCTACTTATCAGAACGCTTAGCCTCTTTAGGCATAAGCGTTTTTTTTGAAACGACAGTAGGCGATAATCCAAAAAGAGTGGAGGAGGTCATTCGGCAGGGTCTGAAGCGTTCGGATATCTTGATTTTGTCCGGAGGACTTGGGCCGACAAAAGATGACCTTACAAAAGAAATTGCAGCAAAAGCCTGCGGGCAAGAGCTTGTGGAAGATGCAGAAGCGCTTCGCAGACTGAAAGAATACTTTGCGGCGACCAAGCGTCCAATGACAGAAAATAATTTAAAACAGGCTTTGGTTCCGGAGAATTGCACGGTTCTCTATAATGACAATGGAACAGCACCGGGAATGGTGATTCACGAGAAGAATGGAAAAGAAGTCATTTTGCTGCCGGGGCCTCCAAGCGAATTGATTCCGATGTTTCATCTGCAAGCAGAGCCGATTTTGAAGAAATTAGGATCGGAAGCACTGTTTTCCAAAGTAGTAAAGATTGATTGTATGGGAGAGAGCGCGGTAGAGACAGAGATTTTGGATTTGATCGAAAATCAGAGCAATCCAACGGTTGCGCCTTATGCAAAATTAGGAGAAGTTCATCTTAGGGTTACGGCAAACGCCAATACAGAAGAAGAGGCTGAGAAACTGGTAGAACCAATGGTGAAAGAACTTCGAAAACGCTTTGGACATAAGATTTATACAGAGAAAGAAGATGTAACCTTGGAAGAAGTTCTGGTAGAGGCTTTGGATCGAAAAAAATACACGATTGCAGCGGCGGAATCCTGCACAGCAGGAATGTTTGTTGGAAGATTAGTCAATGTTCCTGGGGCATCCAATGTATTAAATGAAAGTTTTATTACCTACTCCAATGAAGCAAAAATGAAATATTTAGGCGTGAGGGAAGAGACGTTAAAAGAATTCGGCGCTGTATCAGAAGAGACCGCCCGACAAATGGCAGAGGGTGTGGCTAAGGCTGCAAAAGCGGATGTAGGAGTCGGCATCACCGGCCTTGCGGGACCGGGCGGCGAGACGAAAGAAAAGAAAGCAGGGCTTGTATATATCGGTGTGACGGTTGGTCAAAAAACGAAAGTTCAAAAATGTCAGCTTCGGGGAAATCGCCAGAAAGTCCGCGAGGTAGCAGTAAGCAAAGCGATGACGATGGTACGTTTAGCCTTAGAAGAAGAATAGTATAGAAAACGAACAAATATTCGGACGAACACTTGTTTTCATCAAAGACATATGTTATACTGTTAACACTCATAAAAGATTGGGATGAAATGGGGAGCGAAGCCCATAGGTTTAGGGAGTATGTCGGCACAGGAAGGCATACTCTCTGATAGATATTATTTGAATGAAGGAGAATTTGATTATGAAACAGGACGACAAACTGCAGGCTCTGGATGCCGCTTTAGTTAAGATTGAGAAAGAATACGGCAAAGGATCTGTCATGAAGCTTGGAGAGTATCAGGCGGATCGGACGATTGATGTTACACCGACTGGCTCCATCAGTCTCGACATTGCCCTTGGAGTCGGCGGCATACCGAAGGGAAGGATCATAGAAGTCTATGGCCCGGAATCCAGCGGTAAGACTACCGTGGCATTACATATGGTAGCAGAGGTACAGAAGAGAGGCGGAATTGCCGGTTTTATCGATGCGGAGCATGCGCTGGATCCGGTATATGCCAAGAACATTGGTGTGGATATTGACAATCTTTATATTTCTCAGCCGGATACAGGAGAGCAGGGATTAGAGATTGCAGAGACGATGGTGCGTTCCGGAGCGGTAGACATCATTATCGTGGATTCTGTCGCTGCTCTGGTTCCAAAGGCAGAGATCGACGGAGATATGGGAGACAGCCATGTAGGTCTTCAGGCAAGACTCATGTCTCAGGCATTGAGGAAGCTGACAGGTGTAGTAAATAAATTTAACTGTACGGTCATTTTCATCAATCAGCTTCGTGAAAAGGTCGGAGTAATGTTTGGCAATCCTGAGACGACAACGGGCGGACGAGCTTTGAAGTTCTATTCGTCCATCCGACTGGATGTCCGCAGGATTGAAACTTTAAAACAGGGCGGAGAGATGATCGGAAACCGTACAAGGATCAAGGTTGTGAAGAATAAAGTAGCTCCGCCGTTTAAACAGGCTGAATTTGATATTATGTTCGGCAAGGGAATTTCCAAATATGGCGATATCTTAGATTTGGCGGCTCAGGCAGATATCATTCACAAAAGCGGTGCCTGGTATGCTTATAACGGAGAGAAGATCGGACAGGGAAGAGAGAACTGTAAGAAATATCTGGAAGAACATCCGGAGATCGCGGAGACAGTGGAACATGCCATTAGAGTTCATTATGGTTTGATCGAGGAAGATCAGGCAGCAGAGAATGCAAAAGATGATACGAAGAAAGCAGGGAAAGAGAAGGCAGACAAATAATGTGGATCACAAAACTTGAGGATGCCGGGAAGCGGAGGACCCGAGTTTTTCTGGATGAAGAAAGTTTTTGCTTATTATACCCAAGTGAGATGCGGGAATTGGGAATTCGGGAAAATCAGGAGATGGATGAGGATCGTTTTGCTGCTATGCAGAAGATGCTGCTTCAGCGTGCAGAGCGCAAGGCATTGTCTCTCCTGGAATATAAAGACCGAACGAGAAAAGAACTGCAGGACCGCCTGCTTCGTTTGGAGTATCCGGAACATGTGGTGGAGGATGCAGTTGCATACGTAGAATTATACGGATATATCAATGATGAGGAATATGTCAGAAGGTATATGGAATATAAAGCAGATTCAAAGAGCCGGCGGCAGATGATGCAGGAATTAAGGCAGAAAGGAATCAAAAGCAGTCTGTTGGAACACATCTGGGATGAATATGAATATAATGAGATGGAGATACTAGAAGGACAATTGGAAAAGCGGATCCGCCAAAAGGGAACCGTCACAGAAGAAAATTTTCAAAAGTTTTACAATTATTTCGCTCGAAAAGGATTTTCTTCTCATACTATTTTATATTTATTAAAAAAATATAAACAATAAAAAAGTGATTGATTATTGTCTGAAAACAATATATAATCCAAATCAAGGGTGTTCCCTAACTGTTAATCAGCATCCAATATATAAGGAGTATTTGTTGATATGAGAAAGAAATCACATATTTCGTTAGCCGGACAGATCATGGATTCACTGCAATTAGGAGATGTCTTTGACTATAAACTTCCATTCTATGTAGGAAGCATTTGGCCGGATTGTAGACCTTCTTTCGTAACGACACCCCATAAGTTTGATGTGACTTATCAAGGAATTGAACAGAAACTTATCCAGTTTGTATCTAATTATGATCCTGAGAAGGGTATGAATATGCGTCATTGTGCAAGACTGGGAGTCATTATTCATTATATTGCGGATTATTTTACTTTCCCTCATAATAATCATTATGATGGCAATGTAAAAGATCATTGTTATTATGAGAGAGACCTGAAGCATGAGATGAGAGCTTTTTTAGAGACAGAAGAAGCCTTCGAGATCAGAGAGCAGGTAGCTGCATATGATTCTATGGAAGAACTTTCATCTTATATCAGAAGCATTCATAATAGTTATATGAAGTTACAGCATACCGTTCAGGAAGATATTCGCTATATCGTTCACGTATGCACCACCGTGGTCAAGAGCGTGATGAACATGGTAGGACGTACATTCCGTCCGGTAGCAGTGAACATCCAGTATGTATAGAATCAGAACATTTAAGATTTGTCAGCCAGGGACAAGAGTTTATTGTCTCTGGCTTTTTTATTTCATAGGATACTTTGATCCTATGAAATAAAAAATATAACAAGGTTTGTAGATAAAGGGAGGGGTGATTGGATGCTTTCTATAGCAAGAATAATATGTTTGCTGTTTTGGGGCATTGGTTTGCTGGCAGTGGGTATATCGGATTGGCGAACCATGAAAATACCGAATCGATTCCAAATATTTTTAGGGATTGTCGGGTGTGTTGGATGGCTGTGTTTTCCGGAAATTTCGATGGATGAAAGAGGGTTCGGAATGATTGTGATCAGCCTTCCGTTTTATATTGTGACGAAAGTGAGGCCGTATGCAATCGGTGGAGGAGATATCAAACTGGCAGCGGTCTGCGGAATCTTTCTTGGATGGAAAAGGCTTTTATGTGCTTTCGCAGCGGCATCGTTTTTAAGCGGCATCTATGGATTTTACTGTTTGTTTGTGAAAAAGAAAAAAGCCGGCGACCGTATGCCCTTTGGCAGTTTCTTATGCATTGGGGCAATGGCAGCCAGCTTTCCTTTCTGGGATCATTTATTCTTCTGATATTTCTACGATTTGTCTCTTTCTGGCATCTGCATTATTCTCAAGATATTCATCATAGGTACATTCTTTATCGATCAATCCTTGATCAGTGATTTCAATAATACGATTTGCGGTCGTTTGCACAAATTGATGATCCTGGGAAGTAAATAACACGGCTCCGCTAAAATCTTTCAATGCTTCGTTAAGCGCTGTGATAGATTCCATATCTAAGTGGTTGGTCGGTTCATCTAAAAGGAGGATATTAGCGCCGCTGATCATTAATTTAGAAAGCATGCAGCGAACTTTTTCTCCACCGGATAAGACACCAACCTTTTTCAGAGCATCTTCTCCTGAAAATAACATACGTCCAAGGAACCCGCGGACATAGGTAAGATCTTTATCTTCAGAGTATTGAGTCAGCCATTCAACAATGGTCTCATCCTGACTAAAATCTTTGGTGTTATCTTTTGGGAAATAGGACTGTGTTGTTGTAACACCCCATCGATATGTTCCCTCATCCGGCTCCATCTCACCGGCAAGAATTTTGAATAAAGTGGTAGTCGCCTGTGTATTTGGACCGACAAAAGCGATTTTGTCCGTTGGCTTCATCATAAAGGAAATATTGTCTAATACTTTTGTGCCATCAATGGTCTTAGAAAGATTTTCGACAACCAGAGCATCGTTTCCGATCTCTCGATTCGGTTTAAAATTAATGTATGGATATTTCCTGCTGGAAGGTTTTAATTCGTCTAACTGGATTTTATCCAAAGCTTTCTTTCTGGAAGTTGCCTGCTTGGACTTGGAAGCATTAGCGCTGAAACGGGCGATAAAATCCTGTAATTCTTTAATCTTTTCTTCTTTCTTCTTATTAGATTCCTTCATCTGTTTTCTTAACAGCTGGCTGGATTCGTACCAGAAGTCATAGTTTCCGGAATAAAGCTGGATTTTTGCATAATCGATATCAGCGATATGAGTACATACTTTATTTAAGAAATAACGGTCATGGGATACTACAATGACAGTATTATCAAAATTGATCAAAAATTCTTCCAGCCAATAGATGGCATCCAGATCCAGGTGGTTCGTCGGCTCATCCAACAAAAGGATATCTGGGTTTCCAAACAAAGCCTGGGCAAGCAAGACTTTGACTTTCTGAGAACCGTTCAGATCGGCCATTTTCATATAGTGGTATTCATTAGAAATGCCGAGACCATTCAATAAGGTAGCAGCATCGGATTCTGCCTCCCATCCGTTCATATCTGCAAATTCTGCTTCTAATTCGCTGGCACGGATTCCATCTTCATCGGTAAAATCTTCTTTTGCATAAATCGCATTCTTTTCCTGCATGATTTCATATAAACGCTGATTTCCCATCATGACAGTATCCAGTACAATGGAATCATCATACTGATAGTGATCCTGTTTCAAAACAGAGAGCCGCTGCCCCTGTGTGATGGATACATCGCCATTGGTCGGTTCGATTTCACCGGATAAAATCTTTAAAAATGTAGATTTGCCGGCTCCGTTTGCTCCGATTAATCCGTAGCAGTTTCCCTCCGTAAATTTAATATTTACATCTTCGAATAAGGCGCGTTTTCCTAAACGCAAAGTTACATTATTAGCCTGTATCATACGTAATAACCTTTCTATAAGTAATTTCTATAATTTCAAAAATGCCTAAGCGTTGTGCCGTACTTTTTCATTTTACAGAAATATATCAGTTTTGCAAGGGAAAATGCGTAAGATTTGCAAGAAAAGCAAATTGTGCAAGGAAAAATACTTGACAACCAGAGTGAAATCCGATAAACTAGCACATGGTAAAGGGAAAATGCTTTACAGGAGTAGTCAATGGAGCGAATCGTCGAACAGAATTTATTGTATGATTTTTATGGTGAATTGTTGACGGAGCATCAGAAAGAGATCTTTGGCGAGCATGTGCTGAATGATATGACGCCTACAGAGATTGCGGCAGATTATGGAATTACCAGACAAGCCGCATATGATATGATCCGTCGGTGCAATAAGATTCTTGAAGGCTATGAAAATCGTCTTCAGCTTGTACGGAAGTTTTTAATGACCAAGGAAAAGGTGAAAGAGATCCATACTTTATCACAGAGAATTCTTCACGAAGACAAAGAACAGATGAAGAAAGATATCGAGCAGATAGAATATGTTTCCAACAGAATTTTGGAAGATTTGTAAATGAGGTGATACCATGGCATTTGAGAGTTTATCCGAGAAACTTCAGAACGTATTTAAGAATTTAAGAAGCAAGGGGCGCCTGACGGAAAATGATGTTAAGGCAGCGATGAAAGAGGTAAAGAGAGCTTTATTAGAGGCTGATGTCAATTTTAAAGTTGTTAAGTCTTTTATTAAGTCTGTACAGGAGCGCGCTGTCGGCCAAGATGTTTTGAATGGATTGAATCCGGGACAGATGGTCATTAAGATCGTAAAAGAAGAGATGGAATCTCTGATGGGATCTACAATGACGGAGATTGCTCTGAAGCCGGGAAATGTGATCACGGTCATTATGATGGCAGGTCTTCAGGGTGCAGGTAAGACAACGACTTGTGCAAAACTGGCAGGACAATATAAGAAAAAAGGAAAACGTCCGCTGCTGGTTGCCTGTGATGTATATCGTCCGGCTGCCATCAAACAGCTGCAGGTAAATGGCGAGAAAGTCGGAGTTCCGGTATTTACAATGGGGGATAAGCAAAGCCCGGTAGATATCGCGAAAGCTTCCATTGAACATGCGCAAAAGAATGGCAATAATATTGTAATCCTCGATACGGCAGGCCGTCTTCATATTGATGAAAATATGATGGAAGAGCTGGTAGCAATCAAACAGAATGTGGATGTCTATCAGACAGTATTAGTAGTAGACGCCATGACAGGACAGGATGCAGTCAACGTTGCAAAAGAATTTAATGAAAAAGTCGAGATTGACGGAATCATTGTAACAAAGCTTGATGGAGATACGAGAGGCGGTGCTGCGCTTTCTATTCGTGCGGTTACCGGAAAACCGATTCTTTACGTCGGTATGGGAGAGAAGCTGGAAGACCTTCAGCAATTCTATCCGGATCGTATGACGAGCCGAATCCTTGGAATGGGAGATGTTCTTTCTCTGATCGAGAAGGCCGAGTCAGCAATTGACGAAGAACAGGCGCTTAAGATGACAGAGAAGATGAAGAAAGCATCTTTTGATTTTAATGATTTTCTGGAGCAGATGGAACAGATGAAAAAGATGGGAGGATTATCCAGTCTTTTGTCTATGATCCCGGGTATGGGAAGTAAGCTGCAGGGCATTGATATCGATGATGGCATGATGGATAAGACGGCAGCAATCATCTATTCCATGACGAAAGAAGAAAGAGCGAATCCGAAGATTATCAATGGATCCAGAAAGAGAAGAATCGCCGCAGGAGCAGGAGTTCCGATTGCGGAAGTGAATCGGCTGTGCAAGCAGGTACAGAATCAAAAACAGATGATGAAACAGATGGCTGGAATGTTAGGTGGCAAGGGTGGCAGAAAAGGTGGTTTCCGATTACCTTTTTAGACCTTGATGATAAATGTAATTAATAAATTATGGAGGTGAAAGAGAAATGGCAGTAAAGATGAGATTAAAGAGAATGGGACAGAAAAAAGCTCCTTTTTATAGAGTTGTTGTTGCAGATTCAAGATCTCCTAGAGATGGAAAATTCATCGAAGAAATCGGTACTTATGATCCAAACCAGGATCCAAGCGTGATCAAGTTCGATGAAGAAGCAGCAAAAAAATGGTTATCTACTGGCGCTCAGCCAACAGATACTGTAGCAAAACTGCTGAAAGCTGCAGGAATCGAAAAATAGTTATAGGAGGCACGCATGAAACATTTATTAGAAGTGATTGCAAAAGCCCTCGTTGATCAGCCGGATAAAGTAACGGTGACAGAAAAAGAAACAGCAGATGCGATTGTTTTGGAACTTCATGTTGCTGAAGGCGATATGGGGAAAGTTATCGGGAAACAAGGACGTATTGCAAAAGCAATTCGTACTGTAGTCAAGGCTTCGGTTGACAAAGGTGACAAGAAAATTGTCGTAGATATTCAATAAAGAAAAATATCCCATAAATGGCGAAGATACGTCACTTATGGGATTCTTTTTATTTCATAGGAAACTTTGTACCTATGAAATAAAACGCTCCGCCGCAGGCAGAAAATCCTGCGCGGCAGGATTTTTTTAAGACTGTTCTTTGATATCCGGAAGGTCAATCTTTTCGGAATGATCAAAGAGAGAAAGAATATGCCGAAGAGAGTCTTCCATCTCATTTTGGATATTTTCGAGATTTTCTGAATCAACGTTATAGTTTAAGAACAGTTTTTCAATATTTTCCGTTACATGATGTCCCAGATGGGAGATAATAAGGAATGTATCGAAATTATGACTGTTCTTGGCATTTTGAAAACGTTTTAAATCTTCTGTAATAAAGTCGATAATTTCCTGATCACTGGCGAATTTTCCGTGGATCATTGCGTAAGGCTCGACTCTTTGGAGAAAATACTTATTGTGTCGAGTAATATTGAATACATAAGATACGATAAGTCCGTCGCCTAGATCAAATTCGGCGATATGCATGATGCTGTTAAATTCTTTAATCGAAGTTGCTCCAAGCTGCCGCAAATTAATATTGATATAATCGCCGGTTACTGTGTTTCTGTTCATATGAATCAATCCCCTTTCTCAAGTTTATGTGCTATGCAAAGCGTATCAATAAAAATACGGAACATACAGCGATAGATAAAATCATCATAGGAAATCCAATCTTAAAATATTGTCCAAATGTGATCGGATGGCCGTTATTTTTACTGATACTGGATAGAACAACATTCGCAGATGCGCCAATCAGCGTTCCGTTTCCGCCAAGACATGCCCCTAAAGATAAAGCCCACCAAATTGGTGTGACATCCATCCCATGAGACTGCATGGAAAGGATCATAGGAATCAAAGTCGCAACAAAAGGGATGTTGTCCAAGAATGATGATACGACTGCAGATACCCAAAGGATGATCAGCATCGTCAAAACAACATTTCCTCCTGTAATAGAAATCAGTCCATTTGCCAGCATAGAGATAATTCCGACTTTTTTCACACCGCCAACAACGATAAAAAGTCCGATGAAAAAAAGAATGGTAGGCCACTCAACACTGGAAATGATTTCTTCCGGATCCTGCCCGCCGATTAAAAGCATGACACAGGCAGCAGCGACTGCAACCACACAAGACTCTACGCCAAGCTGATCATGGAAAATAAAACATACAGCAACGATGATGATGACGACAATACTCTGGTACATAAGGCGCCGATCTTTGATCGACTTCTTTTCATCTAATTCCATGATCTTTGCAATTGCCTGATCTGTAACAAATAATTTTTTGCCATATATAAAATAGAAACAAATAAGCGTAGTGATTGTGACGAATACAACTGCGAAACCAGTATTTAAAATAAAATCTACAAAACCTAAATTTGCAGCGCTTCCGATCATAATATTCGGCGGGTCTCCGATTAAGGTAGCAGTACCGCCGATATTGGAAGCCATAATTTGCGAAATAATATATGGCACCGGATCGACTCTTAGAATATTGGTGATTGCCAAGGTCATTGGTCCTACTAAAAGTACTGTGGTTACATTATCAAGCATACCGGATAAGAGAGCGGTAATAATGATAAAGATAACCATAATCGGCCAAGGCCGGCCTTTTGCCAATTTGGCAGCTTTAATTGCTATGTACTCAAAGATTCCAGAGTTTTTCACAACAGCAACTGTTAACATCATTCCAACTAAAATGCAGATCGTATCAACATCCACTGCCTCTACACAGTCTTCAATTGAAAGGACATGAGTTAAAACAAGGAGCATTGCGCCGGTAATAGCAGCTACAGTATTGTGTACCTTCCCTGAAATAATAGCAAGCATTGTAATTAAGAAAATGACAATGGCTATCATTTGTTGTAATGACATTTCTTTTTCCTCCTAAAATTTTTTCCACATTTTATGATAACTCTAATTTTAAATAATGCAAGTCTTTTCTAAAAAAGAAGTACGGTACAGCCATGGAGAGCTATACCGTACGAAAAAACCATCGTTTCAATTTCTTTGTCTAAAAGCCGCAATAAAAAGATTGCCTAAAGCTTTGTCACGATTTGATCATAAAGATCTAATCGACAATGCTGGTTAGAAGAAGAGAAATGTTTGCAATTTAAGCAGCTTGGGGATTTTGAATCATCTCCTGTACTTACATTTTTTACGGAGTGATCACAGCCGCATGGACAGTATTCACTGCATTCTTCTGCTACTTCACGATAGACCTGATTTTGATTCTTCATAATATAAAAGCCTCCTTTTTGTAATTTGGTACTCTTATATTATGGGCAAAATTAATCCGGATAATTCAGATTCTTTTCATTCGCGCAATACAGAGCGCGATCTAAATATTGTTTTGCCAAATATTTTGCCATTGGAAGGTTCATGTCCAAATAATTTCCGCAGTCCCTGGCAGAAGCACCGGGAATGTCGTCCTGAAAATTCTTGATAAATTCATAAGTACCTATAATAAGAGGCAGAATATCAGATGAAGAATAATCGCCGGCTATGATTAAATAAAAACCGGTACGACATCCCATGGGACCGAAATAAATAATTTTATCCTGCCATTTTGGATGGTTTCTTAAATAGGTAGCAGCCAAATGTTCAATTGCATGCATTTCAGCGGTATTCATGACCGGCTCTCTATTTGGCGCTGTCATACGCAGATCAAACGTTGTTAGTATTTCAGAACCAATCTGGTCTTTTCTTGATACATAAACACCCGGCTGTAAATTCAAATGATTAATCGTAAAACTTGTTATTTTTTTCATTTGCATAAAAATGAATCCTTTCTTATTATTAAATTCTTCTCTTTTCATTATACATAAAAATAAAAATAAAAAAATGGTTGACACTAATGAAAAAGCGTGATAGTATAGTCAACGTCGCTGATGAAACGGCCGACAAAACACGACATGTTTCATCGAGGTATTAACGTCAAAGACATAAGCATACAGATTTTGTTACTGGCAGGGAGTGCTTCAGGAAAATCAAAAAATGAAAAAAGTCCTTGACAAAAAGAATACAATGCGATATGATATAAAAGTTGCTGGCGAAAACAATTCGACAGCAGCAAAAAAATCTTAAAAAAGTTCTTGACAAAGAATGGAAGAGATGATAAAATGTAAGAGCTGTGTCGCACGACACAGAACAACATCGAAGATTGACAATTGAACAATAAGACAACCTTGAAAATTCCAATGAATTTTTTTGGAAGGTTTTTGATAAAACCGACGAACGTTCTTTAAGAACAGTAATGAACAAGGATAAGAAGCTAGTGCTTTCTTG
>DXEM01000024.1 GCA_019114985.1 Candidatus Anaerostipes excrementavium
GGCCCATTCTCTTTCTCCGCTCATTTCTTTAAATTTCTCTGCCGGTACTCCACAAGTTGGACATTTCTCCGGTGGCTGTTCTCCTTCATGTACATATCCGCATACGGTACAAACCCATTTTTTCATAATCATTTCTCCTTTTTATTTTAATAATAGTAATCGTTACTGTTTATGCATTTAATATAGCACCCTTTTTTCCCATTGTCAACTGTTTTTCTTATTTTCTTTTTCCTTTTTTGTTCTTCTCTTCACAAAATCATCATACTTTTATCACAGTTTCGTTTATTTTTTTTATTACTGTTAAAAGGTGCCAGTTTGAAAGGAGGCAGCAAATTGATAGAAGTTAAACATCTTACAAAAAAATACGGCAGGCATCTTGCCTTAGATGATTTGTATTTTACTGTTGAAAAAGGCCAGATTTATGGCTTCCTGGGGCCGAATGGCGCCGGAAAATCTACGACGATGAATATTATGACAGGCTACATCAGCGCTACCGATGGGGAGGTCCTGATCGATGGCTGCAGCATTTTAGAGGAACCGGAGAAGGCGAAAAAATGTATTGGTTATCTTCCTGAGATTCCTCCTTTATATCTAGATATGACAGTGATGGAATATCTGAATTTTGTGGCTGAATTAAAGAAGATTCCAAAAGATCGCCGTTTGGCCGAGGTGAAAAAAGCGAGAAATCTTGTGAAACTTTCTGACGTTTCTAATCGTCTGATTCGCAATCTTTCCAAAGGATACCGTCAAAGAACCGGTCTTGCGGCTGCTGTTCTGGGCTTCCCTGATATTATTATTTTAGATGAGCCTACAGTTGGTCTGGACCCGAAGCAAATTATTGAAATCAGAGAACTGATCCGAACTTTGGCAAAGGATCATACCGTAATCCTTAGTTCTCATATTCTTGCCGAAGTTCAGGAAATATGCGATTATGTCCTGATCATTTCCAAGGGGCGCTTGGCCGCAAGCGGTACTCCGGAAGAATTAGAGAAATTATCTCAGGGCAAAGAATCAATTGAGCTTACGATAAAAGCTAATAAGGAAACTATCCAAACAATTTTAGATAAAATTTCCGGAATCCAAAATATCACATGGCAAAATGAGACCAATGACGCTTGCGATATTTTGATTGAAACCTCTGATTTGGCTCAGAAAGTTTGCGAAGATATTTCTCTTTCTTTCGCCACAGAGCGAATCCCTGTTACAAAAATCAATATTTTAAAAGCGACTTTGGAAGATATCTTCCTTGAATTAACGGAAGGAGATTCAAAAAATGAAAGCAATTTATAAAAGAGAATTCCGCTCTTATTTCACATCAATGATCGGATGCGCTTTTATCGCGTTTCTTATCGTAATCGGCGGCATTTATTTTATGGTTTATAATCTGTACAACGGATATCCGTTTTTCGCCTATTCCCTATCCGGCGTCATCTTTGTAATGTTAATCGCAGTCCCTGTGCTGTCAATGAAATGTTTTGCCGAAGAACGCAAGAATAAAACCGACCAGCTTCTTTTGACCTCGCCGGTTTCTTTGTTTGAAATCGTATTAGGAAAATACCTGGCAATGATTACAATTTTCGCAATTCCGTGTCTGATCTATTGCCTGTTTCCACTCATTATCAAGCTGCAGGGAAGCGCTTATTTATTGGTTGATTACTCTTCCATCCTAGCTTTTTTCCTGCTTGGATGCGTTTTTATTGCCGTTGGAATGTTCCTGTCCTCTTTGACAGAGAGTCCGGTCATTGCAGCAATTAGCACTTGTGCTGTCTTATTTCTTTTATACATGATGGACAGTCTTTTAAATTATGTACCGACCAGCGCTGTCAGCGGAGTCATCATTTTGATCATCTTTTTATCTTTGATTTGTGCGCTGATCTATTCCATCACAAAAAATCCGATAATTTCCGGTGGTCTGGAATTGATTGCACTGATTGGATGTATCGTTGGATATGTTGTAAAATCTTCTTTTTTCGAGAATCTGATTGTTGACATCCTTGATCGCCTCGTGTTGACCGATGTTTTTTACAACTTTGTACAAAATTATATTTTTGACATCAGCGGATTGCTTTATTATCTCTCCCTGATCGTTCTTTTTATCTTTTTGACGATACAAACATTCCAGAAAAGACGATGGAGTTAGGAGGAAATGAACGTGGAAAAATTTAAAAATATATTTCGAACGAAGAATACGAAAAAAGGTTCCTACAGCATTGCCGTAACCGCCATTGTCATTGCAATCATTTTCGTATTCAATCTAATTGTGGGACAGCTGCCGGAAAGCATCCGGCAGATTGATATCAGCAATACCAATATTTATGATATTTCATCGACCAGTAAAAAATTAATAAAGAAGCTGGATTATGATATCAAATTATATGTACTGGCTGATAAGAGTAAAACCGACGACCGCATCAAAAATTTTCTGAATCAATACGCGGCACAGTCTGATAAGATTTCTATGGAATGGATTGATCCGGTCCTCCACCCATCTGCTCTGACTGAATATAATACAGAGGAAAACAGTATTGTCGTTTCCTGTGAGAAAACAGATCGGCAGATTTCTGTTTCTTTTGATGATATCCTTGTAGGATCTTCTTCCTACTATGGAACGTCTTCTTCTGCTACAGAATTTGATGGTGACGGACAGCTGACAAGCGCATTGAATTATGTTACAAGTTCAAAAGAATACAAAGCTTACTATACGACCGGGCATGGAGAAACCGATCTCTCTTCTTCCGTGACTAATTTAATGGAAAAATCCAGAATCTCTGCAGAAGTTCTGAACCTTTTAAGTGCAACATCCATTCCGGATGACTGCGACCTTCTGATCTTAAACGGTCCGACCAGTGATTTGACCAAAGATGAAATCAATGCCTTAAATAAGTATTTAAAGAACGGCGGAAATGTTTTATGTCTTCTTGCCTATACAGATAAGTCTATGAATCAGCTTTATGGATTGCTGGAAGACTATGGAATGAAAGTTTCCGACGGTTATATCGCCGATACTGAACGCTGTTACCAAGGCAATTATTACTATTTAGTACCAAATGTGAGCACCAGCGGAGATATGGCTTCCGGCATGACTTCTGATTCTGTGCTTTTAGTCAACTCCAAAGGAATGACAGAAACAGATCCTGTCAGGGATACGATTACCACCCAATCCTTTATGACAACATCGGAAAACGCATACGCGATCTCAGAAGATAGTCAGAAACAAGGAACCTATGTCTTAGGGGCAGCTGCATCAGAGACGATCACAACCGAAAATAAAGATGGTGATAAAGAAGAGACAGAAAGCCGATTAACCGTATATGGCAGCAGCAAGCTGATTGATGAAGAAGTGACTTCTGCATTCTCCAATCTGGAAAATCTGACTTTATTTATGAATTCTGTTACATCCGGTTTAGACGACGCAGATAATATTTCCATCGCTTCTAAAAGCCTGGAAGTCACTTACAACAGCATTGCACATCCTGGATTCTTCAGTATCCTGATTATCTTTATCATACCGCTTGCGCTTATGATCGGCGGCTTTATTGTATGGTTCCGCCGCAGAAGAAGATAGGAGGTTCGCCATGAAACAAAAAAAGACATTATCTATTCTTATACTCGTCCTTGCAGGGCTTCTAGCCCTGTACGGCGGGATCAGAATTTACCAAAATGCTCAGGATGATGATTCTTCCGACAAGATTATTGTAAAAAAATTGGATGCCATTTCTTCTATTTCTTTCCAAAATGGAGAAAACATCTCCTTTGTCAAAGAAGAGGGCACCTGGTATGATCAGGAACACAAAGAATATCCGATCCTTCAAGATAGCGTGAATGATCTTGCTTCCAGTTTCCAGAACATGGAAGCTGTCCGCAAACTCGGAAAAGGAGACGCACTGGATGACTATGGTCTGAAAAATCCGGCTTATACGGTTTCCGTAAAGGAAAAAGACGGCGACACAACGACATTTTATATCGGAAATGCCGCCGGCGAAAATTATTATCTGACCGTGGATGATAAATCTACCATCTATACGGTATCTTCGGATATTGTTGCCAGCCTGACCGCTTCACTTGACGATTATATTCAAAAAGATACCTTCCCGACCCTTAGCACCGGAAACCTAAAAAAAGCAGTCGTCACTCAAAACGGTAAAAAGAAAACTTATAAATCTGACAACGATATCGATGCAATCGCCGGCGGACTCGGTACCTTCTCATTTGGAGATTGTGAAAATTATTCTGTAAAAGAAAGTGAACTCACAAAATATGGTCTTGATAAAGATTCACGAATCACCGTTGATATCACCTATAAAGATACAGAAAATGATAATAAGAAAAAAACAATCACTCTTTATATTGGTTCAAAAGATGATTCCGGCGACTATTATTACGTAAAACCCGACGATTCCGATATGGTCTATCTAGGCGATGCAGATGTCATTAAAAATATCCTGAATCCATAGATTACAGCCAATATATTCTTCATCTAAAAATCCCGGCAAATTGCCGGGATTTTTTCATAATAGGAAAGACGGTTCACAATCAAAAAAAATAAATTAGGATTCAGATATGATATTCCTGAAATAATTGTTCCAAATATTGTTCATCCTCCAAAGCTCTTAACAAATCTTTCTGGCGATTCTGCTGCAGCAAAATCCGCGATAATTTAGCAAAGGTATGGATACCTTCGCTCCGCATTGCTTCCAATTCATCTGCCATTAATTCCTCTAATGCCTGACACATATGTTTCACCTCCAAAAACAAATCACGGTTTACTCTTACGATCAGATCCATCACAGAACGATATCGTTCGTCTTTTTTATGCTTTTTATATTCCTGAATCAGTTCCTCCGCTTCCTGCCATCCTGACAGTCTGCCTCCAATGCTCCGCAGCCATAAATTCTTCTCTCTGGACAGCTGATGAAGCAATATCAGCTGAACGGGAATATCCAATCCTTTGATATAATAGATTCCTTCTTCTGTTTTCGCTATCTCCAAATCTTTTTCTTTCTG
>DXEM01000025.1 GCA_019114985.1 Candidatus Anaerostipes excrementavium
CTGCAGGATGAGCAGTTCCTCAAAGGCCAGCCGCCGCCGCGCGACCCTGCACCGGAATCCTCCTGCAAAAATGAGCCTTTTCGTCACTGTATCTGTTTCATCAATTCCTCTGGAGATATCTCCTGCCGGAAAAGTCCCAGACCGCTTAATAGAAGGATGCAGTCTACATATCCTTGGCAGTATGCCTTCTGCCCCTCCATAGAATTCATATCTTCCAGCTTTGCCATCCACTCCAACAGCGTTTGCCACTGATCTTTAGGAAGACTACGAACTATCTCCTCACACGTTCCTCGCATCTCCTCCAATTCCTGCTGTGTTTCTCTATATCCCGGCACCTCAACTGCGGTGTCCCTCGTCACATTTTCACAGCGGAGCTTATTCAAAAAATCCCCAACCTGTTCCCATACTTTGTTCTGCATATTCCATTCCTCCAGTCTGATAATATGAATAACATATCTGCAGATATTACACCATGCCAAATCCTACCCGTTCCTTAAAAAGGAATAGGCAGTATTCCAAGCATTACGCTACAGAACACTGCCTATTCCTTTTTTACCATGTTCATCCGATAACCAACCCCTCGCACTGTCTGAATATACTCAGGCCGGCTGGGATCATCTTCTATTTTCTTTCGAAGGCGGCGGACATGAGAAGTGATATTGCTGTCATCCCGGAGGTATTCTCCGTTCCAGACGAAGTTGTAAATCTGCTCTTTGGAAAGAATACTGCCTTGATGAAGAGCCAGTACATAAAGGATACGGAACTCAATATTTGTCAAGCTCACTTCCTGGTCTCGTTTCAGAACTTTATGCTGGTTCGGCTGAATTATTAACTCACCATTATGTATTTCCTCGTGATCTTCATCTAATTTCTTCTCAATGCTGATGCCAGCACAATCAACGATTTTCATAATCTTATCATAGACCTGCTGTTCCGATTCATCCAATGAAAGAACAATCAGTTTTCCCATATCATTCACCCCCTTAATACTCAAAAAATATATTATTAATCACTGTATCTATTAATAATAAAAAATCTGCGTCACCCCAACTTTCACAAATATTGATAATATTTGCGATGCCTAAATATCAAGTATATCGTCAGCATAAGGGTGAGCAGTTCTGCAATGGGAATGGCTAACCATACACCTGTTACCTCTAAAAATCTCGGTAAAACCAAAAGAAAAATCAAAATAAACCCAAATGTCCGTAAGAAAGAAATTGTTGCGGAAACTTTTCCATTTGATAATGCCGTAAATAAAGCAGAAGCGAAAATGTTGCAGCCAGAGAACAGAAACCCAAATGAAAAGATAGAAAATCCATTCTTGGTAATTTCAAAAACATTCTCATTGTTTTCAGCAAATATCTTAGCAATGCTTTCTCCTGCAAAAAAGGAAAGCAGAAATACGAAAACGGAAATCACCAATATAAAGCAGAAACAAATACGGACTACTTTCTTTAGTTGTTTTACATTCTCGCTTCCATAGTTATAGCTTATAATGGGAGCTACCCCCATAGAAAACCCGATATAAAGAGTCGTCAACAGGAACTGTGAATATATGATAACCGTAATCGCTGCCACACCGTCCTCGCCCAATAGCTTCATCATTGTCGCATTGAACAGAAATGTGGTAACGGCAGTTGATAACTGGCTGACCATTTCAGATGCACCGTTGGAACAACTTTTTAATAAAACATCGGCATCCATTTTGGGCTTGCAAAAATGAAGTTCACTCCTGCCAGTCAGAAAGAATATTGTACCAATAACGGTTGGTATCATATACCCGATACCCGTACCGAGGGCGGCTCCCTGTATTCCCATATGCAACAAAACGATAAAAATGTAATCAAAGACAATATTGGCAAGCCCCGCCAAAACGGAAAGTATCAATCCCAAAGTCGGTTTCCCAGCGGTCACAAACAGATTTTGATACAGCACCTGCATGATATTACCGATGACAAAAATAAGCTGTATCGCCAGATAATCCCTGCAATAAGGGAATAGAATCTCACTTGCACCCAGGCCCCAGACAATTTTATCAAGAAATAACAGTCCGATTACAGTAATAGCCAGACCTGTAATAATCCCTGTAATAATGATGAGCGTAAAATTGCTTCGGGCTTCTTCTGTATTTCCGCTCCCCATTTTTTTGGCAACAATCGCACTCCCGCCCGTTGCAAGCATCGTCCCTAATCCAACAATGATGTTAATAACAGGGCAGACGATATTGATAGAGGATAAAGCGTTTGTATCAACAAACCGGGCTACAAAAATGGTATCCATTATGGTGTAGAGTCCCATAAAAACCATCATAACCATACTCGGAAATGCAAATTTGATAAGTGATAGAGTATGAAACTCTTTTGCCAGTGGATTCCTCTCAGCTTCAGTCATTATGTGTGTCCTCCTTGTCTTTCGGAAGAAGCACGAAACGCTGTGTTGGATACCCATATTCTACAAGCAGTTCCCTTTCTGCAAAACCAAGATGGCAATATTCTTCACGGTATCCGGTATCTGCTTTATCACCTGCGCGGTATGTAGTCAAACTGATTTCTTTTCCGTAAAGCAGCTCGTCAACCAGTTTATCAAGAAACAGCTTTGTGATTCCAAGATTTCGATATTGTGGGTGTACAGCAAAAAAATCGATACTCCCCGTGTCGGCTGAAAATCCCATGATACCGATTGCCATACCCTCGTCCCGTAATATCAAAGCCTTATTGTCCGCAATATATTGATGCAGATTTTCCATATATTCTGCTTCATTCAGGCACGGGTATCCATCAATCGTAAGGCTTACCAACTCCATCCAATCATCAATATCCGCAGATGTAGCAAAGTGTATATCATCTTTCGTAAAGTCCATTTTCACAAGTTCCTCCTTCAGATAGATTTCCAGTTGCAACGGGTAAAATTCCTCTGTTTCCCGAAAGTGTGCAGGAGTAGTCTTGTACATTGCTTTGAAAATACCTGTAAACGCCTGTTGGCTTTCATATCCGCTGATGAGGGCAATTTCAATAATCGGTTTTTGTGAAAACACCAATAGTTTTGCCGCTTCGGTAAGCTGCCTTCTTTGCGCATAATCGTGGATCGTCAATCCGATTGTTTTGGTAAAAATCCGGTGCAGGTGGAATTTCGAATAGTGTAATGCAGCCGCTACGATATCTAATTCCAACTTATCATTCAGATGATCTTCAATATATCGGATCGCTTGAAAAACAATGTGTACTGTCTGACCTTGCATTAAGCTTCCTCCTTTCTGCTATACTTCCCATGTTCTTTGGGCATAATGGTACACCCTTGTGGTGCTTCCAACGAAATATAATAGCACAAAGAGATTCCTATCTTTTCATCATTCTTGCTATCTTTTGAAACTGGCGGGTACTTCCTCACACGGCAGGAGAAGGTAAATATATAGTTTGCCTTCCTTATATTCTGCCGTTATCGTTCCATTCATTTGCAGGGTCAATATTCTGGCTATCGACAAACCAAGTCCCGTCGATTTCCTTGCATTTTCAAGCGTATAAAAACGGTCGAATAGTCTTTCAACCTGTACTTCAGTCATGTCTGACGCTGTATTTGAAAATGTTATCTTTCCATTATCATCCAGAATAATATCCAAATTCCCATCACTGTACTTTATCGCATTGTTCAAAAGATTAGAAAAGATGCGTGACAAGGATGCCTGGTCAAGATTTCTTACTATCCTCTTCCCGGTTATATTAATGTTAGGCGTTATATTTTTCTCCTGCAAGGCCGCATAAAAACCTAAAATGCTTTCCTCTAGAACCCGATTCACCACTACAGGCTGCACTTTCATTTCGCACTCTGGTGATGTAATGACGGAATAGCGGAATAGTTCTTCTGTAAGCTGACTTAAAGCTTCTGTACGACTTCTTATAATCTCAATATACCGCTCTGATTTTTCACTCTGCTCAGTTTTATCAAGCAGGTCTAAATAACTGCTGATTGCTGTAAGTGGTGTGCGTAAATCGTGAGAAATATTCGTAATTGCATTTTTTAATTCTATGTCTCCTTGCTGAAAGTGCAGCCGTCTTTTACGCAATTCTTTAAGCTGAAGATTTATATTGTTTGCAAGGCAGCACATTATTTTATCTTCGGTAGATATAGAAATCAGCGTGTTGGTATCGCTCATTAACTTTTCTGAAAGCTCCATGCAAATTTCTTTTGCAGCCTTACGCATGACAAATACTTTTATTCCAAGTGCGATAACAGATATTAATAAAATGATGCAAAGCAGAACAAGCCAAATCACGATACCACTTCCTTTCCTTAATCTGTACATGCTCTTTGTACATAAAGGGATACCCGCAGGGTATTTACTTCATATCCTTTTTGCTAAAAATCAGAACGCCGCATATCACTGTTATTACAGTAAAGAATGCTGAATATGCCGGCAATCTATATGGGTGGAAAACAGTATTACTTGTGATCTGTAAACACTGTCCCATAGGAATAAAATCATATAAAAATTCTAATGCAGGTTGCGAAACCATATCGCCCGATAAAAAAGGAAACACATCAGATATGGATTCTCCATTATAAAAGCTAAACACTAATCTCCGAATTACGCCTGCTATCATATAACTCATAAGGAAAGTAATGATAGAGGTCACTGTTGAAATTGTTTTATTATGGATTATCATCGCAACCAGGGTAAAAAATCCGGAAAATGCAATCAGCATCATGATCCCGCTTAAGTAATGCAAAAGGAACAACATAGGATCTGTCATGTGCCATCCAAACATTCCTATTCCCAAGAGGCTCACAATTACGCTTGAAATAATGGTAATGAAAACATTTGCCAAACATATCGTTATAAAATTTGCCAAATAGATATTTTTTCTCGTATGTCCCACGATAAGCCTGTTCCTCATCGTCCCATCGCTGTATTCTGTCCCAATAAAAATGCCGCTGAAAATAGGGCAGAAAAAACTTATAATCGAGAGGGGAGACAGTAAATAATAATTTATTTGTACGATGGAGTTTCCGATATAGGAAATTTTTTCAATATAATTCATGAGCAACAAAAAAACACTGTATCCTATTGTTGCAAACAATCCAATCCAAAAAAATTTGCTTTTTTGCAGCCGTATTCTATTTGCAGATAACAATTTAAGCATTGCTGACACCTCCCACAAGATTGATATAGTAATTTTCGAGATTTTCGTCACGTTCCTGCATTGACAGAACCTCGCAGTTTTCTGCGGAAAGCTTTGATACCAGTTTTGTGATGTTAATTTTTCCAAAAACATCCGCTTCGGTATCGGACAGGATTGTGTAATCCATTCCAATTTCATCTAGCACTTTGCTTAGTGCTTTTACATCTGATACAACCAGGTGCATACATTTACGACAGGCTGCTTCCAGTTCGGATGCGCTAATTTCTTTCACCATCCGCCCATTATCAATAAAGCCAAAATAGGTCGCCAACCGGGATAATTCATCCAGAATGTGACTTGAAATCAGCACGGTAATTCCATATTCCCGATTAAGTTTTAGAATGATTTCCCGCATTTCTACAATTCCCTGTGGGTCTAATCCGTTGATAGGCTCATCCAAAATGAGGAAATCTGGATCGCCAACAATCGCAACAGCAATTCCTAACCTTTGCCGCATACCAAGAGAAAAATCCTTTACCTTTTTCCTGCCTGTATTTTCAAGACCAACCATCTTCAAAACATCCTCTATTCCCTCAAAAGACGGCAATCCAAGAACACGATATTGCATCCTTAAATTATCCTCTGCTGTCATATCCAAATAGATGGACGGCGTTTCTACAACAGCACCAATTCGGCGGCGGGCCTTTATGATCTCCTTTTGCTTATTGCTGATTCCATAAATGGAATATTCGCCGCCTGTCGGTTTCTGCAGCCCGCAAATCAAGCGAATAAGAGTTGTCTTTCCCGCACCGTTTTTTCCGACAAGCCCGTAGATCTCGCCTTTCGGAACACTCATAGTAAGTCCATTCAATGCCTTGTAGTGTCCATAGCTCTTCTTCAAAGCATTTGTTTTGAGAACATATTCCATAGTCTGACCTCCTTTTCTTTGATGCTGTTACCTTACAGCAAAATCGTTGAGAAAGCCGTTATACAAATGTTGAGATTTTGTTGAGAATCTAACTCTTCTTCATTCTGAATCCAATTCCCCATACTGTTTCTACGTACTCTTTGCCATTCATCTCGTATAACTTTGCCCTCAGATGACTTATATGGGTTCTTAATGAACTCTCCGTACAGTCTGGCGTATCCTCTCCAATAAGGTCAAGAAGCATGGACTTTGATACGATCTGTGCCTGGTTTTGAATCAGCAATTTCAAAATGGCGTATTCCGTTCTTGTAAGGCCAGTTTTGACAGTTCCAATTTGAACTTCATGTGTATCAGTATAAAGCTCCATATCTTCAAAAGATAAAACTCTTGACTTTCCACAGGAATCATAAGTGCGAAGATGCGCCGTAATACGAGCTAATAACTCATCCATGTGAAAGGGTTTTGTTACATAATCCACTGCACCTTCCAGCAAAAGTTCAACCTTGTTATTTATATCTGTTTTTGCACTTAAAACGATAACAGGGATTCCTTTGATATGTGGAAGCACTTCCTCGCCGCTTAATCCCGGCAACATTAAGTCAAGCAAAACGAGGTCAGGTTTTGCCTGCGACAAAACAAATACAGCTTCCGTTCCGGAATATGCCCGGGAAACACGATACCCCTCATTTGTAAGAGTTTCTTCCAGTGCATTTCCAATATGCACATCATCGTCAATAACCAATATATTTTTCAAAATTTTTCATCTCCTCTACATTCTTAGCTGCTTGCTGCATATACTCCTCAGTGCCAGTCAAACAAATCTTCTTTTACCAGCAATCTCTTTATCAGAAATTACCATCATATTACCTCTTATTTTTGTACATAGCAAGTTTCCTCAAAATGCTCCGATCCCATCATTCTGTCAGCAAAGTTATCAACTCGACACCCCTTTTAATAATCCTGTCTCCACAACATACCCAATATCCAACCTGTCAACTCAACTATACGCCATTTTCGCTGTAGACCAGTTCCCACAGTCCTCATAAAAGCAAAAAATCCGAGAATCAGAGCTATCGCCAAAACAACCCTAACTCTCGGAAATCCCTTGTATTCTACACTTTTTCAGTTCTTTATTTCTCCACCCGTGACATCAATACGACCGTCTCCACATGTCCGCTGTGACTAAATTGGTCTACAACGCTGACCTTGCTGACCTGATAACCGTTTTCCCCTAAGATTTTCACATCTCTGGCCAGCGTTGCCGGATCGCAGCTTACATAGACGATTCGTTTCGGTTTCATCTGTACCATAGTATCCAGCAGTTTTTTATCGCAGCCTTTTCTCGGAGGATCTACCACAATGACGTCTGCGTAGACTCCATTTCTTTCATATTCCCGCGGCAGTACTTCCTCTGCTTTTCCAACAAAGAATTCTGCGTTTGTAATGTTGTTGATTTTGGCATTTATCTTGGCATCATCAATCGCCGCCGGAACAATTTCTACACCATACACCTGCTTCGCCTTTTGTGCCAGAAACAAGGATATTGTACCAATTCCACAGTACAGATCCCACACCGTCTCATCTCCGGTCAGCCCGGCATATTCCATTGCCTTTTCATATAAAACTTTCGTCTGCTTTGGATTCACCTGGAAAAATGACAACGGTCCAATCTGATAGCGTACATTGCCAATATCATCATAAATATAGGGCGGTCCGTACACTTCCTGAATCTGATCTCCCAGTATCTTGTTGGTTCTCTCACGATTCACATTGACACAAATGCTTGTCATTCCCTCGATCTCAAGCAGCGAATCCGTCAGCTGATCTAGGTTACGAAATTTCTTTTTGGTTCCATTGAGCACCAAACATACCATAACCTCTCCGGTAGAAAATCCAACTCTCGTTACGATATGACGAACCAGACCGTTTCCTGTCTTCTCATCATATGCTTGTATATGATTCTTTTCCATATGATCCAGAATCTTTTTCAAAATCCGCTGATTCACAGGATGCTGAATCGCACAATCAATACACGGAATAATCTGATGAGATTTCCCTGCATAAAATCCTGCCACCAAATCACCTGCTTTGTTTACTCCTACCGGAAACTGGGCTTTATTGCGGTAATGATACGGTTCCTCCATGCCATAGATCGGTTCCATCTTATCCTCAATATCTTTCAGACCTCCGATGCGTTCCAGGCAGTTCTTTACCTTACGAAATTTAAACTCCAATTGTTTTTCATAAGAAAGATGCTGCAGGGTACAGCCGCCGCAGGGTCTTGCCACCGGACAAACCGGCGTCACACGGTCTTTGGATGGTTCTAATACCTTTTCTACGCGGGCATAGCCATAATTTTTCTTTGTCTTTATGATTTTGGCCTGAACTCGGTCCCCAACCACAGCATTCTTTAAAAAGAGAGCATAGCCATCCACATGGCCGATGCCCTCTCCTTCATTTCCCATATCATCAATATAAACTTCTGCCATTTGATTTTTCTTAAATTCCATATCCACCTCTAAATTGATGTTTTTCGGATCCTAGTATCCAGCAGTCTCTGGAATCCGGACCATTCCTGGTCTTCCTTTTGCTTCTCAATAATCTCCGCGAATGTCTCCATTCTGGCATCTAAATTGTCAGCCTGGCTCAGGGCAATCGCTTCTAAAAGCGCCGGCTTCTTCGGTGAGCCAAATTCCAATTCTCCATGATGTGCCAGCATACAATGCTTCACTTCATTTGCCAGTTTCGGCGGAAATCCCGGTATCTGACGGATCAGACGGTCCAATTTCATAGCTCCCATAACAATATGTCCTACCAGCTGCCCTTCATCTGTATAATCATTTTCCGGGAAGCCGGACAGTTCTTCCACTTTTCCCATGTCATGCCAAAGAGCGCTCATAACGATCAGATCCCGGTTGATCTGAGGATAAAGAGCGGCGTAACTTTCACATACTTTGGCCACAGACAGGCTATGCTCCAGCAGTCCTCCAATATAACCGTGATGGACACTCTTGGCTGCGGAATGTACCTTGAATTCCATCGCAAATTTTTTATCTTCCACGAAGATCATCTCCGCAAGCTTCCTAAGATGCGGTTCCTTCGTTCTCTTTATCATACCAATTAATTCCTCGTACATGCCATCCATATCTTTTTTGGTGCTCGGCATGTAATCCGTCATCTGATATTCCCCATCCTGGGCTTTTCGGATTCTCTGAATATTCAGCTGATTGGAACCTTGATAGCTAGTTACCTGTCCTCTGACATGAATATAATCCATGGCTTCAAAATGTCCGATCGCATTGGTCAGCTCCCATACTTTCCCGTCAATCACTCCGGTCTTATCCTGCAAAGTCAAAGAATAATAGGACTTTCCATATTTTGATGTTCCCGGCGATTTGGTCTTGCACAAAAACACCTCAGAAACCTGATCGCCTTCCCTTAATTCACTAATATATCTCATAATACTGCCTCTCTCATGTATAATCATTTCGTACTTTTATGCACGCTTTTACATTTCATTATGCCACAGATTCCTGCCAAAATCCATATGAAAAGGCACGAATCTTCTCCCTGTCAAAAAATATTTCCATACGGACACTTCCTTTCACTTGACAAACTCCATTTCCCGTATTATATTGATAATAAGATTATCGATAATCTCATTATCAATAGGAGGAAAGATTTTATGGCTGTACCAGACCATTCCATTGATCCCAAAATTTTAGAAAGTGCCAGAAACGAATTTCTTTCCAAGGGATTTCAAAAAGCTTCCTTAAAAGAAATCTGCGGCAGCGCCGGTGTAACAACCGGTGCTCTTTATAAACGGTATAAGGGCAAAGAAGACCTATTCTGTGCTGTTGTAGAACAAACAGTCGATGACTTATACGCCGTAGCTAATAAACGCGGAGGCAAAGATCCGTCTTCCATGACCGACGCAGAACTTATCAAAGCCTGGGACATGGACAGCTCGGATATGATGTGGTGGTTCCAATTTCTCTACGAACGAAACGATGATTTTGTCCTGCTGCTTACTTGTGCGCAGGGCACGCGCTATTCTAACTTTCAGCATGACTGGGTAGAGATCCTGACCAAAGCCACCAGCGCGTTTCTTGCAGAAGCCCAGCGCCGAGGTCTTTGCCGAAAGGACATGGATGACACAGAACTTCACATCCTGCTTTCTGCCTTTTGGACCACGATCTATGAACCTTTCATCCACCATTTTACCTGGGAGCAAATAGAAGCCCACTGCCGCGTTGTTTGCCGTTTGTTCAATTGGTACGATGCGCTGGAATTTCGACTCCCTGAATAAACCCTCGCTGCTATCGGGGGTTTTTCTTTCCACAATCAGTTAGTTATTTCTAACCCACAGCAATAAAGGAGGTTACCACTGTGTTCAAAAAAGTTTTAGAATATGCAGGCGACGAACGGAAGACTACTTATGTTTCCATGGTCGTTATGCTTCTTGGCATTATGATGAGCGTTCTTCCCTTTTTATTTATCTATCAGCTGATTCGTCCGCTGCTGCTTCATGAAATGATCGATGCTTCCTATATTTTCCGAAGAGTTTTTGCCATTGCAGCATGCGGTATCCTGTATGCCATATTTTATGTAAAAGGGTTATCTCTTTCTCATCGCGCAGCTTACAACACTCTAAAAAATCTGCGTCTTTCTCTTCAGGAGAAAATGGAAAAACAACCTTTAGGTGTAATCCAGGAAACAGGTGTCGGCGCGCTCAAAAAAAGATTAATCGATGACATCGATTCGATTGAACTTCTCCTGGCTCATGCACTTCCGGAAGGTCTCGCCAATCTGGCAGTGCCGCTTTTCGTCTTTCTTGCTATGTTTTTTACAGACTGGAAGCTGGCTCTCTTATCTCTCTGCTCCCTGCCTTTGGGATTGGTCGCTATGATGGCCATGTACAGAGCAGGAACCAGCAAAATGGGGGCTTATTATACCGCCGCACAAAAAATGAATAATACCATTGTAGAATACATCAACGGCATGGAAGTCGTTAAAGTCTTTAACCGAGACGGGGACTCCTACAAACGTTTTGAGCAGGATGTCCGCGGCTATCGGGACTTTACTCTGGAATGGTATAAAGTCTGCTGGCCATGGATGGCGCTTTATAACAGCATCCTGCCTTGCGTCGCTCTTTTTACCCTGCCAATTGGTTCTTATCTGGTTCTTTGCGGAGATTCTTCTCTGCCGGATCTGGCTCTGATGCTGTGCATGTCTTTTGGAATCGGCGCACCTCTTTTACGAGCTCTGAGTTTTATGTCTACCTTGCCTCAGATCAACTATAAGATCACAGCTCTGGAAGAGCTGATGAGTGCGCCGCCTCTGAAACAGACAGCAGCGCCTTTTATTGGAAACCGCCATGATATCAAATTCCACAACATTCATTTTGCTTACAAGGAAGAGGAAGTCCTCCATGGCATTTCACTTACCATCCCCAAAGGCAGTTTCACCGCGCTGGTTGGAGAATCCGGCAGCGGAAAATCCACACTAGCCAAACTCTTGGTACACTATTACGATCCCACCGGCGGAACTGTTCAGATTGGCGGTCAGGACATCCAACAGATGAGTTTAGAAGCTTTAAATGACCAAATTTCTTATGTCTCTCAAGAACAATTTTTGTTTCACATGAGCTTGTTGGAAAATATTCGTCTAGGCAAACCGAATGCTTCTGACGAAGAAGTAATGCAGGCTGCCGAAAAAGCACAATGCCGGGAATTTCTTGACCGCCTTCCCGAAGGCATCCATACCATTGCCGGAGACGGCGGCAAACAGCTTTCCGGAGGAGAACGCCAGCGCATCTCCATTGCCCGTGCTATCTTAAAAGATGCCCCAATCATCGTCTTGGATGAAGCTACCGCATTTATGGACCCCGAGAATGAAGAAAAAATGAATCGAGCTATTGCAGAAATCATTCGCGGAAAGACTGTGATCGTAATCGCTCACCGCCTTCCTTCTATTGTGGGAGCAAATCAAATCTGCGTACTAAACAAGGGAAAAATTGCTGACACAGGTACTCATGAAGAACTGCTGAAACGCTGCCCGGAATATCAAAAATTATGGCGTGCAGCGAAAGACAGCGCTCAGTGGAGCGTCAATGTGAAAGGAGGTCACACATTATGATTTCATTGTTGAGACGTATTTTGGCAGTATCCGGACGCTATAAGAAACGAATCCAGATTGCCTTTTTATTTTCTTTCTTAAAATCTCTGATGTCCAAGGCTCCGATTATGCTGGCTTTCCTTGCCCTGTCAGACTTTTATCATCATACAATTTCTGTCTCTGACTGCTTCCGGTACGGCATTGGAATGGTCGTTTGTGTTTTGCTGCAGGTGATCTTCCACCACATTGCCGACCGTCTTCAATCCGCAGCAGGATTTATGGTATTTTCTGACATGCGAATGGATTTGGGCGCACACCTGCGCCGCATGCCTATGGGTTATTTTACGGAAGGAAATATCGGAAAAATCAGTTCCGTCCTTTCTTCTGATATGGTATTTATCGAGGAAAACTGTATGACAGTGCTGGCCGACATGATGAGCTATCTTTTTGCCGAAACCATCATGGTCGTATTCCTGCTCTTTTTTAACATTTGGATTGGCCTTGCCGCTTTGATCATAATCGGCATCATCCTGCTGATCTCCAAAGGCATGAAGAAAGAAGCCCTGCAGGATTCCAAAGACCGGCAGGAACAAAATGAACACCTTACCGACGCAGTTTTAGATTTCCTAGAAGGCTTCGCTATCATGAAATCGTATAATCTTCTGGGGGAGAAATCCAAACAGCTTACGGAAAATTTCAAAAACAGCTGTGAAACTAATATTCAGTTTGAGGAAAATCATTCGCCGTGGCAGCGGTGGCTGAATATTATATACGGACTCGGTGCGGCAGTTATTGCCGGTTTAACCATGTATCTGGGCTGCCGGTCTTTACTGGACGTTGTATCTCAGATAGGAATCATGCTGTTCGTTTTCGATTTATTCGGACCTTTAAAAGCTTTTTACTCCCAGGCTACCAGACTAACCGTAATGAATAGCTGTATGGATCGAATTGAAGAAGTATTTGCCGAGCAGGAACTTCCAAATACCGGAATAGAGACGATTCCAAAAGCCGGACAAATGCCGGAAGCAGAATTTCAAAATGTTTGTTTTGCCTACGGAGAAAAAGAAGTGCTGCATCATATCTCCTTCCGTCTTGAAAAAAATCAAATGACAGCCCTAATCGGTCCTTCCGGAGGCGGCAAATCAACCGTTGCCAATCTTCTGACTCGTTTTTGGGATGTAAAATCCGGCCGGGTTCTGGTACGTGGAAAAGATATCCGTAATGTCAAACTCGCGGATCTGATGGATCACATCAGTATGGTCTTCCAACGTGTATATCTCTTTCAGGACACAATCTACAACAACATCGCTATGGGGCACGCCAGCCGGGAAGAAGTTCTGGAGGCTGCCAGAAAAGCTCGCTGTTATGATTTTATCATGAATCTTCCAAAAGGATTCGATACCGTAATCGGCGAGGGCGGAGAAAGCTTGTCCGGCGGAGAAAAACAGCGAATTTCCATCGCCAGATGCATTTTAAAAGACGCCCCGATCGTCATTTTGGATGAAGCGACTTCCAGTGTAGATGCCGATAATGAAAGCTATATCCAGCAGGCCATCACAGAACTCTGCAAAGGAAAAACTTTGCTGGTCATTGCCCACCGGCTCAATACTGTCCGAGATGCAGATCAGATACTGGCAGTCGCCAACGGAAGAATCGTACAATCCGGTACCCACGAAGAATTAATGAACGCAGGAGGACTATACCGAGATTTTGTTACTGCGCGAAAACACAGCCAAGGATGGAGCCAGACGTATTTGTTATCTTAACTGATTCTTTTTCTCCTTGACAACTTTTACAAGCTGTTCTATAATCAAAACAGTGTTATGAAACAACGTTATGAATGAAGGAGGGAGTCCTTTGGCAAAGCAGATCAAGGGTGTTTATGAGGCGGTGCTGGCGTGCGCCAAAAAAGAATTTTTAGAAAAAGGCTTTAAAGATGCTTCTCTTCGTACCATCGCACAAAATGCCCATACCAGCACTGGATCCATTTATACAAGATTCCATGATAAAGAAGGACTGTTCCAAGCTGTCGCGGAACCGGCAGCTACGGAACTAAAGAAAATGTTCCTTGATATTCAAGAGACTTTTCATCAGTTTGGCGAAGATGAACAACGCGCTGAGATGGGGCAGTACACTGCACGGGAAATGGGTCATATGCTGGATTATATTTATGATCATTTTGACGAATTCAAGATTCTGCTGGATGCCTCTTACGGCACTCGCTTTGATAAATTTATCGATGAGCTGGTGGAAATCGAGGTCGACTACACCTACAAATACATGGAAGTCATCGGATGTGAAAGCGTAACATCCGGTCTGGTGACAGAAGAATTTGTTCACATCGTTGTCACCGCTTATTTCAACGGCATGTTCGAGATCGTACGCCACAACATGTCTAAGACAGACGCCCAAAAATATATTCATTTACTCAACCAATACCATATGCAAGGTTTCTCCGTTATTTTCAATGCGGGGAAAGAATCCTGACAGATCATCAGACCGCTTCCCTTTCGGGCCCACGGATGCGGTCTTTTTATAAAATCATCAGTTAGTTTTATCTAACCAAAGGAGGGATATTTTATGCAGCAACAAACTCCTCTGCTTCGCTTATGGGAGCTTGGGGAAAATTATCACAGCGGTTTGAGCCGCGCAATCTTGTCGGCGTTTATTGGCGTTCTAGGCGGTATGGCGCCTTATTTCGCGGCAGCACAAATGATTATTGGGCTTATCGGCGAAAATGATGATCTATCTTTCTATTTCAAATGGTGTATCATCGCTTTGATTGGATTTGCAATCCGTTCCGTGCTCTACGCACTGGCATTGTCCATGTCCCATAAAGCCACTTTTTCTATTTTAAAACAGATTCGAGAACGAATTTTAGAAAAACTCCCAAAGATGCCTCTGGGAACCGTTATGGATATTTCCAGCGGACAATTAAAGCAGATCATTGTAGATCAGGTAGAAAGTATGGAACGCCCTCTGGCTCATCTTCTCCCGGAAATGACTTCCAATCTTCTTGTTCCGCTGTGTATTTTTCTATATTTGCTTTTTCTTGATTGGAGAATGGCGCTTTTAAGCCTGGTTTCCATTCCAGTGGGGATGATTTTTATGATGGCTGTCATGAAAAATTACGGCAAACAATATGAAGGTTCTGTCAAAGTCAATCAACAGATGAATTCTAATATTGTAGAGTACATCGGCGGTATCGAGGTTATTAAAACATTTAATCAAGGCAAGGCATCCTATGCCAAGTTTGCGGACAGCGTCCGAGCCAATGCCTCCTATTTCTATCATTGGATGAAGAGCTGCCAGATGCCGGTTTCTCTTTCCCGCGCCATTTCACCTACCACAATGATTACGATCCTGCCGATCGGATGGATAATGTATCAAAATCATAGTTTGAGTATAGAAACGTTTATCACAACAATCATTCTTTCTCTGGGAATTGCAGGCCCTTTGCTGGCCGCAATGGATTTTGTTGACAGTCTGGCAAAAGTAGGCACTATCGTCAATGAGGTCGATTCCATTTTAAATGGAGAAGAACAAGATCACGGAAATCAGATCGTAATTTTTGATTCCATGGATATCCGTGCAGAACACGTTTCCTTTGGGTATCACGAAGAAAAAGAAGTTCTTCATGACATCAGTCTATCCATCCCTGAAGGCACTGTAACGGCTTTCGTAGGTCCCAGCGGATCCGGCAAATCCACGATTGCAAAATTAATTGGTGGTTTCTGGGATGTAAAGCAGGGAACAATTACTTTGGGCGGACACAAGCTGACAGAGATTCCCCTTCCGCAGCTTTATGATCAAATCGCTTTTGTCTCTCAGGACAACTATTTGTTTGATGAAACTGTACGGGAAAATATTCGAATGGGAAAGCCAGATGCCAGCGACGCTCAGGTAGAAGCGGCTGCAAAAGCTTCCGGATGCGATGATTTCATTCGCAGCCTGGAAAATGGGTATGATACAATCATAGGAGGAGGCGGCGCTCATCTTTCCGGAGGAGAACGCCAGCGCATTGCGATCGCAAGAGCCATGTTAAAAGATGCCCCTATCATTATTTTAGATGAAGCGACAGCCTACATCGATCCGGAAAACGAAGCCGTTATTCAGCAGGCAACAGCAAAACTTTTGGAAGGCAAAACCGTCATTGTCATTGCCCATCGTCTATCCACGATCACAGATGCAGATCAAATCTTCCTGATCCGTGACGGGCGTATCGACGGAAAAGGCACGCATCAAGAACTTTTACAGCAAAATACACTTTATCAAAAGATGTGGATGGCTCACATTGGAGCAAAGGATGGTGATGCAGCATGATCGAAGTATTAAGAAAAATCTGGCGTTTTGCCGGCGCAGAACAAAGGAACATTAAGAAATCTATCTTCTGGGGCTTTTTCTATGCAATCTTTTACATGTTCCAAGTAAGCGCAATCTATTTTATAGTGTTGGCACTGACCGGAGAAAGCGACGGCAGCCATACGGCTCTGACAGCCTTCATCCTCATTACAGCAAGTATCATTGGAAGAGCAGTCATCAATCGCTTCACACAGCTTTGGCAAACCCACGCCGGTTATTTTATGGTGGCCGACCGCAGAATTGCCATAGGTGATAAAATGAAACGTATCCCCATGGGTTATTTTAATGATAAAAGCCTGGGAGAGATCACCGGTGTTACTACTACCGTTTTAGATGTAGTTGAAATGATGGGACCTGTGGTTCTCGTAGGAATCCTAGGCGGCCTTATGAATTCGGTAGTATTTGTACTTTGTATTTTCATTTTTGACTGGCGCATTGGATTGATTTCTTTGGTCGGAATGATCCTTTATCTTTTGATTACTTCTGCCATGGAGAAAAAATCAGCTCAAGTTACACCTCATCGACAGAAAGCAGAAGCTCGATTGGTAGAAACGATTTTGGAACAGATTCAGGGCATGGGCATCATTAAATCTTTTCATTTGACAGGAAAGGGAGATCAGCGGGTACGAGAGGCATTAGAAGACAGCAGAAAAAGCAATCTTGCCATTGAAAGACTATTTACGCCTTATACGATTGCTCAAGAATTGACGCTCCATCTATTTTCCGTATTGATTATGGGAGCGGCTGCTTTCTTCTATCTGCATGGATCTATGACGCTGGCTGATGCTTTGATGACGATCATTATCTCTTTTACGGTGTTTTCTCAGATTCAATCTGCAGGAAGCTCCATGTCAGGTTTAAGAGTCGTTGGAAGTTCCATCGATCATGCAGATCAGCTAAATAAAATCCCGGAAATGGATCTTCAAGGCAGACAAATTCAGCCACAAGATCATACCATTGCCTTTCGCCATGTAGATTTTTCTTATGACAGGAAACCAATTCTTCAAGATATTTCCTTCGACATCCCGGATAAGACTACCACTGCGGTCATTGGTCCCAGCGGTTCCGGAAAGTCAACGATGTGCAGCCTAATTTCCCGGTTCTGGGATACAGACAGCGGAACAATCACAATCGGAGGCACTGATGTAAAAGAATATACGCTAGAATCCTTGATGGACCAAATTAGTATGGTATTTCAGAAAGTCTATCTCTTTGCAGACACAATTGAAAATAATATCAAATTCGGACAGCCAAATGCTTCCCATGAAGAAGTAGTTTCCGCCGCAAAAAAGGCCTGCTGCCATGAGTTCATTGAATCACTTCCTGACGGCTACGCCACAAAGATCGGAGAAGGCGGAGCAACTCTTTCCGGGGGCGAGAAACAGAGGATCTCTATCGCAAGAGCCATTCTAAAAGATGCTCCGATCATTATTTTCGACGAGGCAACAGCAAACGTCGATCCAGAAAATGAAGATAAACTTCAAAAAGCAATGGAAGAATTAATGAAAAATAAGACCATACTTATGATCGCTCATCGGCTGAAAACCGTGCAAAAAGCCGACCAGATTCTAGTCTTGGATCACGGCCGTATTATACAGCAGGGCTCTCATCAGGAATTAATGGCAGAGCCTGGATTGTATCAGGATTTCTTAAATGTCAGAAGACAGGCTTCCAGCTGGAAGCTTTGATATCTTAGCGATACTGCAAGTACTCTAAAAACCGTTTCACCGCAAGGGAAGCGGTTTTTTTGCTGCGCAGGGCAGCTCCGGTTTTTCGAAAAGCAGAAGTCTCCAATTCCCTTGTGATAATCCGATATCTCCGTCTTCTCTCCCTTCTCCAAAAACATAAACGGTTCATCACATAAGGCTGCCACAGGAATTTTTTCTAAATGTGTAAGCACATGACCTTCCGGCAAAACGGCCAGCAGCCGATCTTGTTCCAAAAAAATCGTTTCAAATTCTGCATGATCCGGCAGGCGCAAAAAACCACAATCCACCCGTCCTTCCATAATCCATTTTTCAATTTCTGTATAATCGCCTAACAGCAGCTCATAATCGATATTCGGATATGTTTACTGAAATTCTTTGATGATTTTCGGCAGCCAATGGGTCGCCACACTGGAAAACGATCTTCCATTCCTTTTCCAGATCGTTGATCATTCATCTGCTTTATTCAATGACAGTTCCTGCCTTGTAGCATTCATAAATATAATCCCGTGATTGATAATAAAAGTCCGTATTATAATTAGAAATTGCCGCATCAATCCAAGAAGCATATATCTCCATCAGACAATCTATGATATGCTCTTCATCATCTCCAGCAACATCTTCTATTAATCTTTCATAAACCTCTCCTATTGTCCAATAATCCGGCACGGTATAACGGCAATCGGCCACATTATCGAAATGACCTTTGGGGATACTCAGATTTACGATAAAATCGTCTGCCGTTTTTTCTATCGGCTCACAGTGAAATACATCCGCATAACAGTAGATACGGTCAATGGTTTCTTTTCCCATAAGCTGAATTAATTCCGAACGTCTCTGCTTTTGCTGTCGTCCGATAAATTCTATTAAACTGCAGGTATAAAACAATGCACTATTATTTTTCATTTCTTACTTCACTCCCTTTTATAAAAGATAACGTAGCCAATGCCCGCGCTGTATGAAAACTAATCTGATGGGTCGGCTTTTTGAACCTTGCCAATGCCCAGAAAGCTTCTCTGCTAATTTTTCCATCCACAAAGTTCTGAACATAGTTAAAAATTGTATCATTGGCCATTGGACCTTCTACGATATCATATTCATGTGATTGTCCCATTCTGCATGCAACAATAAAATCCAGCCATTCTTCTGTCATTTCTGAAAATCTTTTCACCTTCAAATTGTCATCCGGTGTGTAGACATATTCGTTCAAATAACCAACCCCATCGAACCGAGTTGCCCAGCGGATTGCTTGATCTGAAAATAATGTACAGTAAAATCCGAAATAAAAATCTTTATGATATTTTTGGATTCTAATCTCTGGCGACTCAACGATCATTTTACTTCCATGATATAAAATCAAGTTTGCTTCCTCCTGTCTTAATATTTTCATTATCATTCTTTGTCTATTATTATTTAATAATGTGCCCTATTTCGCAAGCTCTTTTCCTAAAATAAATCTTTCCATTCCTGCATAATTTTCTCCCTTTTGCAATATAGACAAAGAGCACACATATTTTGATATGCATGCTCATCTGGTCTTTCATTACTATATTTCCTTTTGATAAAATTGCTGTTCTATGAGTTCCTGCGTTCCATTGCCTGATCATATGCCTGCTGATAGAAAAACTCCTGAGAATTCAGTGGTGTATCCTGATTCTTTGGCAAACGATAAATTCCGTCGGAACCTTCTTCTTTTCCTTTTTGATTATCGCTCAGCATGGTGATAAACATCTCGCTGATCTGCATCTTAAGATCCGGATCATAAACCGGTGCGGCAACCTCGACTCGGCGCCGTGTATTTCTGGTCATAAAGTCCGCAGATGCAATGTAAATCTTTTCTCTTCCTTTTGTTCCAAATATATAGATACGAGAGTGTTCCAAAAATCTGCCGACGATACTGCGCACTCTGATATTTTCTGTCTTTCCTTTGATACCAGGAACCAAGCAGCAAATGCCTCGAATAATCATATCGATCTGAACGCCGGCGCAGGATGCTTCGACTAATTTTTCCATGATCTTCTTATCCGTCAAAGAGTTCATTTTAAGTCCAATATAAGCTTCTTCTCCGGCCTTTGCTTGTTCAATCTCCTCATCGATCATCTGCAGTACGCGGTTTTGCAGACAATTCGGCGCCACCAGAAGATGCTCTGTCTCTTGAACTGTTTCGCCCATGGACAACGCCTGGAATACCTCTCCTGCTTCCTCTGCGATTCGCTCATCTGCAGTCATCAAAGATAAATCCGTGTACAAACGGCTGGTCTTTTCGTTATAGTTTCCGGTACCGATCTGGGTAATATAACGAACATGCCCTTTTGTTCGTCTGGTAATCAAGCACAGTTTGGAATGTACCTTATAGCCGTCCAATCCATAGATGACACGGCACCCGGCATCCTCTAATCTTCTGGACCACCGAATATTGTTTTCTTCATCAAAACGGGCTTTCAGCTCCATTAAAATCGTGACTTCTTTTCCATTATCTGCCGCTTCAATCAGCGCTGCCGCAACCTGGCTTTGCTTTGCCACGCGATAAAGGGTCATCTTAATCGAAACCACATCATCATCTTCCGCCGCTTCCCGCAAAAGATTCAAAAACGGCCGCATACTTTCATATGGATAAGATAAAAGCTTATCTTTCTTCTCGATTTGTTTGATGATTGATTTATGATCTTTGAACTGCGGAGATTTCTGCGGCACTCTGCGCTCGTAGAAAAGCTCAGATTCTTTTCTCAGACAGTCTCTCACAATTCCGACAAATGATAAGTCCAGAGGAGATCTGCTCGGGAATACATATTCGGTGTCCAAATGCAGATATCCACACAAAGTCTCAATCAATTCGCCGTCGATATCTTTCGTATATTCTAAACGAACCGGCGCCAGCTTTCTTCTTTTCCTAATCAGATCCTCCATAAAATCCCGGTAATCCAGATCTTCATCATACAGCGCATCCGCGTCGATGTCTGCATTCCTTGTCACACGAATCAGGCATTTAGCTTTCACATGGTATCCTTTAAATACTCTAGGCACATAATGCAGGATAATCTCTTCTGAAAGCATATACTCATCTTTACCCGGAATGCGGATTAATCGAGGAAATACACCATTCCCGCATGGAATCAGCGCCAGCTTTTCTTTTCCGTTCTTTGTCTCCAGAACTGCTACTGCATAGATCTCTTTATTCTTAAGGAACGGAAATGGCTGTCTTTTAGCAATAATCGTTGGAGAGATCAACGGAGCAATCTCTGCCTTAAAATATTTCCTAAGGTACTCGCTTTCCTTCTTGGAAATCTTCTGGAAGTTTACCAGTTTCATTCCGTATGGCTCCAATTTTTCCATTAGATCTTCATAGATTGTATCTTTCTTTCGATTCAGCTGTCTTACAACAGGAACGATAGCATCCAGCTGCTCCTGTGCTGTCATCTTCGTTTTATTCTCCCGGATCTCCCGGTCAATCAGCAATTGATCGATTAACGTACCCACACGTACCATAAAAAATTCATCCAGATTGCTTTGATAGATCGAAGCAAAGGAAAGCCTCTCCCCCAAAGGAACCTGAGGATTCTCGGCTTCGTCCAGAACCCTTTCATTGAACTTCAGCCAGGATAATTCCCTGTTCATAAAAATCTTTTGTTTCATTCCCTTCACCTTTCCAGCCTTTTTCGGTTCTACTTCTACATCATACGATTCCTATGTAAAATATAGGTGCCTCTTATGTTAATTTCTTGTAAATCCATCCCTTTTGGAATCAGAGATCGACTTCCTCTTTTGCCTGCATTTACACAAAAAATAATATATGTTACACTTTTATTAGTAATTATGTTTATATTATAATATGTAATTTTTTTAATTTCAATATTATGATACCAGGGCTGCATCAGCAATCCGGTATCAGGAGCTAATATACCGATTGACCCCAATATTATATTACGAAAAAGGAACATGAATTATGAATCGAAAAGTTTTTCAAACCTTAGAATTTGACAAAATCATAAATATTTTGACAAGTTATGCGACAACCGATATGGGAAAGGACTTATGCCGCAATTTGTCTCCAATGACAGAAGAGATTGATATTTTAAATGCCCAGGATCATACACAGGACGCCCTCACCAGGATCTTTCGGCGTGGCAGCATTTCCTTTTCCGGAGTGTCCGACTTAAAACCGTCCATTGCTCGTTTGCATATGAAAGGAGCTTTGGGCGCAGGAGAGCTTTTAAGCATCGCCAAGCAGCTGGAAACTGTTAAAAACGCTGCCGCTTACGGACGAACAGAGGATATTGAAACAGAACCCGATTCTCTGGATGAATTCTTCGAGTCTCTTATGCCTCTTAGCGATCTTCTCCGAGAGATTCGGCGATGCATCATTTCCGAGGAAGAAATCAGCGATGACGCTTCTTCTGCCTTAAAGAGTATTCGTCGTTCGATGAAGCAGACAAACCAGAAGATCCACAATCAGCTGACTTCCATGGTAAGTGCAGCCTCCAACCAAGACAAGCTGCAGGATGCTATCGTTACCATGCGAAATGGACGTTACTGCATTCCGGTCAAACAAGAATATCGGAATTCTTTTCAGGGTATGATCCACGATCAGTCTGCCTCCGGCAATACTTTATTTATTGAGCCAATGTCTGTGGTTGCTCTTAATAACGAGTTAAAAGAATTGGAAGGCAGAGAACAGGCAGAGATCGAGCATATTTTATCTCTGTTAAGCGAGCAGGCATCTTTTGCATCCGAAGATCTCACAAGGAATCAGGAAATCCTGGTTGGGCTGGATTTTATTTTTGCAAAGGCCAAATACGCGAAGGATCTGGACGCATCCCGTCCGATTTTTCGCAAAGACGGAGTCATCAATATAAAGCAGGGACGACATCCGCTCCTGGATCAGAAAAAAGTCGTTCCGATTAATGTTTCCCTTGGACAGGATTTTTCTATGCTGATCGTTACCGGTCCGAATACCGGCGGCAAAACCGTTTCTCTGAAGACCGTAGGACTTTTAACACTGATGGGACAGTCGGGACTTCATATTCCGGCATTCCAGGGCTCTTGTCTCGGTATTTTCCGAGAAGTCTTTGCAGATATCGGAGATGAACAAAGCATTGAACAGAATCTGAGTACTTTCTCCTCCCATATGACCAATATCGTATCCATCATCCGTCAGGCACACCGGGATTCTCTGGTGCTTCTGGATGAGTTGTGCGGAGGAACCGATCCGATTGAAGGAGCCGCACTGGCAATCTCAATCCTCTCAGATCTTCATGACCGCGGTATTAAAACGATGGCGACGACCCATTACAGTGAACTGAAGATGTTTGCCCTCTCAACCGATGATATTGAAAACGCATCCTGTGAATTTGACGTAGATACTTTATCTCCAACCTACCGTCTGATGATTGGGATTCCTGGAAAAAGCAATGCATTTGCCATCTCCAGAAAACTGGGACTGGATGAACATATTATTGAGGGCGCTTCCGGTCAGATCGATGAGTCCGTAAAAGATTTTGAAACGATTCTTGCAGACCTGGAGAAAAGTAAGCAGACAATCGAACAGGAACAAGAAGAAATCCTTGCATATCGTAAGGAAATCGAATCCCTGCGTCAAAGTTTAAAAGCACGGCAGGATAATATCAAAGAGAAGCGGGAAAAAACACTGAGAAATGCCAGAGAAGAAGCACATCGCATCATTTCTGAGGCAAAAGAAGTGGCGGATCAGACGATACGTGAATATAATCAGCTGAAAAAGCAGACAAATAAAGATACCAATAAGAAAATGGAACATATGCGCAGCGATCTTCGCGGCCGCATGAACAAGCTGGAAAACCAGATGACGCAGAAGAAGAAAAAACGTTCCGGAAAGCATCATGATGCCGGTGATTTCCATATAGGAGACGAAGTATATGTATCCAGTCTCTCTTTGAACGGTACCGTCCAGACTCTGCCAAATGCAAAAGGTGACCTTTATGTGCAGATGGGTATGATGCGCTCCCTGGTCAATATCCGAGATTTGGAGATCACCAAAACCGCCGGGGAAGTAAAGAGAGAAAATCAGCGAAGCGAAAGCCGCAGCAGAATGCGTACATCGATCGGCAAATCTTCTACGATCAAACCGGAAATCAATGTTATGGGAATGACCGTAGATGAAGCCATCGCTCAGCTGGATAAATACATCGATGATGCCTGTCTCGCAAATTTAAGCCAAATTACCGTGGTTCACGGCAAAGGAACCGGAGCTTTGCGAAAGGGCCTGCATACCTATTTCAAATCATTAAAAAAACAACGGCGTATCTCCGGTTACCGAGACGGAGAATACGGAGAAGGGGATCTTGGAGTTACCATCGTGATTTTATAAAAGGAGCATGATTAAGCCAATGAAAAAACGAAGCCGAACAAAAAGAAATCAATTATATAACATCCATCAGGCGAACGAAATTCACCTTTTTTCCCACAAATTAGATAGAATACTCAGCGGTCAATCCCCAGGATGTCTGGTGGCTATGAACATCCGAAAGTTCAAATTTATCAACGAAATTTTCGGCCGGGAGTTTGCGGATCAGCTTCTTGTGGATACAAAAAGAATCATAAAAAGTCTTTTGAAACCCAATGAATTTTGCTGCCGCGATCATGCGGATCTCTTTTACATCTACTTAGAAGACAGTCAGCCAGAAGGTGCAAAACAACGAATCGAGGACATGATGAATCACATCAGCAGCCAGTTCGTTGTTTCTGTTGACAGCCGCTACCAGATTCTGTTCTATGCCGGAATCGTTCTGTATAGTAAAGAGACCGCCAGTCATGACCTTCATGCCCATAATCTCATGACTTCTTCCCATTTTGCCTTGGCAAGCGCCCGGGATCTTGCGCCTAACCATGCCTGGATCTACGATGCCGAACTTCATAAGAAAGAAGAGTTGGAGTATTATGTGGAAAGTCGGATGCACCGAGCATTAGAAGATCAGGAATTCCTCATGTTTTTGCAGCCTAAGATTGATTTAAAACGCCGTGCTGCGGCAGGAGCGGAAGCCCTTGTTCGTTGGAAGTCTTCCGAAGGCAAAATGCTCTTTCCAAATGATTTTATCCCCGTTTTTGAGCGAAATGGATTTTGTACCCAGCTGGATCCTTACATGGTCCATCAGGCCTGCAAACTTTTAAGACAGTGGATTGACGACGGGAAACATGTTCTTCCTATCTCTGTCAATCAATCAAAAACTACAATTTTCCAAACTGGGTATGTACGGTGTATTCAGCAGCTCCTGCAGGAATATCAAATTCCTCCTGGATTAATTACAATAGAAATCTTAGAAGACGCAGCATTATATGGCTCTGATGCACTCAGTGAATTGATTCGTGAACTGAGAGCGTTGGGAGTCCGTACCTCTATGGATGATTTTGGAACCGGATATTCATCTTTGACACTGCTTGGCAATCTTCCAATCAATGAATTAAAACTTGACTGGAAATTTTTACGAAAGGCTTCTGAAAATCCACGGTCTCGAATTATCATGGAATATGTCCTTCAATTAGCCAAACAACTCGATCTCTCTACCGTAGTAGAAGGCATCGAAACACAAGCACAATCTGAGATGGTTCGGACGTTAGGCGGTGATTACGGACAAGGTTATCTGTACAGCAAGCCTATTCCTGCTGAAGAATTTACCGCCCAATACACAGATCATATATAGATGAAGATTTTTGAGTGAAGCGAAAGGAATGAATACCACCATGAAAAAGCAAATTTTATTATATAACATCAAAGACCGAAAAAGAGCCATGGAAATCCGACGGGTTCTTATGCCTTTAAAGCTTCGGATCAAAAATATTCTGTCAGATGATTTTGCACACCCTATCGGGTATTTATTAGGTATGGAAGGGTATGCACCATCCGATCAGATCCCAGATGACTGTTATTTTGAAGACGAAATGATGATTATGGCCGGACTAACCAGTTACGAGATCGATCAGATCATCCATGGATTCCATAAGCGAAGAATTCCCGGCATCCCTTTAAAAGCTATTGTTACCCCTCATAATCAGGAATGGAATTCCTATAAGCTATATGGAGATTTGAAAAAAGAACACGAAAAGATGTCAAAATAGCGAATAATGCCTTTGAAATAGATTCATCGTTTTTCATCCGTTTCAAAGGCACTTTTCTTTTTAAATAGCTTCCATCAAATTAAAAAATCCCCAAAAATGCACCTGCCAGTGAAACGGCAACAATCATCAACATAATAACGACCATGTTTTGATTTTTTTTGCTCAGCCACCAATAAACGCCTAATACAGCTAATAAAGGCAGCAATCCCGGAACAATTCCATCCAAAATATTCTGGATAACATAAGGCTCATTTCCTTCTCCGAATGAAAATTTCAATGGTGTAGATAAGGATACATAGGTAGAAGATAATGCTCCCATCATATAAATTCCAAGCGCGCTGGCTGCTGTCAGTAACTGTTTGATTTTTCCTGATCCCAGAATACTTCTAACAGAAGATCGTCCCTTTCGGTAACCCAACGCTGCCAGATTCGTTCCGATTACAATCTGTATGATTGGTAAAAGCAAAAGCACAAAACACCCAATTGGATTTCCCTGTGCAGACAAAGTAGCTCCTAATGCAAAAATGATTGGTTTTAAGGTTGCCCAGTCCAGAGAATCCCCAATCCCAGCCATGGGACCCATAAGACCTGATTTAACACTGGTAATCGTTTCATCCTCAATAGGAGCTCCTTTGGCTTTTTGCTCTTCCATTGCGATCGTAATTCCGTTAATCACAGATCCAAATACTGCTTCTGTGTTATAAAACACCATATGACGTTTTAAAGCTGCTGCAAAGTCTTCTTTTTTCTTATATAACTTTTTTAAAATTGGTATCAACGCCATGCAAAATCCCAGAGCCTGCAAACGTTCATAAGAAATCCCTGTCTCCGCGAAAAAATAATATCTTAGCCAGCTTTTTTTCACATCTTTTTCCGTAATTAGATTTTTCTCTTCTGCCATAGATCTATGCCTCCTCCACTTTCTTATCTGCAAATGCCATAATTAGCAAAATAACACACACTCCAAAAATCGCTGCTTCAAATACCGTAATACCGCTTACGATTACAAGGAAATAACCAATGAAAAATAATGGCATTAATTCTCTCTTTCCGATGACAAACAACGTAAGAGCAAATCCGAGTGCCGGCAGCAAGCCGCCTGCCACAGTAAATCCATGCGTCAGCCAATCCGGTATTGAGTTCATGAAGTTCTGCACGGCTCCTGCTCCATACATATTTGCTAAGAATGGTACCGGAAATCTCATAAAAAAGCTTAAAATCGTGGGAAACACCAGATTGCAAAGAAGAATCCCTTTCGCATCTCCCTCTTCCGCATATTTGTCTCCCATATGGACAAATACAACATTCACCGTCTTTCTTAGCTGGTCTAAGAAGACTCCTAATACTCCGACTGGAACCGCTAGCGTAATTGCCTGCTGTGTTGTCATTCCTGCGCTCAATGCAATTGGAACAGCAATCAAACCTGCCAGACAATCGTCCGCCGGAAGGTTAGACCCTGCCGCAACCAAACCGATATAAAGGATCTGAACCGCAGCTCCAATGATAACCGCCTGTTTCACATCTCCCATAATCAAGCCAATAAATAGTGCTGAAAACAATGGTTGTCTCATAGCGTGGGTGAAAGCATAACCCACATCTGTTTTCATGATCCAGTAGTAAATTCCTGTAAAAATGCTTACTCCTAACATATCTATCCTCTCACTTTCTTTATCGCATTCTCTAAAGATAATTTCTTTTCTTCCGGCGTTACCTGAAACGTCACCTTTGCTCCTGTATTCTCTATAAATGACAAATCTTTAGCGTCTTTTTGATCAATAGAAATCCCTTTTACTACCGAAGTCCTTCCATCTCCGCTTCCAAGTCCTCCGACTTGTATTTGCTCGAATTTAATTCCCCGTTCAACTGCCGCTCTTGCGTCTTGGATTCCTCGGAACAATATCAGGATATTTCCATTCTCATATTCTCCCGATCTCGCATTTTCCTGAAATGTATCTAATGATATCACATCTACCGTAATTCCCGGCGGTGCTGCCATGACATAGATATCCGCCATAAATTCATCTTCCGCTAATTCATCATTGACCACCACAATACGAGTCGCAGCAATCTTATTGCTCCACTTTGTTATGACTTGTCCATGAATTAAACGAAAATCAATACGAACCAATTTTACTCCTTGCATCTAAGACTCCTTTCTCTGTTTTATCATGCTTCTTATATTTTTTACTCCATCTTTTGCCGCCTGCATAAGATCCTGTGCCAACTCTTCTCCTTCTAGGATCCCTCTCTGCATTTCCGCCTCAATCAGCATCGGCAAATTTAATCCTGACAACACCGTATATCTCTTCTGCAAGGCAATCGCTGCCGATGTATTAGAAGGCGTGCCGCCAAATAAATCAGACAAAATAAGCGTATCATCCGGCGCTTTCTCTAATAAAGTTTTCAAATCCTCCACAAAGTTTCGTGGATCCATCCCCTCCATCAAGGAAAGACAATAGACATTTTCCAATTCTCCTGCTATCATTTCTGCGCTTCTTTTTACTTCCTGTCCAAAATTCCCATGAGTCATTAATATAATCCATGGTTTCTTCTTTTCACTCATCTTTTGTCCCCCTGCCTGTTGATCTAGCCTCTTGATTTTCCTCCGGTAATATTCATGATTGTACCCGTAATATAGGAAGCGTGATCCGACAAAAGATACAGGATCAGATCTGCAATCTCATCCAGCTTCCCGACTCTTCCCAAGGGAATAACCTTCTGGTAGTCAGAAGAAATGTTTCCAGCTTCCTGTCCTCTTGTATAAGCCAGTTCTGCAACATGTTCCGGATTGCCCATCGGCGTAGGTTCATTGATTCCAGGGGCTACCGCAACGACTCTGATATTATATGCTCCCAGCTCTTTTGCCCAGGATAAAGTAAAAGAATTCACTGCCCCTTTTGTTGCAGAATAAATATTCTGTCCTTTTGATCCCTCCATTCCTGCCTCCGAACTAACATTTAATATGACGCCACTGTTTTGCTGGATCATAACTCTCGCGGCCGCCTGTGCACAAAGCATGACTCCCTTTACATTAACATCCATCATAAAATCAAAATCATCGATGCTATTCTCATGATCCGGATCATGGTGATAATAATCCACAAGCAGACGCGGTCTGTTGACCCCAGCATTATTTACAAGTCCATCAATTCTGCCAAATTTTTTCAGTGTCTGTTCTACCATGGATTCCACATCTTCCTTTTTCGTTACATCACATTTTACAAACATTAAATTCTCATCTTGTTTGGATTCTTTCTCTGTCATATCAGCAACAACGACCTTTGCATGATTTTTCAACAGCGTCTCCGTTATATGTGACCCGATTCCCATACTTCCTCCGGTTACAATTACAACTTTTCCATTTAAATTCGTCCATTCTTTGCCCATTTTTTCCTCCTTTGCTTTTGGTACATAATCTATTTTCACTTTTTGTATAGACGTCCTTACGTCTTGACATAATGATATCATCGGAGCATAATGAATGCAAGATGGAATATTCTCCAAAAAAATGACTGAATTTTTCTGAAAACCTCTTATATTTTTGGTAATTTTTAATGATTTTGTGTATTTTTGTTGGATTTTTGCAATATTGCAACATTTTAATCTGTTAGAATTTATTGATTCATATAAACTTAAAACATGTTAAAATAAGAATAGAAAATCTTTCCATTTTATAAAAACAAGAAATGATAAACACTGAAAGGATATGCCCATGAAAAAAAATGTTAACTCTTCTTTTGTATCTACAAATAATCCCCTTCCGCTCTATTTTCAGATTAAAGAAGATCTTCGCAGCAAAATTGAATCTGGACAGCTAAAAGAAGGGACTTATCTTCCCTCTGAATTCAAACTGATGGAACAATACAATGTCAGCCGCCCCACAATACGGCAGGCAGTTGATTTATTATGTCAAGAAAACTATGTAGAAAAGCAAAGAGGTATTGGAACTCTGATCAAAGGAGTTCACCCTGTCTTCCGCAATTTGAATGATTTGCTCAACTTCAACGAGGAAGCACAAGAAAAATCTTTTAGTTTTTCCACTGAGGTTCTGGATTTTCAAGTAGTTCCTGCTAATAAAATTCTGGAAGATATCTTTGGAAAAAAAGAATCCTCTTTCTATAAAATCAAGCGTCTCCGCTTCCTTGAACAAAAACCAGCTGAATTAGTTACGACCTATATTCCAAAAAGCCTGATTTCTAACCTTGAAGATTTTGATCTGTCCAAGCGGTCTTTATTTGAGGTTCTTGCAGAGGAAGAAGGCATTCAAATCGGTCATGCCGAAAAAATGCTGAAAGCTGTAAATGCGGCTGATGAAGATGCACATCTTTTAAAAGTAGAACCAAATGCGGCAGTTCAATTCGTGAAGACTATCACATATAATACAGATGGACGTCCTATTGAATTTTCCTACGCAATGGATACCAATATGTTTTCACACTTTAAAATTACCGTAACCAGAAATCCGATAGACAGCAGTAAAGTTAAATAGCGGACCATATAAGAAAGACGAGGACTTTAGATCATAGTGATCTTTTGTCTCTCGTCTTTTTTGAATTCAAATTTTTCAATTATCTAAAACTCTACGGTCTTCGGTTCTTTTGTAAAATAGGTTTTACTTGCATCTTTTGAAACTCTTCTCTGCCGAGGACAGAAGACAATACACTGATATATTCCTGATATGTAAGGTCTCCTTCCGGCACCAAAAGTTCAAAATCCGTATCGTAAGCATTGACAAACAAGTTCGTCTCTTTCAATCCATTCCTTAGATAAAATCTTTTTCTGTTGGCTCGCTGCTCTGCATTCGGTGCAGACGCATCCTGTTTTTCAATTTCCAGGATCAATTTTTTCCCGCGAAATCGATCCATAATCTTTTGGATTCCTTTGCTTCCATATCCGCCGCTCCGTTTTTCCGGAAGAATTGCATAATAATCCAAGATCGCCAGATCCCCTGCCAGCATATTAATATTCAATCCTATCAACTCATTTTTTTCCATCAAAGATAAGATTTCCATTCTTCCTGCCTGCTCTAATTTCCGCATAGATTCAAATGGCTTCTTCTCCTTAGATGGAAATGCTTCCTCATACAAATTCCTCAAACGATTTGCTGTTTCTTCTCCCAAATCATCAAATCGTATCAGATCCATGCTATCCAAACTCCTCTTTCTATCAAATTTTTATGACTGTACCTCAATCTGGCACACCTTCATGGCTTCCAATGCATTATTATGACTTTCCGGAGTCACCCCTGCACAGCATGACGCATCTACCGTGATCTTTGCCTCCGGCAGTACAGATTTCAAAATCATCGCATTAGAAATCACACAGATATCTGTGCAGACACCAATCATCTCGATTGTACATTCCTCCGCACCGCATTCTGCTGCCAGCAAGTCTCCCAATTCTTTGGAACCGAATGCGCCTTTTTTACAAAAATCATGGACTTCTGCCTGAGTTTCTGCCAAAGCCTGCAGAATCTCACCATTCAGTCCCCAGCCATCTTCTCCGTAAATACAGTGGGTCACCGGAAGATTCCTGCCTTCCTGGGTCGTCAAATAATCTTCCCCATGGGTATCCAAGGTTCCGTAGATATCTCCTTTAAAATTCCGGATCTTGTCTGCCACATTTTCGACGATCTCCTGGGCTTCTTTCGTGCCAAGAGCGCCGTCGATAAAATCGTTCTGCATATCGACTACAATTAAAATATGTTTCATTGAAGTTTTTCTCCTACCAGCTGATTGACCAGTTTCCCATCTGCCTTTCCTTTGACTCTAGGCATCAGATTTTTCATGACATTTCCTTTATCCTTCATCGTCGGAGCATCAATTCCAAGCTCGGATAATACAGCGTCGATCTCTGCCCTAATCTGTTCTTCATTCATCTGCTCCGGTGCAAATTCTTCCAAGACCGCAAGTCTTGCTTTGCACTCATCAATGATGTCTGTACGATCAGCCGGACAGGAATCCATTGTCTCTTTTGTCTGCTTGATCTCCTTTGCGATAATTCCGTTTTCCTCAGCCTCTGTCAGTTCTTCTCTCTTATCAATCTGGGCGTTTTTCAACGCTGTAAGCAGCATAGAAAGAGCATTTTTCCTTTCTTTATCCTTATTCTTCATCGCTGCTATCATTTCTTTGCGAATTACATCGATCATCCTCATCGTATCTTTCCTCCTCTTTGCAAATCTGCTGTTGTGCTTATCTTATCACACACACAAAAGTTCTTCAAATCTCCCAGGAATACATGGCTCCCTCCAGATCCCGCCTTGGGCTTCCTACCAGCCAAACATCTTTATATCTGCGTATCTCTTTCATATCCCCTCCTGGAATCTTATAAAAGCTTTTATCTTGGAAAACATAGACATAAAGCGGGTCTTTTTTCTCTTTTTGCTCCACGATTTCGCCCGCATCCACATAGGCACTTCCAATATCCAGACGTTTTCCCTGTACAGAACAAACAGACGTCTGCTCATAGACGTCGATCCCTTCTGTCATAAACAAAAACAGTTTCACCGGATGGACCCATAAACAATCTTCGGAAATGATCTCCATTTCACACGGAATTCCTCTGCCTAAAATATAATCTCGAATCCGATGCAGATTCCTGCGTTCTTCGATATCCCGCGCGCGAAGAATTCCCATTCCTCCAAGCTCCGGCATCTGCGAAATGATCTTTTCTTCCAGCATCATCACCGCAGCTCCCTGCTTCTGGCGAAAATGGGCCTCCACCGCATTCTGTAAAGTTGCTCCCAGATATAAAACGTCACATTTCTTATCCCTTTTTAAAATCGGATAGGATGGGAAATCTATTTTTTCCTGCCAAATAGAATGCATGCATACTGCCTCTCTTTCTTTTCCCTTAAATTCCTAAGAGATAGTATCTGCATCTTTCACGGCCATATTCTAGAAATCAAAAAGATTCAGTCCGATCTCCTCATCAAACTTCCGATCTACCGTTCCATCGATCTCTGTCAGAACCAATTCGCCGGTTCCGCTGATCACCGCTTCCTGCAAATGACCTCCAAAGACATTTCCCTGTTCATCCGCAGCACTGATATGGAAGTGTACATAAGTTTCTCCATTCATCGTATTAATGTTTCCGCCAATGGATACGACCTCAAGATCTCCCTCCCAGGTATGTCCTTTAAATACTTTTTCTTTTGTATCAAACACACCTGCCGTTACTTTTCCAACGGCTCCGATTCCCGTCAGATAAGCTAACTTTATATTCTCCTTATCCGCGATTTTCTTTAAGCTTTCGACGATCTCTTCGCCTCGATCCAATCGGATCACATATTGATTCTTAAATTTCCGATAATCCATTTTCTTCCTCCTTGCAAGCCGGTTAAAATCTATTCCGCTGTAATTGCTGTCCTTCTCCGATCATAGGCTTTCTGCTCGTAGTACCGCATCTTTTTTATGTACATTTTTTTCTCTGCTGCCTTCACCAGTTCGGACATGGATACAACATCTGTTTCGCACTGTATTCCTACTGAGATATGATAATCTTTTTCTGACAATACCGCCGATAACTTCTCTTCCAACACTTCCATCTCGGCCATATCTGCTCCCGGCTTAAATACAACGAACTCATCACCGCCGATGCGATATATATACTCTCCTCTAAACTGTTTCACAATCTCCTGTGCCACTGTCTGCAGCATGATATCTCCTTGTTCATGCCCTTCTGTATTGTTCTTCTCATGCAGACCATTCACATCAATATAGATGCATGTCAGAGCTTCTCTATATTCTGCATAGAGCTTAGGCAGATCCCATTCATAACGATTCCGATTAAAAAGTCCGGTAAGAACATCTCTGTCCCTCTGCTTTCTGATTGCGTTAAAGCTGCTCAGATTATGGCAAAACATACCAAAGCTAAATTTCATAGTTTTCATCAGTGTGATTGCATCTTTGTCTTTCACATTAAATCCTGCCATAATGCCGCAAATCTTTCCGTCTGTATCTTTTAACGGAACTGCCATCAGACTATGAATCTTCGGCGAAATATTTTCCCCGAATATTTTCTCAACGGCAGATCTGCTAAATAAAACCAATTCCTTATGATTTTGTTTAAAATACTGTGCCATAATATGAATGTACTGCTCCTCGTCCCTCTTAGCCACAGATGCACTCTTCTCTGTATTTTCTTCCGAGATTCCTTCCTTTTCCCAGTAAAATGAAATATGCCCTCCGGATGGAACAAAAGCCCATAGTGTCACTCGTTCTGCTAAAATAATATTCCCGGCTTTATGAAGTGCCTCCGTAATATTTTGCTGCTTATGATGTGCATTGAACAGCTTCCTTTCCACATCATACATGTCATTCAGAGTTTCCAGCTGACGCTGTTTATCCTCTGTCGTTTTCCGTACAAATCGAAGCATCCACAGAAAATATCCAATAAAACAGATTGCCTCAAACAACATAAAAAAATTTAAAACCTTTCGAATCCCGTCTGATCCTTCAAAGACAACACTTTCCGGCACAGACAGCGCAATTCTCCATTCATTGATTTCCATAGGCTGGTAATAAAAATAAAGATACCCCCCGATTGTTTTGGAAGTAAACACCGCATATCCACTGTCTCCGTTAAGAATTCCTTGTTTTACCTGGTCAGATTCATATCCTGACGCCGGATCTCGCCCTTTTAAATTCCTTATATTTCTATCCTTGCCTGAATGCCATGTGTCCATCAGGAAATCTCCACTGTCCCCATCTATAATATATAAAGCCGCCTTCCCGCCGTAAGGGTGCAGATTCATCTTTTCTGCCAGATTCGAAATGTCAGCCACACCTCTCAATATAGCAACTACCTGAGAATCTCTATACACCGGTACACACTGCCGCACAATATATTTCTCACTGTCCTCCGTATCTGTCTCACGATCAGTAATATAACTCCCTTTTTTCGCTTCCTCCTCAAAGGATACCTCTTCTTCCGTCTCCAGACGCTCTCCCCCTTTGCCCAGCACCGTATTATCCGGAAGAAGGAGCTCAATCTTGGTTATCATTCCGACATCCGAGCAGGAATCCAATAACTTCCATAATTTTTCCGAGTGCATATCATCATATGTGGCAACTACCGTTGCCAGCGTTTTTAAGGTTTCCTCATCACTTTTTGCATACATTTCAATCGTATCCGCCAAACCATCTGCTTCTTCATAAAGACGATCAAAACTTTTTTCTTCTTCCTTTTGATTAATATAATTTATTACAGCAAAAGATACCGCCACGATCAGAATGATCATTACGCCTGTTACCAGCATGGAACTGCCCCAGCGGAATTTATTTCTCTGTTTTCTGTTCTTCCATATTCTCATAAACACACTGCTTTCTCAAAATAAAATCGATTCGTAAATTCATGTCTGCTAATAATAGATTTCTTTTATTAAAAATTCTAATATACTTCATTATACGCCTAGAATTTTCTATCCACAAGTGCTTTTCCATTCCTTTAAAAACAGCAAAACTGCCGGCAGATTAGATCCGCCGGCAGAAATCATTTATTCTTTTACTGCTTCTTTTTCAGTTTCTTCATTTCCTCGATCAAAGCCCTTATCTCTTCCTCAATTGGATTGGGCTCTTTCTCCTGCGGCTCATTCTGTGCATAGAAATCTCCGGACCAGTATCCGTTTGCTTCCAGGTAATTTCCACAATCCTCATCTTCAAAAATAAAGTTGTAAACATAATCTTCGTATGGTTCCTCAATCACTTCTGTTATTTCGGCAGTACCGTTTGGCATCATCAGTCTGTCACCCGGTTTTAATGCTCTTGCGGTCACTCTTTTGCCTTTCCAATGATTTTCGTCATATACTTTCATTGCATGCCCTCCGGAAACTCTAATGCTATTTCCGTCGGCCGTCATAATTTTAAATATGGTCGGGTCCATTCCTTTTAATATATCTTTTACCTCGAGAATTCTATCTCCGAATACTGGAATTCTGTCTTTGATCCTGATTTCATTCGCCCGTTTGCAGCTTCCGTCTTCTGTGCGAATAAGCGTTTCTTTTGCATAACATCCCCAATAAATTACGATTGGCGGAATATAGACGTTGACCTTCCCTTCTGTACTGATATAATATTCATTTCCTTCCGGCACTTCATCGTCGCTGATGATAGAAATATAATATCTGTCATTTGTTCTTCCCACCCGCGGTTCATGCTCAACGTTCAGAACAAATCCGCCATTCAAATAGCATTTATGAGAACTGTCATCCAGAAATCCGCCTGAAATATCGCAATCCCAATCATAAGGACTGATACCGGAATCATTCGGATATTCCATATTAAAATCTGCACAATTTGAACCAGCATCAAATTTGATGTCTCCATGCTCATTTAGGATTCCGCCCAGCTCCTCGATCTTTGTATTGTTATGGAACGCTGCCACACAGCTCCTGCCGCTTGAAATATTGTAATCAAGGTAAAACGGCTGATACTTACTCTCGCCGTCTACATAGGAGTCAATCGTCGCATTGAGGACTTTCTTTTCTGTCTTATGGAAGGTGATTTTCCCGGAGATTGGAAGAATGGTACGCAGTTTTCCTCCCTGAAACTTATTATGAAAGTAATAACCGTTCTCATCATAATAATCCGCATCAGAATATACCTGAGATGAGCTAGGCGTCCTTCCATACAGGAAAATAATATTCCCCGCTTTTTTGCTATGCTGCCAATGAGGATTTGTAAGCTCTATCTTATCAATATAAGATTCCTGTTCTGTATTGTCAAAACGGAACAGGCTTTCGGCCAGCTCCGCATAAGTGATGGAGCCATCCTGGTTTTCGTAAGTTACATCCGCTGTCAATTTAAATTCCCTTCCGTTGAGTTTTTCTGCCGGAAATACATCGGTTTTGATCTTATTCAGCGTATGCATAACATCCCCTTCTCCATATAGGGAATTATTATAAATCACTTCCTTTGTCTTTTCGTCTTTTATCTTAACCGTGACTTGATATGCGACCGGAACCGGAAGATTCGGACTTTCCTGATACGAGATAATATTGGTAGATGAGTTTGCATAAGACAAACTAATATCGGCAAACATCCGGTAAAAATTATACACCTTATTTTGTCCTTCTCTTGCCGCTCTGTTTTTTTCACTCTTAGATACACCTCCGACTCCAACCCGGTCGACCTGTGTAATGTTTCCGTATACTTTTACCTCTTCCTCTCCGCAGTCATTGGTATTCCTAATTTTAGCTTTTTGTCTTGTTTTCAGCGCTGCATTCCATATATGCGGATATTTTTTCAGCTCATTTTCGCCGCCATGGTTTTGAATGAATCTCCTGAAGTCTCCGGCATCCGCAAAATTTAATGTACGGGCGCCTGTCCTTAGATCTTCCTGAGATTCTTCGATAACCTCATTATCATTCATCGTACATCCTCCATCCGGATGATGAATCGTGATCACGGCATCTTTCCCCTGTGGACCGCCGTCTCCTCCGTCTCCAAACTTCCCGCCGGCAGTTCCTTTCTGTCCGCATTCTCCGCCTGTTCCGCATCCGCCTGTACTGATTCCGCCGCTTCCGCCTTTTCCTCCGATTCCCCCTTGGAAGGAATAAACATATGCATAGCTTGTTGATTCCGGATCTTTTCTTTCATAAGTGAAATCTACTTTAGCTCCGTCGCCGCCTGCTCCTCCGTTGCCGCCTCTGCCGCCGTCTGTTCCTTCTTTTCCTTTGCCTCCTCTGCCCCCATTGCCGCCGGAAGCTTTGATGTGAATATCTCCCACCAGATCGGATACAATGATTTTGACATTTCCTCCGGCTTCGCCGTCTGTTCCGTTCTCTCCCGAACCATAGGCTCCGTCCTTGCCATCTGCTCCGGTTACTAAAATATCGAAATCACGATGTCCCGGATATTCCTTATGATTGATCAGACAATCAATTCGAAGTTCTTTCAGAGTATTTGGAACTACGATACATCCGCTTTCTCTTAACTCGACACATTCCAGATTTTTTTCGATCTCAACCATATCTGTAATTACTTTTTTCTCCATATCAGAACCCTCCTTAAAATTGATATTCCCAGACAGAAGTTCCTTCCTCTGTCCAAAATGCAGCTGCCATCGTCTGCTCATCCACTGCTCCTGCCACAGGATGCGTTCCCGCCTGAAAATCAGGGAAGAAGTGCGTATCCGTAAATTTCTCCCTGTCGCTTACCTCAAACACATATCCATTCAAAACAATATAGACTGCATTGGTCTTGACCAGATAAATGTTATCGTCTTTGACGCCCGGGCATTCAAATATATTATTTTTATAATCATCTTCCATATCATAGAAAAATACCCAGTCATTATCGTACAGAACCGCAGCGCATCCCTTGGCTCCATTTGACAAAACGTCCATTGCCCTGATTTTCGTCCCTTTCGGCTTTTTTAAATATCTGCCATTCATCCATTTGCCTCCGATTAGATCAAAGAAGCCAATGTCTTCTTCGGACGCGAGCACAATAACCGGCGGATTGCCTGCGGAAAGTATCACATGGGCAGAAATCAGTCCTTCTGCATCATCTTCATACTTTTTCCATGATTTTTCTCCAAAATCCATTTCACAGTAAGTCACACGATCACTGCTTACATAACATACGCAAAACTTCTGCTCAGAGAAAGAAGAAGAATAGAACTTAAATCTTTGGGGCGGGCAGGGATTCACAGAATAGATCTTCCACGTTTTCAAATCCTGACTGATATACAAATCAGGGTGAATGTAAAGAAAGTAATCGCCCCCATAGCTTTCATAAAATTTGTAACGTCCGAATTCATCTGTCTGCGGGAAATTTTTCGTCCCTGTTTTCTGTTTCCAAAGCGTACGATATACATACAGTTCTTTTGTAATGGAACAGAAATCATTGTACGCCGTTAATGTGAATTTTTTATCCTTATCTATTTTGGTAATATACGGAGGAAGATTGGCGGCCAACGCTCCGTGTTCATCATATAAAAAGGCAGATGCTTTTTCATTTTCTTGTATTTCCCATGATATATACGCTGTATCCCCTTTATGTACCGCACTCACAGGATGAAGCAGATCCTCCTGCGTATAGGCTCCAAATCTTTCAATATACACGGCAAATCCTCTTTCCAGACGAATCTGATATGAAATCCTGCTGTCAAGGTCAGGAAAGAAATAATCGAAATCATCCACATAGACCTGAAGGGTAATCGGGCTCCCCGTATCCGGTATTTCCGTAAAAGCACACTTATCCGAAAGCTGAAATCCCACAGAAAAATCGGCAGCAAGAGCATCGGCAGCTGTGATGATTACCGCACAACGTTCTTCCGTATCCCTGAACCTTCCGTAGGAAATACTCCAATCCATATCTCCATTGGAGTGGAACATTTTAAAAAAAGCATCCAACTGAATCTCTTGTGTCCCATCGTTTTTAAAAAGCTGTTCAAAACCTTTGATATAAATCGTCGGATAAGCCTCACCGCCCTTCTTCTCGTACATCTTCTTATCCTCTTTTTCCACCGAGTCTTTATAAATTGTAAAATAGAAATCATTTTTTACAATATACTCTCTGGGATCATTGGAAAAAAACACTTTTTCAGGTATCCTAACGCTTATTCCTTCCATCTGCTTCACCTCGTTCTATCAATACGCCGTCCGTGATTAAAGTTTCTCCGATCTCTCCTATGGATACCGAAGAGTCTTCCACATTCATACATTCATACGCCACCTGTCCGTTTTTCAGTTTTGGATAATATCTCACAAAATCTGCATCGCCGGCAAACGGCGGCAGAATCGCTCGATCTGCTTCCGAAATCATCGTATGGAACTCCGATGACAACAACTGATATTTTGAAAAATCTGCATGCTCCCCCATCAGCTCAATTTGTTTTACCGGCAGAAATCCCGTATTAATCGTTACTTTCAATGCCGGATCGAAAAGGAGGGTAACATTTTTGATTCCATCTGCAGAACTGATTGTAAATGGTTCCTTGTTTAAATACCCGGCACCCTCTTGTTCTGCTCCAAACATTGGAAATCCACCGGAAAATCCATCATAAAACCCACAGCACACGCCGTCTGTCTCTCTGTTCATATCTCCGAACCAAACTGCAAATTGCTGCTTGGCAAGCCCCGCATCATGAAATTTTCCGACTTCATCATCTTTTTTTGACCATTCCGGTGCTCCGAAAAATTCCAGTTCCATGGAAACCTCTGCCAGTACAAGAGCCCGGCCGAATATGAAATGATTTTCTGACAAAGGAAGGGTCTTATTCAGCTTCTGATCAATCATACTCATTACTTCTGCAAACGCAGTGTCATCCTGTGTCACTGCGGAAATAAAACTTTTGATCCGTGGATCCGTCTCATCCGGCACGTTCGGAGATGGCACAAACCTGCCAACCGCCCTCTTCTGTCCTCCCGAATACCGATAAACCGTCCTGATCACACCGAGATTGACCCCGGAATTCGAAAATACATTTAAATTTCGATTCAGCATATCCGGCAGAAAAATGCCGATTACAGGTGTTTCTCCCGGCAGCGGAGAAGAACGCACACGACAATCCTCTACTGTAGCGAAATCTGCCGAAAGTCTCGCTGACGAGGTCAGAGCAAGCGGCAAAAAACACAGATCCTTATCCTTTGGCTGCAAATTCTCTGATATATATCTTTTTCCCTTAAATGCAAGTTCATCGTCAAGAATTCTCCTTTGCTTTCCAAAAGAAGATACCAAAGCCAATTTCGAAATCCCGAAAAATCCTTCCCGGAGCGGAAAAATCGGCATATTATTACGAACTGCCAGCCGATCGATGGACGGTTCCTGAAAACTTAGAATGGTTGGATCCAGGCATTCTGCTATCGCTTTTGCATCATCATCCTGAGGATCGATATCAATCGGATACTGAAATGCATGTTCTAACCCAGTGAGACTGATATGAAATCCTCCCAAATTCTGGGATACGGCAGCTAAATCTTTGATTTTCCCGGCAGTCTGAGCCGCATCTGGTAAGTCAGAATGATACTTCAAATACTTTTCCAGCTTATCCTGCAGATTATAGACTCCATGAGGCGTCAAAACCGTCGCTCCGCTGCATCGAATCTCCTGTTCCGGCCTCGTCCCATCATACACATAGTCGGTATTTCCATATACAAAACGACTCTCTTTTGGTTCCGAATCTTCATAGTCCGGATAAAAAGCAGTCTCCCACTGCAGCAGCAAAGTCACTTCTTCCATAGGATCTCCGTTATACATGACCGGAGAAAATTTTTCTTTTATAACCGGGATTGGCTTCAGCTGCGGTTTTATATTTTTTTCATCTAATAATACCGCCGTGACCAGATACTCCCTATAATTTTTCCATACATTTTCTATTCCGCTGATATCCCCGAAATATTCCAGGATCTTCTCCTCAGATATATCTGCGGTCAAATAGGAAGTTAAGCAAAAAAGGGTTTGATCTTTTTCAAATCTTCCCTCTTCTCCAAAAGCATATGTTCTCTCCATCCCTTTTCCGCACAGCATAAGCGCAGGATCTTTCGGCAGATAAAACGGCTCTGAAGATGCAGTCTGCAGCTCACCGTTTTGGTCGGCAAGCAGTTTCCCCAGTGTATTTCTTTTTTCTTCTCTGGCAGTCACAGCTTTTGAGATCTGCTGCCGCAGCGCAGCTATTTCCTCCATAAGAGAAGTCATATATTTCTTGATTTCTCCTTGTTGATTCCGGGCTGCTCCTTCGTAGATTTCCCACAGATAATACAGGGACTTCTTTTTGTATTCTAATGTGCGGCGAAGTTTTCCCGCCTCCCGTTCCAAAACATCCAGCTCCAAATACTGTTTTTTCATTTCCGTCCGGCTGTCTGTCTTAAGATCTTTCGGCAGTTTCAGAGAAAATCTATCCTCCATGGGATCCATACGGGAAAATCCCCGGTAATGAATATCATCGTCAATTTTAAAATTGCCGTCTGGCTGCGCTGCTTCATCTGCAGTGTCATATTGGATCGAAGTTAGGAAACGCTCTTTGGAGGAGTCCGGTCCGTAAAAACGTTCGCTTATAATCGCAGACAACGCCTCGGCAGAAGTTTTTCCGATTCCTACATCGATCTCCCCTGCAGGCAGCGGCTCCTCTTTCGCAAGATCAATGCCTCCGATTTCCCCGAACAGCACACTGGTATTACAGGCTGTCATCTTTTCATCGGAAACAGATAAATGATATTTCTCTAATACGATCTTCATATCGTCGATTGTTTTCACACCATTTAGGATATCATTTGCCGAATTTGAATAATATCCCAGAACAAAATATGTAAGAACCGCATCGGACGGCACTCCTTCCAAATCATCATAGAAACCGAATACACTAGAACAGCTGGGATAATAAGCAGAAAACATAGGATCTCCTCCGCCTACTGCGGTAATCTTGTCAAAATATCCCCATTCTCCCACAGGTTCCGGCACAGGAGAAGACGCCGGATAAGTCCTTCCCATATAGCGGAAACGATGCCTTTGCCGAAGATCATCAAATTTTGGAATCGTTATGCTGTCGCTGTAACTGCCGTCAAGGGAATAAAAATTACTTTCTACAATGCTGCAGGCTGTATCAATTTCTCCGTTTTTCCAATACATCCTCGTTACGATGAAACGATCCGGAACCGCCGGATATTCCAAATGCTTTCTCCCATTGCGATCCTCTGTTTCATACCCATTCTTTAACGCGGACGGAAGGACAAAATGAAGGTGAACACCTTTTTTTAGAAGGATATTTTTGTTAAATGCTCCGGGAGTTGCATCCTTTCCGAGATAAGACTTTAAAGCGGTCTTATAGTTGGGATTCATTGCCGGCACCTGAAGCGGAGTCCTGAAATGCCGGGCAAGAACAATCATTGGTATCATAAGCTGATCAGACATTTTACACCTCCTCGGAAGATCGTTTGAATTTCGCTCGATGTGCCACGGCAATCATTTCAAAAGCAAAACGTGACGGCGAAATTTTATCAGTTCCAAGTTTTTTGCAGCTTTTTAGCTGCGCTTCGACAGAATCTGCAAGTTTTTTTGCGTGAATTCTTCCGTTATCATCTGTAAAATCATCCATACAAAAAGATTGGATTCTTTCCCCCAGATCAGAATCATCCAGAACAGATCTGAGATCCATGCTCCTTGATATACGATTGTCTTGCCGATCTACGGTTGATGCTCCAAAACGCAGTCCTGTTTTCGGTTCTTCCACTAAAATCTCCTGCACATCGCCGGAGAAAAGACAAAGCATCACATCATCTGCAATTGTCTCCATCCTAAGGATGGGGAGCGGCTCGCCCTTTTCTCCCTCCTGCACGCCATTTTTATCAAATCCATACAGATGCAGCCCCTTCATCCTGCTCACAAGCTGAGAATGCATGATAAAACCGCTTATGAGCGTGTATTCTTCTGACTTCCCATGGAAATTTTTTAAATATTTCTTTTTATGATTGGGATGCATTCGTTTCATTCTTGGTGTTTCCGAATAATCCCTGGCTTCTGCTGCCTTATGAAGCAGCACTCTGTCTGACATACCTTCCTGCCTGCATACTCTCCCAATGGAAAATGCCCCGTCCAGCAGCGCATCTGTCCAATTAATATCCACATAAAAGAAACGGATACTTTCTTTTGGCAGCTCTGATACATCCGAAATCAAATAAGTCAGCGGAACCCCTTTTAATAATCTTATTTCATCCGCATAATCTTTTAAATGATCGGGTACTTCAACCGGCACAAAATTCATTCGATTGCATGGTTCTTCCACAAAACGCCTCTTCATAGTTTCCCCTCCGATAAAAATCTGCAAAGTTCCTGTAAATCTGATACCGAGAAACCAATTGCAGCTTTTTGCTTATTTAAATGTTTTTTCACCGCCTGATCCTTTCTCCACGTCACGATCTTTTCTGCTTCTGAACGCCGGCTTAACGTGATTAATCTTCCAAGCTGAAAAGCAGCCGAATAACTAACATCAAATATCCCATTTTCAGAATCATATATCATTCTTCCATCTGCCGTAAATTTTTCTTCTCCGTTGATTTCGTCATATCGTTCTGAATGATATGGAAGCAGAGGACCATGATAGAAGGAAAAGGTCTTCTCTCCTGTCCGCAGATGATGAGATTTTAGATCTTTCTCTTTCACAATCCCGGAATGTTCCGCTAAGCCGTTTACCAAGGACACAAAAGACTGATCCTGCGTTTTCTCCGAATAGACATTCCAATGATAGATAGAAATAAAGCGTACAAAATCGCAGTCATTTGGAATCTTTGCATTCAGATATCCTTCCGCCGAGACAAGATGCACGGTGCTTTTCACCGCATGATCTTCGGAAGAGGGGACAAATCTGTTGGCTATGACTGTGGAAAACCATCCGTCTTGTTGTGCGATGGAATCCTCTGCGGCGGATAAATTGACAAATTTAGCATGGGCAAGCCACGGCAGGTCTTCCGCATCCGGCATGATTGAATCGTAAGTCTCTTTTGGAATCGTAAGTATATGTACATTGTCATCATCCTTGCAGCATGCAGCGGTTTTTTCCTTATATGGGAAAAATACTCCTTCCTCTTTTAGATTTTTCAACTCTTTGTACTTCACATCCATCTCTCTTGGGCCTTCATCTTCTGAAACAACAATCAGCGCAGTCCAAGGAACTCTATGTCCATCGATATCTTCCATCCATCGTTTGATCCACGGATATGTCTTATTTTTTAAAACAATGAATGGCAGGGTTCCCGCAAAATCTCCTTGCTGTTCCGGAGCCGGATACACGCTAAACACCTCATCTGTCGCCATTGTTTCCGTATTTGCAGCAACGTAAAAATCTTTTTTCACCGAAAATGTATCATTTTGCGGCAGAGTCACCGTCTGGATTCCCTCTGCGGTATACCTCCCCTCTTCAAGACCGGGAACACAGCTGTCTGCCAGCTTAAACTCCTTTTCATTTTCACCCACAAGCATCCTCCTTCCTACTTTTTCTTGCTCCTATAATATCAAGATATCTTCCGATAACCAGTTCTCTGCATTTTCGGCAAAAAGCCGGATATCCGTCCTTTCTGTAATTCCATACGTTTCCAGGAATTTCTTTCTGCGTTCTGCTAACTCAGTTTCAGCTTCATTTTGCGAAAATTTATGAATCGAATCTTCCTCCGATAAATCCATCCGCACATCCTGCATGAAACCGTAACAATTCTCAAACTCCAATGTATTCTTTTTGTACAGTTCGTCCAGAGAAATATATCGTGTTCTCGGAAACAATTCCGGCTGCCCTGTCTCCGTATGAAGCTGCAGCAAAACTCCGCATACTGCATCTTGTACGACAGACTCCTCTTTTAAACTGCCTCCAGGCCCTGGATCACTTTTCCACAAAGCGGCCGGAACATTTTGAGTCAGCGGTGTTTTTGTGAACTTATCCTTCATATCTCTTCCGCTGCTGTCCGTAATTTTAACTTTTGTTTCTGCCTGCAGCTTGGCGCTGTTTACCGGACGGATATTTCCGTTTTCCGGTATTTGTGAACGGAGAGAAACCGCAAAAGAACTTCCGTCAATGATATCTGTTCCATCTAAAGTTTTCCCAGTGCTGCCCTCCACTGAAAGTGTAAGGATATCCGTATCACCGCTTCCATCATCCCGTCTCTTATCTCCATTGTCCGTTAAAAAGGATTCCTTGAATCTGTTCCAGTCCATCGCTTCTTTCGAATGATCCTTCCCGGTCGAGAAAGCAATGGTAAAAGAAATGATAAACCAGGAAATATGGACTCTGCCCTGCACCTCAGGTCCCCACAGAGTCAATTCTGCTGCCAGCTCAATGGAAAATGTTTTATGGATAAACCACCAATCAATCCGATAGGAAGCTCCAAGAGTCACACCAATGGAGGCCCTGTAAGAAAACGGCTTCCACGCGATGATGAAATCTGCATATGCGATAAACCAGGCTTTTAAATTTCCCAGAGAATAGACTGCGCTTAGTTTCCCTCCCGCCATGACTGCTGCCGGGGTAAGCGCAAAATACAATTCTCCGGATATCTTCAAATGGGAATCTACGTTCCAATCCAGTCCGAGGCGCGGAACCACCGGATAATGTTCTGGTTTTTGAAAGGCCGGATGATATCCTCCAAGGGTAACTACAAAATCGCCGCTGTGCCCGCTGTTTCCAAACCAGAAGTATGCCGCAAAACCGCCGGTCAGCCGGCAGGAGCGGTGGAATATATAGGATTCTGAGGTCAGCTGGGCTTCTACACTGACGACTCCTTCCGAAGGATTATAGTATGCTTTTACAGCAAGCTGTGCTTTAGCGATTGGATTCGCCGATACATTTGGCGGAACAGAAACCTCCGCAATTCCAAGTACGCCTACCTCAAAATGATTTCCGAAAGAAACATCCAACAGCAAAAAACCATGGATCATCTGAAATGAGGTAAACTTCACTCCTGCAGTCAAGAAGTTTTGTTTCTCCTCATTACGGATATATTCCTTAAAATCGCTCAAAATCTGCGAGTGAAACCCGGAAACCGCTGCGGTAATCAATGGGTATTTCGGTACCTCTTCTATCCGGGGAAGCACAAGCTTTTTATTATATCCAAATCCTAACGCCAAACCTGTTACAAAAAAGGCCGGCGGCCCTCCGATTGGCGCTGAAAGTGCAAGATATGCCATCAGCGAACCGGAAGAATATTCCCCAATTGCTTCCGCAGTGAATGTTCTAAATTTTATTAGAATCGAACCGGCATAAGCAATTGTTTGAGCCTCCTGTGTCCTGGAAAAGCTTCCTCCGATGGCAAGTATTCCATTATCAAATGCAATTCCAAACCCGGAAAGATAAAATTGGATATCAGAAAGCTTTGTAAGGTTCGCTCCAACACCTGCCTCTGTCAGCGCAAAAGAAAACGGTGAAACATTGAGCGAAGCATCCAGAAGAATCACCGCTTGATTTCCGTCCAGACCAACCCCTATTTTCGGTATGGATAAAATAGCAAAAGTTTTGTCAATCGGGAACCATTTCATGGTCTCCGTGCCTCCGGAAGCAGTCAAAAGATTTCTCTTCTGTGAAGTGTCCGGATGATAAAGATCCAGACGGCAGACAGTTCCAAATGCCATACATCCAAACACGACTCCCTGCTCGGAAGATGCACAAATCTCAAAATCCTTCACTGAAAAATCGGAGGTCTCTGTCAAAAGCGGTCTCACCAGCTCTCCTGCAAGAGGCAATTCCAGCATATTAACAGAAACGGACGGCGCTGTTTTGTAAGCAACATAAAAACCGTTCTGATCCCCGGATACGATCTCTGCCAAAATCCGCCCGGCGCTTGTATTGACCACGACAGAAAACATCTTTTTTGTGAAGTTATATTTCAGTTCCAATTTTAATACAGAGAATTCTTTCACAAACTCCGGCAGGTGTTTTGTATCAATTCCAAATTCATCGGCTATTTTTTGGAACGAAAGATTTGTAAATTCCGCATTTCCCGAAATGATAAATTCCTCGTCTTCTTTTGACAGGAGTAATGATACTTCCGATCCGCACACAGACAATTCTGCTGTGATTTCAAATGACAGCGGTTTGTCTGCCGAAGATACAATTTCCAAAGAAAATGCCCGAATAGAAAAATCATCTGAAATCTTCAAAATATTTTCCAGAGAAACATAGGCCGAAAGTTCCCTGTCTTTTGACTGATAAGAGACAGTAACATTTCGAATACAAACTGTAAGCAGTTCCTCAGGAAATGCCGCAGGATCATAGTGTTCTGAAAACTCTTCTGCAATTTGTTTCAAAAAGTCTCCCAAGCTGTAATCATTTTCTGAATATGCCGCTGCCTCGAAAGAAAATGAACCATCCTCATAATAGGAACCGCTCAGATGGAGAAAAAGTCCGCCGAATGTCAGCGTTCCGGACAACAAAAGATCATCGAATCTGCCATCTCGAAAATCAAGAGCAAAGGAAACATCTTCGATGGCTGCTTCTCCCTTCCCCAGAGAGAACTTAAACAGCTCCTCTGCTTGTAAATACAGGGAATAATTGCCCCTGGCAGCATCCGCCGTCATCTCCATACCGCCTAGCTTTATCTCCGGAAATTTAATGTCTTTCGCAAACAGCTCAGCAACCTCTGCAAAATTCAATACAGAATCATCTGCAAGCCGGGCGTTTATGATCTGATCGGAACGATAGGAAATATCAAAAACCGTTTTGCCTAACGTCCATTTCCCTAAGACCGTATAATCAATTTCTCTATATTTGTTATCAAATGGATATTCTATCTCAATTTCAAAATATGGCTGAAGTGTTATCTTATTCTCGAAAATATTCCATGGATTTTCTGCGGTAATTGTGAAATTCATTTGGGAGATCTCAAAATGGTCCATTGAGACTGTCATAGAAATATCTCTAAGTCCCAAAGACCCAAAAATACTTTCTTCATCCGGAAGAACAGCTGAAATCGGTATGACGTCATCGATTCCCAGAAGCGAGAAAAGCCGAGTCATCGTAAGAACTTTTCCGTCCCTATACTCACCGCTGATATACAAAAGTCCGCTTGAAGGAGAGATTACCATGGTGACAGCTAACCGATCTGTCCCGCTGCCAATCTCCGCCAGAGCGAAAACATATGGATCGGAAAAATCTCCTTCCAAGCCACTTTTGATTCCGATCCTGTCTGCACGAAACGCAAGTCTATCCGTAATCCCAATCAAGAAATCTGTTTCTATGATTCCGGTAAACTCAAATCCATTCTCATCTTCTATTACGGTACAGAAAATCTCCTGGATATCTTTTACCGGCATAATCATTCGAAGCGCTTCCCAAAACCGTGCATCTGATGCAGACATCGCTGTAAATGTGAATCCGTTTCCTTCCAGACTGACATTCTTTATATCCGTAAAAGTCACAGCAGATAAAAACGGGATTCTCTCCGTTCCAAGAATCCATGTCGGAAGACATGAGAAATCCTCTGAAAAACAGTATCTCTCTGCAGACATTATCTTCCGGTACAAATCCATAAGTTTTTCAGATGCCGCACCGCTGCAGACCATCCTGCCAAGAACAGCATCCGGAGAATGAAATGTCCGAACATCCAAATTCGAAAAACTGCGGATCACCAACCCTCCAAAAGCCTGTTCATAGGCAGCTTCTTTTAATGCAGGATCCATAATCACAGGCTTTGACCATTGGGGAACTTCATAGCCCTCTTTTTCAAGATTTCCACGCATCTGATCAATTTGGCTGTCCAGATCCAAGATAGCTTTCATCGGTTCAAGCTCTCCATGATAATGCTTTTGTTTGATCTGAGCCATAATGCGCACAGAGTTTACAATCCCGGTCACATTAGGTGTGCCATCCGGGTATTTCATCAGAGTCTCAAAAGGATCTCCATAAGCAGGCATGAGAGCAGAAATCCATTGTTCCTCAAATCTTGTACTTTCATTTCTGGTCGTTTGGACGACAGCGGAAAGCTTGGCAGCTGCATTATGAAGCCCCAATGAATAGGCCGCTTCATAGGTTTCCGCAAGTGTATGGACTCCCGAAATCCTTTTATCATAATATAACCGCCAAAACGAGAACATCGTGGGAAGGATAATATAACTGACCGGTATTTCCTGTCCATCACTATCTATTTTTTCGCCAAGATGATGCGTGTAAAACTCGATCAAACCGGTCGTATGGCCTGACGGACCTGCCCAAAGAGGCATAAGATAATGCCGGTAGGTCATGGTCGCAATATGCTTTTCATTTCGGTTCCAACTCCAAAGCAGCGCACGTTTTTTCAGTGTAATGACAAGCTCCGGAATGAAATTCTTCCCCGCCGCTTCTCTGACAGTACAAGGTATCAAAAAGTCCTGATTAGCTGCAAAATCAAAATTTTGCGGAACCGTCAGGGAATACCGATTGACAGCAACGCTGCCTCCCGCTTTTCTTATATAGTTGATAAACATCGCACAACGCATCGTTGGAGGAATTTTATGAAATTGATCACATGCGGCTCCTATCGTTTGACGATCATTAAGATCTGTCGGAACAACATAAGGCAGCCCACTTTTCTCTTTGATTGTATCTTCCAACAGCAGCACAAACGCCGACCATTGCATTTCTTTATCCAACTTTTCTAGAGTTGGCAAATAGAAATAAATATATTCTGTTTGAAGGAAATTAAATATGTCTTTTAATTGAATTTTTGTCAGAATTGCTTTGATTAACTGCTTCTGCACTTGAAACAGTACAGGAGATGAACATAATTCCAAAGCGTAGATTTTCTCCAGTTTTTTCGTTGCCCAGGTGGAGATTTCTCCCATGACAGCTCTTGCAAGTTCTGTCATATCTCTGCAGATTCGAACTTGATCCCGACTGGATTTCGCCAGATCCTTCAGTCCCACGCTGCTCAGATTTGTCATCATCGCGTGGATCCTTTGTTTTGTTTCGGAATTCATATATTTAGCGGGGAATGACTGCCAGTTATGTGCATACTGGTCTCCCGTCGTTTGCGGTCTCATCCCGGAGCTGACTAAAATATTTCCGATCATGGGATGTGCCCAAAACTCAAAAACATGATCAATCACAGGATGAAATGCATGTGCCGGATCAGCATAAGCTGCAAAAATATCAATTCCATACTGTGTCATAAACTGACAATTGATATTGATGCAAAGTGAATCTGATTCTGCCACAAGAAACACAGTTTCTTTCAGTTTATTAAGATTTTGAAATTGGACTACAGAACCATCCGGCTTGGTATAGCATGCCTCATTCCATGATATGAGCTGTATATTCCCCGCTGTAATTTCTTCCTCTGAGTACAGTGGAATGGTATACGATTCTTGTTTTTGGGGACCTTTTATCATAAAACCAACTAAAAATCTGATTGTCCGCTAAAACACTGTATCTATCAGCATTTTCAAGGGTTGAAATACTTCAAATTACTACGATTTTACTACCATTGAATGAGCCTTGATACGTTAGAAATCCCAGATTTGCAAAGATATGGTACAGCACATCAGTATTGATAAACTAAAAATTGAATATCGCAAGTAGATTATGGA
>DXEM01000026.1 GCA_019114985.1 Candidatus Anaerostipes excrementavium
GACCGGGATGGACGGACCGCTGGTGGATCTGTTGTACTGCCAAGTGCATAGCAGAGTAGCCAAGTCTGGAAGGGATAAACGCTGAAGGCATCTAAGCGTGAAGCCCCCCCAAAGATAAGATTTCCCATACCGTAAGGTAGTAAGACCCCTTGAAGACGACGAGGTAGATAGGGCGGAGGTGGAAGTGTGGCAACACATGGAGCTGACCGTTACTAATCGGTCGAGGCTTTGACCAAAGGGAAGGCAAGTGGAAGAGATGTGAAAGAGTCTTGTATGATGTTTTGAAGGTACAGAAAGTATCTGAAAATGATCCTCGATAGCTCAGTTGGTAGAGCACACGGCTGTTAACCGTGCTGTCGCTGGTTCGAGCCCGGCTCGGGGAGGTAGGAGACGCAGAGAAGTGTTTCAAGGAAGAGACCGTGAAGCGGTCAGAGAAGAAGAGGCTCCATGGTCAAGTGGTTAAGACACCGCCCTTTCACGGCGGTAACACGGGTTCAAATCCCGTTGGAGTCATAATTGAATGCATACGAGTTCTATCTCAAATATGCCGTTGTGGCTCAATTGGCAGAGCAGCTGATTTGTAATCAGCAGGTTACCGGTTCAAGTCCGGTCAACGGCTTACGGGGACCTTTAGCTCAGTTGGTTAGAGCAATCGGCTCATAACCGATCGGTCCGGGGTTCGAGTCCCCGAGGGTCCATTGTAACTTTTCTAATTAAATATCTGGCCCGGTGGCTCAGCCGGTTAGAGCGCCGCCCTGTCACGGCGGAGGTCGTGGGTTCGATTCCCATCCGGGTCGTTTTACTATTTTTATAGTATTTTTCATGGGATCATAGCTCAGCTGGGAGAGCATCTGCCTTACAAGCAGAGGGTCACAGGTTCGAGCCCTGTTGGTCCCATTTATATGTCAGAATTTATTTGGCATATGCCGCAGTGGCGGAACTGGCAGACGCGCGGGACTTAAAATCCCGTTCGAGTTAAATCGAGTACCGGTTCGATTCCGGTCTGCGGCATTTTAGGTATTGACATCGCAGTTAAGATGTGATAATATATCTAATGTTGTCAGTGATGACAATTCAATATATGTGGGCGTAGCTCAGCTGGATAGAGCGTCTGGCTACGGACCAGAAGGCCGGGAGTTCGAATCTTCTCGCCCACGCTGTAAGGACTTGCTTATGCAGGTCCTTTTTGATTTTATAGGAAACTCTGTCCCTATGAAATTAAAAAGGCTACGCAAGGATCGTACTGAAGGCAATTGAGAGTTAAATAAGGGAGTTGCTTTTCATATAAAGAAGACAGATTATCAGCCAATCCAGACATATGATTTAAGAACTGCCGGATTCTCAAGAGGAAAAACCGGATTTGATTTTATTAGATGTTGGTCTCCCGAATGGAGAAAGTTTTCAGTTTTGTTGTCAAATCAAAGCAAAGAAAGATATTCCTATTTAATTTATTACGTCACGTGATTTAGAGGAAGATGTGCTGAAAGGATACGAATAGAATCTCCTGCAATGAAAGTGAAAGGAAAGGGGGCAGATGGAAGGAACTCTCGGATATCAAGATTTTTCTTATGAGTCAAAGATCGAGGAAATGAAGGAAGCGAAAAGAGCACAAGGCAATAGAGAAGGTCTTTTGTACAGTCTGGGATCGTGAGGAATAACGGCAACGATCGGTCTTGGAGCAACCTACTTGATTTATCAGAAGATGAACAGCAATCAAATTCCATGGCCTTGGATTCTCGGAATGGCAGGAACGATCTTGATCATGTGTGTACCGGTTCCGCTTTTTTTCTATGTATGATTGGCAAAAAAAGAGTTTAATCGACGGAATCCGCGAAATGCAATAAGGAAAAATATAGAAACAAAGAAGACAGCGTCAAGCAGTTTGGCTGCTTAGCGCTGTCTTCTTTTGCCATGTATAGAATTGTATAAATGAAAGACTTTGATTTTATGGTCAAAGACATCTTATAGGATGTTTGTGTAGATTTCTGCAACCTGATCCAGAACTTCTTCGTTTTCAATTCCGGAAATATCTTTTAATGCGTCTTTTACGCCAAGAGTTTTGATCTTATCCTGAAGCTCTACGCTCTGAGGATCATCTGCATTGTCATATTTTAATGCAGCGGCCATACCCGTCAGCAATGCGTCTACTGGAAGATTGTATTCCAAAGCAGTCATAACAGGTTTTGCAAGGCGGTCTGTAGCGCTTAATTTACGAAGCGGCTCTCTGCCGACACGTGCCGGATCATCTTCAAGGTATGGATTTTTGAAACGATTGATGATCTTATCAATATATTTAAAGTGGGTATCCTTATCAAAACCATATTTATTTACCAGAGCCATACCGCTTTGCTGCATCGCTTTCTTTACAATAGAGAAGATTTCTTCATCTTTGATGCTTTCATCAATTGTTTTATATCCTTTGTAATATCCAAGATAGGCAGTAATGCAGTGTCCGGTATTCAATGTAAATAATTTACGCTCGATGTAAGCCATCAGGTTGTCAGCCAGGTTCATACCGTCGATTTTAGGAATTTCTCCTTTGAAAGAAGCTTCCTCTACGTTCCACTCATAGTAGTTTTCTACAACGACATCGATTGGGTTGTCGAGACGAACAGGAGGAACGATACGGTCAACAGAGCAGTCTGGGAAGCCTGCGTATTTGTCTGCGTATGCTTTCTCTTCGTCACTTAAATGGCTGTAAACAGCGTCTTTTAACTGAGAACTTCCTCTGATGGCATTTTCGCAGGCAATGATATTCAGATATTTTTCAGAACCTGCCTTCATTCTTGCCTTGATTCCGTCAGCAATGGCTGGCGCAATGATTGGAAGGATGCGAAGCCCGACAGCAGTTGTGATAATTTCGGCGTCTTTGATTTCATCGATGACTTCCGGTTTTGTTGAATCCACACCGCTGATATCTGTAATGACCTGTTCACTGCTGTCCACGTCCTTTACAAAAATTGTGTATTTTTTATCTTTATTAATTCGATTGATAATTTCCATGTTTACATCAGCAAATACAACATGGTATCCTGCGTTAGAGAGCAGTCCCCCGATAAATCCTCGTCCAATATTTCCAGCTCCGAACTGAATTGCTTTTTTCATTTTCTTCCTCCTTTAACAAAAAATGGTAATAATTTCTTTTTAAGAAAGAGCGCATCCTATAGGATGGATGCACCCTTTCTAATGGGATGAAATTTATGTTTAGCGGAATAAGTTCATGATCTCATCGATGTTCTTCGTTGTTTTCATCATTTCTAACTGTTTTTCGTCGTCAAGAACTTCTGTGATTCTTCCTAAAATTGCTAAATGTTCGTCACCGACACCGGCGATACCGATGACTAATTCGGCTTTTTCACCGCCGAAATCAACGCCGTCCGGGTACTGAAGGATAACGATACCGCTCTTCTTCACCCTATTCTTTGCGTCTGATGTACCATGAGGAATTGCAATACCCATTCCCATGTAAACAGATGCTTCTTCATTGCGTCGGATCATTGCCGGAATGTATTCTTCATCTACAAATCCTAATTCATTTAATAATTTACCTGCTGCGGTAATGGCGTCATTCATAGGAACGGATTTTAATCCGACTTTGATCCCTTCTTCTACCAGAATCTTTTCGCTTGGATCATAAGAAGATGTTTCTGCTGCAGGAGCAGCTTCTGCCTGTGCAGGTGCCGCTGCTTCAGTAGATGTTACTTGATCATATAATTGATCTAATTTTGGATCTGCGAGGAAGTTTCCGATAGTAACCATCTGAGCCTGTGGTGCAGCTTTTACCGCACGTTCTACTAAGATTTCCTGTACGACTGCAATATCGCAATCTGCCGGAATGTTATCTACAGATGTATTTGCAACTGTAATGTCAGGACGAACCGCTTTGATACGGTTGCGGAATTTTGTAGCACCCATTGCAGATGATCCCATACCGGCGTCACATGCGAAGATGATCTTTTTCACTTCTCCGGCTTTCTTTGGTTCACCGTTGGATACAGGAACAGCAGTTCCTTTGGATTCTGCTTTTGCTGCAGCCATATCACTTTGTGCTTCTTCCAGACTTTTGCCATTGGACATCTTAATGATCGGTGATGCAACAAGGAAGGATACTCCGGCTGCAATCACGACACCGATAAAGGTAAACAGAATCTGGCTTTTTGGTGACATTGACAGATATGTAATGATGGAACCTGGGGAAGCAGGACCTACAAGACCGCATCCGGTGATCGTAAACCATAAGATCGCACAGATATTACCGGCGATTGGAGCAACGATTACCAGTGGATTCATCAATACATATGGGAAATAGATTTCGTGGATACCACCGAATAAGTGGATAATGATGGCTCCAGGAGCGGAATCTTTTGTCGTTTTATCTTTACAGAAGATCCAGTATGCTACTAATACTCCAAGTCCAGGACCTGGGTTAGGCTCTAACATATACATGATAGATTTACCGGCTTCTGCTGCCTGTTCGATTGCGATTGGTGTAAAGATACCATGGTTGATCGCGTTGTTCAAGAATAATACTTTTGCAGGTTCGATAAAGATTGCGGCCAGCGGAAGTAAGCTAGCTTTGATCAATACGTTTACACCGGCTGTCAGGATTGCTAAGATTGCGCTCATGAATGGTCCAATCAGATAGTAACCAATGATTGCGACAACCATACCGAGGATACCAACGGAGAAATTGTTGATCAACATCTCGAATCCGGCCGGCATACGAGTTTCCATGAACTTATCGAATTTCTTGATGACCCATCCGGCGAAAGGTCCCATCACCATAGCGCCCATTAACATTGGCTGTCCGTCCAGACCTCCGACACCGGCGATACATCCCATAACGGCGATCGCTCCCATAACGCCGCCTCGGTCTCCTCCGACCATCTTACCGCCTGTATAAGCGATTAGGGCTGGTAAAAGGAAATACAGCATATATGGCTGAATGGATGCAAGTTTGTCATTAGGAATCCAGCCATCTGCGATAAAGAGTGCAGTGATAAGTCCCCATGCGATGAAGGCGCCGATGTTTGGCATGACCATTGCGCTTAGAAACTTTCCGAATCTTTGAACTGCGTTTTTCATGTTTCACGTCCTCCTTTAGAAATAGTTTCTCTTGTTTCTTTAATTCATATTATAGTGACCCATATGGTCAAAAACAAGGAATGGATATGAGGGTATTGTCTCTATTAAATAGTGACATTGAATCATGACATGATTCAATCATGACATCAATTGATGACATCATTAAATGGTGACAATGATGAGGATTGGTTTGTCGATTTTTGCTTTTTTGCACTAATTGTATCGATATCAGTACAAAATTAGATTTTATGACATATGTACAAATGTCACAATGAACCGTTATAATAAAACCATAAAGTAGTGAAAAACAACTGCTTTTGCTATTCATTGAGGAGGCCTATCATGAATAACCTACAAGAAAAAGTAATTCGTGCAATGGTAGAAATGTATGGATTCTACTCGATTGAAGAACTTTCTGAAATGACGGAAATCTCTGTCAGCAGCATCAAGCATTCTTTGAATGAGATTGCCGGGCAGATTGAGGAATACGGCGCAAAGCTGCTCCGCGTTCCGAGAAAGGGCATTTGTATGGTAGCGACGGATCAGGAACGGGAAAGCATTGTAGAACAGTTAGATTCTTATGCGAACAGCAATCCGGAATCATTCTTTTATAGAAAGAATTATATTTTAGATATTCTCTTTCACTTTCCGGCAGATTATACGATTCAGCTGTTTTCCGAAGAACTATGTATCAGCAGAAAAATTGTTCAGAAGGATTTAGATGAAATTCGGAAATATCTGGATAAGTTCCATCTAAAGCTGATCAAACGAAAGAACAAAGGAATCAAAATCTATGGTCATGAGTTTGATTTCCGGCAGGCGATTGTCGATATCCGAAACAAAAAATACTGGAAGCATGCTTATATTGATAAACTTCCAAAAGATCTTGACTATAGAATCAGCAAACGTGCATTTACATTTTTCTCTGATTATTATTCAGAAGAAAATATTATGAAAGTGCAGGAATATCTTGCCCGGAGTGAACAGGAATTGGGCGTTGTATTTGTTGATATCTCATTTTGCCGATTAACCGAGTACCTGCTTTTATCGCAGAGCAGGATCAAGGAAGGGAAAAAAATCACGAACACAGCAGACCGAAAAATGACAAGACTGGATGAGGCTTACCAAAAGGCTGCAAAAAGAATCCTGGATCAGATGTTCCCGGACGAAGAGGATATGGAACTGGAATATCAGTTCCTTGCGGCAAAGATTTTCGTAGCAAAAACCTGTGAAGCGGATCATCAGATTATGGATGACGAATGGCTGGAACTGGCAGAAGATTATGTATTCATCGTACTGCAGGCCATGCAGAAAGAAAATACCTTGCATCAAAAAGAACTAGAAGAACAAATTGCGGCTTTTTTAAGAAAAGTAAAGATAAAACATGATTATATGCTTGTAGAATGGGATGATCTGCACAAAGATATTCAGCAGCAGCTTCACAGCATTTACGCGGTGTCTCTTGCTTATGCAATACGTTTAGAAGAGGAATTGGGCTTCGTGCTGACCCAGGATGAGATTGCTTGGATGACGTTATTGATTCATCAGGCAGCGATAATGGGCGGAAGTAATAAACAAGGAATCTTTGTTACGGCAACGGACCCATACACATCACAGTATGAAGCTATGAAAATTGAGAATGCGGCAGAGAATCTGGAAATCGTTAAAATTGTCCATTTTCATGAATATGATCCGGAAAAATCAAAAGGGAAACTGGTGATTTCTACGGTTCCGCTGAAGCAAAAAAAGGACAATGAAATCGAAATTACAAAGCATGTCAGTCAGTTGGATTTGAATAAGATCAGCAGCTATATTGCCGAGTATGAAAAGAAGAAACAGAATCAAAAGGTCATGGATACCGTTCGAAAAACATTCCGAGAGGAATTGATTGTCACTGATGTAGCGGTTTTTACCAAGCGGGAAGCGATTCAGGAAGCCAGCAATCTTTTGATCCGGCAGGGATGTCTGACGGAAGACGTTACCGATAAGGTATTTGATCTGGAAGAAAAAAGACCGACAACGATTGGGAGCCAGATTGCTATGGTACATGTCTATAAAGAAAGCGTCAAGGAAAGCGGGATTGCGATTCTGAGAATGAAGTATCCGACCAGATGGTCTGAAACATCAAAGGTAAAACTTGTATTTTTCCTGGCAATTAATTATGAAGAATCAAAAGAGATTTTGCTGTTGTTCAAAAGCCTTTACAGTTTGATCGACAATGAAGAAATCATGGAAGAGATTTTAGAAGCAGAAGGATCTGAAAAGATTTATGAGATTCTAATGAAGGAAATTGGCTAAAAAAACACATATAGGAGGAAGAAACTATGCTTGTGAACTTGAAAGAAATCTTAGAAATTGCAGAAGCAGAAGGATATGCGATCCCTTGTATCAATACACCGAATGAAGAGACCGTACGTGCAGTCATTGGGGCAGCAGAGGAATTAAATACTCCGATTATTATTGATCACGCTCAGGTACACGATTCTTTGATCCCGATCGAGAGAATCGGGCCGGTCATGTTAAAATATGCAAAAGAAGCAAGAGTGCCGGTGTGCGTTCATCTGGATCATGGAAGTGATTATGAATTTGTTATGAGAGCGGTAAAAGTCGGTTTTCCATCTATTATGTATGACTGCAGCGCTCTTCCTTTTGAAGAAAATCTCGCAAAAGTAAAGAAATTTGTACAGTTTGCTCATGCAGCCGGAATTACGGTAGAGGCAGAATTAGGAGTGATGGCATCTACAGAAGAGGATACCCATGGGGATGATCCGGAGAGCAGAGTTCTGACTAATGAAGATATCAAAGAATTCTTTACGAAGCCGGAAGAGGCAAAGCAATTTGCAGAGGAGACAGGATGCGATGCTTTGGCGGTATGTTTTGGAACTATGCATGGAATTTATGCAGAACCTCCGGTATTGGATATCGATCGAGTGAAAGCACTTCGTGAAGCAATTCCTGATAGCTGCCGTATTGTAATGCACGGGGCTTCCGGAGTAGAATTCGATCAGGTACAGACTGCAATTTCTGCCGGATGCTCAAAAATTAATTACTATTCTTATATGGCAAAAGCAACGACGAAATTTGTAGCAGATAAAGTTGCCGAGACAAACGGAACAATTGCCTATCATGAACTTCAGGAAGCAGCTTATGAGTTTATGAAGGGTTATGCAAAAGATGTTATTGAGGCATTTAAAAACGGTAAATAAAAGAAAGGAGACATTTCATGGGAAGTGTGAATCTGGCAGAGGTCTTACTTCCGGAAATGGTAATCCTTGATTGTGATCCTTTTAAAGATAAAGAAGACATGTTTGATACAATGACCCGCAGATTTGAAGAAGCGGGCTTTGTATCAGACGCAAAAGCATATAAAAGAGCATTAGAATACCGAGAGTCCCTTGGACCTACTTATATGGGAAGATTCGTAGCGATTCCTCATGGAAAGTGTAAAGAAGTTTTAAAGCCGGGAATCGGCTTTGTAAGATGTAAAAGTCCATTCTTATATGAGTCTGCCGGGGAGTCCGGAGAAGTAAAATACGCCTTTGTATTAGCAATTTCTGACAATCAAGAAGATGATTACCATTTAAGGGTATTAGCGACATTAGCAGGAATGTTAGCGCATGATGAGTTTTTGGAACTTTTAAATCAGGCAGCGAATTATGAAGACTTGATCCAAGGTATCAAAGCATTGTCTTAGATCTGGTCGTTAAAAAAGAAAGATAAGATAAAGAAGGAGGTGAATCGTATGAAAGTGGTAGCAGTTACATCATGCGCGACAGGAATCGCGCATACGTACATGGCGGCGGAAGCAATTTTAAAGATCTGCAAAGAAAAGGGCTATGAATGCAAAGTGGAAAAGCAAGGTGCTCTCGGAATTGAAGATAAGCTAAAAAGCCGCGATATCAAGGCGGCGGATCTGATTGTTTTTGCAAATGACGTAGGAATCAGCAAATCCGAACGATTTAAAGGATACGAAGATAAGATCCTGCAGACAAAGCCGCACGACGTCATAAAAGATCCAAGTATTATTTTTGGAGAAAAATAGGTATTTCAAAAAAAGAGGAAAAACAAAAAATATTTATGAAAGGAAGGGAAACAAATGAGAGATGTAATAGATGATATCAGAGAAGCGTTCTTAACTGGCGTATCCTATATGCTGCCGTTTGTAGTAGCAGGCGGAATCTTAGTAGCGCTGGGATTCCTGCTTGGAGGATATAACATTCCAAATGAAGTGGATCCTGGAACGACCTTTGCGTCCTCAATCTTTTGGATTGGAAAGATCGGACTGGATAACTTGATGGTACCGGTCCTGGGGGCATATGTAGCGTATTCTATTGCGGATAAACCGGGAATCTGTGTAGGAATGTTTGGTGGATGGATCGCAAATGACCCTTGGAGCATCGGCTACAAATCTGGATTCTTAGGAGCTCTGGTTGCCGGAATTATTGCAGGTTATCTTGTCAATCTTTTGAAAAAGATTCCACTGCCGAATGCTTTAAGATCTTTGCTGCCGACTCTTTTGATCCCGGTTCTTGGATGTGCAGGCATCGGCCTGGTAATGCATTATGTCATTGGAACTCCGTTGGGAGCGCTGACACAGACACTGACTAATATGCTGAATGATTTAGGAACAGGGAACCTGGTACTGCTGGGCATTATTCAAGGCTGTATGCTGGCATTTGATATGGGAGGACCGTGTAATAAAGTTGCATATGCATTTGCCCTGGCATGTATGGAGACAGGAAACTATGCGCCGATGGCAGCGAATTTCGTAGCAAGCTGTGCACCTCCGCTGGCTCTTGCCTTAGCAATGCTGATCGCCCCAAAGAAATTTACCAAATCCGATCGGGCGAATATTCCGGGATTTTTTGCAGGAGCGCTTTGTATGATTACAGAATTCGCAATCCCATACGCAGCAAAAAATTTGAAATACATTCCGTGCTTTATGGTAGGATCCGCAGTTGGATCTGTCATCTCATATTTATGGGGCATTACGATCCGTGCGCCTCATGGCGGTGTATTCGTTATCTTTGCGATGAATAAGGTAGCTCCATTCTTTATTACCTTACTGATCGCGGGAATCGTATCCGCTGCATGTATTATTCTTGTAACCAAGGCGCCGGAAAACGAAGCAATCGAAGATTAAAAAGACAGGAGAAAGAAAAATGGCAAAATTAATGGATATTATGGGACATTTCCCTTTTGAACCAGGTGAAAAGAAACCAATGCTGATTCGTAAACAAGATTATTCAACAGCCTTGTATCCGCCGGATAATGCGTTTACTTCAGATAATACTTTCACAATGGTAACGACAGATACTTTTATGCTTGGAATCTATGAGTTAGGACCAGGAGGTGTATTCGCGCCGCTTGATATTCATCCGGGAGATGAGTCCTACTATATTTTAAATGGAACGGTTGTACAAAGGAGCGGAAATGGTCAGTTTGCGTATCTAGAGACAGGGGAAGGACTTTTTATGCCGGAAGGCGCATGGCATTGCTGTCATAACTTCTCTGATCAAAAAGCAAGAATCTTGTATTTCATTACACCAAAAGCATGGAGCGAATCCATCCCTCCGGCTGTGATTCCGACAGAGGAAGAGACAAAATTTTATAAAGGACCGAAAAATGATGAGCTTCCGGATATGAGAGGCGCAATCAAAGACATTTCCAGACAGGGATGTACAGATGATATCGGACATTGGCCGGTAGACCCAGAGGAGGCCAGAGAGACTGGAGCAGTCTATGCAGTACGTGACTTTGAAAAACTCAACAATGTGCATGGAACAACACATCCGATGCTGCTTCGTTTTATTACGAGCAATGATTATGGACATTTTGGAGAAATGATCCTCCCGGCAGGCGGATATGGTCCAAGATGTTCTGATCCAGACAGCCATGCAGGAGATGGAGCGCTTTACTGTGTAGATGGACCGGTAACAGTTAATCTCGTTGACGCTCAGGAAAGTTTTGTCATGGAACCGGAAGATACTTTCTTCCTTCCGGCAGGAACAAAATATCAGCTGGTGAACTTTGAAAACAAACCGGTGAAGGTAGTCTTTGCGATCACAGAATTATAAGAAGAGACTGTGCGCAGGAATGCGGATAAGGTATAATATGGGATGATAAGATGTTTTCTTATGATCCCATTTTTACCAAAGGATACTCTGCAAAAATCGGAAAGGAAGACGATGATGAAAAAGTACAAAGGAATTATTTTTGATTTGGATGGAACATTGCTAAATACCGTTTATGATCTGGCGGATAGTGTCAATGAAGTTTTGGAACAGTTTGGATTTCCCGGTCACAGCGAAGAGGAATATAAGATGAAGATCGGACATGGGTTCCGCAATTTGATCGAAGTCAGTCTCCCAAAAGAACATAGGGATAATGAAACGATCGAGAAAGGACTGGCTTCCTTTGTAGAGATCTACGATCAGAAATATAAAGACAGGACCGTTCCTTATGATGGAATTCCTGAATTAATGGAAGAACTTTCTAACAGAGGCATTTCTTTTGCGGTAAATTCCAACAAAAGAACGGACTATACGAATGCGCTGGTGGATAAATTCTTTTCCCATCTTCCTTTTATTGCGGTATTTGGAGAACGGGAAGGAGTGCCGAAGAAGCCGGATCCTGCGTCAGCTTTGGAAATTACGGAAATGATGAAATTACGGCCGGAGGAAGTCTTGTATATCGGGGATTCTAAGACTGATATGCTGACCGGAAAGAATGCAGGGATGGATACCATCGGCGTAACATGGGGATTTCGAGATAAACAGGAACTTCAATCAAATGGAGCCGTGTATATTGTAGACCGTCCGGAAGAAATTCTGGACATTCTCTGATCTTAACGTCTTGGGCAGAGCAAGACGTAATGAAAAAAAGAGATGCTCTCTTTTGGATCAGAATTCAGAAGGAGGAACATATGAAAATATCATTGGGATGTGATGAGGCAGCTTATCAATTAAAAGAAACGATAAAAGAACACCTCCAAAAAGCAGGACATGAGGTGATGGATCATGGCGTCGGAGAAGGAGAAACCGCTTTATATCCGGATATTGCAGTAAAGACATGTAAAAAAGTGACGGATGGTACTTGTGACCGGGGAATCCTGGTATGCGGAACCGGAATCGGAATGGCAATGACGGCAAATAAAGTTCCGGGGATCCGTGCGGCAGTATGCCATGATCCATATTCTGCAGAGCGTTCTATTTTGAGCAACAATGGAAATGTCATGTGCATGGGAGCCAGAGTTATTGCGCCGCAGCTTGCACTGACACTTCTGGATATTTGGATGGGACTTGAGTTTCAAGATGGTCCATCGACAGAAAAAGTGGAACGTATTGTCTACTACGAAAATCAGTTTTGCGGGAAATAGGAGGTGTCGGAGATGAAATTCAAATTTGGAGTTGATACATTTATCTGGGCAGAAAATTATGGAGAAGAACATCTGTGGATCATCCCAAAAGCAAAAGAGCTGGGATTTGAGGTGATTGATTTTGCAATTTCCAATCCATATACATTCCCTACGGAGAAAGTAAAAAAAGAATTAGAAAGAGTAGGAATTGACTGTGTTTGTACAACGACGCTGACCAAAGAAACGAATCCGATTTCACCAGATCCAAAGATCCGGAAGGCAGCAGTTGACGCTGTGAAAAAATGCATTGATATCTGTAATGAATTGGGCGCACCGATCCTTGGCGGAGTCAATTACGCAGGATGGGGATACCTGACAAAAAAACCAAGAACCGAAGAAGAATGGAAATATGGCGTAGATTGCATGAGGGAATCGGCAGAGTATGCAAAGAAGACCGGTAATGTAAATATTTGCGTGGAATGTGTCAATCGGTTTGAAACACATTTTCTGAATATTGCAGAAGATGCTGTAAAATTCTGCAAAGATGTAGGCGTAGATAATATGAAAGTACATTTGGACTGTTTCCATATGATTCGAGAGGAAAAGAGCTTTTCCGGGGCAGTCAAAACCTGTGGAAAAGAGTATCTCGGATATGTTCATGTCAATGAAAATGACCGAGGCATTCCTGGCACAGGCTTGGTTCCATTTCGGGAATTTTTTACTGCGTTAAAAGAAATTGGATATGACGGTCCGCTGGTGATTGAATCTTTTGATCCAAGTTTTGAAGAATTAAGCGGGAACTGTGCAATATGGAGAAAATTTGCGGATACAGGAGAAGAGCTGGCAATCGAAGGACTGAAGAATCTGAAGGCAATTGCAGAGACCATATAGGAGGGACCGTAAATGAACCGTATAGTGAATGATCCAAATTTTGTTGTGGAAGATATGCTGAAGGGATTCGTAAAAAATCATAAGGATCTCGTGGAAAAAACAGAAAATGACAGAGTTTTAAAGTATAAAAAAGCACCAATGGAAGGAAAGGTTGGAATCGTGACAGGAGGAGGTTCCGGGCATAAACCAGCTTTTATTGGTTATATCGGGGAAAACCTTTGCGATGCAGTAGCTGTAGGGGAGATCTTCTCGTCTCCGACAGCGAAAGCGTTCTTAGATGCGATCAAAGCGGCAGATTCCGGCAAGGGAGTGGCATGCCTTTATGGAAACTATGCAGGAGATAATATGAATGTAAAAATGGCCATGCGAAAGGCAAAGAAGCTTGGAATCGAAGTAAAAACCGTAGTTGCCAATGACGACTGTGCTTCTGCACCAAAGAATGAATTAGATAAACGCAGGGGTGTTGCAGGAGAAGTATTGATGTGGAAGGTCGGCGGGGCTAAGGCTGCCATGGGAGCAAGTTTGGATGAGGTAATTGCTGCAGCCCAGAAAGCCATCGATCATACCCGCTCGGTGGGAATCGGGACAGCGCCGTGTACGATTCCTGCGGTAGGACATCCGAATTTCCAGATCGAAGATGGCACGATGGAAGTTGGAATCGGACATCATGGTGAGCCGGGAATCAACGTACAGCCGTTAAAAACTGCCAAAGAAATTGCAGACGAAATGCTAGATCTGATTTTGCCGGATCTTCCGTTTGAAAGCGGAGATGAGGTTGTTGTGCTTTTATCCGGGTTAGGAGCAACGCCGGTCATGGAGCAGTACATTGTCTATGACCGGGTAGAAGAAGTGATGGAAGAAAAGGGAATCAAAGTCTATCGATCTTACGTCGGAAATTATTTCACATCTCTGGAAATGATGGGCGTTACCTTAACGGTAATGAAACTGGATGATGAATTGAAAGAATGTATCGATATGCCGGTAAATTCTGCAGGGCTAAAACAATTTTAAGAGATGAACGGAAATGAAAGTGAAATGTGGCACAATTTCTTGTGCCATATTTGTACTTAATTCTAATTGGGATTCAAAAAATGCTGTGATAAAATGGTATTAGAATCAAAATAGGAAGCAAAAAATAGAAAATCGTACGAGGTGAAAAAGATGGAGAGTTTTAAAAATGCAGATGCAGGCGTAATCGTAGATCAATTGATTCATACGATACAGGAACAGAGAGACTATTTAAGTGAGATCGATGGAAAGATCGGTGACGGGGATCACGGCATTAATATGAACAAAGGGTTTACAATGTGCGAAGAGAAACTGAAAGGAAAGACCTATGATCTGTCAGAAGGATTGTCAATCCTGGGAGAAACACTCTTAGATGATATCGGAGGATCTATGGGTCCGCTTTATGGCATGTTGTTTGATGAGATGTCTATGGCCTGTGAGGACGCAGAAGATGTGGATGCGGATGTCTTTGGTGAAATGATTACCGGAGCGGTAGAAGGAATTCAGGAAATCAGTCCGGCACAAGTTGGAGATAAATCTTTGCTGGATACATTGGTACCGGCAAAAGAAGCTTTTGTGGCGGCAAAAGAAGAAGGAAAAGATTTTGCACAATGTTTGGATGCTATGAATGAGGCAGCAGAAAAAGGATGGCAGTCAACAAAAGACTTGGTAGCAAAGATCGGACGTGCCAGCCGGTTAGGAGAACGTTCCCGCGGTGTGTTGGATGCAGGTGCGACCAGCTGTTATTTCATTATCACCACAATCGGGAATGGAGCAAAAGGATTATTGTAAGACCATGTATCATAAATGAATACCTCCATATATTCATATAATGAAAAAGGAGCATCAGGTTTGCGAACTTGGTGTTCTTTTTTGATTTCATAAGAAACTTGGAACCTGCGAAATAAAAATTTATAAATAGGAAAAAATTTACAGGAAATAATTGACAAATTTAAAAAGAAATGGTATATTATCATTAGAAAGTGCTTATACGGCAGCACGAACATATAATCCCCTATTTTTAAGATCTTGGTTTCCTTTTGGCTGTTCGGCCAATCATACCCCAATAATTTCTTAAAAAATCATCATCAATCATTAGGCTTTTATCCTCTATCTTTTACGCTGCTGTAAGAGCACTTTCTCTTATAAAAAACTATTCCTATTTCTCAATGACAAAACGAAAAGAATATGTTATCATAATACTTTAGTTAGGATAAAATAAAAAGAGAAATTCACATATAGGAGGAAGTATCATGCCAGTAAAATACGTATTTGTCACCGGAGGTGTTGTGTCCGGGCTTGGAAAAGGAATCACAGCGGCTTCTCTGGGACGATTACTGAAAGCAAGAGGCTATTACGTAACAAGTCAGAAGTTTGACCCATATATCAATATTGACCCGGGAACAATGAATCCAATCCAGCATGGAGAAGTATTCGTGACGGACGATGGAGCAGAGACAGACTTGGATTTGGGACATTACGAAAGATTCATTGATGAGGGGCTGAACAAGAAGTCCAATGTTACAACAGGAAAAGTTTACTGGAGCATTTTATCAAAGGAAAGAAGAGGAGATTACGGCGGCAATACCGTTCAGGTAATTCCGCATGTGACTAATGAGATCAAGAGCCGTTTTTACCGCAGTGATGACACGAGCCGTCAGGAAGTGGCAATCATAGAGATCGGAGGAACAGTAGGAGACATTGAGAGTCAGCCATTTTTGGAGGCATTAAGACAGTTCCAGCATGAAGTAGGGCATGAAAACTGCATACTGATTCATGTAACGCTGATTCCTTATTTGAAGAGCTCAGGAGAATTAAAGACGAAGCCGACTCAGGCAAGTGTAAAAGACCTGCAGGGAATGGGAATCCAGCCGGATATCCTGGTATGCCGTTCGGATTATCCGTTGAATGACGGAATCAAGAGAAAGATTGCTCAGTTCTGTAATGTGGAAAAGGATCGCGTAATCCAGAACCTGGATGTAGAAGTTTTATATGAAGTTCCGCTGATGATGGAGAAAGAGCGTTTAGCTCAGGAAGTCTGTGCGTGTCTTCATATGCCTTGTCCGGAACCTGATTTGGATGGATGGAGAAAGATGATTGACAACTGGAAGAATCCACAGCATCAGATAGAGATTGCTTTAGTTGGGAAATACGTATCCCTGCATGACGCTTATATCAGTGTCGTGGAATCTCTGGAACACGCCGGAGTTGCGAACTCTACGGATGTTACGATTCGATGGGTAGATTCCGAGAGAGTCAGCTCTTATAACGTGAAGGAGATGCTGGGAGGTGTTCATGGAATTATTGTTCCGGGAGGATTTGGAGATCGGGGAATCGAAGGAATGATCTGTGCGATTCAGTATGCAAGGGAGAAGCAGATTCCGTATCTGGGATTGTGCCTTGGAATGCAGCTGACGATTGTAGAATTTGCAAGGAATGTTCTTGGTTATGCGGATGCTCACAGCAAGGAGTTTAATCCGGATACCAAGCATCCGATGATTCATATTATGCCGGATCAGGACGGTGTTACGGATCTGGGAGGTACCTTAAGACTTGGCTCTTATCCATGTGTATTGGCGGAAGGCTCCAAAGCAGCTGAACTTTACGGAGAAAAAGAGATCCATGAAAGACATCGTCACAGATATGAAGTGAACAATGAGTACAGAGACGTACTGCAGGAGAACGGAATGATGCTCTCCGGATGCTCTCCGGATGGAAGAATCGTTGAGATGATTGAGATTCCGTCTCATCCTTGGTTTATTGCGACCCAGGCGCATCCGGAATTTAAATCAAGACCGAACAAAGCTCATCCTTTATTCAAAGGATTTATTGAAGCCGCCCTGAAGCATAAACATAGATAAAAAAGAATGATAGACTCGTCGGTTGGTATTATGCTAGCTGGCGGTCTTTTTTTTCATAGGAAATTGTGTTTTTATGAAATAAAAAACGATTTGCTGTTTATGTTCGATAGAAAAACGGAGCGTCTATATAAGTGAAAATATGATATAATAAACTGACAAGTTTGTTCCAGCATTGACGGAGGTGGGGAAGATTAAAGTAAGAGGTGTGAGACTCTACGGAGTCAAAGATATAAGATTGGAAGAATTTGAACTTCCGGAAATTAAGGAAGATGAGATTTTGTTAAAGATCATATGCTATGGGATCGCTATGTCCACACTAAAAGAGATTACTTTGGCACAGAGACATTTAAGGGTACCGAAAAATATCCGAAAAAAGCCAATTTTGATTGGTCATGAATTTTCCGGAACGATTGAGAAAGTGGGAGAGAAGTGGAAAGATGAGTATAAAGAAGGAGAATCTTATGTCATCATTCCGGAGATTCCGCATCAAATTGAATCACCGGGGTATTCATATCCGTATTTTGGAGGAGCGGCGACCTATTGTATTATTCCGGGAGATATCATAGAGAAAGGATGTTTGCTCCACTATGGAGGGGATTCCTTTTATGAGCCGGCGATGGCGCAGGCGCTTTACAGCATCGTAGGAAGTTTTCATTCTAATTATCATAGTATGGAAGGTTCTCATGAGCATATTTCGGGAATCAAAGAAGGAGGCAATACGATCATTTTGGGAGGATGCGGTCCGATGGGGGTCATGGCGATTCGTTATGTTCTTCAGATGGAAAAGAAACCAAAACGCTTGGTGATCACAGATACCAATTCCAGAAGGATCGAGAAGGCACGAAAACTAATTTCAGTTCAGGAAGGAGAGAAGTACGGCATAGAATTATATTATATCAATCCGGAGACTTTTCCTGATCCGGCGCCGGTATTGCTTGCAATTACCAATGAAAAAGGATATGATGATGTCTTTGTCTATGCGCCGCCAAAAAATGTTGCAGAATTGGGGAATCGGATTATGGCGATGGATGGCTGCATGAATATTTATGCGGCAACAGCAGATAAGAAATACCGTGCGGGCATGAATATCTATGGAAGCCATTACCTGAAGACAAAGCTGATCGGTTCTTCCGGAGGACTTAGATCGGATATGGAAGAGGCGATTGATATCATATTGAATGGCAGAATCAATATGGCGGAAAATATTACTCATATCGGAGGCTTGAATGCAATTGTGGATACGACTTTGTATTTAAAGAAAATGGTAGGAGAGAAAAAGATTATCTATAATCAGATCGATCTTCCTCTGACGGCGATTGATGATTTTCGAAAATTGGGAGAGAAAGATCCGATTTTTCATAAATTGGCAGATGCCTGTGATCGGCACAGAGGTTTTTGGAATAAAGAAGCAGAAGATATCTTGCTGACAGAATATCCAAAGGGAAGGCAGCAAATTTAAAGAAACAAAGGGGTTGTATTTCACAAAAATTGGTGCTACGATATTTTCAGAACAAAAATAAATGAAAGCAAACAAAAAACGCTTCTATCATTTTATAATCAGGAGGAGAATTATGAAGGTAAAAGGAGTCAGAATGTATGCGGCGGATGATATTCGTCTGGAAGAGTTTGAGCTGCCGGAGATCAAGGATGATGAGATTCTTGTGAAGGTCATGAGCGACAGTATCTGCATGTCTACTTGGAAGATGGTAAAACAGGGAGCCAAGCACAAACGTGTGCCGAATGATGTAGCGGATCATCCGGTGATCATCGGTCATGAATTTGCGGGCGACATCGTAAAAGTAGGAAAGAAATGGCAGGATCAATTCAAGCCGGGGCAGAAATTTGCACAGCAGCCGGCGATTCCGGGACAGGCGGAGTCTCCGGGATATTCTTATACTCAGTGCGGAGGAGCAGCGACTTATTGTATTTTCCCAAATGATATCATTGAAGCGGGATGCCTTTGGACTTATGAGGGGGATTCCTATTTTGAGTCCTCTGTGGCAGAACCAATGTGCTGTGTCATCTGTGGATATAAGACCAACTATCATACAAAAAATCGTTACGAGCATGTGATGGGTACCAAGACAGGCGGAAGTATTGCAATCCTTGGAGGATGCGGTCCGATGGGACTGGGTGCGGTAAGCTATGCGTTGGCGACAGAAAACAAACCGGCAAAAGTTATTGTAACAGATGTAGACGATGCGAAGCTTGCGAGAGCGAATGAAGTGATTTCTGTAGAAGAAGCAAAAGAAAAAGGAGTCGATCTGATTTATGTAAATACAGTCAATATGGAAGATCCTGCAGAAGAGCTGAAAGCTTTATCTGTAGATGGAAAAGGATTTGATGATGTCTTTGTTTACGTACCGATCAAAAGTGTTGCAGAACTTGGAAATCAGATTCTCGGATACGATGGATGCATGAATTTGTTTGCAGGACCGACAGATTCTAAATTCTCTGCAGAGGTTAACCTCTATGATTGTCATTATAATTCCACAAGGATTTTAGGAAGCACTGGCGGAAGCATTGATGATATGAAAGAAGCAATCAATCGTGCGGCGAAAAAAGAAATCAAGCCGTCTGTTATGATTACACATGTGGGAGGAATTAATTCCATTGTTGATACGACGATGAACCTGCCAAATATCCCTGGAGGAAAGAAACTTACATATCTTCAATTTGATATGCCAATGACAGCAATTGAAGATTTGAGAACTCTGGCGGATGAGGATCCATTTTTCAATGATTTGGCAGATATTTGTGACCGCCATAACGGATTATGGAGCGCAGAAGCAGAGCAAGCGCTGTTTGCTCACTATGGAGTAAAATAAAAATAACAAAAGTTGGACTTTAGCAAACGGAAAAGAGATGAACTGGATTTTCAGTTATCTCTTTTTTTGTGTGTTAATAAGTGACAATTTTTGCGAAAATGTGAAAAAAGATTGAAATATAAAAATAAAAATGTTATTATATTTTTGAAATAAAAAAATAAGAAAATAAAATGAAAAAAATAGAAAGGAGAACTGTTATGAAGGTGGAAGGAGTCAGAATGTATGGTGCGAAGGATATCCGTTTGGAGGAATTCGATCTGCCGGATATAAAAGAAGATGAGGTGTTGTTAAAGGTCATGAGTGACAGCATCTGCATGTCTACCTGGAAAGAAGTCAAATTAGGTTCCGGTCACATCCGAGTTCCAGACAATATCCATGAGAAACCAGTGATCATTGGGCATGAATTATCCGGAAGAATTGCCAAAGTCGGAGCAAAGTGGGCAGATGAATATAAAGAGGGAGAGCGTTTTGTTGTTTTGCCTGGAATTCCCGGACAGATGGGCGCTCCTGGTTATTCTTATGAATTTTTCGGCGGAGCAGCGACCTATTGCATCGTTCCAAATGATGTGATCGAAAAGGGATGCCTGCTTCACTATGAAGGGGATTCTTTCTTTGAAGTGTCTGTCTCTGAACCAATGTATTGTATTATCGGAGGATATAAAGCAAATTATCATACGAAACCGGAGACACATGAACATTTTATCGGGACAAAAGAGGGCGGAAATATCGCGATCCTTGGAGGATGCGGTCCAATGGGCCTTGGTGCGGTCAGCTATGCTCTTGCCACAGAGCAAAAGCCGAAAATGGTCGTTGTGACAGATATTGATGATGAACGTTTGGACCGAGCACGCAGTGTGATTTCCGAACAAGAAGCGGAAGAAAAAGGTGTAGAGCTTCACTATATCAATACAGCCCAGATGGAGGATGAGGCAAAAGAATTATTAGATCTTACAGGAGGAGAAGGCTACCATGATGTATTTGTTTATGCACCGGTTCGTCAGATCGCGGAAACAGGGAATCGCATCATGGCATTTGACGGATGCATGAATTTATTCGCGGGGCCTGCAGACAGCGGATTTTCTGCGGAAATGAATTTGTATGACGCACACTATCGAAATACCAAGATCTTAGGTTCTTCCGGAGGAATCAAAACGGATCTTTTGGAAGCTCTTGATTTGATTTCTCAGAAAAAAGTAAAGCCGGCTGTTATGATTACGCATATTGGAGGTCTGGATGCCTATGCGGATACGACCCTCCATTTGCCGGAAATTCCAGGTGGGAAGAAGCTGATCTACACTCAGTTTCATATGCCGTTGACAGCAATCGAAGATTTTCGTAAAATGGGAGAAGAAGATCCTTTATTTACCAAGCTTGCCGATGCTTGCGATCGGCACAATGGCTTGTGGAATAAAGAGGCGGAGGACATTTTATTAAATTATTTCGAAGTATAGGAAGTCAGAAAAGATGTTTGCAAGAGAACGAAAAGAAGCCTTGCTGATTTATATGCGCCAGCATAAGAAGGCAAGCATCCGGGAATTGTCGGAAGAATTTCATGTAACCGGGGCAACGATCCGAACGGATCTAAAAGAAATGGAACAACAGGAACTCTTGATCCGAACCCATGGAGGAGCGATACTGAATCAGCAGTCTGTGGAAAAAGAGAGCCAGCTAAAGCTTCGCAGGGGCATTTTTTATGATGAGAAGCGAAGAATCGGAAAACTTGCCAGACAATTTGTCAATGAAGGGGATATCATTTTGATAGACAGTGGGACGACCATGGTAGAATTTGCCTCAGGTCTGATCAATTTTGAAAGTCTTAAGGTTGTAACCAATGACTTGACGATTGCCTTGGAACTGCAGAAGAGTTCTGCCATTGAGATTGTTTTGATCGGCGGAGATGTACGAAATCATTTTGAATGTACGATTGGAGCCTTTGGCACCGAATTTTTAAAACAAATATCGGTGGATAAGATTTTTCTATCTCCCAATGCGTTGTCGATTGGACAAGGACTGACGACACCCAATGAGGAGACAGCAGCAATGAAGAAGGCGATGATTCGGACGGCTTCTGAAGGATATATTTTGTGTGACAGCTCAAAAATCGGCAAGAAGACTTTTTGTAAGTTTGCAGATCTCAATGAGTTTTCTTATTTGATTACAGATGACGGAATCCGGGAAGAAGATCAAAAAGCCTTGGAGGATATGGGGCTTCACGTTTTGGTATGCGGTCCAGAAGAATCCCTGTTAAAAAGATCATAATGGAAATAGAGTTTGCCGGCAGGATTTGTCTGCCGGTAATCTTATATTTGGGAATAGAAAGAGAGATCAACATTATATTCCTTTTTGAAATATATGTGTTTTTTTGTGGAAAAAGATGTAAAAGGATTATATAAAGAAAAAAATAGAAAATAAAATGAAAAATTTGTCAAAAATTTTTTTGAAAAACTTACTACTACCATTTATAGACGAAGGACTGGATGGGGAATTATAATAGAGTCAAAGATAAGCGCTTATCCTTTTGTCACTGTTTTTTCCAGAATCATGGAGAAAGAAAATTCAAAAAGTGGAGGAAAAGGAGGAACATCATGGCAAATGAAATTAAAGCCAAAGTTCAAAAAATGGGCGGTTTCCTATCTGGTATGGTAATGCCGAATATCGGCGCTCTAATTGCTTGGGGTATCGTTACCGCGTTATTCTTAGAGACAGGATATTTCCCAAATGAAAAATTAGCAGAATTGATCACACCGACTCTTACATACTTGATTCCAATCTTATTTGGATACACAGGTGGTTACAATGTATATGGAAGACGAGGAGCTGTTGCCGGTACGGTCGCTACCATTGGTGTCGTAGTTGGTGCGGACGTTACGATGATGATCGGTGGTATGATCATGGGGCCTCTTGGTGCATGGATCATCAAACAGGTTGATAAGGTATTGGACGGTCATGTAAAACCTGGAATGGAGATGTTAGTGGATAACTTTTCTATGGGTATCGTCGGTGCAATTATGATGATTGCCGGTTATGCGATTGTAACACCAATATTCGCCGGAATTACCAATATTTTGACGGTCGGTGTTAATTTTATGATCAGTCATAATATTTTACCATTTACTGAGGTTTTCGTTGTACCTGGACAGGTATTATTCTTAAATAACGCGATCAATCATGGAATTTTTACACCTCTTGCAATTGAGCAGGCATCAGAAACCGGAAAATCTATTTTATATTTGGTAGAAGCCAATGGTGGTATGTGGGCAGGATTGGTGCTTGCATTTGCGGTATTTGGCAAAGGAATGGCCAAAAAATCTGCTCCAGGTGCAGCTATCATCCAGATTATCGGTGGAATCGGAGAAGTATCTTTCCCATATGCACTGATCAAACCAGTCACCATTTTAGGACCGATCCTTGGTGGAATTGCCGCATTGTTCTGGTTCCAAATTATGGATGGAGGAGCGGTTGCCGCGGTATCTCCTGGATCTTTAATTGCCTTGATCATTATGTCGCCAAAAGGCAAAGTATTGGTCAATGTTGGCGGATATGCGATAGCAACGGTAGTTTCCTTTGTTGTTGTAGCCTTCTTCTTGAAACGAGATAAAACACCGGATGAGGAAGAGCAAGAAGTACAGGGTATTGACATGAGCCAGTTTGTGGAAAGCCACAGCGCTCCGGGAGAAGAAAAAGAACAGACAGCGCCTTCTGCAGCAAATGTAGAAAAAAGAAAGATTAAAAAGATCGCTTTTGCCTGTGACGCCGGCATGGGATCTTCTGCAATGGGAGCTTCTATGTTAAAGACACAGCTGAATAAAGCAGGATTATATTTAGATGTAAGCCATGTTTCCATCCATCAGATTCCAGAGGATATCGATGTGGTCGTAACGAATACGAATCTTCTGGAAGCAGCAAAAAAAGAAGCGCCTGCAGGAATTCCGATCATCGAGATCAAAGAATTTTTAAATGCAGACGAGCACAAAGCAATTGTACAGCAGATCAAAGATATGATGGAATAAAAAATGCCATGATTAACAAAATAACTCAGGGGACTGATAAAGTTTCCTGAGTTATCGGCATTTTCTATAATATAATAAAGGAGCAGGAAGACATGATAATGTCAGCACGAACAAAGGAGATTCTGCAGATTCTGACTGCAGAAAAAAATTATATTACAATCAAAGAAATCGCATCGGAATTAAGCATATCTGAACGGACGGTCTATCGAGAAATTCCAGAAGTGACAAATGTGCTGGCGGTATATGGTATGGAGCTTCAAACAGCCAGTAAAAAAGGAATGCGGATCATTGGAAAGGACGAACAGATCCGGAAATTGCTGCAGGAGCTTGGCGGAAAGACGCATGTACAGGTTGTAGATCCGAAGGAGCGGCTGTATCTCATCATTTTAGAACTGCTGCACGAAATCGATTATATAAAAACAGAAGCTCTGGCCATCGATTTGCGGACCTCACTTCCGACAGTACGTAATGATTTAAAAAAGATTAGAAAAGCAGTAGAAGAGTATAATCTCCAATTGATCCAGAAAAAAGGAGAAGGAATTCTATTACAAGGAACTCAGGTCTCAAAAGATCATATGTTGATTTATCTGCTGCTGGAGAATGTGGAAATTCCAAATTTATATTTATGGCTGGACGGGAATCTGGAGAAGTCCAATCCTTTTCTTGAAAAAATGGAAGAATATGGATATAAAGAATATTTTATTCGTATGCATCAGATATTTTCCGAGGAGGGCGAGTCTTTGGAAGTCAAAGGTCTTTATTTGGAGGATCTGGGGTATCTTGAGCTGGTCTTCCTTGCGGCATTGCTGGTAAAAAGGAATAGGGACGGAGTGATAGATGAGAGTGAGGAATTTCATATACTGGGAAATAAGAATGAAAAAGGAATTTCAGAGGAACTTCGGAAAAAGATACAAGAAGAGTTCCATATTCGGCTGGAAAAATCAGAAAGGCAGTATTTGCTGTGGCTGGTGCATATTTGTGTTGCTTCGAAATCCAAGCAATCGATTATAAAGACCAATTCTCAAATGCGGACGAGAGTCTTTTCCTTTGTAAGGCGAGTGGAAGAAGCAATGGGAATCTATCTATGCCAGGATCAAAAGCTGATGGATGGTTTAATCGTCCACCTTGATAAGGCATTAAAGAGAACCAGGAGCGGCATGAGCATTTCTAATCCGATTATCCGAGAGATCGAAAAAGATTATCAAGAATTGTTTTCTATTGTCAAGACCAGTGTACGCGAAGTATTTCCGGAAGATTATTTTCCGGATGATGAGATCGGTTATCTGGTGTTGTATTTTGCAGTATCTTTGGATAATATCACAAAAAAGACCTTCCGTATCCTGGTGGTTTGTTCAAGCGGCATGGGATCTTCCAAAATGTTAGCCAGCAGATTGGAGAGGGAGATACCGGAGATCTATGTTCGAAAGATAGTTTCTCTGATTGGGCTTGGGAAAGAAGATCTTAATGAGTATGATTTGATTTTATCTACGGTACCTCTTTATTTAAATTCCAATGAATATTTAAAAGTTTCACCGCTTTTAAATCCACAGGAGCTTGAATTGGTAAAAGAGAAAATCCGCAGGCACAAACATCGAACATTAAAACGTATCGGCAGCCGAGAGAAAAGGGAACGGCAATGGGAAAAAAACGGAGTGGCAGCATTATCCCAATTAAAAGAATTTACCAATTATGCTACACAACTTTTGGAAGATTTTCGAGTATTGAATCTGGATTCTTCGATGGATCTTGGTATGATCTACAAAGAAATCAGTCGGTGGGCTCAAAAGATTGATCTGAATATAGATGAAGAAGAACTGATGCGATACTATCAGAATAAAAAAGTTATGGAATGTTATTTTGTAATTCCATCCACGAAAGTCAGCTATTTCGAATGTTTTTTAGAAAAAATAAGAAAACCGGCGCTTATGATCTGTCATTTTGGCAGAGAAGAAAAAAGGGATTGGCAGACGGGAGAAACAATCAAAGCCATGGTGGCATTGTTTTACCCGAAGCAGTTGGATTTTCTAAAAAGAGAGTTTGTTGGAACAATTACAGATATGATCATTGATGATGCGAATATTATTCAAATGATGGAGCAAGGAGACGAAGAAGGAATCAAAAACTGTCTGAGTTTTCGATTCCTGGAATATATCCGCAGTATTGTTTAAGAGCCTAAAATTGAGAAAATTTTTAGATAAGACAGATGAGAAATCTTTTTAAAAAAAGAATAGGCGAAAATTTTAAAATATGGTATACTTAGATTTATCTATACAGTGATGGATAAAATCGTGTGGAAGTAACATAGCGGAAGAAAGTATCCGTTTTACTAAGAAATTAAGAGAAAAGGAAGTGTATCATGGGAGAATTGAGCAAAGTGAAAGTCGCCCTTCTTGGTTTTGGTACTGTAGGAACGGGCGTATATAAACTGATCGAGAGGCAGCGTGAGGAGATGCCATTTAAAGTCGGGGCAGATCTTGTTGTGGATAAGATTTTGGTACGTGATAAGAATAAGAAGAGAGAAGGAATTGAATCTTCTCTTTTGACGGACAAATGGGAAGATATTATTCTGGATGATGATATTCAGATCGTTGTGGAAGTCATGGGAGGAATTGAACCAGCCTATACATATATTATGGAAGCTTTGAAGGCAGGCAAGAATGTTGTTACTGCCAATAAAGATTTAATTGCGGAGTACGGAAAGGAACTCCTGGATACGGCAGAAGAGAACGGATGTGATTTGTTGTTCGAGGCTTCTGTAGCCGGGGGAATTCCGATTCTTCGTCCATTAAAACATTGTCTGGCAGGAAACCATCTGACGGAAGTGATGGGAATCGTGAATGGAACGACGAATTTCATTTTGACAAAGATGGCAGAAGATGGAATGGAATTTAAAGAGGCGCTTGCTCTGGCAACCAAACTTGGATATGCGGAAGCAGATCCTACAGCAGATATTGAAGGATATGATGCAGGACGTAAGATGGCGATTATGGCATCCATTGCTTTCAATTCCAGAGTGACGTTCGACGATGTTTATACCGAAGGAATCGCGAACATCACGGCAAAAGATATTCAGTATGCAAGAGAAATGGGCTGTGCGATCAAATTGCTTGGTGTTGCCAGAAATACAAATTCCGGTGTGGAAGTTCGTGTTCATCCGATGTTGATTCCAATTGACCATCCATTAGCCGGAGTTAATGATGCCTTTAATGCAGTATTTGTTCATGGTGATGCAGTGGATGATGCAATGTTCTATGGAAGAGGCGCGGGAGAGATGCCGACGGCAAGCGCGGTAATGGGCGATATTATTGATGTGGCAAGAAATATTCAGTTCCATTGCTGCGGAAGAATTCACTGTACGTGCTATAAGAATCTTCCAATCAAAAAGATTAATGAGATTGAGAGTAAGTATTTTCTTCGTATGTTGGTGGATGATAAACCGGGTGTTCTTGCCAAGATTGCGGATACGTTGGGCAGGAATAACGTAAGTATTGCTCAGGTTGTACAGAAGAATACAATTGGAGATCTTGCGGAATTAGTTGTCATCACAGATTTGGTGTTGGAACAAAACTTTGCGGATGCGTTAAATAGTATCAAAGGTATGGTTTCAACAAAAGAGATTTCAACAGTGATTCGCGTATATTAGAGAATCGATAAAGAGAAAAGACAGTCAGCACAATTCCAGTTATGTGCTGACTGTCTTTTTTATTGTGTAACAATAAAAATAAACCCCCTGCTATGCAGGGGGAGGGCAGATCTTTAGATAAAAGTATGAACTCCTGTGCTAGAATAAAAGTGGGTCTGCAAAACCACAAATAAAATAGCACAGGAGGTCCTAAAAATGGACGTAAATAGTTTATCCCATACAAAATGGGAATGCAAGTATCATATCGTTTTTGCACCAAAATACAGGAGACAAGTAATATATAAAGAAATTCGAAGAGATGTAGGAATGATATTAGGAACGTTATGCAGAAGAAAAGGTGTAGAAATCATAGAGGCAGAATGTTGTCCGGATCATATTCACATGCTGGTAAGAATACCACCAAAGTATTCTGTATCCGAAGTAGTAGGATATTTGAAGGGGAAAAGTTCGCTGATGATATTTGAAAAGCATGCCAATCTAAAATATAAGTATGGGAACAGACATTTCTGGTGTCGGGGGTATTATGTGGATACCGTAGGAAAGAATACAGCTGCAATCAAAGAATATATTCAGAAACAACTAAAAGAGGATTTGGAATACGACCAAATGACTCTAGTAGAATACATAGACCCGTTCACGGGTGAGCCGGTGAAGAGACACAGGAGATGAACCTCTTGGAGAGGTAGTGGGAAAACAAAGCAAACCAGTAAGGGGCTGTCGCACTAAAAAAATTAGTGCGACAGCACTTTTTTTGAGCAAAATAAGAGCCGGGTCTATGAAAGGCCTAGCTCTTGGTGTAAAATTTATTTATGCCACTAAACAAAATTTTACAGAAAGATTATACATCATCTTCTCTGTACTATCAAATCAAACTTCCGCTGGATGTGGAAATTTTGATTCCGGCGTTACTGTTCAGACGCTAACTTGAATTAGGAAAACCGATGGTTTAGACTATTCTCAGTCAAAGCCATCGGTTTTCTTATCCAAAAATCTGCGAGATCTTTTCAAATAAATTCTGTTCCTCTTTTTGGCGCATCATAACAAGCACGCTCATACATTTGCACAGGGAATCGATGCTTTCCTGACTCCGAAATGACACAGCCTGCTGTTGTTTCCTTTTATAGCTCCGAAGAAGCCGTTCCGCTTCATTGTTCGTAGCGGGAACTCTGTGATCGTGAAGGAATAGTAAGTGGTTCTCCATATATTTTTCCATTCGCCGGTATAGATTATATCCCTCTTTATAATACTCATTCGGAGGCACATCCTTATATTCTTCCTCCGCTTTGTGCAGGATTTCCCTGTAGCGCGTTTCAAATCCTGCTATTTTTTCACTATCCGGCTCATCTTCCGGGGAAAGCCCGTTCCGGTAATGAATCATTTCCTGGATCAGGATCCGCATTTCTCTGTTCCACGTACGGTCCTGCTCGTTCTGGATGCTGTCCTTGAGGTATCTCAGGATATGGGCAAGACATTCCTGATGTCCTGTCTGATATTGATAAAACGTGCTCTCATGGTCATGTACGAGGATCCCCTGGTAATCCTCTGTTACTGTCCCTTTTACCCCTTCGTGCCCTTTCCTGTCACGGGCAAAATACAGCGTTTTCCCGTCCGGAGTCGCACATACAAAAACATACATAGGTTTTCCATTTACTTTTGCATTGGTACAGTCCGTATGCATGACTGGGGAAAGAAGCATTTCTGCAAAAAGTTTTTTCCGTTCCTGCTCTGTTTTTGCAGCAAACTCCTGGCACAGGCTGCTGACCATACCCTTTGAGATATTCAGTTTTCCCTCAGTCAGATCACACAGGAATTTCCTGCTTTTATCGATGGAAGTGCAGCATTCATTATTCAGCAGAAAAAGAAATGCCCGGACACTCCCGCCGTAATTCACATCATTGACCACTCCCGCTGGGAACGGTGCATGTGCCAGTTCTCCGGTCTTGGAATTACGGTATACGTCTGCATGATATTCCCGGACATCAAGCATAAGCCGGATGTTGACCAGCTGCTTTATGATCGTTTTTTTTGTCTTTTTAAAATCAGGATCATCCAGTACTTCCTGTGGAGGCAGAAGGCAGATCGGTGGCACAGTCGGTGTCTGACGTTTTCTGCAGTGCCCTTTATGCCCGGTCTGTCCCCCTGGCTTCCTTCCGCTTTTTTCCCGGTTGTTCGCAATCTTTTTATGACGGATTGTTTTGGAAGATGGAATGGATGAATTCTCATAATCGCGGTTCAGCTGGGCCCTCAATTTCAGGTTCTTTCCCTTTTCTTCCTCCAGAGCGGTTTCTGCGTCATATCTCAGATGGAGCTGTTCCAGATATTTTTCTTTCCACTGATCACGGGAGTCAGTTGTTTCCCGAAGCATCTTCCGCAGTGCCCGGATCTCTGATTCTTTTCTTCTGCTTATTTTCTTTGTTTCTTTTTCCATGTCTTCATAGACCTGGAACCAGTTCTCCCTGTTCCGAACAGACTGTCGGATGGCTTCTTCCAGTTTGGCTTTCAGCTGGCGGATTTCCCGATCTTTCTCTTCCAGCAGTCGCTCGTATTCTTTCCGCAGACGGAGCATTGCCGCGCCGGATTCCAGCAGCCGGATCCGTTCCCGGAGCGCTTTGTTTTCATACTGAAGCTGTGTGGCATACTCAAAACTAACCTTCATAAAAACCCCTGTTCTATCGTTTCTTTTCTATATCTCCCAAAATGGTATTCAGAATCTCTTCCTGTTCCTTACAGATCTTTTCCAGCAGATCACATTCCCGTGCCATTTCTTTTCCCTTTTTCAGAAGTTCACGGTTCTCTTTCTTTAGATCCTGGATCAAGTCCTCCTGTACCTGGATCTGTTTTTCCTGGATCTGCAGCATATCGTCCTGAGCCATGCATCTTTGTTCCAGGGCAGTGCATTCCTCTTTTAATGTACGGATTAATTCTTCATATCGATCCATCTTTTCAAAAATCTCCTGCTACGATTGAATTCATGGTTATATTATAGCGGAATCAGCGTAGAAAAGCGAATTTGCCTATATGTGGATAAAGTCAAAATGACAAGAAAAAAGCTCTTCATCAAAGACAGAAAAGAGCGTGAAAACAGAGAAGAGAGAGAGGCTTTACCTCAATAAAAGGGCATTCAGAACATTTTGGGGGTAAGTTATCCACACAGCAAAAAAGACCAATTGATTTATTAACAAATGGCCTTTTCTAGTAGAAAAAAAGTTTTTTTAATTTCGTCATTTTTACTATAACGGATTAATAGGGTGTGAACAGTAACATTCCGGCAGATGATCCGGTCCGTCTTCTGAGTGCATTTGTGGAGGGAATGGAACTCAGCGATCTTTATCAGACTTATGGAAAGATAAAGAAAAATCAGGCGACACCGAGACAGCTGTTTAAGATCATGGTCTACGCCAGCATGAATCGGATCTATTCCAGCCGGGATATCGAAACTGCATGCCGCAGGGATATCAACTTCATGTACCTTTTGGAAGGGAAACCAGCACCTGACCATGCAACCTTTGCACGTTTTATTTCTCTGCATTTCGCACAATGCTCGAAAAAGACATTGGCCGAGGTGTCGAAACTCTTATATTCCCTTGGGGAGATTTCCGGGAAAAGTATCTTTATTGACGGAACGAAAATAGAATCCGTTGCGAATAAATATACTTTTGTCTGGAAAAAAGCCATTACGAAAAATCAGGCAAAACTATTCGATAAGATTCTTGTCTTTGTGGAAGAGTGTGAAAATCTTTACGGTTTCAGGATCGCTTATAACGGGAAAGTCTCTCTTCACACATTAAAAAGGCTGCGAAAAAAGCTGTGCAGGATCAGGCAGGAGGAAGGGATTGTCTTTGTTCATGGAACCGGACGACGAAAAACACACCTTCAGAAATCGCTGGAAACTCTGGAAACTTACATAGCAAAACTGAAGGAGTACAATAAAAAGCTTTATGTCTGTGGAGACCGTAACAGTTATTCTAAAACAGACCCGGATGCGACTTTTATGCGAATGAAAGAAGATGCCATGCTCAATGGGCAGCTGAAACCGGCTTATAATCTTCAGCATGGAGTGGATTCAGAATACATCACATGGCTGGATATCAGTCCACGGCCTACGGATACGAGGACCTTGATCCCATTCCTGAAAGATATGGAGTTGTATCTTCCGTTTAAATATCAGGAGATTGTGGCAGATGCAGGATATGAAAGTGAAGAGAATTACCTGTTTCTTGAAGAAAACGGTCAGCTGGCCTATATCAAGCCCCAGAACTATGAGATTTCCAAAACCCGAAAATACCGTCAGGATATCGGGCGGATGGAAAACATGAAATATGATGAGAAAGCGGACTGTTATTACTGCAAAAATGGACAGGCGTTGACGGTGCAGTACGAAAAGAGAGAAAAAACGGCCAGTGGATATCGGAGAACCGTTACTGTATATCGAAGTAACGGATGCAGCGGATGCCCTTTCAAAACAGAGTGCATCAAGGGTAACAACTGCAAAACACCAATGGAAGACCGCCAGAAAGTACTGTACGTTTCGAAAAAAATGAAAGAAAAACGTCAGGAAACAATAAAGCGGATTACCAGTGATTATGGTACACAGCTCCGGATGAACCGAAGTATCCAGGCCGAAGGAAGTTTTGCAAACATCAAAGAGGATATGGAATTCAGACGATATTTATATCGAGGGAATGCAAATGTAACCGCCCAGAGTATCCTGCTGGCGATCGGGTATAACATAAACAAACTTCATCATAAGATTCAGGCAGGAAGGACAGGGCGTCATTTATTTCCACTCAAACAAACCGCCTGATTTTGACAG
>DXEM01000027.1 GCA_019114985.1 Candidatus Anaerostipes excrementavium
AGCAGGAGTTTTCGAGAAGGCGGAATCTCCTGAAACAACAGAAAAGGAGGTTCGGATGGAACAAGAAAAGGTACAGAGACCGCTGCAGTGGCATCCTGCATTTTATGCAGATCTTCAGATTGAACTGGAAGTGGTGAAAGACAATCTAATATGTGAGAACGAACAAAATGACGATTACACTTGTGTGCAGCAGATATCCCAAAAAGCTGCTGCAGTATTTGCAGAAAGAAAAAGATTTGGAGATAGTGAAAACAGAAGAAGGAATCTATTATATCAATGGATTGGATATTCCCGTTCAGCTGATATTGCTTCACCAGTTAAACCGAAAGAAAAATTTATGGCTGCGGAGCATCGGCGGCAGACTGTCAGGGTGGCAGGAAGCGGAGGAACTGATTCAGGAATATAAAAAGCATAAAAAAGATGAACGATATCGTTCTGTAATGAATCTGATCGTAAGAGTAAACCATGATTTATTTTTGGAGGTGAAACATATGTGTCAGGCATTAGAAGAATTAATGGCAGATGAGTTGGAAGCAATGCGCAAAAGCGGATGGGCAGACGGCAAAAAAATAGGACGCCGGGAAGGCATCCATTCCTTTGCCAAATTATCGCAGATTTTGCTGCAGCAGAATAGGCAGAAAGATTTGTAAAGAGCTTTGGAAGATGAACCATATTTAGAACAATTATTTCAGGAATATCATATGTAAATTTCAATTTGTATTATTTTTAAATACCAAAATTGCTTTTGCTGTTCCTGTAATTGACATAGTAATTAATTCATATCCTTCTTGTAACATTTGATTTGCTTTCTCTTCTATTTTCTGTGCCATGTTATCTGCTTTGGGAGCATATTCTATAACAACTGTTTTATACATCATACAACCTCCAGATTTCATACAGCTTTATTTTTTACATTATAACATACTTTTTGAGGTATGGCAAAAATCAGAAGAGGATCCAAAGATTAGAGGATACTCTCCTGATTTTGCGATAAACAGCACTAAAGTTTTGTAAGCTTCCCGCAGAAATTATTCGATAGATACAACTTCATATCCGGCATCTTCTACTGCTTTTTTCAGCATGTCATCACTGACCGTGTTTTCTGCCTGGATGGACGCTGTTTTTTCCTCCAAATTCACTTCTGCTTTTACTCCGTCTAAAGCATTTAAAGCTTTTGTAACTGCTGCCTGGCAGTGCGGGCACATCATTCCTTCGATTTTCATGGTTTTCATTGGTTTTTCCTCCTTGATTTGTTCTTTCTTTTTCTCTGCTTCTTCTATAATAGATTCTTCTTTCTCTTCTTCTTTGTTTTTCTTAAGTACATGGAAGAATCTCAAACGCAGTGCATTGGACACTACGAAAAAGCTGCTTAAGCTCATGGCTGCCGCTCCAAACATCGGGCTTAATTTCCATCCTAAGGCCTGATAGAACACTCCTGCTGCCAGAGGAATTCCACATGCATTATAGAAAAATGCCCAAAACAGGTTCTCTTTGATATTTTTTATCACTGCTTTGCTCAATTTAATCGCTGTTACAACGTCTAATAAATCATTTTTCATTAAAACGACATCAGCGCTCTCAATGGCAACATCTGTTCCTGCGCCAATGGCAATCCCCACATCAGCTCTCGCAAGAGCCGGAGCATCATTGACTCCATCTCCTACCATTGCCACCGTTTTGCCTGCCTGCTGAAGCTTTGAAACTTCCCGTTCCTTATCCTGCGGCAGCACTTCGGCAATGACTGTATCAATCTCCAGCTGCTTTTGAATGGCGTGCGCCGTCCGCTCATTGTCTCCCGTCAGCATGATGACTTCGATTCCCAAATGTTTTAGTTCATCAATTGCACGTTTGCTTGTTGGTTTTACAACATCTGCTGCTCCAATCATACCGATAAATTTTTTCTCTTTTGCAAACAGAAGAGGAGTCTTTCCTTCCTCTGCCATTCGATTCACCGCAGGTAATGCCGCGCTATATTCGACGCCTTCTTCTTCCATCAATTTCTGATTCCCTGCATAGCACATCGCACCATCGATTCTTGCACGGATTCCTTTTCCCGGCACTGCCTGGAAATCCTGGGTTGGTATTGGTTCAATTCCCTGTTCTCTGGCCTTATCCATAATGGCTTCTGCCAAAGGATGTTCACTTTTTACTTCCAAAGATGCGGCAATTCTTAAGAGTTCCCGTTCTCCTATTTCCTCAGCGGAAATATCCGTAACTGCCGGTTTCCCCTGTGTAATCGTTCCGGTTTTATCAAGAACAATACTATGGATGCTGTGAGTAATCTCCAATGCTTCTCCTGATTTGATCAAAATACCATTTTCTGCGCCCTTTCCGGTTCCTACCATAATGGCAACCGGCGTTGCCAGCCCAAGGGCACATGGGCAGGAAATCACCAGGACGCTGATTGCACAGGAAAGTGCAAACTCAAAAGAAGCTCCGGCAATGATCCATACAATGGCTGTTACAACTGCAATCGTTATAACGATCGGGACAAAAACTCCGGCAATCCGATCGGCAATTTTCGCAATCGGAGCTTTGCTGGCGCTTGCGTCTTCCACAAGGCGAATGATCTGTGAAAATGTTGTGTCATCCCCTACTTTCGTGGCCTGCGCTTTAATATATCCGGCTTTGTTGATTGTAGCTGCAATCACGGTATCCCCTGGCTGTTTTTCTACCGGAATGCTTTCCCCGGTAATCGCTGATTCATCAATACTTGTGATTCCTTCCAGAATCATGCCATCAACCGGAACACTTTCTCCGGGTTTTACAACAACCAAGTCTCCTTTGACAACTTGTTCGATCGGAATCTCTATCGTTTTCCCTTGTCTCTCTACCACAGCCGTCTTTGGCGCCAAATCCATCAATTTTGTAATCGCTTCACTGGTTTTGCCTTTAGACCTGGCTTCCAAATATTTTCCAACATTGATCAATGCAAGAATCATAACTGCGGATTCAAAGTACAGATCATGAAGATACTGATGCACCAGATCCATATTCTGAACACCCAGACCGTATCCCATACGATAAATGGCGAAGATTCCATAAATCAAAGATGCTGCAGATCCAAGCGCAATCAGCGTATCCATATTCGGCGCCCGATGAAGCAATGTGGAGAAGCCTTTGGTATAATACGCCCGGTTAATAACAATTACCGGAATACACAACAAAAACTGAGTCAGAGCAAAACCAACGGCATTCTCTGTACCCGCTAAAAAACCTGGCAGCGGCAGTCCAATCATATGCCCCATGGAAACATACATCAGCGGAATTAAAAATACGAACGACCATATGGTCCGCATTTTCATCTGATGCATCTGAATCTCTATTGGATTTTCTTTCGGCTGATCTGATTTCGCTGATGCCTGGTTTTCCGCGCCGCTTAAACTGGCTCCATACCCGGCTTTCTTTACTTCTTCTATAATCTTATGACTAGATAAATTCTGTTCATCATACTCGACTTGCATGCTGTTCGTCAGCAAATTCACACTGACTTCTTTGACCCCATCCAGATTTGCTACACATTTTTCAACTCTCGATGAGCATGCGGAACAGGTCATCCCTGTTACATCATATTTCTCTTTCATTGTCTCACACCTCTTGTCTGCTATTATTTTAAAATCTTCCCAAGCATGGAAACCAATTCATCGATCTTTTCTTCCCTCTCTGCGTCTGTTTCTGCGTTTTTTACGCAGCTTTTTAAATGCGCCGTGAGGATCTCTTTATTTACTCGATTCAAAATAGCTTCCGTCGCCATGAGCTGCTGCGCAATATCCACGCAATAGCGATCTTCCTCCACCATTCTAAGAATGCCGTCCAACTGTCCTCTCGCTGTTTTAAGCAATCTTGTGATTTTCGTTTTCTCTGCCTGCAACTTCCTCACTCCTTCCTTTATTACCACACCCCCGTGGGGTATTTTTCTATGCTCTGATCTTATCACTTCCTTTTCAGAAAATCAACTGTCTTTTTATATTTTCCTTTCTGATGAGATTTTTCCTCAAAAACCAAATACAGAGAACAAATCACGAAAAAGTGATTGTCCCCTGCATTTTTATTGTACCCATATACGAATTTTTCATTACTCCATTATAATTTTAGAAATCAGCCATTCATCTTCTTTTTTCGTAACAAAGACTTTGGCTTCTCGCTCTTCTGCTTTCTGATCCTTCACCAACTGTCTGTATTCATCCAATACAAAATCCAGGGTATCTTCGAGGATCTTCGTTTGAAGCGCTTTTTGTCCTTTCTGGGCATAGATCTTCTGAAGAGCATCACCATTTTCTTCTATATATCGATTCAGTTTATCCTTTGCCGCAATCTCCCCCGCTGTAAAATCCAGCTCACTGATTTCCTTATACTGCAAAGAAACCGGGATAAGATAAGTATTTTCCGAATCTTCCTTCTCCTCTTCTTTTCCTGCTTTGTAAGATTCGATGCTTTCTTTCATACAATCATCAATAAATCCGTCTGCTTTCTTCATCAGCTCTTTATTTAATCCCATTTGCTGAAATTCTTCCTGAAATCCTGTTTTGTACTCTTTAAACTGAAAATCACTTTTTACATCAGAAATACACAGAGCTTCTGCCTCCTCCCACTTTCCCTTTTGAACGGCAGCAAAATAATCCTCCGCAGTCTTCCTGGCATTTTCTTTGTCCGAATTCACGCAGCCTGCAAGCAGAAATATCATGCCGACTGTAAGAATCATGATCCACAATTTTTTCATCGTTGTTTTCCTCCTTATTGTTTCATATGTAATCCTACCGTGACCATTATCTCACAGCGAAGACAATGACACAATCTTTTTTTCCTCCATCTTGACTTTTTAAAATTCCCGATTCATAATGAACTTATAAATCATGGGAGAAGCATGAATGATAAATATTTAACGGAAGAACTTACATAAGAGTATAAACAACAGCCAAGAAAGGAGTTTCCTATGCTTTATTCTATTTTCATTTATATTTCTCTTATTTTAATTCCTTTAACAATGATTTGTTTTGGTTTGTATTTTCGTCATGGAGGTCCCAAAAAAATCAACCCCGCCTTTGGATATCGAACCAGCCGATCTATGAAAAATGAAGATACCTGGCGTTTTGCACACCAACATTGTGGGAAGATATGGTTTCGCTGGGGCATTCTCCTTCTTATCATCACGTCAGTTTTCTATTTTTACCGACTGATGACTTCCTCTCCTGCTGATTTATCAGAGGATAAAATCGTGATCGCACAAGTTGTCGTCTTAATCTTATCGATCCTGCCAACCGAATTGGCGCTTAGAAAGACTTTCGATCGCCAGGGCAATCGAAAGCATCATTCTGTTTAGAAAAGAGGAGTTTATGTATTTAAGAAATTATCAATCGGATGACTGCCAGTCAATCATCCGATTATTTTACGAGACAGTCCATACAGTCAATCAATCGGATTATTCCAAAGAACAATTAGACGCCTGGACATCCGGTGCAGATGATCCCAAAACATGGGATCAATCCTTCTTATCTCACGATACGATCGTTGCAGTAAAGAACGATACGATTGTCGGTTTTGGAGATATTGATGACACCGGTTACCTTGATCGTCTGTTCGTTCACAAAGATTATCAGAAAGAAGGCATTGGAAACGCTATATTGGAGCAGCTGGAATCTTATGTCCAGGTTCCCGAAATTACAGTTCATGTCTCCATTACCGCCAGACATTTTTTTGAAAACAGAGGCTATCGCGTCATAAAAAAACAGGAAGTCCTTCGCAAAAATGTTTCCCTTACCAACTATGTTATGTTAAAATGTCTTTGAAGAAAGGAGACATCCTATGACATCAATACAATTACCACACGATCACGGACAAGACATCCATCATAAATTTGACCATATGCCGGAGACAGAAGATTTTCAGATTGTATCTGATATATTCAAGCAATTGAGCGACAGCAGCCGCATTCGTATTTTTTGGCTGTTATGTCACTGCGAAGAATGTGTCACAAATATATCCGCTTTGGTAGGGATGAGCAGTCCTGCGGTTTCCCATCATTTAAAGCAATTAAAAGCCAGCGGTTTAATCGTAAACCGCCGAGACGGCAAAGAAGTCTATTACAAAGCAGCGGACACTCAGCAAGTTGAGCTGCTCCATCAGATGATTGAAAAGATGGTAGAGATTACCTGTCCGGATCAGCAAAAATAAAAGCCGCAAGGATCGCACTGCGACGGTGCGGAAAACGTCGCCGAAGCGCCCGCCGCAGGCGGAGAATCCTGCAAAGCAGGATTCTTTCTTACTTCTATGATACAATTCCCGTATTTCTTAGATAAATCGCGAAAGATATCCGATAACAGAGATAAAAGAAGACCAAAATAATCGCCACGCTTAAGATCTGGATTCCCAGCAAATCTGCCTGCATCATTTTCGCCAGTGCATGAACAGAAAAATAAGAAGATACCATCATAATCAAAAATGGAGCTGCATACGCAAATCGAAGTTCTTGTCTTACTGATTTCTTTAAGACTTTTTCCGATATTCCGATTTTTCCCAAAACATTGTATCGTTCTTTTTCCTCAAAAGCGTCATTGTATAGCTTCATGAACAGAATACTTCCGCTGGCGAGGATGAATACCATGAAGATAAAGATACAAAGAGAATACATGACTTTAATCCACTCGATATCACTGCTGTTCGGATCTGAGACAATCAGTCCCATTTCATTTTGATGCGCCGCTGCAAACTTCAAAAGCTCATCCTGGGACGCTTTCATATGTTGAACATCTTTGATCTTATAATTATAGAGATAAACTTCTTGTCCCAGCGAAGCAAGCCTCTTATACTCTTTATCGCTGACCATATAATAATAATCCTGCTCCTGCAGCGATCCTAAATATGGTTCTGAGATTTTTTCAACTTGTAAATATTTTTTTCCGTCAATTGCTACCTTTTTCTGTGTTTGTTCTGTAATAATACTCAATAGGTAAAGTTTTGAAACCTGAACAATCTCTTGATCATCTATTTTCTTAATGTCAAAATCCAGTCCGGCTGCTTTTGCTGCCTGTTTTACCTGAGAATAAGATAGAATTCCATAAGAGGCATCTTGATCCTTTTCTCCAAAGTAAGACGGATCCAGATTCAGCATCCGTATCTTCGTTTCGTATTCGATTTCATTATCTTTCTTTATAATATCTGAAATCTGATCTTCCATCTGATCTTTTACGCTGATCATTTGAAATGTATAGGTACTGCGGAAATGATGGATCGCATCATATCTTTGTTTCATGGCAAAAGAAGTTGCCAGTGCGGTTACCGAACACAGCATCAGAACACAGACCATGGCGTACGTCCGATAATTCTTTTTGATTCGAAAAATCATGTTATTAATCCATAGATTTCGCTGTCTTTGGTAGAGAAATTTCTTTCGTGCCGCAGCTTTTTGAAATATCAGAGGAATCATTCCTCCAAACAGCATATATACGCCAATCACAACAAGGACGACAGCTGATAAAACATTGCCAAAAACTTCAATTCCGCCTTCTTTGATCGCAAGATAATATCCTATGCCTAAGATACAAACGCCCAAAATTGCTTTAACCAAAAGAATGTTTCCATTTTGTCTCACATATTCATTTTGACGGCTGGCAGAAACCATATCTAAGACACTGCTTCTTACGATCTCAATATATCCTTTGAAGACGAAAATCATATAAATAACGGCATAAAGAATGATCGATACGAGGATTGGCGCTGCAGATATCTGGAAATGAATTTTTACACTAATTTCCGAAATTCTCATCAAGATCATCTGAAACAGCTGCGTTGTAATGATTCCAAATCCTACGCCGAATATTAGGGCAGTCACGCCAATCATTATCGTCTCCAGCATATAAAGTTTTCCGATCCTCTGATTGCTCAGTCCCATAAAGATATAAATACCGATTTCTTTCTTCCTCCTGGACAAAAAAACGTTGGTCGAATACCAGATAAAAAAGAACATAAAACATCCGAGAACGAAGGATATACTTTGTACTATGACTCTTAAGTTATGCTGATTGATATCATTAAGAACACCCATGGCATCGGAATACAAAAGATTCTGAAAGTTCAAATAGATTAAGATTGTAAATGCCAGCGATACGATCAAAGAAATATAATGTTTCATACTTTGTTTAAAATTCAAATACGCTAATTTTATTGTACTCATGAAAAATCACTCCCCATCGATGCCTGCATATCAACGATTCTATCATAAAATTCTTTTCGGCTCCTGCCTCTGCTTAACTGGCACTTCATCGTACCGTCATTTAGAATATAAGCATCTTTTGCATAAGAAGCACTGAACGCGTCGTGGGTTACCATAAGGATCGTTGTATGATGCTGTTCATTCACTAAGCTTAAACAATCCAGAAGATCTCGGCTGGCTTTGGAGTCTAAAGCTCCTGTTGGTTCATCTGCGAATATAATTTCCGGATCTGTAATCAGCGCTCTGCACGCAGCTCCTCTCTGTTTTTGTCCTCCTGATAACTGATAAGGATATTTATTCAAATGTTCTTTCAGCCCAAACATCTCCGCCAGTTCTTTGGTCTTTGCGATACAAGTTTGTGCACCGGCTCCGTTCAAAGACAATGGCAGCGCAATATTATCCTGCAAGGTCATCGTATCCAGCAGATTATAATCCTGGAAAATAAAACCGATTTTGTCTCTGCGGATCTTCGATAATTCTTTATTTTTTGCTTTTGTTATATCACTTCCATCCAAGATGACAGATCCCTGCGTTGGCTTATCAATGGTTGATAGAATATTCAATAATGTAGTTTTCCCGGATCCGCTCGGCCCCATGATCGCAATAAAGTCATTTTCAAAAATCTTAAGATCAATGCCTTTTAAAACCATCGTTTTGAAGCCTCTGGAACCGTAGATTTTCGTTAGATTCTTAATTTCTACGATTACTTTGTTTGTTGTCATATCTGCATCACTCCTTTACAAGATCCATTATAGAAAATCCCTTCCCAAAAATCCTTACAGCCTTATTACAAAACGATCCCTAACCTTACAATCTATGTAAGATTAGAGATGGAAGAATTTTCGGTGATCTGTAAATGTGATTGTAAATCTTGTATAGACCCCATACTCGCTTTCTGCTTCAATTTGATGTTCCAATTTATGAAGAATCTGAGATACCATATAAAGCCCCATGCCGGTGGATTTGTACTGACCATCACGATGATTGCTCCCGGTAAATCCTTTGTCGTAAATCCTGCGCATAAATTGTATCTTCTCAGGCTTTTCTTCTGCCCAAATGATCAGCTTCGGCTCTTCTTTTGCATATTTTACCGCATTTCCAATCAGCTGATCCATCACATAAATCAGCCACTCTGAATCAGAATAGACCATCACATCTTCTACACGAATATCCAAGGTAAAATGTTTCTGAATCAGAAAAAACTGCTGATTCCTGATCGATTCCCTGACACACTCTTTTAAATGGACCGGCCGAATCTGAAGATCGAACATCTGACTTTGGATTTTACATCCGGACAATGCGTCATTTAACAAACGGCGAATCTTCTCCAAAGGTTCCTTCATCTGCTGTCGTTCTTTCTCGTCCTCCATTCTCTCATTTACAAGCAAAGCGGCGGACAGCGGAATCTTTACTTCATGGCACCATTTTGTAATATAATCCTGAAGACCGCACATGCACTCTCTCTGTTCTTCCAGCTGCCTGTTCAAGATCTGCTGGTCATGGAGCGCTATTTCAACATTTTCATAGTCTCTCAATTCCTCTGCAATCGTTCCCTCTGATTCCATGTAATCATTTTTCTTACGTTCCCTTTTGCTTAGCCGATAAATCCGGATTCCAAGATAGATTCCAAAACAAACAAGAAGCAATACATTCAGATACATCAAGTCCCAAATAGAAACTGCTTCCACCAGCAAAAGAAAATATAAATGATAAGCCAAACATGGCAGGAAAAATAATACAATGTCTCTTTTCACCTTTTTCATCGGATATAATACCCTCTTCCTTTTCGCGTACAAATGACCTTATCTTCACAGGCCTGTTCCAACTTTTTCCTCAGTCTTGATATCATTGTCGTCAAGGTTCCGTCAGAAACAAATTCATCTGTATCCCATAATGTCATCATCAATTCATCTCTTGTCACAACCCCCGGACGTCTCTCAACCAGTTTTTCTATAATCTTCTTCTCTGATTTGGTCAGCTCGATCTCCTCTCCGTCACAAATCAAAAGAGAGGAATTCGCATCAAAAAGCAGCCCTTTTGAAAGAACCGTACGGCTTTTTACCTGGTATTGATAGGCCCGCCGCAAAGCAGCTTCGATCTTTGCTTTTAAAAATTCCAGATGGAAAGGCTTTTCGATAAAATCATCTCCGCCTTGAGCAATTGCCATAATCTTGTCCCGATCATCATTTCTGCTGCTGATAAAAAGAATCGGCACATGGGAAATCTCCCGAATCTTCTCACACCAATAATACCCATCATAAAACGGCAGGTTAATATCCATAAGAATCAAATGCGGATCGATTTTCTCAAATTCTTTTAACAGATTCGAAAAATCATGACATCCTGCCGTCCGATATCCCCACCGTTTCAAGAATTCTTCGATCTCATTTGACAGCAGCGTATCGTCTTCCACAATCATGATTATCAGGTTTTCATCCATGCATACCAGCCCCTTTCCTTAAATCAGGCTTATTGTAACATACCTTCCATCCCTCGTCCAATGCGTAAAATATTACACTTTATTTTCAAAAAATCGATCTTTTCTTTGCATTTTACTGTCATATTGTGTAAAGTATAGGAAAACACATGATAAAAGAAATAGGAGGAACTTATGAAAAACAATCACCATTCATCCTCCGGAGGCTACGCATCCGTTTTTGATCTTAACGGCGTACCACGCTTTGGCCAGGCTCTGCCTTTGGCGCTTCAGCATGTGGTCGCTATGATCGTGGGCTGTGTAACTCCGGCCATTATCGTTTCCGGCGTTGCCGGGCTCAATGACAGAGACCGAGTTATCCTGATCCAAGCGGCGTTATTTACTTCTGCACTGAGCACTTTATTGCAGCTTTTCCCATTTATCCGTTTCAGAAATTTTCAGCTGGGTTCTGCCTTGCCGGTTATTATGGGAATCAGCTTTGCCTATGTGCCAAGTATGCAGGCAATCGCTGAGACATCCGATGTAGGTACTATTTTAGGAGCGCAGATTGTTGGCGGCGTGATTGCTGTTATCGTAGGCTTTACCATCAAAAAGATCCGTATATTATTCCCGCCGATCATTACCGGAACCGTTGTTTTCACAATTGGACTTTCTCTTTATCCGACCGCAGTCAATTACATGGCCGGCGGAACTTCCAGTCCGGATTATGGTTCCTGGGAAAATTGGCTGGCAGCGTTCTTTACTTTGGCAGTTGTTACCATTTTGAATCATTTTACAAAGGGATTTTTGAAACTGGCATCCATCCTTGTGGGAATTATTGCAGGATATATCTTCGCCTCTTTCTTAGGGCTCGTAGATTTATCCGGAATCGCTTCCGCAGGAATTCTTCAGTTTCCTCAGCCAATGCATTTCGGAGTGAAATTCGATCCTTCCGCCTGCATTGCCATCGGATTATTGTTCGCAATCAACTCCATTCAGGCAATCGGCGATTTTTCCGCCACTACTGTGGGAAGTATGGATCGTCAGCCGGAAGATCAGGAACTTCAGGGCGGCATTGTTATGTATGGTATATCCAACATTTTCTGTGCTTTGCTCGGAGGTCTTCCAACCGCCACCTATAGCCAGAATGTCGGGATTGTAACCACGACCAAAGTTGTTAACCGCTGTGTCCTGGGACTCGCTGCTGTCATTTTAATGATTGCCGGAATCCTTCCGAAATTTTCTGCGCTGCTTACTACGATTCCGCAATGTGTCCTTGGAGGCGCAACGATTTCTGTTTTTGCTTCCATTGCCATGACGGGAATCAAATTGATCACACAGCAGAAAATGACATATCGGGCAACATCTATCGTTGGTTTGTCCGTAGCGCTTGGCATGGGAGTGACACAGGCTTCTGCCGCATTGTCTGCTTTCCCATCCTGGGTTATGATGATTTTCGGAAAATCACCAGTCGTTATCGCAACGATTTCTGCAATCGTTTTAAACATTGTACTTCCAAAAGAAAAAGATGAATAATAACAAAGGCTGCATAACAGGAATTACTTTCCTGCTATGCAGCCTCTTTACAATATTAACATTCCCTGTGCGACGCGCAGGACGCCGGCTAATACCATAACGGTGATTGGATTCATTTTCTTTTTTACCATAAGGAATAAACTAATCCCAAATAAAAGAACCATGGATGGATTGATCTGGTCAAAAGAAGAAAAAGAAGCTTTTCCGAAAAACGCAGTCCCTATGATCGTCAGTCCTGCAGCCGCAATCAGAGCAATCACTGCCGGACGAAGAGTGTCCAGGATCTTTTGCAGCATGTCCAAATGACGATATTTCATATAGAAATAAGCAATGATTGTGACAATCACACAAGATGGAAAAACACAGCCGATGGTAGCTGCTGCCGCACCCAATGGTCCGGCAATTTTCGTTCCGACAAAAGTTGCCGCATTGATGGCAATCGGTCCGGGCGTCATCTGGGAAATCGTTACCAAATCTGAAAATTCCTTCACTGTCAGCCAGGAATGAAGCTCCGTTACCTGATGCTGAATCAAAGGCATGGCCGCATACCCGCCGCCAAAACTAAATAACCCAATTTGAAAAAAGCTGAAAAACAGTGTTAAGTATATCATATGCGTGCTCGTCCTTTCTCCCATAACGCTTTCAAGACCCCATAAGCGATGCAGATTAGAAATATATAAACTGCACCGATATGAAAGACCACATTGGCAAGGAACGCTCCGGCCATAATGACCGCAGAATCTATCCTTCCTTTTCCGCGGAACAATGTATGGATCATCTCCAGCACAACGGCGGCAATCACTGCGCCAACTCCAGCCTGCATCCCTTCCAGCATCAAAGAAATCACCCGATTATCCCGAAACGCCTGATAAAAGACCGAAACCAAGGATATGATAAAGAACGGCGGCAGCACGGCTCCGGCCACACTTAAAAGAACGCCTGGAAGACCGGCTAATTTATATCCTGCTACAATCGCTCCATTCACAGCAATCGGTCCAGGCGCCGACTGGGCGATTGCCGTCAGATCAAACATCTCTTCTTCATCAATCCAATGGTACTCTTCTACAAATTTTTTCTGCATCAGCGTAATAATGACATAACCGCCCCCAAACGTAAAAGCACTCAAATAAAAGGTCGCCATAAATAGCCGCAGATAAAGCTTTGCATCTCTTTTCCCTGTTCTTTTTCTTTTCTTCATTGTTTTTCTAAATTCCCTTCATATTCCTAAGAAATTTTTCATCATAGTTTAGAAACTGTTTAGAATTGTTTAGATTCTTTCTATTGAATCAGACCCTTTTCAAGCGTATACTAAAGCCATAGTTTTTCATATATATTTTTTAATCCTCTCTTTTCATTAGCAGCCGTCATGAGACGGCTGCATTTTTAATGTCATAGGAAACTGCGTTCCTATGACATTAAAAATGCTCCGCACGGATCGCACTGCGGCGGAGATGAAGATAGCGCCCAAGCGCCCGCCGCAGGCGGAGAATCCTGCATAGCAGGATTCTTTCTTGTCTACATAACCTGTATGCGATATGCGGCTGTCTGCGGCGGAATACTGTTGGTCATAAAATTCGCATGCTCGACCCTTATGAACTGTCCCCTTCTGAGATTCCAGAGGCGAATCGGATTGCCTCTTCTGCTTAAGATCTTCGTATCCTCGGAGACTGTAAATCTTATCTGTCTGGACGGCTGGCCCGGAATTCCGGTATATAGAAAGCCATTCCGCGGATCGACCCGCAATACCCTTGTTCTTGTGGTTACAAATTCTTTTTGCTGCAGGATCCTTATCCGAAAAGCTTCTGTTTGAGGCGGAAGACTTCTCGTCATCTTAGAAGAAGCCACTGCATCGATCCTCATACCTTCCTTCAGATCTCTGATATTTCTTGTATTTCCACTTTCATCCTGAATCTTCGTATCTTTCCCAACGACTAATGTCACTGTAGTTACAAATCGCAGACCGAATTCCCCATTCATTTTATAGGTCACCGTCACAAAAGTCACGCCGTCCCCTCTGCGTACTTCATCAATTACACCATTTTCGATTCGGATTCTTCCGTCTGTAGGATCGTTAGGTTGTTGTTCACAACAGCTCATTATTTTCCTGCTTTCATTTTTTATTATAGTATTCAGAAAGATAAAAATGTGCTGTTTATTTTATTGTACCACATGTGAAATCTTTCGAACCATCTTATTTTTGTAAAAAGCAGACAAACTGAAACAACAAAAATAAGCCCCGATCTTAAATCAGATCAGGACCTATCTTACGGGTGCCTCTTTTTTTCATTTGCAAAACTAATCTAAAAACGATGGTCTGGAATCTCGAATCTCCTGCATCTCTTCATCGATTGGCAATAATTTCTTTTTATAATATTCACAGGATGTTTTACAATAATCGGACTGAGATTGAATGACACTTTTGCATTCTACATAGGGAAGATCAAATCCTTTTGGGATCTTTGCCAGTTCTCCGCAGGTAATCATTGTCAGTTCTTCTCTTCTATTCTTTAAGTCCATCCATCGGTTTTTTAGGGCTCGTTCTGTCTTGTTCTGATATTCTGCCATATCTTTTCAGCTCCTCCTATACTACTTTATTATAACGTATAGAAACGAAAAGGTAATTTGATTATCAAAAAGAAATTATTATTTTTTTCTTAATATTTCTGATATTTTGTATTTTATACAATTTTTATCTGATATATTATACTTTCTTTACTGATTTTGCACTTTTTTATCGAACGCTTATACTTCTTCCTTAGGATCGGCAGGACAAATCTTGTCATCTTCGGTGATCTCTCTTATGATTTTGCATGGATTTCCCACGGCAAGCACATTTGCCGGAATATCTTTGTTTACCAAACTCTTTGCCCCAATGACTGATCCTTCTCCAATCGTTACCCCCGGAAGGATCGTAACATCTGCTCCGATCCAGACATCATCTCCTATTGTAATCGGCAGCGCACGTTCCAATCCTTGTTTTCTCTCCTCTGAATCCAACGGATGATTCGCCGTATACATTCCGCAGTTTGGTCCAATAAAACAGTATTTTCCGATGGTAATCGGAGCACCATCCATAAAATAAGCATTGTGATTGATGAAAGTTCCTTCTCCAATATGACAATTGTATCCGTAATCCGTACAAAACGGCGGAAGAATATCCACATGCTCCTCACAATTTGGCAGCAGCTGCTTTATAATTGCTTCTTTTTTTTCTTTCTCCTTCGGACTGGTATGATTCAGCTGAAAATACAATTCTTCTGCCTCTTCCCTCTCTTTTAGTAAATCCTGATCATAGTTTGCATCATACCATAATCTTGCTTCCATTTTTTCACGTTCTGTCATCTTATAACTCCTTTTCCTAATTCGTCTTTTTCATTTATTATACAAAAAGTCAGCAGCGGCGGCAACCTTCCACAAACTTTCTAAAAATCATCCGGCTATGATTATCTGCGGAAAATGAAAATTCAGGATGCCATTGCAGCGCCCATACGAACCTTTTCTGCGGGGCATAAACTGCTTCTATTAGTCCATCCTCCGATACAGCCATAGGCAGGAGGTCCGGTGACAACTCTTTTACTGCCTGATGATGATAACTATTCACCGAAAGTTCTTCTGTTTGCAATAATTCATACAATGGACTCTCTTTTTGAATCGATACTTTATGGCAGGGAATATCATATGGCGGTGATTGATGGTGTTTGGTATTAGACGGATGTTCTTCATCAAGATCCTGGTATAAACTGCCTCCCATCAGCGCATTGATCAATTGAATTCCTCGGCAGATACCAAGAATCGGTTTATCCAATTCAAGAACCCGCTGAAACAATAACGCTTCCATTGTATCTCTCTCTTTGCAGCACTCACCGCACCATTTCTGTTTTGTTTGTCCATAAACAGATGGGGATACGTCCTGACCGCCAGTAAACAAAAATCCATCCAATCGGTCTGCCATCTGCCTGATCTCATAAAGATCTTCTGTCAAAGGCATCATGACCGGCAGTCCGCCTGCCTGCCTGATTCCTTCCATATATCCGGGAAGCATCCAATAACTCTTTTTCTCTTTATCTACCAAAGGTACGACTCCAATCCATGGCTTCATGATTTCTCCTCCTGTATTCTGTTATTTTTAATCCTGCTTTGCAGGATTCTCCGCTGAAATAAAACAACAGGCAAGGAAACATTTTCTCTAGCTTCCTTGCCTGTTTCTATTATAAGCTATTTGGAACAAAGATACAATTATATAATAACAAGCAGCTGCGCCTTGCCCCTTCTCCCTTCATTATAGTAAAATAAAAACAGCAGAACAATGAATCGTAATAGGAGGAACAAGATATGTTTGATAACTTTGATTTTTCAAATTTTTGGGAAGAAAGCGTGTACTCACGGAAAGAATATATCAGTGATCCGCCTTCTGATGAACTAATTGCCAGTGTAGAGCAGGAATTGGGTTATAAACTGCCAGCTTCTTATATTTGGCTGATGAAACAGCATAATGGAGGCATCCCTTTCAATACATGTTTCCCTGTCAGCAAACCTACCAGTTGGGCGGACAACCATATAGCCATCACAGGAATTTTCGGCATTGGAAGAGAAAAAGCATATTCTTTATGTGGAGAATTAGGAAGTCAATTTATGATTGATGAATGGGGATATCCGGCTGTTGGAGTCGCTATCTGTGATTGTCCCAGCGCCGGACATGATATGGTTTTTTTAGATTATCGGGAATGCGGCCCCGACGGAGAACCTAAAGTAGTTTATATCGACCAAGAATACAACTACAAGATCACTCCTCTGGCAGATAATTTTGAAGAATTTATTCGGGGTCTTGTCAATGAAGAGGATTTCTATTCATAATATGGGATTCCATCGGGGCAGGTGTAGATTTTATCTACTTTCTTGTCAATCTGTCAACTGTAAATAACATTCTTGATCAATCCTAAATTCTCTACAAATTTTTCCATCCAGAGCGATAAATAAAAGGGCATATTTAAAATTCGAATTTTCCCGGTTCTATAAACTGGAATTTACATCTTCCCAAAAATCTCTCAAAGTTATTTCATATCAGTTGAATACAAATATATTTGAATCTTCGACATGTTCAAGAAATTTTCTTGACGCCAGAGACAGTGTTTTTCTGTCTTTCCAACAGATTGCAACATTACGCTTCGGTCTTTCTTTTATCGGACGTATAATTAAACCGTCATCAAAGCCTCTCAGGATGCGCTCATATAGCATAGACACCCCCAAGTCCTGACGAACCATTTCCATAACTGCATAGTCGTCATAAACTGTCAGTTTCAAATTCCGAGGTTGCACACCTGCATCTTTGAATGCCGCCAGTGGATATGAATACCCCAACTCATCCATAAGGATAAAAGGTTCCTTAGCAAGGTCTTTCACAGAAACAATATCTTTTTCTGCCAAAGGATGATTAGATGGCAATACCGCAAGCAATTCATCCTCATACAAAATATCATATTCCAAATCCTCTGCGGTATCTGTACTGATAAATCCCAAATCAGCTTCTCTTGCTCTGACTGCCGCTGCATTTACCTCATATCCACCCTGTAGCAGTTTGAACTCTACAGAAGGGTATTTCTCTTGAAAAGTTTTCATCAAGATGGGTAGATATAACCTGCTTACACTCGACCAAGCTGCAATGGATACAACACTACTTTCAAGGCCTTCGATTTCTTTTTTCTTCCCGGAAAGGTTTTTTTCCGCCGCATAAATGGCTTGAATAAAGGGATAGAGATTTTCGCCATCTGACGTCAATTCCAGACGGTTTTTCTGTCGCAGGAGCAATGTTACCCCTAATTCCTCCTCAAGAGATAAAACTTTTTGGCTAACTGAACTTTGCGTATATCCTAATTCCTCCGCCGCTAAACTGAAACTGCCTAATTCAACAACACGACAAAACACCGTGTATTTTGATGTTTGGATCATTGTTGCAACCGCCCTCCTTGTATCGTGTTTTCTAATACACACATTATATCTATTAATTTTACAAATAGCAAGGGCGCAGCTATAATAAAAGAAAAACAAACAAGGAGTCTAACGATGAATAAACAAAAGGCAACATTTTTAGCGTTCACTGTACCGCTTGCATGGGGTACTTCCTATATTTTTATGGCTTATCTAATGGATGGGATTCCGCCGGTTACCATTGTTGCCCTCCGCACAGGAATCGCCTTTCTGGTCATGTTTGCTCTCTTTTTCCGCAGAGTGTGCCGCCCGGATCGTCAAACCTTAAAAGCAAGTGCAATATGCGGAGGATTACTGGCAACGGTTTTCCTGTGTCTTTTGTTGGGTGTACAATATACATCTGCCTCAGAAACAGGTTTTCTGCAAAGCACGACAGTCATTATTGTGCCTATTATCATGGCCGTTCTCCGCAAGCGTATGCCGGAAACTAAAATCGTGATTGGTGTTATTGCTGTTACAGCTGGTCTCCTCCTGCTCAGTGGCGGTGTTGGACAGTTTTCTATCGGAAGCGGTATCATGCTGTTTTCTGCTTTTGTGTATGCTGTTCATATTGTGGTCAGCAAATCCTTTGTGGAACGAGTAGACAGCATTTCCTTGGGCATCTGGCAAATGCTTTTTGCTTGTATCTATGCCACCATAGCAGCCTTCATTTTTGAAACGCCAGTTCTTCCTCAAACGGGAATCCAGTGGGCGAGTTTACTTGGTTTAACCTTGATTTGCTCTGCTTACGGTTTTGTCATGCAGGCTTATGTGCAGAAATTTGTCAGCGCTGAAACAACGGGATTTATGTTTTCTTTAGAACCTGTCTTTACTGCGGTATTTGCATTTGCTTTTCTGGGTGAGCGACTGAATCTGATGGGCTACATTGGTGCATTACTGATTCTACTCGGTGTCATGTGTGCAAATATTTGTTATAAACCTCAGAAATAACGAAATGGGTATTATATATAAGGACAATCTTTGACAGCAAATCCATATACTAATGCCCATTTTCTCTTTGTAAACCCGTGATTTATTTTTGGAGGTGAAACATATGTGTCAGGCATTAGAGGAATTAATGGCAGATGAATTGGAAGCAATGCGGAGCGAAGGTGAAAAGAATGGACGCCAAGATTTTGCTAAATTATCTAGGATTTTGCTGCAGCAGAATCGGCAGAAAGATTTGTTAAGAGCCTTGGAGGATGAACAATATTTAGAACAATATTTAGAACAATATTTAGAACAATTATTTCAGGAACATCATATCTAGATTCAATTTATCTCTATCACAAAAATAAATGGTTAAGTCAGCAAATAAAATTGGCATTGAATTTATTAAAAAATATGTAGGGATAGATAGTGAATAACAGTAATTTTATTGGGGAATGACAATCTGCAGACTGTCATTCCCCAGCTTACTCATTATTTCATTTATATCCTCACATCAGGAATTACTTTTTGTTGCGTTTGATAAAAAACCAATACGCAAATACAATCAAACCAAGGACACATAAAATACTTTCCATAAAATCACCCCTTCACACATCTTTCTCTTTATCCTCTTTTTTCTTCTTGCGTTCCTTATATATCTTATTCCTTAAAGGAATCCCACCACATAGCAGTAGTACAACAACTAATATCGTAAAGTCCATATACTTTTTCCTTTTTAAAATTCTTTTTTATTCATAATTGACAAACTAATTTTCATTGAAACCAGCAGCATGAACAGCGCGATGATAATTGTGGCAGCGATAAATACTCCCATGCTTACCGCTGGCAAATTGTCCAAAATACTAACTAAATCAACATGAAAAATAGCTTCCGCCCCTTTCACGATCACAAGAACGATTACTGCCAAAGCTCCAAAAGCGCCAATCATAGCAATTCTTCCTTTATCGCCGCCATATTTTAGTTGAAAAGGAAGCATGATTGCCTGAATGACCATCATAATCGGCAGAATTATCAATGAATTTTGCATTAAGTCTGTAATAGGTAATGTATTTTTTAGGATCGTTGTAATGATTCCTAAAGCAGCTGCTAAAATCCACGCTGCACATCCCAATAATAAACCAAGAGAATATTTTTCAATCACATAATGATTCCGTGTAATAGGCAGCGTGAATAGAAACGCATTTCCATTATCAAAATCATCATAACTGATTGTACTAACCGTAAAGAGTGATACAATGAAGCTCAGAAAACCTACAGAAAATACCACATCATCCGTAAATATCATCATTCCAATTACAATCGCCAGAATGAGCAGCAGAAAATTTTTCTGTAACATCATCAATTTAACATCTTTTACAAATAAACCTTTCATTGTTCTGTCCCCCTTATCATCATGGTAATGACCTCATCTATTGTGCCTTTTTCAATCGCGATTTTAGGATAATTCTCAATATAGTATTGTCTCTGATTTGTCAGACAGCTATATCCATATGTTTCTTTTTTGGAACGCAATAGAAACTGTTTATCTAACTTGCTGTATTGCTCTGCGTCCACTTTTAACAAAGCATAATCACTAAGAAGAACGTCTGTATCTTCGTGCAGAATAATTTTCCCGTCATGTATCATGTAAAGATCGTCACACAGTGATTCCAGATCACCGGATATATGAGAACTAATTAAAATGGAGCGTTCTTCGTCTTTTTCCAAAAATTCTCTTAACATTTCAAGCATTTCATCTCTCGCGATTACATCTAAACCTGCTGTTGGTTCGTCCAGTATCAGAAGTTTGGCATTGTGTGAAACAGCAGCCAGCACTTTTAATTTTGCTTTCATTCCCGTTGAAAACTCTCTTATCTGCTGATTCATAGGTAATTGAAATCTCTGTACCTGCTCTATGAAGAATGATTGATCAAATTTTGAGTACATATTCTGCAATATAGGGATGATATCTTTTATTTTCAGATAACCACTAAAACCAGAATCAGACAATACAACCCCCAAGTCTTCTTTATCTTTTGCTGTAAAGTCTTTCACATCTTTCCCAAGGATTGTAATGTTCCCGCCATCGGTTGAAATCAAACCTAATATTGCCTTAAATGTTGTGCTTTTTCCAGCTCCATTTTGTCCAATCAAGCCTGTTACACAGCCAGACATAAGCTCTAATGAACAATCAAGAGAAAAATTATCATAATGCTTTTTCAAATGTTCAATTTTCAGCATACATCATCCCTCCAATATCAATTCAAATAAACTTTTTATATCTTCATCGCTAATACCGCAGCGTCTGCCCTTTTGGATCGCTTGTTCCAAATCTGCTTCCAGCTCTTTTTTCTGTTCTTCCAAAAGCAGTTCTGCATTTGCAGCCGCAACATATGTACCTTTGCCATGTACTGTAACAGTGAAGCCTTCACTCTCTAAATGATCATATGCTTTCTTTACTGTTAAAGCACTTATCTTTAACTCTTTGGAAAGCGCACGAACAGACGGAAGATTATCGTTTTCCTTTAATTCCCCATTGCGTATGAGCATTTTAATCTGGTCAACAATCTGTTCATAAATAGGAACCATCAGAGAAGTATTGATTATAATTTTCATTCTTTCTATTCCTCCTCCTTTTCTTATTAACAGTGTATAACAGTCTGGAACTGTTGTCAAGTGTTATATGGTGTTTATCAATATTTTCTTCCATAATAACAAAAAACATGCAAATCTATATAGAAATGCATGTTAATAATGATACTATTCTTTCGGATAATGCCATAAAAATTGATTTATGGTATACTTTATTCTGCCATATAAATATAGTTTATATGCGGTATTTCTTTTTCATCTTGTGAACCTTCTGCAGATTCTTTGCACCGTCAGCGCCCAGACGTTCAGAAAGCGCCACAATTAAGGTATCCACCATAGCTGCTGCAGTCGTCATAGAATGATATTCTCCGGTTTCACCCCGGTAAACGTATAGATTCACATCAGCCTGCTCTTCTTTTGGCGCCCGAAGCCGTCCAGTAAAGCACAGAGTACGGTAACCGATGTGGTTCTGACAGTCAAGAATGACTCGTCCTTCCCAAGAGACTTTAGAAAATCCAAAAAAGACGACTAAATCCCCCTTCTTTGCCTGAGCCAGTCCCTCGAGCATCTCCGTTCCGCCGGATGGAATCTGCGCTGCCGGAAGTCCCAGCCGCCGCAGACGAAAAAACAAAAGATGACCAAGGGATGTTGAAGCACTTTTCGCGTGAATCCATATTTGTCTGGCTGATAACATCTCCTTTAATGCATTCTCAAAAGTCTGGGTGTCCAAATACTGCATAGTTTTTTCCAGATAAAACATCTGCTGCTTTAAATACCCCATCGCCTGAAAAGCTGTTTCGCTGCCTTTGGTAAAAAGCGTGCCGGCCATTTTCCCCGCAGGTCCTTCCAGATGATTTTGCTCTATGACAATGTTTTTTAACTGTTTAAAATCCCGACATCCCAGATGCCTTGCAAACCGGGAAATCGTCGCTTCTGATACGTTCATCTTCTCCGCAAGCTGACCAATCGTCAGAAAGAGAAACTCTTCCCGGTTTCCTTCAACATATTCAAGGAGTCTTTGTTCCGCCGGAGTAAAATGCTCCGGTGTCTTCGGAAATTTAAGACGCATTTTTGCTTTCCCTTTCTGGTTCTCTTCCTGTCAAAATCTCCACATAATTTCCGCCTAGGGCATGCACATCTTTTAATGCCCGTTTTAGAATCGTCGCCGTCTTTACCTGGAAAGCAGCCTGATCAGAGATAACAATATCATAATTTCCTCTTAACATTTCCTGATACAATTCTTTGACAGACGTGCAGGTTTTTGCAAACTTTGTGCGAATACATCCGTACTGCACAGCCTGATGGGTATCACTGCCGCCAACCACCGGTTTGTGGAATTTTTCCCCAAGATCTTTCGTTAATCTCTCCGTGAGAAGCTGGTGTTTTGCCACATCTTTTCCGTTTAAGTCAAAAAAATCAAACCGGGCAAGCTGCTCTTTCGGAAGATCCGGAATATGCCCTCCCTCTCGAAACGGATGAGCGCCTCCAACAATAACCGTATACTGGTCAAATAAATCTTTCAGCTTTTTAAATGGAAGAAATTTTCCTTTTTCTTTATGAGGTTCCAGCCTCTTGTTCAATTCAAGAATTGCTTCCAAGGGGCCGATGGACAAAATATGTCCTCCTTCCGCAATATCCGTCTCCATTCCCGGAAAAATACGCAGACCATCAAATAAAAGGGTATCCCCTTCCTGGATGGAATGTTCGGCGATAAAACGATAAAGGCGCTCAAAACCCAAAGTATTAAAATGTTCTGTCAGACACAGGGCATCGAGTTTCGCCATCCGTGCTTCTGAAAACAGCCAGCGTGTATATTCTTCCGAAAACGGCAGTTTTTTTGCTAGTTTTCCGTGGGTATGAAAATCTATATACAATGATGATTCCTCCTGTTTTTCTGTATTTATTTTATTCTGTATTTTCTTTCCTTTAGACAATATGCTTCATTTCTTCAAAATTTTATTTTTCCCATTTTTATAATATGGTTGACACCAGAATCGTCACAGCAACCCATAAAAAAGAAATAGCGAGAAAAATCAGATCATCATAAGTAATTTTTAATGAGGAAAGCTTCATTTTACGCACTTCTTTATTTACCGCTGCATAGCGATATCCTTTTAGTTCCAGAGCTTCCACCGTCGTCCGGGACCGTTTCGCCGTATTTAACATCAGCGGATAAAAAGCGTGAATAATAATCTTTATCTGATAGACAAGGTATTTGATCTTGCCGGTCACCGTCTCATGAGCCGGCGGATTGCCCCGCAGCCGATAGGACAGCAATACATTCTGGAATTCTTCCATAAGCATCGGCAGCATCCGGTAGGCGTAAGAGATAGAAAATGAAAGCCGTTCCGGGCATCCAAACCACATAAGTCCGTTGGAAAGCCGATCTGGATCCAATCCGGAAAATACAGTCACCGAAGCTAACGATATGGTCGCTACCTTAAGAGTCAGCACCAAAAGAGGTGCGATGGCCGAAGCGTCTCCGCCAAAAATCCATGTGGCAATGAGAAGATAGCCTGTCTGTGAGAATACACCCACAGCGAAAAGAAAAAGAACCAGTCCTGCTACCTTTGCCAGTATCGTTGTTGCCATCACGAATAAGAAACACCCCAAAAGAAAAGGAATATCATTGACAAACCACGGCACCAGTCCGAAAAATAAATACCAAACCAGCAAAATCCGCGGATCTCTCACGGCGATAACCGTATCATCGTTTCCGTATGCATTTTTCAATACTTGGTTCCTAAGAAAGTCCATGGAGAATTTATCCAGCACATTCTCTGATAATTTCTGCATCATTATATTTTCCTCCTGCTTTGTTTTCCTGTACATTCTCCATTTCATAAGAAAAAGCGTCTAAAAATTCATCCACAGTGTAGCACATTGCCCGTCTGTCAAGAGCCTGTCCCATGGAGAAAATCTCCGGCGGCCGAATACCTGCCTGAGAAAGAATGGATGTATTGCCAAAAATCTCATCTCTTGTTCCATCTGCCACAACCTGCCCCTGACAGAGCACTATAATTCTCTCCGCCCACTCGCAGACAAGCTGCATATCATGGGTAGCAATCATCACAGTATCCGTAATTTCTTTCATATCACTTAAAGTGCGCATGATTTCTTTTCTTGTGGCAATATCCAGATTCGCTGTCGGTTCGTCCAGAAGAAGAATTCCAGGATTTAGGGCAACGCCAATGGCAAGACTTGCCCGGCGCATCTGACCGCCGGAAAGAAGCCGTCCATCCCTCTCGGAAAGCTCCGACAAACGGAAACGGTTCAGCAAGGCTTCTGCTTTCTTCTCCCAGTCTTCTACATTTCTCACCTGCATCGCGTAAGCAATGTCATGGTAAATGGAGTCTTTGATAAACATTTCTTCCGGATTCTGGTATACAAGAGAAATCTGACGGGAAAGCTGTTCCGTCTTCACATTTTTTATGGAGACCCCATTTAATTCTACAATGCCATCCGATGGTTTCATCAGTCCCACCAGGAGTTTCATCAAAGTGGATTTGCCAGCTCCATTGGAACCGATAAGGGCAATCTTTTCCCCTTTATGAATGGTAAGGTTCAGCCGGTCAAATACAGTGTGAGGCTTTCCCTTAACCGAACGGTAAGAAACTGTCACATCTTTAAACTGTGCGGCCTTTTTTGGCACTGCATGTTCTTTGTTCAAATCATCTGCTTTCATAGATTTTAACTTCCTGAAAGTTTCATTTTCCTCACTTTGAAAATGCGCCAATAAAAGATCACTTTTTATATTTTTACATTGAAACTTGAGGGAAGAAAACGCTTTTCTCCCATCTTCCACCGTCGTTGGCAGCAGATTGTTTATCGGCATACTGCAATCTTTTTGCAGACGATACCCTGCGATGGTTACCTGCGGCGGAAAAATATTGCTTTCCTGCAATTCCTCCACTCTTGACAAAGCTTCTTCCGACGGAAGCAGCCATGCCGGCTGTCCGTCTTTCAGTAAGAGGACGTGCCTGCAGTAATCTGCTATGTATTCGGTATGGTGTTCAATAACGATAATCGTTTTTCCATAAGTTTCATTTAATTCCCGCAGCACCTCGTAAATTTGATCTGCGTGACCCGGGTCAAGCTGCGCAATAGGTTCGTCCAGAATCAATATATCAGGTCCCAGAGCAACGGCTCCTGCCAGCGCCAGCAAATGAGTCTGGCCGCCGGAAAGCTGCCAAATATATTCCTCTTCCCGGCCTTTGAGACCGCATCGGTACAGCGCTTCTCTGCCGCATGCTTCATAATCCTTCATTCCATAATTAAGACAGGCATAGGAAGCGTCATCAAGCACTGTCGGCCGAACAATTTGATTTTCAAAATCCTGGTAAACATACCCTGCCTTTCGGGCAAGGGATCCAACATCGGCATCTCTTGTATTTTCACCGTCCACCCACACATTTCCGGAAAATGTACCGGAAATAAAATGCGGAATTAATCCATTTAACACTTTACACAAGGTTGATTTCCCGCAGCCGTTGTTTCCAACGACAGCGAGAAAATCTCCCTTTTCAATTTCCAGATTCACATGGCGCAGCGTCGGTTCCTCTGCGCCTGGATATGTATAAGTTAGATCTTCTATCCTGATAATTTTATCCATGATATTTCCTTTTATCTTATGTTTCCAATAGGTTCTGTTCTTTTCTTCATCACAATAAGCATCGCAACAGCAATTACCGCAGCTACAACCATGCTTACAGCGAGAGCTGTTTTGCTCTCTGCCCATCCGCTCTCCCAGTCAATGAGAGAAAGGCCGCTTTCCGCCGCCATTTCCGCACCGATGGCACAAACAAAGGCCACAAGACAGACAAGCACATTTTTCATACTGATTTCTCCAAGACCTGTTTCCTTTGTCCGCGGCTGCATGCCAAGCAGCGGTTCAATCTTTCCGTAAAGTTTTGGAACCAGATAGAGGGTCGGAAGCAGACAGAAAAGAATTCCGGAAAACAGCAAATCATTTAAGAAAGCAAAACCTTCTGTAGCAAACACGCTTTCCGGAAGCCCGGCTACTGCTTCGAAATCCGCTACGGCAAACTGAACTTTTAAAATATCCACAACCGTCCCCATCAAAAGCTGAACACCGGTTCCCACAAATGCAGCAGCGCCGACCATAGCATGGTTTTTTGGATTTCTCACCAGTCGTCCTGCAATGTAAACACCAATGGTTACCGTGATAAACTTCTCCAGCTCACCCAGTCCTCCGAACTGTCCCAGCATAATCTCGCTGAAAACCAGTTCGCCGATAGCTGCGCCGAGGGCCGCAGAAAGCGGATCAAAGAGCATGGAAAGCACCAGCGGAATAAAAAGAAAGAATTCCACAGAAAATTCCACGATTCCAACCTGAAAACTTGGAATCAGTTCCGTAAATAAAGTTGCCAGTCCGTATAAGGACATGGATAAAACAAAAATCATTAATTTCTGAGACTGCGTGGCAGCTCCTTTTTGCGTAATAGACATATTCATTCCTCCAATTCATATTTTTCATTTCTTTTTTCTATGTTCCGTTATCCGGAAACAATTACATTTTAACGGACGAATGTAATGTCATCTATCATGCAGAGGTGAAATGAAAGTAAAATTTCAATTACTTCATTTATGAAAATTAATTTACTGTAACTACTTAGCCATACGGCTGATAATAATAAAAATATGGCACTTAGTTATAATAGAAGAAGAAAAAATGCTGCCCAGCATATCATAAAATACTGAGCAGCATAAGATTTCATATTTTCTCTTTTATTCTTCCAGACCGTTGTCTTCAATCACTTTTTGATACCAGTAGAAACTGTCTTTGCAGATTCGGCGCATATCTAAAAGCTCTTCTTCTTCCCGATTGACATAGACAAAGCCATATCGTTTTCCGTATCCTTGATGGGTGCTTACAAGATCGATGAATGCCCAAGGGCAATATCCGATCAGATCGACTCCGTCTGTAATCGCCAGCTGTGCCTGATGGAAATGACGTTTCAGATAATCGATTCTGTATTCATCGTGGATCTTTCCATCTTCTCCCAGCTCATCTTTAGCTCCCAATCCATTTTCTGTGATCAGAATCGGCAGATGGTAACGGTCATAAACCCGGCGCAGTGTCACACGCATACCGATGGAGTCTACCATCCATCCAAAGTCTGTTAATTCCAGATAATTATTTTTGGCGGCTCTGTATACGCCTTCCTCACCGATCATCACCTGCTGATCGCCGTTTCTTGGCTGACAGTCTGTTCCGTCGTTTCTGGCAGCGCTGACTGTTGCTGTCGCATAATAATTAACTCCAAGGAAATCAGGTTTTGCTTTGGCAATCAATTCCATATCGCCATCTTCAATCTTTGGTGTACAGTCTTTTTCTTCCAGATAGGACCATACAAGAGAATTGTATCTTCCATAAACTGCCATGTCCAAATAGAGCCAGCAGCGAATGCTTTCCCAGTTGTCTGCGGCAATCACATCTTCCGGACTGCATTTTTCCGGATAAATTGCCGTAATGTTCGGCGCCGGTCCGATCTTTCCGTTCGGACACATTTCATGACAAAGCAGCGTAGCCTTTGCAGATGCAACGAACATGTTGTGGCACTGCTGATATAATTCTTTCTTTGTAGGCACCCTGCCCGGATTCATGGCATTTGGATGATTGATCATAACGTTTTGTTCGTTGATGGTCAGCCAGTATTTTACCCGGTCTCCATAATTTTCAAACAAGATTTTTGCATACTGTTCAAAAGCATCGATGGTCTTTCGATTGCACCATCCGCCCTGCTTGTGAAGCTCATAAGGCAAATCGAAGTGATACATCGTCACGATTGGTTCGATTCCATAAGAAACCAATTCATCAATCAATTCATTGTAAAACTGAATTCCTTTTTCATTCACTTCACCTGCTCCGGCAGGAAGGATCCGCGTCCAGGCGATGGAAAAGCGATAAGCCTTTAATCCCAGATCCGCCATTAATTTCACATCCTCCTTCATATGATGATAGTGATCGCTGGCGATCTTAAAATCTGTAATTCCTTCCGGAGGCTCGTGAAGATCCTGTACAGACAATCCTTTTCCGTCTTCATTATATGCTCCCTCTACCTGATAAGATGATGTAGATGCGCCCCATAAAAAATCTTTTGGGAATTTTTTTAATTCTTTATAAAACATATCGATTCTCCTTTACATAACGATTTCCAACATATCTTCACCAGCTGCTCCTGCCCCTGTTTTCAGAGTTTTGATTTCTTTGCAGTCCGGTGTATTGCTTACGACAAACATCGTCTGTGTGGAATATCCTGCTTCTTTAATTTTTTTCTGATCAAATTCTACTAATTTCTGTCCTGCTTTTACTTGATCTCCCTGCTTTACAAACGCTGTAAAATGTTCTCCGTTCAAATCAACGGTATCAATTCCGATATGGATCAAAACTTCTGCTCCCTGCTCGGAGACAAGTCCAATCGCATGTTTGGTTGGGAACAACGCTGCAATCGTTCCGTCAAAAGGCGCTGTCACCGTCGTCTCTTCTGGATCAATGGCAAGACCGTCTCCCATGGCTTTTGCTGCAAATGCTGCGTCGTCTGCCTGTTCAATTGGCTTAATATTTCCTTTTACCGGGACTTTGCAGATGGTAGTCCCACCCTGTTTTACTTGTACTGTCGGTGCAGCTTCATTTTCTTCTTCTGTCTTTTCAAACTTAAGGCTCAGGAAGTAGGTAAGGATTGCTGTGGCAACGATACTGATTACGATTGCGATAATGATATTGATAAAGAATGACATCGTATTATCGCCAATATAGAGCAGAACCGCCGGCAGTCCGGAAGAACCTGTCGCAAAACGGTGCGTATGGGTAATTCCTGCATATAATCCTCCAAGTCCGCCTCCGATCATAGATGAGATCAGCGGATATTTCTTTGGAAGATTGACACCATATAAAGCCGGTTCCGTAATTCCCATATAAGCAGTGATCGCACCGGATGCAGCTGTTTGTTTTACCTTCTTGTCTTTTGTTCGCAAAGCTACAACAAATGATGCAGTTGCCTGCGCCATATTGGAGCATACGCATCCAGGTCCGAAGATACTGTCGTATCCGAGATTCGACATCTGCATAACTCCCAGCGGAGCGACACCGTTGTGGATCCCAAACATTACCATGATCGGCAGAAATCCTCCAATCAAAAGCGCAGGAACCCAGCTGGCATTGGTGCTTAAGAAAGTAAAGAAGTCAGCCAGATAATTTCCAAGGATCGCTCCAATCGGTCCTAATACGGAAAAAGCCAGCGTTCCCATTATTAAGAAGGTAAACATCGGTACAAATACCAGATTTACGGATTTTGGTATGTATTTATTCAATAGTTTTTCAATATAGGACTGTACAAAAACAATCAGAATAATCGGAATGACACTTGAAGTATAAGTGGCCAACGTAAATGGAATCACACCGAAAAAGTGTACCGGATCTCCGGCTTGTACCAACGCCGTCCAGTTTGGATGCATCAGCATCGCTGCAACACCGGCAGCCATGATCGGATTACATTTCAATTTCTGTGCTTCTGTTACCGCTAAAAGCATCGGCAGGAAGAAGAATACTCCGTCTGCAAATAAATTCAGCAGATAATAGGTCTGTGAATCTGCGGTAATCACATTGAATACCATCAAAAGCGCCAGCACCGCTTTTACCATACCTGCGCCGGACAATGCCGAAATGATCGGCTGGAACGTGCCTGCGACAAAATCAATTAGCGTTTCTATAAAGTTCTTTTTCTCTTCTGTTTCCGATCCGGATGAAGATTTCTTAAGATCTACGAATTTTTCAATTTCCTCAAAAACATCTGCAACATGGGTTCCGACCACGACCTGGAACACACCAGCATTGATTATAACTTTCGTAACACCGTCCAAGTCTTCTATTTTATTCGCGTCTGCTTTGTTTTCATCTGCCAGTTTAAACCGAAGTCTTGTCTGGCAATGATATACATCATTTACATTTTCTTTTCCGCCGACAAGTTCTACGATAGATTTTGCCAGGGATTCATATTGTTTGCTCATATTTCTCCTCCCAAACTTTTTGAAAGCGTATTTCCTCAAACCGCGAATTCGCTTGACCGGTACCATGTTCAAGGAGTGATCATTGTTTCTATAGTTGCAGTGTAGCACCGTAAAATTATGTTTTCAATATAAAACGTAAACACGAAAATTAGTTTCAAGGAACCGTGACTCATCGCTTATAATTCATGAAAAAACATGAAACTTTGGCAAAAAAAGAACACCATTTTCCGATTTCTTATCCATCCGAAAATGATGTTCTTTCCTATTTCTTTTTATAAATCCTGCATTTCTTTTAAAATTGCGATTCGACCATATTCAAGCAATTTCGAGTTTTTAATCTTAAACGCTTTATTTGCCTGATAATCCTCTGCAAAATAACAGGAAAACAATACATTTAAAATATAGAGAATCGATTCTTCTGTTGCAAAATTTGAGATCTTGGTATAGAGCCGTTCTCTCGATGACATGGTCAGCACGCAATTAAGACTTTTGCGGATATAATTATCACCGCCGCTGGTGATTCCGATCACCGGAACATGGTGATTCAGCATGTTCTTTAAATGAATCGCCGGTTCTGCAAATTCATTATTTCCAGAATATGAAATCATGATAGCACAATCCTGATCTGTCAAAGTTCTTGAAATGATTCCGGTCTCTCCTAATTTGGCAATATCAATCTGTTTGCCTATTGTCACCATCTTCCTTCGGAATAATTCTCCAAGGAAGATATTCGGGCTTAATCCAAATATAACGATATGTCTGGCATTTAACAGATGCTTGACTGCAAGTTCTACCATAGTTGCATCCATCAGATTGTAGGTGTCCTCAATGCTTTCGATTTGTACCTGTTTGATCTTCTGCATAATCAGCTCTGTGGAATCTCCTTGATCAAAAGGAAAATTGGCATCTGCCTCCCCTTTATTTTCCATCTGATATCTCTGTTCCGCAACAAAATCTTTCATGAAAGATTTCCATCCGCTGTACCCTAACGTTTTCGCAAATCTTGTCACCGTCGATTTCGATGTAAATGTTTTCTCTGCAATCTCGCCGATCGTATATTTGTGAAGATCTTTCTGCTCCTGCAAAACAAAATCTCCAATGGTCTTTCTTGCATCTTCATACCGCATCATCATTTCTTCAATTTTCTGGAAAAGATACATCGCTCTATCTCCTTTCGCCCTTTGTGTACTGAATCGCTTTATCTGCAAGAGATTCATAACTTGCCTTATCTGATTCTATCATCTTTTTTGCACCAATCTGCCGAAGCGCTTCCGTCGTTTTCGGTCCGATGCTATAGCATGGCACTTCGTTCTTCCACTGTCTGGCTGTTTCTTCCTTCATGGAACCAAAAAATCGCTTTACAGAAGAGGCGCAGGTAAAAAGAACACCCTCATAGGAATCCGCCGCATGGATTTCTTCGATCTCGATCGGTTGGTTTTCGTAAACAATCCATTCATGATAATCACACCGGGATTCCATCTTCTTTTTCAGACAGGGGTTCTCTGCTCGTCCCTTGACATACCATAAGGTATCTTCTTTTTTTATGACTTTTTCTAAACAACGAACCATCTCTTCTGTATTTTGTATTTCCGGCTTCAGATCTGCAAGAATTCCATAATGTTTCAAACGCTTGCCGGTTTTTTCTCCAATGACTGCAATTCTAACGGAAGAAAGAGCCCGAACATCCATCCCGGAGGCATAAAGATTTTCCATAAAACCGTCTACACCATTTCGACTTGTAAATACGATCCAGGACACTTTCTGCAAATTCTCTTCCGTGAATTTCTGTGGGAAAGCCGTAATTTCCCCGGTCTGAATCTCTTTTGCATCAAATCCTTTTTTCTGAAGCAAATCTGTCAAAGGAGACGGCGCTTTCCCAATCTTAGTAACGACATAAGGCTTTTTCTTGTTCGTATGATCCTTGGAGCTTAATACGGCCGCAAGATCTACGGTCTTGCCTACAACAATGACTGCAGGCGGTTTCAGACGATCCTCTTTCACTTTTTCAACGATATTTTCAAGCGTACCAATACAGGATTTCTGTTGGGAAGTCGCAGCGTTTGAAATCACTGCTGCCGGCATCGAAGCGGACATTCCTGCTCCGATCAGATTTTCTGCAATTTGTTCCAGCTTAGAAAATCCCATAAGAAACACCAGGGTTTCTTCCGAACGAACCAATCCCTGAAAATCGATATTGGCAAACTGATCTTTTCGGTCATGGGCCGTCACCACATGAAATCCTTTGGTCAGCCCGCGATGGGTTACAGGAATTCCGGCATAAGCGGGACCCGCAATGCAGGAACTGATCCCCGGAACAATCTGTACCGGAATTCCCTGTTCTCTTAAATACAAGGCTTCTTCCCCACCCCTTCCAAACACAAAGGGATCGCCTCCCTTTAATCGTACAACGAGAGGATATTCCATCGCTTTCTTTGCCAAAAGCTGGTTGATTTTCTCCTGCTCCATCACATGATGATGGTTTTCTTTCCCTACATAAATCAATTCACAATCATGTTTCACCATATTCAAAAGTTCCGGAGCGATTAATCGATCATAGATGACACAATCCGCGGCTTCTACCAGTTTTTTCCCTTTTACCGTAATCAAATCTGGATCCCCTGGTCCTGCACCTATCAAGAAAACGGTTCCGGCCATCCGTTTCTGAATTTCAATCGCTGATTTTTGTGCCAGTTCCTGTGGGTCTTCTCCCTCTAAAAAAACAGATTCCATTCTATTTCCGTCTTCTGTGCCAAACAATCCATAAAACCGATACTGCCCATCTTTTATTTTTTTACAGGAAGCTCCAATGGGAACGTGGCAGCTCCCTCCCATCGCTTCCAGAAATGACCGCTCCGCAGACGCCTCTTTATGGCTTTCTGCATCTGCACAGGCTTCCAGCATCTCAAGCAGCTCTTTATTATCTTCTCGAAGTTCCAGAGCAAGAACCCCCTGGGCCGGCGCCGGAACCATTTCATCTTCTGAAAAATACATGGAAATTCGATCTTCCATGCCTAACCGACGAAGTCCTGCGGCCGCTAAAATAATCCCGTCCAATTTTTGCTCTTCCATTTTTCGGAGCCTGGTATCTACATTGCCTCGGATTCCTTCCACCTTAAGATCCGGACGAAGCTTTTTAAGCTGAAACGCCCTCCGCTTGCTTCCGGTTCCAATCACAGCGCCAGGCAAAAGCTCCTCCAGAGAATGTTTCTCTCTTAGAATCAAAGCATCTCTTGGATCTTCTCTTTTCCAGGCTTTGGCAAAAATAAGCCCCGGCGCAGGCAGAGCCGGCATATCTTTCATACTGTGGACACCCATCTGTATTTCATCCGCCAGAATCATCTCTTCGATTTCTTTTACAAAGAGTCCTTTCCCGCCAATCTGATCCAGTGGTTTGTTCTGGATTCTATCACCCTTTGTCTTTACGATTACAATCTCAAAATCATGCTCCGGATACCGTTCTTTCAGCCTTTGACATACATATTTTGTTTGGATGAGCGCCAATTTTGACCCTCTGGAACCTATTTTATAATTCATAAGCTTCTCTCCTTTTCCTCAATCCGAAACAACTGATGAACCATTTTCTGATATGCTTCCTGTTCTTCCCTGGTATCCAAATGTTTTAATTCCTGAATGGGTTCCCGCAGCAATCTTTGCAGCGACGCATGAAGCACCTTTTGAAGCAGCCTTTTCTCTCTGTCATTTAAATCCATCTTTCGCGACAGATATCTGTAACTATCTTCGGAAATTTCCCTGCATCTCTCCTGCAGAGACTGAATCGTCCCATCCATACGGCTGATTTTTAGCCAATGCAGCGTCTCATCTTTTGCTTCTTGAATGAATTGATCACTTTCCTTTACCAGACGAATCCTCTCTTTTTGGTTCTTCTCTGCAATCTCTTTCAGTGTATCCAAATGAATTAATATCGTATCAGGATCAGAGTCAAAGGAAGGATCAATATCTCTTGGCGCCGCTAAATCAAGGAATACAAGCGGCTTCTGCGGCTGAAAATCACAGCTTTTCACGACCAAATGAGGGGCAGAGGTCGCGGAAATTACAATATCGCATGCTTTCATGATTTGATATCTCTCATGGTATGGCACGACAACCAGATGCTTCATTTGTTTTTGCAGATTTCCGGCATGGGCATAGGTTCGGCTGCATAAAAAGATTTTGCCGGCGCCATATTCCTGAAGATATTGAAGCACGAGAGCAGCTGTAGTTCCGCTTCCGATCATCAAAACCGTTTTCCCACGGATTTTACAGGTTTCATTTAGTTTTTGAATTCCAATATAGCCAACGGACAACGGTTTTTCACTGATCTTTAGCTCGCTTTTTATCTTTTTGGCACATGTGAGTGCATCACGAACGATCTTATTGAGCTCTTTTTTGCAGGCTCCCATCATCCTGGAAAACTCAAACGCCTGTTTTACCTGTCCCAGGATCTGATCTTCCCCGGCGACCATAGATTCCAGTCCCGCAGCGACACGAAACAGATAGACCACCGTTTCTTCTCCCTGCCCTCTTCGAATATATTGCCCCAAATCTGCTTCTGAAAACATTTCCTGATACAGGCGATAAATCTGGTCAGCTTGATCTGTTTCTTCAAAAAGATAGAATACTTCGCTTCGGTTGCAGGTAGATAAAATCATACATTGATCAACGCCTGCTTCCTCTGCCATATGGAAAAATTCCATTTTTTTCTCATCCGTAAAAGCCGCCTGCTCTCTCATCTTAAGATCTGCGGTCTGATAACTTATTCCTAAAAATCCAAACTGCATAATCCCTCTCTTATCACCTGACAGGTATGTTCCATATCCTCTTCGGTATGGGCATCGGATAAAAACATCGCTTCAAATTGAGACGGCGCTGTGTAGATTCCGTGATCCAGCAAATATCCAAAATAATCTGCATAAAGATTTAAATCGGAAGACGCCGCGCTGTCATAATCCCATACTTCCCGACAGGTAAAAAATACGCTAAGAAGGGAACCGATCTGACAAACCTGTATATGATTTCCGGCAGCCTCTCTGGCTGCATCGGCTATTTTTTCCGCTTTCTTTTCCAACCGCTGATAAATGGCAGGATCTTCTTTCAAGATTTTTAATGTTTCAATCCCTGCCGTTGTGGCAATCGGATTTCCTGACAAAGTTCCGGCCTGATAAACAGGACCATCAGGAGAAACCATCTGCATGATTTCTCGTTTTCCTCCATAGGCTCCGATCGGCATCCCCCCGCCGACGATTTTCCCCAAAGTCGTCAAATCCGGAGTTACATGAAAATATTCCTGAGCACCTCCTAATGCAAGCCGAAATCCGGTAATTACCTCATCAAAAATCAGCAAAGCCCCATATTTTTTGGTGATATTTCGAAGAAAGGAAAGAAATCCCTTTTGGGGCAGTACAACTCCCATGTTCGCTGCCACCGGTTCTACAATGACTGCGGCAATCTCTTCCGGGTTGGCCTGAAACAGCGCCTCTACCGATTCCGGATTATTATATTCCGCTATCAGAGTATTTTTCGTATCATCGGAGGGAACGCCGGCGCTGTCCGGCACCGATGTAGTCAGAGCGCCTGACCCTGCTTTTACCAGCAGACTGTCAGAATGTCCATGATAACATCCGCGAAACTTGATGATTTTATTCCTTCTCGTATAGCCCCTGGCCACCCGGACAGCGCTCATGACGGCCTCTGTCCCGGAACTTACCAAACGGCTGACTTCCATGGATGGAATCATCTCCGCAATCAATTCCGCCAGCTGCACTTCCTTTTCCGTAGGAGCACCATAGGTAAGCCCCTGCCCGCAGGCCTCTTTTACCTTTTCGATTACGCGAGGATGGGCGTGTCCCAAGATTCCCGGTCCCCAGGAACATACATAATCGATATACTCATTTCCATCGACATCCCAGATTCTGCTTCCCTTGGCAGATTGAATAAACCTTGGCGTCCTTCCTACCGCCTTGAAAGCCCTGACCGGACTGTTGACGCCTCCGGGGATGTGGACTTTGGCCCGTTCAAATAATTCTTTTGATCTTGTTTCCATTTTACTTCTCCTCTTCCCTGATCCATCTTGCCGCATCCAATGCGTGATATGTAATAATCATCTTAGCGCCTGCTCTTTTCAAACCTGTGAGATTTTCCATCACGATTTTTTTCTCATCAATCCATCCATTTGCCGCTGCTGCTTTCACCATAGCGTACTCTCCGCTTACATTATAAGCGGCAATCGGTATATTATAATGATTGGAAATATCCTTTATAATATCCATGTAGGCAAGCGCAGGTTTTGCGATGATCAGATCCGCGCCTTCCAAAATGTCTTCTTCTACCTCCCGCAAAGCTTCCTTTCCATTGGCCGGATCCATCTGATAGGTTTTGCGGTCTCCAAATCCCGGGGCTGAGTGAGCTGCATCACGAAATGGACCATAATAGGCAGAAGCAAATTTGGCACTGTAAGCCATGATCGGCACCTGTGAAAAACCATTTTGATCCAGAGCTTCCCGAATCGCAGCTACTCTTAAATCCATCATATCACTCGGCGCGACAATATCCGCTCCGGCTCTCGCATAGCTCACTGCGGTTTTTGCCAAAAGAGGCAGCGTCTCATCGTTTAGAATGACTCCGTCTTTTACCAGTCCGCAATGTCCATGCGATGTATATTCACATAAACAAACATCCGCAATCACCAGAAGTTCCGGATACCTTTCTTTTATTTTTCGAATCGCTTTCTGTACAATTCCATGCTCATCGTAAGCGCCGCTGCCTGCTTCATCTTTGTGATCCGGAATTCCGAAAATTAAGATGCCGCGGATGCCTGCCTGTTCGATCCGCTCCAGTTCTTCCCACATGCGATCCGGTGAATACTGACATATTCCCGGCATAGATTCCACCGGGCTGCAAATATTCTTTCCTTCGATTACAAACAGCGGATAGATCAATTCATCGATCCGGACATGCTGTTCCCTCACCATATCTCTCATGGCCTTTGTCATTCTCAATCGTCTCGTTCTGTCCATATTTCTTCCCTCGATTTCCTGTTATATTTATGTATCATTCGATCCAGCTCCCAATTTTCCGGAATCCGGTCTTCCTCCAAGCCAATCGTTAGGATTTCTTGAAACAATGCTTTTCTCTGAGTCTCAGATCCTATTTGCTCTTTGATGATATTCCGAATACTGCCCAAATACTCAATCATCTCTCCCAGACGTTTGGTCATAATCGGTTCCATACAATCTTTCATATACTGGGCTGCCACGGGACTTTTGCCTCCGCTGGAAAAAGCCGCAACCCCATCTCCTTGTTTGATATACGCCGGAAAAATAAAACTGCAGTCTTCTTTTTGATCTACCGCATTGATCGGAATTCCCCGCTGTCTGCATGCCAGGCTGATTTTATGATTTTCCCTTGTCTGATTGGTGGCAGCGATGACCAGTTCCTTATTCTTAAGATCGGATACATCAAAAGATCGGAATTCACAAACGACTTCTTCCATCTCCTGAATTTCCCGGATAATCTTGGGGCTTACTACAGAAACCTTCGCCCCAAAATCCTTCAGCGCTTTCACCTTGCGAAAAGCAACGGCTCCGCCGCCGACGACCAGACATTCTTTCCCTTCCAGCTGTAAGAACATCGGAAAATACGCCATGTCCTTTTCCTCCCTGTTTCCAGACGGAAAAACACTATAAACGTGGTTTCCCGAACGTTTATAGTGTCATACTTCCGTATCTTATTTTACAAATTCTTCCGCTAATTCTTTTATGCGGTCCGGATAAGTTTCATTCCATTGTTTATAATCCATTCCCGTTTCCTCTACTGCTTTTCCGAGTTTTACAAGGAACTTCGGAATATCTTCTTCGATGATCACTCCAACCTTCTCTCCCATTCGTTCTTTCCCCTGAAGATCACATCCATTCAAATGCAGTGTAAACGCCGGATGCGGGACTTTATCGATTACTTTTACACATCCATGGAACCCGATCTCTCCTGTCTGATGCGTTCCGCAGGAAGACGGACATCCGGAAATGTGGATCTGCGGAAGAGCTCCGTCTTTGATATCGGCTTCTCTTGCCGCATTCAGACACTTGTGAAGCAGTGCCTGAGAATCCCGAATTCCTACCTGACAGATAGATGCCCCGATACAGGAAACAGAAGTCTCAAAAAGTGTCTTTGCTCCGTCGTTTGTAGCTGCAAGAACTTCTTTGGCCTCATCTCCTGTCAGATTGATCACATACATCGTCTCGTCCGGAGCGAGTCTTGCTTCCACCTGCTCCATATCTTTAATTGTTTCATAAATCTCTCGGATCTTCTCCGGCGCCGGACATCCTCCGATCGGATGATAGACAACCGTATATAACCCATCCTGTTTTTGAGCAATTGCCCGAGGATCTGAAACCTCTGATCCATCTCCCTGTTTTGTCCATTCTTCAGCCGTCATGTCCAAATCCAAATCTTCTCCGGAAGCAAATACTTCTTCAAGTTTCTCCTGATAAGCCTTTACATATCCTTCTTCTCCCAGAGTTTCCTGCATGTATCTGGTCCTTGCTTTTCCTCTCTGCTCATAATTACCATAAGCAATGAAAGTTTCCCTCATAGCACAAATATAATAAAGGATCTTTTTCGGCTCTACCGCTTCCGCTACTTTTAATCCAAATCTAGGATTATTTCCCAATCCTCCCGCGCTATATACGTCGAATAATCCATCCGGACGGGCAACAAATCCCAAATCCCGGAACGTCGCATGCGTCTTGTTTGCCGGGCTGTTGGAAAATCCTACTTTTAATTTTCTCGGCATCATTTTTTTGTTAATGAATGTCAGCAAATATTCACCGGCCGCCTCAGCATATGGCAGCACATCGAAATATTCCTCCTGCTCCACGCCGGACAATGGGGATACCATAACATTACGCGGAAAATCTCCGCCTCCGCCCATGGTCACGATGCCATGATCCAACGCGCCTTCCATAATTCCATAGATTGCCTCCGGATGAAGATTATGAAGCTGGATTGTCTGACAAGTCGTTAAATGCACTTTATCCACCTGATATGTCTCGATACTGTCTGCAATAAACTTCATCTTATCTTTGGTCAGCCGTCCTCCCGCCATACGGAGACGAAGCATACTGGCTTTTCCATCTTTTTGCGCATAGCTTCCGAAACGTCCGGAAAATCCTTTATAAGATGCCTTGTCCAATTCACCTGCATAAAATTGTTCTGTCTTTTCCTTAAACTCACCTAGATCTTTTTTCCAAACTTCTTTTTCTATCTTTTCCATTCTCATTCTCCTTAAAAAGAAACATTCAACATTATTATCATTATATCATACCTTGCCCTGCCTGTCAGTTTATATACAGAAGAAAAGTCTTTGCCTGGTGATTCAGCGGATCTCTCTTTTGATAGTCAAACAAGACCCATGTATCTTTCTTCTGTCCCTCTGATAAAACGTCATATCTGAACCTTTCGATATGAATCATCTTTCTTTGATGCTTTCCTGCATACGATGCAAGTTCCTCTTTCCCTGGGAACACTTCATCATACAGATAGAATAATTCTTCTTTTTTCACCGTATAATCCCCTGCAAAATCCGGTCTGTTTTTCACATTTTCCCTTAAGTATAGATCAAAGGTCAAAAGTTCCCGGAAGAACCCCAGATCTTTCTCCGGTACTGCTGTCTTGACAAATTCCAGTAAAATCTCATACCGTTTCATCCTTGAATGACTTTGTTTATGATATCCCTGTACCTCATAAAATTTGCCCATCCGACGATACATTTCAAACGCCGAAGAAAAATATGGTTCCAGATGCATGATCGTATGATGAAACTGACCGCTGTTGTAGAAAGTTTCTACCATCTCTTCGACAGATTTCAGGATCAGAACATCATCATAAGACAGCCATTTTGTTGACAGCACTTCATACGGAGGAGTATCTTTATGAATCAGTTCATATTCCTGTTGATGTTCTGCCATATAAGAACCTTTCAAAACTTTTAAAAATCCCAACTGAAGCTGTTCCGGGCGAACAGCATACACTTCATCGAATGATTTCCCAAAAGAATCCAGATCTTCATAAGGCAGTCCCGCAATCAAATCCAGATGCTGGTGCACATTCTTCCCGGCGTTGATCTGCTTCACGATCCCGGCAACCTTTTGAAAATCCATCTTTCGATGAATCTCCGTGATCGTTTCAGGATTTGTAGACTGTACGCCAATCTCTAACTGTACCAGTCCCGGCCTCATTTTCTGAAGCAGTGCGATTTCTTCCTCTGTTAAAATATCTGCAGCTACCTCGAAATGAAAATTAGTAATTCCGTTGTCATGCTCATGAATAAAGGACCAAATAGTCAATGCATGTTTTTGATTGCAATTAAACGTACGATCCACAAATTTCACCTGTGAAACTTTATGATCCAGGAAAAACTGAAGCTCCTGCTTTACCAAATCCAAATTCCGAAACCGCAGGCATTTATCTACCGAAGACAGGCAATAACTGCAGGAAAACGGACACCCTCTGCTAGATTCATAATAGATAATCTTATTTGCAAACTTTTCCATATCTTGGTACACAAACGGTACTTTGCTAAGATCCATGACCGGACGCCAGGAATTTTCTTCTATCTCTGCTCCTTTTCGATAGGTAATGCCCTCTATCTCTGCAAGGCTTTCTATTTTTCCATGATAATAATCCAGAACTTCCAAGAAGGTTTCTTCCCCTTCCCCTTTCATGATACCGGTTACCTGCGGATATGCTTTTAAAACTGCGGCAGCATCATAAGAAACCTCCGGTCCTCCAAGCCAGATTGGTATCTGAGGAAGCAGTTTATGGATTTCCGTCATGATCTCCAAGACATATTCTATGTTCCAAATATAACAGGAAAAACATAATACATCCGGATGCTTTTTATAAAGATCCATCAAAATAAAATCGGTTGTCTGATTGATCGTATATTCAGCAATCTTTACTTCTTCAAGATAAGGTTTTGCGAAAGCTCGAAGAGAATATACCGCCAGGTTGGAGTGGATATACTTTGCATTAATTGCAGTTAAAATAATATTCATAAACATTCTTTCCTTCTTTTTACTATTTCTTTCTTCATTGTACCAAATTTTTCCCCAAAAATTTTCAGACTATCAAACTATTGAAGTCTGAAAAAAGAAACTGACCATCACTCGATTCTGAGCTTTGATCAGCTTTTTGATGTTTGTTAAAGTTTTTTCATAAGAATATTTTTGTCCGTTTCAGAAACCCCCATAGCATTCAATACCTGCTCTGCCGTCAATCCTAAATTTTTCATCAGGTTACGAAGTGTTTTAAGCAATTCTTCAACAACGGCTTCTTTTCTCATATCTTCCATAATCTTGCACATAGCTTCCACTCCTTTCGCATCCTCTTTAAAATATCGTACTCGATCAGCCAAGATCTTATAATGTATATCTTTCGCATCCGTACAGGAAAAATCATACATCAGTCTGCCAAGTTCCGTTTCATCTTTTATCTGGGAATTCACATATATGATATGTGATTCATCCCCAAACATTACACTTGTTTCTTTTACTGTTCGGTTAATGTGATAAATTGGTAAACCTGCTTTCAATACATCATTCTCTGTAATAAAAATAATATACGTCTCTGCAAATCTTCTGCATGTTTTCTTTCAAAATCCAATTCTGCCATGCCCTCACCAACCTTTTACCTGATACTCAATAATGGAAAAGGAGTTCTGTTGCCTTTAAGATATCACATAGAACATCCCTTTGCAATCAGTTCCCCATCTTTCATTTCTGTTCTCTTCTAATTTCATATATCCAAAGAGCAGTTTGCTACTTCCTATATAGAGTTATCTTGTCTTTCCACAAACAGAACATTTATCGCCAATATAGTCATGAGAAGTATAAGCCTCTTCAATGACCACAATTTCTGTACCAACAGCAACCGATGTTACATGATAAGGACCCCGACAATCTGATGCTGCAATGTGCTCGGCACAATCATCGCTGCCACCTATTCCGAAATCCCTACCACACCCTTTGCAGACAACATGTCCATATTCGTATTTTGTCTGTTCTCTGGTTACCGCTTCGTGATAAGTGTCCTTATACTGTGCCTTCCAGTTGTGATTGCCCGTAGCCGGTATACTCTTCGTATAGCTGGATCCGCAGCCGCATTTATATATGCGGATTCCGGCCTTGCTGCAAGTTGCCTGCTTGGTAATGCGGGAAGTATATTTATGAGTATGTGGTGTTCTAACATTTACAGATTTTGAAGCAGACCATCCAGAATAATATTTTGTTTTCCCGACTTTCTTATAAGTTCGGATTCTAACATAATACTTTTTGTTCGCAGACAAACTTTTAATCGTTTTAGATGTTGTCTTGTAACTGCTAACTGTTATCGTCTTAACACTCTTTTTAAACTTTTTGTCCGTAGTATACTGGATTTGATACCCTGATACTTGCTTGCTCTGCTTTTTCCATTTTACTGTGATACTGTTCTTCGAACCTTTGACACTGGAAATAGAGGTTTTCTTAGGAATAATCTTAAAGGTTTTTGTAACACTTCCTTTGTACTTCTTTTTGAAAGTTACTTTCACCTTATAAGTTCCGACATTTTTCCTACCGGAAGAATAACTGATTTTATAATAAGATTTTTTGACGGTCTTTCCTTTGCTATCTTTGACTTTAACAGAAGGTTTCTTCGTCTTTCCGTTGTAAGTATAGGTACTTGTTGACAATGTTACTTTTGGCTTGCTGGCTGCTTCGGTCATTACAGGAAACATGACTCCCACCAGACACGCTGCTGCAAGAGCTATTACAAATCTTTTTAACTGTTTCATACCTTTTCCACTCCTTTTGACTAATTGTTTACTCTTATTATAAGTTGATGTATCGGGTATCGTCAATGAATAGGGTATGATAATTAGATAAAAAACATATGATTCTTTCCACTTTAAAAGCAGCCATTCGAATTACAAAAATGGCTGCTTTTAATAACCTCAACTTGATTCTTAAATATTTTCTAAAAGATCGACTACTTCATCTAATCCTTTTTTCCCGAAATATACATGCTCTTCATCGATGATCATGCATGGTACGCTCATAATTTGATACTTGTCCTTCAACTCTGGAAAATGTGCCATATCATAGATATCTGCTGTGATCTTTTCTGACTCAATCGCAATACGCTGCAGCGCCATAACCAGATCTGGACACATCGTGCAGGATAAGGATACAACTGCCTGGATTTTGTGTTCTTTATCGAAAGCCTGTATCTTCTCTAAAATTTGGGGATCAATGGACTGTCCAGGTCCGGCCGCATTATAAAGTGCAATTACAAAGGAATTGAATTCATGTCCGCCCGGAATACCATGAAAAGAGGTTCCCATATATCTTCCATCTGCATCACAGATACGAATCGAAGGATACTCGCCTGTCGCTTCATTTTCTGTTTTTTCTTGAAAACTGCACTTTATTTTTGGAGAAAGTCTGCTCATTTCCTCTCCAAAATTCTTTGCCTCCTGAGAGATTGGACGATGATCCAAACAAAACTCCAAAATAATCTCTTTTTCTAAACGCTCTAATACCGGAACCAGCTGTCTCTTCACCTCGTCGTTTAAGAATTCTCCTGAAACTTCTGCTTGTGTTTTATCTGTCTTTTCTTCTTCTAAAACGTATTCTCTCCGCTTCACTTCCTGCTTTTTAAGCTCCAGTTTTTCATAAAGCGATGAGATATGCTTTTCCAACGATGTTGCCGCCACTGCGCCATCCGAAACTGCTGTTACAACCTGACGAAGGTTTTTCACACAAATATCCCCTGCACCATATACTCCGTCAATGCTGGTCTTTTGATTGATATCCGTAAGCAAATAGCCTCCTTCTGCTAACTTTAGTTTATTTTTAAAGAGTACATTTGCCGGTTCATATCCCGCAAATACAAAAATACCAAATCCTTCTCCCGTCTTTGGTTCATACCGCCAGGTTCTATCTTTTTCCCGGAATATTGCATATTCTAATTTTCCATTCCCTCCGGCTTCTTTTATTTCTGTTTCAAAATGGACTTCAATATCAGGATGTGCAAGAACCTCCTGAGCGATGGATTCTGCACAGGTAAATCTTTCTCCCCGAACCATAACCCGAACTTTTTTCGCATATTTCGTCAGAAAAATAGCTTCTTCCGCTGCTGCAAAACCGCCGCCGATCACAAATACATCCATTCCAGTAAAAAACTCACCGTCACATGTTGCACAGTATGCCACTCCTCTGCCTCGAAATTCCATCTCTCCCTGGAACCCAATCCGTCTTGGACTGGCCCCTGTGGCAAGAATAATTCCAAGTCCCTGAAATGTCCCTTTATCTGTAACGACAGATTTTATATCCCCGTCTAAGTCCAATTCTTTCACCTCTGCCAGCTTAAAATCTGCTCCAAAATATTCTGCCTGTTTCCGCATATTTTCTGTCAGATGCGTACCATCCGTTTTAAGTACACCAGGATAATTCACGACTTCTGAGGTGATTGTGATCTGCCCTCCCATCTTTTCCTTCTCTATCACCAGCACCCGGTATTTTGCTCTCGCCAAATATATGGCGGCGGTCAGGCCCGCAGGCCCGCCGCCGATTACTATACTATCATAGAACTCTTCCGCACGCTGTTTCATGTGCTGTTCTCCCATAGATTTCCCTCCTAGATAAGTCCGACCAAATCCAAACTTGGCTTTAAAGTATCTGCACCAGGCTGCCACTTTGCCGGGCACACCTCATCTCCGTGTTCTGCAACAAACTGAGATGCCTGAACTCTTCTGAAAAGCTCGTCTGCATTCCTTCCTACATTTCCCGCAATTACTTCATAAGCCACAATTTTCCCTTCGGGATTGACGATAAAACTGCCACGCTCTGCGACTCCATCTTCTTCAATCATTACATTGAACCCTCTTGCAAGTACACCGGTCGGATCTGCCAGCATCGGATACTGAATTTTTTGAATTGTCTTGGACGTATCATGCCATGCTTTATGTACATAATGGGTATCGCAGGATACTGAATAAATCTCACAACCCACTTTCTGAAATTCTTCGTACTTTTGAGCCAAATCTTCAAGTTCTGTCGGGCACACAAACGTGAAATCTGCCGGATAGAAGAAAAACACGGACCATTTTCCCAGAATATCTTCCTTTTTCACTTCTCGAAATTCATTTCCCTGATAAGCCTGCACTTTAAAATCTACAACTTCTTTTCCTATCAATGACATTTTATTCCCTCCTGTTTTAGTTAGTCTTTTCTAACTTGTGCCATTACTTTAACACGATAAGAAGGTTTTCGTCAATGATAGATAATGATAATTATTATTACCTAAGAGTAATTCAATAAAAAGATTTCTCAATATTTGGAAAGACTTCCATATTATGAAAGTCTTCCCTTGTTCATCTCATATACCACATCTGCCAGATTCATCGTAGATTTTCTATGAGATACCAACAATACTGTTTTATCTCCTTTTTCTTTTTTTAAAGATTTCATGATGATGCCCTCATTCAGAGAATCTAAATTGCTAGTAGGCTCATCCAGCAGAAGAAACGGTGCATCATGCAAAAATGCTCTTGCAATTCCAATTCTCTGTCTTTCTCCGCCTGAGAGAGTCTCTCCAAGCTCTCCTACTTCCGTATCATACCCTTTCGGAAGCGTCATAATGAAATCATGAATGGATGCTTTCTTTGCAGCTTCTATTATTTCTTCTCTCGATGCCTCCGATTTTCCCACCGCAATATTATTTGCGATAGAATCATGGAATAAAACAGTCTCCTGGGTTACATAAGACTCCATCCTCCGCAAATCAGAAGTATTGATTTCTTTCACATTTTTCCCAGATATCTTATTTTCGTCCGAGCGATAAATTTTTAGAGTTGTTAGTCCCTGCAGGTTTTCAAGAAAACTATCCCCCAATTCTGTATAAATTCCCCAATACTTGTTCAGCAGTTTCTTGGCAATTTTTTGAACCATCACAATGGAAATGGGAATCAAAGGAACACAGATAAGAAGCACAAGACTTGCTTTCCAATTGATAAATGATAAAATGACAAACAATGTAATCGGCGCCAACAAACTATAGAAAAGCTGAGACAGATATTTCCCAAAATACGTTTCTAATTGTTCCACTCCTTCTGCCGCCATCTGTACCACTTCGGAAGTAGCAGCATTTTCCCGATAAAAAACTCCTAATCGCAGCAATTTTTCATAGATTTTGTCTCTTAAGATACGTTTTACATCCACACTCGCATGAAAAGATGCGCGGGAAGCCTGTCTGTCACAAAGAAACCGCAAAATAACAGCCGAAACGGCAAATCCCCCGTAACATCCCGCCATTTGTAAATCTACTTTCCAAAACAACGCCTGTTCCAAAAGCATAGATGCGCTGTAAATCAGCAGAATCTGACAAAGCAGCGCAAACCACTGCCAGATCACCTGATAAACAATATATTTTCTTGCATGGGACAAAAGTCCCATCAGCCGTTTTTTAATCATAATTTCCTCTTTCACTTCTATTTTTTTCTCGTATACTGCATATTACATGCCAGACTGCCAGGAACGGATGATAAAATATCATTCTCGATCCGGAGAATCTCATCACCTGCCGGATCCTTTCTCTCTCTTTTTCTCAAGATCTTTCATCATTACAGCTCCATCTTATTCTATTACTTCTTTTGGCTGAACTGTTTTCACCCACAGGAAAAAATACAGCAGATGCCCTACCCATACAATGACAAGACAAATTCTTCCAACCGGCACTTGGCTCATCATAAGAAATCCTATCGACATAACAGCTGTCGCCATCCCTACAATTCGCAGTTTCGTTCCCATGGTCATAGCACGCTCTCTTACAAAACGATCCAAATATTTCTGATATAAACTTGTTCCCACAAACCAATGATGCAGTTTCTTAGAACTTTTTGCAAAACAAAACGCTGTTGCCATATAAAACGGCACAGTAGGAAGAATTGGCAGAACAATCCCTACAGTTCCCAGTCCCAAACTAAGAAATCCCAGCACAATCCAAAAAATTCTCAGTGGATTTTTCTTATTCATTTTCTTTCTCTCCTCGTATTCTATTAAAATTCAATGCCTTCATTCTGTTAGTTATAACTAACTTTTATCCAAAAAAACAAACCGCCCGCAGACGGTTTATTTTTTCATTATATGGAATACCATTGTATTTTGTCAACAAAAAAATTAATCTCTCCATTCGACTACTTCTTCGAATTTCTTGCGAGGTCTTTCTCTTGGAAATTCATTCGGATAACCGAAGGCAATCGCCGCAATTAACTGTCCTTTATGATCCAGCCAGTCGCACAATTCCGAATACGCAAAGTAAATATCACAGATCCATAAACTTCCGATTCCTTTGTCCGTGGCAGCAAGGAGCATATTTTCTATGGAAGCCCCGACAGACTGCGTATTACAGATCTCCGAAACACGTTCCTCCACTGATATATTTTCCATGAGGTCTTTCCCCAAAGTATTGACCACAAACACGACAACAGGAGCTTGTTCCATAATATCAGCGGTATATTTTGCTCCGTCGATATGCTGTCTGCTCTGCGGCAGCATCGCATCTCCATTTTCTTCCCTGGAAATCCCCTGGCGAAAAGCATGTAACATTTTTTCTTTTTCATTTCCTTGGACTACAATATATTTCCAAGGCTGTCTGTTCTTAGAAGATGGGGCTTTGATTCCACTTTCGATAATCTCCCGGATATCTTTTTTGGCTATCGGTGTGTCTAAAAATTTTCTCGTGCTACGTCTGTCATAAATCGCTGAAATCATATTCTTGTCCTTTTTAAATCTTAAAGTTTTTCTGTTCTTCCATTTAGAAAATCCATAATCAGCAAAGCGGATGCTTTTGCATTGGTCATAATCGCCGGATGTCCTCCTTTAGGAAAAAGATGCACATATCCGTTGGGTACTCGCTGCCTCATCTGCTCATATTCCTCTGCCAGATCTTTTCTGACCATCGTATCTTCCATACTTCCCATGAACAAGACCGGGACTGATAAACGCTCCAATGGTTTCTGAAATAAAGGCATTTTCTTTTGCGCACACTCGACTAATGCCTTTGTATCAGCATCGACCACTTGCTCCCAATCTTTTCCCTGGCACCATTCATAAAACTGCTTTGCATTTTTATCTTTTTTGGCAAAAGTCCTTTCTGCAAGCAAATTTTCTGCAAAATCATCTGCAAGCGTTCGGCCATCAAAACTATCTGCTACAACAGATTCGATAAGATCCGGTCTTTCCATCGCTGCATTAACAGCCGTCCATGCTCCGCCGCTTGTCCCGATCAGATTTACATTTTTATAATTGAGATGCTCAATAAGCCCGATCACTTGCTTAGACTGAGATATCCAAACATCTGATGAAAATTCTTTTAATCGATCTGATTGCCCATTTCCTAAAAAGTCCATTAAAATAACCTTAAAATTTTTCTGATATAACGGCAACAGCAATTCAAACATGACTGATGATGCAGTATTTCCATGCAGCATCAACACAGGTTTTCCGGTTCCAATTTCTCTATAAAATATTTGTTTTGACTGGTATGTAAAATATGACATTTCCCTGCCTCCTAATCTTCGTTTATTTCATGCTAAGATTAGCAAGGCGCATTGCAATAACAAGGATACGCCCTGCTATTCCCTTACAAAAATTCCCATAACTAATTCCTCCAATAAAACTCGTTTGATTTTCCAATCTCATTATACTATTTTACGAGTACCTTTTCCATCCTCATTTTACAGACAATACTGATAAATCCTATCACAATAAAAATCAATGTTCCAAACAGCGAAAATCTTGTATGAATCGCCGTAATAAGTAATCCACAGATAAATGTACCGATCGTCGTTCCTAAATTAGCAGAAGTCAGATATAATCCGTTGGAGAACTCCGGTGCCTCTGGCCCGGCTTCCGTAATCAGATATTGATTAACGTTCGAATTGATCCCTGCCAATACCCCGATCAGAGCTGTTAAAATTCCTGTCACAATTACAATATTTCCCGTGAAAAATAGTGCGGCATACACTGCTATTAATCCAAATGGCAAAAGAAATGTTGATTTCTTAGCATCAGCTGTCAAGATCTTTCCTGCAATCATATTTCCGCCGATATTGGCTAATCCATAGATCATCAAAAACCCGCTGATAGCTGCGGCATCCAGTTTTGTAACGGTTCCCATAAAGTCCGAGATATAACTAAAAAATCCGAAAATTGCTCCATTTAAAAAGATAACAATCAGAATGCTCCAGCGCATGGACGGTCTTTTCAATACACCAATCTGTTTTCCGTAGGATATCGTTTCTGTCGCAGGCATAGATGGTACGAAAAAGACCGTTAGAAGAAAGGCGGCTGCATTAACTGCTGCAAAAAATAGCATTGCTGTCATAAAGGAAGATGCTGCCGCAATCAGATTCGTAACCGGTACGCCCAGAACCATACCAGCTGATACACCGATAAATACCTTAGATACTGCTTTTGCCGATTCTTCCGGCTTCACCGCTTTTCCCGCTTCTGTTAATGCCATAGAAACATACACCGGATGAAAAGCCGCCGGAATCACCCTGGCAATCATTAAAACCATAAAGTTTCCCGCAAATGCTGATATGATATTACTTCCAATGAAAATACCTCCCGATATCAACATCAACGTTTTCCTGTTTATTTTCGAACAAAGGAGCGGCATCGTCGGACCCGCTGCCGCTACCACAAGAGCAAAACCGCTTACAAGCCATCCCGCTGCTGCAATGCTTACCTGGTATCTCTCCGCTATCATAGGAAGGATCCCCACAACTCCCATCTCTGTATTAAGAATACCGAAAACGCCCAAAGTAAGTATAAATATCAGTCTGCTGCTGTTTTTGTTCATGCTGTCTATTTCCTCCTAATCTATATTGTCGCCATTTGATGCAATCACTTTTTGATACCAATAAAAGCTGTCTTTTTTGTACCTGTCCAATGTTCCTTTTCCTTCGTCGTCCAGATCTACGTACACAAAGCCATAACGCTTTTTCATCTCTCCTGTTCCTGAGCTTACCAAATCGACACATCCCCAGGTAGTATAGGCGATCACTTCTACGCCTTCATCGATTGCTTCTCCCATCGCTTTGATATGGTCTCGCAGATAATCGATACGATAATCATCATGTACTTTTTTGTCACTTGTAAGTTCATCTGCTGCTCCAAGTCCATTTTCGACCACCATGATCGGACGCTCATAGCGATCATATACAACCTTCAAAAAGTATTTCAATCCTGTCGCGTCATAAGCCCATCCCCAATCTGAATAGGTAAGATACGGATTTTTTGCACCCATGGAAAAGTTTCCTTTTGCATCCATCTGTACATCATGGACTGTGACAATACTGCTGGAATAATAAGAAAATGTGTACATATCCACACAGCCTTCTCTTAAGATTCTAAAATCATCTTCCGTCATATCAAGTTCTACATGATGTTCCTGCCAAAGTCTTTTTGCGAATACCGGATATTTTCCTTTACACTGAACATCACCACAATAGAAAATACATTCTTCCCAGCGGTGTCTGTTCAAAAGAATATCCTGAGGATCACAGGTCATAGGATAATTAGTAATGCCGCAAATCATACATCCAAAGCGAAAACCAGGATTTATCTTACGTCCCATGGCAACTGCTCCCGCACTTGCTACAAACTGATAGTGAAGCTGTTGATAAACTTCTTGATATGCTTCGTCTGTAGCTTCGGCCCCAAACATTTCTATCATATTTAAAATGTGATTGATTTCATTAAAGGTGATCCAATATTTCACCTCATTTTTATACTCTTGGAAAATAACCTCACAGTATTTTAGGAAGTGATCGATTGTTTCTCTTTGATTCCAGCCCCCTCTTTCTTCCTCTAAATAAAGCGGCGTATCAAAATGAACAATGGATACCAATGGCTCAATTTTATATTTTTTCAACTCTGCAAATACATTGTGATAAAATTGAAGACCTGCTTTATTTGGCTGTTCTTCTATTCCCTTTGGAAAAATCCGAGACCATGAAATAGAAAGCCGAAACATTCGAAATCCCATCTCTGCAAACAGGGCAATGTCTTCTTTGTAATGATGGTAAAAATCTACCCCTTCATGATTCGGATAATAACAGTCTTCTAAAACAGCATATTTTGCCCCTTCCGGAATTTTCTCATTAATTGGGCATTTCCCTGTCTTGCCATCCGGCATACGGTAGGTAAGATAACGCGGCGTGTCATAACTTCCTCCGGTTGTAACATCCGTCTTAGCCGGTCCTCTGCCGTCGATATTCCATGCTCCTTCATACTGATTTGCTGCTGTTGCGCCGCCCCAGAAAAAATCTTTTGGAAAACTCATATCTTCAACCTCCATCCTATGTTTATTTCACTTCTAAAACAGGTTCCTGACTGTGGATCTGACCTTCTTTTAAGCAAAGCACTTCCTCATAATCATTTGTATTTGAGATGATAACCGGAATTTCTGTGCTAAAGCCTTTCTCCTCGACTGCTTTTTTATCAAATTTCACAAGAAGATCTCCTTGCTTTACTTTTGTACCCTGCTCTACGTTTGCTTCGAAATGTTCCCCATTGAGCTCTACCGTATTAATACCAATGTGAATCAGTACCTCACATCCGTTCTCACTCAGAATTCCGATCGCATGTTTCGTTGGAAACAGCGCTGTCACAACACCATCGCAAGGAGCATGTACTTCTCCGTCTGACGGATAAAGTACGATTCCTTTTACTAATCCTTCGCAGGCAAATGCCTCATCGCTGCACTGAGAAATCAGTTTCACAGTTCCATTTGCAGGCGCTGCTAAACGCTCTCCTTTTTTGACTTTTTCGTGTGTTTCTGCTGTTTCTTGTTTTTCTTCTTCTTTGTTTTTCGGTTCGTCATCTTTATAGAGCATAAAAGCCAGTAAGAAAGCTACAGCAAAACCGCTGACTACACAAAGAATGATTGCAGGAATCTGCGGATTTTCCGGATTTAAAAGTCCCAATAGTCCAATGATTCCCAGTCCGGAATATGTATAAGCTCTTAAATGAAAAATTGCAAGGCATAATCCAGATACAGCTGCTCCGATACAAGAAATGACAAACATTTTGATTCTAGGTAGCGTTATACCATAGATTGCCGGTTCCGTAATACCAAAAACACCAGATGCAAATGCCGGAAGCGCAATTGATTTTAATTTTGTATCTTTTGTCTTTAAATAAATAGCAAGTACCACACCAATCTGAGCAAATGCCGGAAGAATCATGATTGCAATCGGGGTATTTGGATTTCCTGCACTCAAATCCATCATCGCAAGAACTCCCGGAATATTATGTACTCCGAACAGCACCATCACCTGCCAGATTCCGGCGAATAGAGGAGCTGCAAGAAGCGGAACCGTATCGATCGTTGCGTTCATGGCAATCGAAATCCAAGAACCAATCATGTTTGCAATCGGTCCTACCGCCAAAAACGCCAGCGGGAAGATAATCAGCAAAGTAATCAACGGTGCAAAAATTCCTTTAATTACGTTTGGAAGAATTTTTGTTAGTTTCCGATACAAAGGCGCCGCTATAGTGATGGCGAGCATGATCGGAAGAAAACTATTCGTATAACTTACATTTAATGTATATCCGAAAATATGAAGATCCGTTCCATTGATGGTCGGATAACAAAGCGCCGCGCCAATCAAAAGTCCAAGAATCGGGTCCATTTTCATATATTTTGCCAGATTATAACCAAGAACCAGAGGCAGGAAATAAAAGATACAATCTCCGGCCGCATTTAGAAGCATATAGATCCCACTGTTTGCACTTAATCCCAACAATCCTAAAACAACCACAAGGCCTTTGATAATACCACAGGCACATAGCATGTTTAAAAGAGGACTCATAGCTCCCATAACCGCCTGCATGATCCGGTTCATGATCCCTGTTTTTTCTTCATTCTCCGTGTTTTCTTCCGCCTCCTGAGAATCCATGCCGATCTGTTTGCATACTTCCTCATATACAAAAGGAACCTGCTCTCCTACAACAACCATAAATTCCCCGGCGGATTTTATAATGGTAATGACGCCATCCAACTCTTTCAAAACAGCCTCGTTGGCTTTTCCTTCATCTTCTAATCGAAACCGAAGACGCGTATAACAGTGCCTGACACTCTGAATGTTATCTTTTCCGCCCACATTTTTTATAACATCCTCTGCAAATTTTTCATATTGTTTCATGTTTTTCTCCTTTCAAACATGCTTTTATAAGCATAAGGTCAATGTTGCTTTGATGTCTCCGCTTCCCAGTATTCTTTTCAGTTCTTTCTCTGACATGTTCTCCACCTTTCCCAGTCTGGTAAAATTCCATGTATTAGGTGCATAGTAAATAACCAATAAATTTCCTTCGGACAAGATCAAATCGCCTGGCCGTGTAGTAATCCTCTGATCATTTTGGGGAAGACTTTTTCCAAGATGAGCAAATTTCTCCATATGAGCATAATCCTTCATTTCTAATGTCAATGCTCCTTCTCCAAGCAGCTCTTTAAACGCCTGTACCGAACTATTTTCATACAATGTAATTTGCATCGTCTCACCGTTTACTTCCATATTCACCATTTTTATTTCTCCTCCTTTCTACTGCTTCTTATTTCTTGACATCATATTTTTTATTGCAAGCTTGTCAAAACCGGATGTTCCAGATAATCATAAAGCCGGTCGATCTCACTTGGTTTTGAACAATCCAGCATGGATGGACAATTCTTATCCAGTCCGGCAATCCGCTCCATATCCTCTTTATCCAGCGCAAAATCCCATATTGCCAGATTTTCTTCCATTCTCTCTTTGTGCACAGACTTTGGAATGATGACGACTCCCTGCTGGATGTTCCACCGCAGAATAATCTGCGCCGCCGTCTTATTATGTTTTACGGCGATTTCCTGCAGAACAGGTTCTGTAAACATTCCCTTTAATCCCTCTGCAAAAGGAGCCCATCCCTGTGGCTGTATATCCAGTTTTCGCATGACCGCAAGATCTCCCGGCCTCTGGAAATGAGGATGGCGCTCGATCTGATTGACCATTGGCTTAACATTTACGTTATAGCAGAGATCTATTAATCGAGCCGCATCGAAATTACATACCCCAATCGCACGAATCTTCTTTTCCTTATAAAGCTCTTCCATCGCTCTCCACGCTCCATAATAATCACCCAGCGGCATATGAATGAGGTAAAGATCAAGATAATCCAGTTTCAGCTTATCCATGGAACGTGAAAATGCCTCTTTCAATTTTTCATATCCCATCTCCTGAATATAGGCTTTTGTCGTAATAAAAAGTTCTTCTCTTCTTACGAACCCTTCCGAAACCGCTCTTTGAATTGCCCTCCCCACCGCTTCTTCGTTTTTATAAGAGCTGGCAGTGTCAATCAAACGGTATCCTGTCCGGATTGCCTGATATACCACTTCTTCGCACTCATGTTCCGGTACTTGAAAGACGCCAAAACCTTCCTGCGGCATCTCTACATGATTTCTCAGTTTTACATACTGCATGATTTTTCCCTCCTCTTTTTCTTTATCATCTTTTTGATCCGTATTTTCATCGGTGCCTCTTATTCCAGGCTCTCATGCAGAAATCTCTCGATTTCATCGAATGGGATCTTTGAGGTGTTGTCATAAAGATCAATGTGATTACAGTCTTTTACAACAAGCATCTGCTTCGGTTCCGCTGCTTTTTCAAACGCCATATCGCTCATGAACCGGCTTTCTGCCTGCTCGCCCACACAAAACAGAATCGGACGCGGCGAAATCTCGTCAATGTGATCCGTCAGACTGTAATTTAGGAAACTTAAATCTGATGTTGTTGTAAAATTCCCTCTCGCATTCGGGTGGTGTCCCCGCTTTGTGCCGTAGAATTCAAAGAATTCTCTCCAGAGTCCTTGAATTTCTTCCGGAATTTCCTCCACAGCTTCCTCTCCATATGATGGAATATACTCTGGCTCTCCAATCTCGGCATCTTGCCAACGCTGAAGAGACAGCATTTCTTTCCGCTCTTGAATCTGTTCAGGTGTCATACCAAGTCTGGCGGCTGCACTCATGTCAAACATACTTGCAGTGACCACTGCCCGGATACGGGTATCCATTGCCGCTGCGGACAGAGCAAACCCTCCGCTTCCGCAGATTCCAAGAGCTGCGATTTTCTCCCTGTCTATATAAGGAAGCAGCCCAAGATAATCTACCCCGGCACTGATATTCTCACTGAACAAATCCGGAGATGACACATGTCTGGGCTCTCCGCCGGACTCTCCCATATAGCATGGATCAAAGGTTAAAACTACGAATCCCCGCTGTGCCAGTTCATTGGCATACACAGACGGTCCCTGCTCTTTTACTCCGCCATAAGGTGCGCCAACTACAACAGCAGCATATGTTTTCTTCTTGTCCAAATCTTTTCTCGTATAAAGATCTCCTGCAATGGCGATTCCATATCGGTTTTGATAACGGACATGAATTCTTTCGATATTTTCATTCAGCTTGGAAATATAATGACTCATAACAATTCTCCTTTTCTGATGTTTGGTAACTGTTCTTTCTGTTTACAGTATATAAAACAAAGACTTTAATTACAAACAGCTATTAAACATGATTTATCATAGTTGACATGTATGATAAAAAATTTTATAATAGCATCAGAAACAGATTCCACAACTTTTGTTTGTAAAATTTTTTCTATTTTTTAACATGGAGGGATGTTATGATTGAAACAAGACTTCTGCAATACTTTCTTGCGGCTGCACGGGAACTGAATATTACAAGAGCCGCAGAATCCTTATATATTGCTCAGCCCACACTTTCAAGACAATTAATGGAACTGGAGCAGCAGCTGGGAAAACAGTTATTTATCCGCGGAAAAAGGAAATTGACACTAACAGAAGAAGGAGAATTTCTGCGCGGACGTGCACAGGAAATTTTGGATCTGATTGACAATACAGAAGCTGCTTTTCGCACAGAAGAAACTAATCTTAGCGGCCACATCACAATTGGATGCGGCGAAACTATCGCAATGGACAAAATTACCAATATACTCGCTGATTTTCATCATAAATATCCGGACGTAAAATTCCATACATACAGCGGCGATGCTGACTCAATCTTAGATCGCCTGGATAAAGGTCTCGTCGATATCGGGCTTCTTCTGGGACCCATCCGCCAGGAAAAATATGATTATCTAAATCTTCATCAAAAAGATGTCTTTGGCCTGCTGATGCCTGAAGACTGCAAACTTGCTTGTCAGGAATCTATCAATATTGATCAGTTAAAGTCTCTCCCTATGATTCTGGCAGAACAGACGTTTTCAGGACATCAGGAATTGGAATGGTTTGGAGCTGATTATTCTGTTATGAATGTAGTCGCTACCTACAGTCTGATCTACAATGCTACTTTTCTTGTGGAGCGCGGAATCGGATATGCTCTTTGTTTAGATAAGCTTGTAAACACGCAAGGGCGGAATCTGACATTCCGTCCTATCGTTCCGGAACTTTCCGTTGATTTATATATTGTGACAAAAAAATACCAGACATTTTCGCCTGCGGCAAAAATATTTCTGCAAATGGTACAAGAAAAATTAGAGAAAGGAATCTGATATGGAATTAAAAGAATATTTCCCTATTTGGGATGATCTAACAGCAAAGCAGCAAAAAACACTGTCCGACCATATCACCTATCGGACAGCGAAAAAATGCACCTCGGTTCACAACAGCACCACAGACTGCACCGGTCTCTTGCTTATCAAGAAGGGACAGCTTCGAGCTTATATTCTTTCGGATGAAGGAAAAGAAATCACTCTATATCGTCTTCTTGACAGGGATATCTGTCTATTTTCTGCCTCTTGCATCATGCAGAGCATCCAGTTCGATATTATGATCGATGCCGAAAAAGATACTGACTTCCTTTTAATTCCTGCGGATCTCTATAAAAAAATTATGAATGAATCTGCCCCATTGGCTAATTACACAAATGAGATCATGGCTGCCAGATTCTCTGACGTTATGTGGCTCATAGAACAGATCATGTGGAAAAGCTTTGATCAGCGGCTCGCCCAATTTCTTCTCGAAGAATCCTCTTTGAATGAAAGTTTGATTCTAAACATTACCCATGAAACAATCGGAAAACATCTCGGCTCTCCCCGTGAGGTCGTAACCCGCATGCTCCGCTATTTTCAAAATGAAGGCATGATAAAACTAAGCCGGGGAAAAATTGAAATCACAGATAAGCAAAAACTTCTGGAAGTCGGTGATCATTCTTAACAAGCACAAAAAAGACCACCAAATGCTCGGTGATCGTAAAACAGTAATATGTAAATTTCTCGGAACAAGCATGATTTCGTTTATGCCTATTTCGCTTTTATCAGTTCATCCAATAGAATGTAGCTAACAAGGTCATATTCGATATATACCTTCTGCTTACACTTGCCTCTGGACTTATCCTGAACCCCTATTATATACCTTTATATACCTTTATGATTTCTTTGCCTTGCAGACGGAGTTTTTACCTCATTTCCACTCTAAAATATGCTTCATATCAAGACACATACGATATAACTTCTTTCATGTGATTGCGCTTGGGTGTATCGTTAGGACAAATCTCAATCTTTGCATATGAGGCCGGATTGGAAAAGTAGTATTTAGAGAGTTAATGATAATAATCGCCATGCGCAATCTATTCCTTAAAAATCATATTGTCTATTCTTTCGGGAGTAAGCTCACGAGCTTCTTCCTCTTTTTGTTTCTCATCCATCCTGTCGAGCCTTCCTTGTTTCAACTTCCGATAGAATCAAAATCTTCCTTTTTTCTAAGATACTGTTCACATTCATAGAGATGTTCAAACTCGTGAACATCTACTGGACTGCTTAAGTAAAACGATTTTGTTAAAACCGAACAATACGGCAAATCAGGAGATTTTTGTTTTCCGCTTGTTGGAAAAACATAATTGAATCCCATTTCAGACGCTTTTTGTGATGCACAAGAAAAATAGCGTATACCAATCAGTTGGTTATTCTCATTTTCAATGTCTGGTAGAGAACCCATTTTACATCTAACCCATTGCATTAAAAGTTGAGGGATAATATATTCTGCTGCAAAGGGATCTTTCTTATTAACCCTTATATATGAACACGCCGCAATTAAGGGATACCAAAGCAAGTATGCTGCACGAACGCTTGAATTTTCTAACAATGAATTATCGATTCTTCTCTTATCTCTTTCGTCGTAAGTCTCAATATTTAGAAAATCTTGTGGTTTAACACCCAACTCAATAACTCGAATTTTTGTACTAGAACGTGCTTCTGTCCGTTCAAGTTTGAAGATAGATGCCAGAGCAAAATCTTGATGAGGGTTAAGGTGTATTTCTTCACAGCATAAGTCAAGAGAAGTTCCTAAATACAGACTTGGATACCCAGCAATACTATACCTGCTTGTAGAAACTTTAGATCGAAGATTATATGGCGTATGAAATACACGTTCTCTTCCATAAGGTCTATTGTCACTGACAGAAGTAACACGAAACAGTTTTAAGCTATCATCGTTGCTTCGATAATTTCTCCTATCCTCAAATTGTTCAGTAACACTTTTTTGATATATTATTAACGGTTTCTTCTCAAATATACTCATGGATTCTTTGAAAACGCTATATGCTTTGGACGGAAATCCGTTTAAGTAATGCCCAACAGCCTCAGATAACAAACTACAAGCTTTTTCCACTTCTTCGATATTAACATGGATGTACCCATTATTGAGCAAATGATCAAATTTCTTAATGTAGTAATCAAACAAATTCTTTAGAGTACATAGAAAATCATAACCATCCCAGCAAATTGGTAAAAATAATTTTTCATCTTTAAAAAAATTTTCAAATTCCGAATTTGACATGTCGAAAATCATAAAATCGCTCCTTGTTTGTTTCCATATAGACATAAAACTCATGACTAAAAAAAGTACTTGCTACTAAGAAAACAAAGAATAGCAAGCACATCAGGTGTACACACATCGTGCATTTTGCAAATCATATAGATATAACAGCTTGTGCTGATGTAGTGGCAATTGCTTTATCGATGATTGATTGAGGATGATTCTTATATAATTCTTTTTGCAAAAAAAAATAGCTCTTGTAACATGAACATCAGGGGTTTTGAACGCTAATGTTATGATATCTTCAATGTCAAGTTTCGCCATTACCATTTTGATCTAATGCTTTAATTATTAAATTTTTTGCCTTGATAATAAGATTTGTATCTTCCACGCAGACACCTCCTCAATCAATAATGTGTATACATATCATAATACAAAACCACACCATATTTTTCAAGATTAGTTCCCAAATTCACCAGAGTAAAGCATAACTTTTTTTAGGAGCATAGCCATGGACATAAAAGAACTACCCTGCTAAATGGCAAGGCAGCTTTCATTTTGTTAGCATAAATCAATCAAGACGTTGACATTCTGTAACTGTCTTTAGATAAACATCAGGATCGCTGTTCAGTATTAAATCAACATACATAACAGGATGATTATAGATCAGATAGTCAACTTCCGACTGTTGATACAGCTTATTCACTACCCATTTTTCACAGCAATAGTATTAATAGAAAATATGCTGTCATCTAAAAAGTAAAGCTCTACACCAGCAGCATTGCAAGAATCTGCTCTTTTGGTTTTGCCCCTACAGATTTATTTGTGATCTTCCCTTCCTTCATAACGACTAACGTTGGGATGCTCATAACTCCGAATTGAGATGCCAGCTCCAGCTGTTCATCAACATTAACCTTGCAGATCTTTACCTCATCCTGCTCATCGGCAATCTGATCGATCACAGGCCCAAGCATCTGGCAAGGCCCACACCAGGAAGCCCAAAAATCTAATAAAACCGGGCGATCGGCGTTCATAACTTCTTCCTGAAAATTATCTTTATGAATATGCATTACAGACATGTTCTCGTCCTCCTTTTATTGTTCTGTTTTTGTTTTTCTGATTTTATAATAAACAAAAAGAAGAGAACTTTCTGTGACAATATCACATAAGGATCAAAAATTACAGATATCTTTTCATTGATAACTTATCTTTTCATTTCTTCTTTTGCTTTTACCATAGCTTCTGCCATTTCTCTGATTCGCTCTGCCGGTGATAATGCATTTAGAATCCCTGACGTACCTCCTGTACCATCCGCACCCAATTGAACTACATGATAACAATCTTCTGCCGTACTGACCCCAGAAGCAATCATGATTTGTATATCCGGATTGACTTGCCGCACTTCTCGGATCGTCTCGATCGTATAAGAATCATCTGCAACTTGTCCGGTTCCAATCAAGTCTGTTGGCTCAGCCAGGACAATATCCGGTTTCATACATGCCACAGCCTTTGCCTCCGTGATGGAATCTGCACATACGATGGATGTCATCTCCAGCTCTGCCGCCCGCAAAATGCATTGATACAAATCATTCAGTGTCTTTGGATTCTCCGCATGATTTAAAAACACCGCGTCTGCTCCGGCTTCTTTTAAAGCCTCCGGCAATACATGTCCCATCCCTCTTCCAGGTGTTAACGGATCCATGGACTGGGCGCATACAATGATTTTTTCTGTATTTTCACGAATTCTGCGAATGTCGGCAAATGGACAAGTATAAATAATCGGAAGGCCGGTATCTTTTGCTGTCTGATCTGCTTCTTTTGCTAAAGACAGACTTTCTTCCCCATACAAATATGATTTTGGATTTACAACCAAAAATGGCGCTTCTATTTTCCTCATGTTCTTTTCTCCCTTTTATTCCCCAATCACTACAACTTTACATTTTCTTTCCCGTGGACGTGTGCGGTCAAAGTCTACAAAATAAATGTATCCGGTAACTCCCACTCCTAATTTTCCTTCGTCTACTTCGAATATTTCGCTCGAACCAAGGATCGTTGAGCGCAGATGAGCGTCACCGTTAAACAGTGCTGTCCTGTCTCCGCCCGGAAGCCAGAAATCCACATCCGGCCAAGTTTCTACTTCCTCATAATGTTTTTCTCCCGGATAGCGATATTGGTCTGCACTGACATGATCCGGAATGATCTTTGCCAATGCATTGTTCAAATCTTCCTGCAGGAATTCATCTCCATCTTCATTGTAGTCGTGAACAAACTCTTCAAAGAAAACCGAACAAGTTGTATGCGGTGAAATAACTGCACAAAGTCCGTTTTGGATGCCGCTTTCTCCTATGATTCGTTTTACATCGTCTGTCATATTGATATATGTAGGAGTCTTTCCATGGGATTGGACTTGAATTGTTTCTTTATATACTGCCATTTTTCATTTCCTCCGTATCACTTTTTTTGAAATACTTTAATTGCTTCTTTGATATCTTCTTTCATCGCCTCTGTGGCTGCCAGAGACATGGAATCATAAAATAACGGTTTTGTATCGTCCTTCCAATATTCTTTGGAAGCCTTTCCTCCGGCAGTATTCATATAGGTATAATAGTTGACTTTGCAAATGCCATTTTCGATGGCAGCTTTATAGTCTTCTTCCGATACACCGGACCCCCCATGCATAACAAGCGGCACTTTGGCTGCGTCTCGAATCTTTGCTACCCGAGGCAGATCGAGCTTTGGTTCTGTCAGATATACCCCATGTGTCGTTCCGAATGCTATTGCCAAACAGTCTACTCCTGTCTTCTCTACAAACTCTTTTGCCACTTCCGGATCTGTATAAATATCATCCAGATTCTCATAATCGTCTTTTTTATCATAGGAAGATCCCTCTCCCTGTACGATTTCCGATGTAAAAATATGTCCTAACTCTGCTTCCACACTGGCGCCTACTGCATGGGCAATTTTAACCATTTCCGCCGTTTCTTTTACGTTATCCTCAAAACTTTTTGCGGATGCGTCATACATGACAGATGTAAATCCAAGACGAAGCGCCTGCACACATCGCTCAAAACTGCTTCCATGATCCAGATGGAGCGCTACCGGCACCTTGGCTCTTTGCGCATAATATTTCATAATCGGTCCGATTTCCTCGAGGTCGATCAGATCATCATGACTTTGCGCATGCTGTAAGATAACCGGGCAGTTAAGTTCTTCTGCTGCCTGAATGATTCCGCGAATCGCTTCCAACGTACTTCCATTAAACGCACCCACTGCTTTTTTCTCTTCCTGAGCCTGATCTAATAATTCCTTTAATGTCACTAACAATGAAATGTCCTCCTGTAAATTTTCAATAAGCTTATGTATCCTTCCAAATGCTATACTCTTTTTACCAATTCTTTTGGAATCGCCGGTGTTCCCTGCCCATAATAATGAAAAACCTCCACTGCCTGTGTGATTTGTTCTTTTGTCATCTTTTTAGGGTTTCCTACATTTTTAGCAGCTAAGTAACATTTTGCCGCCTCTTCTAAATAAACGGCTGCATACAATGCCTGTTTTAAACTATTTCCGACTGCCATGACTCCATGATTCGCCAAAATTACTGCTAAAGAATCTCCTAGATATTGAACCGTATCTTTGCCCATATCGATGCTTCCCGCAGAACTAAATGGAGTCACAGCCACATTTCCGCCGCAGGCATTTGCTAATGTTGTAAGATTAACTTCAAATTCTTCTTGTATTAATCCAATCGCTGTAGCATAAGGCTGATGGGTATGGATAACGGCATTTATATCATCTCGATTCTGAAAGATATATAAAATTCCTTCTGTATCCGAAGAAGATTTCCTCTCTCCTTCTATGATATTCCCCTTAAGATCCATCACAAGGATATCTTCAGGCTTCATGTCTTCATAAATCATTCCGGATGGTGTAATTAATATTTCTCCCGTAGACGTCCTTTCACTTACATTTCCACCAGAAAGCGCAATCAATCCATAGCGGTCCATCTTCATTCCGGCTTTTATCATTTCTGCTTTTTCCTGTTCAAACATAAGGTACCCCTTTCTTTTTCAGTCGTTCTTTGCCTTGTTTTTTTGCTTCTACAAGAATCGAATTCGGATGAATCTGCGCTTCCATCTGAGACAATTTTTCTTCCAGTTCTGTGTTTTCCGAAAATTCTTCCAATCTGATCCAATATCTTCCGCGAAAAATTCCTCCGTGATTTATCGTCAAGTAGATCCTTTTTCTTCCGCCTATCATTCTCATATAGAAATGTTCTATTTCTTCCAAGTCGTAGCTATGTTCCTTTCCATACGCATGGAATAGAATCTTGTTTGTATCTACAGAAATTTTTTCCGGATTGCTCACCGAAACAAAGGTATTCCAAACATGGTAAATCGCTACCAACAGGACAAAACCATAAGCAGGGCCATAATCGGAAACAATCATTTGATATATACTAAAGAGTCCTATCAGTGCTGTAAAAATTCCCGGCAACGTCACCTGAACGAAGAAACAAGATGGTTTATATTGATATTGTTTCAATTTCATCACCTTCCCTCTGTTTTAAGAGGCAGAACGCATTTCCTTTGCTTCTTTCAAAATTCGTTTTCTATTAAAGAGTGCTAATACAACAGCAACTGCTATTCCTGCAATAATTCCAATCGCTCCCAATCCATGTGCTCTTACCAATACCCATGTAAGAGGATTGGCCCCATCACAAATAGAAGATATGGTCGTTGCCCCTTCCGGAATTGCAAAATGTACAGATTTTGCTACATCTGTTACCATTGGAGCCAAATTCGTGGAGATATACAGCCCTGCAATGATACAAATCACTCCGGTTACTAAAGTACGGAATCCATTTCCTCTCACCAAAGGTACCACCAATACAAAAATATATGGGAAAACAGCTAAGTCAGCCATTGGAAGAACTGTATTGCCAGGAAGTGCTACTGCCAAAAATACTGCGAGCGGCACGAGAATCAAAGAAACGGTAAGACAAATCGGATGCCCCACACCTACTGCGGAATCCAAACCAATATAAATTTTTCCTCGATTCTTAAATCTTTTGGAAACAAAAGCAGATGCTGCCTCTGAAATCGGCATTAATCCCTCCATCAATAAAGCTGCCATCTTAGGAATCAGCACAAGAACAGCTCCTAACGTAATTCCAGTTTGTAAGACTTTCGCAATATCATATCCTGCTAATGCTCCGATAATGGCTCCTAAAACAGTTCCAACAAGCATTGGTTCTCCAAATACTCCAAACTTTTTCTGAAGTTTGTCTATATTGATATCAATATCACGAACTCCCGGAATCGCATCGATTACTTTATTAACTACTATGGCAATGGGTACAAACGCCGCTGTAAACCCATGGGGCAGCGAAACTCCCGGCATTTGCAGAGTCTCTTCTACCTTTGGAGCCGTGTAATCTCCTATTACCATGACAATCACCATATTTACAATCGTAGCAATCAAACCAATATAAAAACTTCCGGTCAAACTTACAACCAACGCTCCGGTAAAAGCAAAATGCCAATAATCCCAGATATCCACATCTATGGTCTGTGTTGTATTCGTCAACAGCATCACGATATTAATAATCAATCCAAGAGGAATCATCATCATACCGATTTTGGAACCAAAAGCGATTGCTGCCGCAGCCGGCCATCCTACATCCACTGTAGATAGGGTGAGCCCAAACCGTTCCGTCATTGTCTGTACGGCCGGCGCTAAACTATCCCCCATCGCCCCGATGACCAAGTTTAATCCTACAAATCCAATTCCAACCGTCAGTCCGGCTCTTAAAGCTTTTCCAAACTTAGCGCCTAAAAGAAGGCCAAAAATCGTCAAGATGATCGGCATCATAACCGTGGCTCCCAGGTTAGAAATAAAATCAAATACACTTATTACCGCATCAAATATTTGCATAACATTCTCCTTTTCATTTTATTGCTTGCTATTTTTTCATCATGTCTAAAATATCACTCTGAAGCTTATCCATCCCCATTCCGGTTAACAAAGGCAGCCCCGCCAAAACCGGGCACTTAGCATTTGCAGGCGCCGCTGTTGTGGCAATGCAAAAATCAAAATCTTCTGACTTTGCTGCAATTTCTGACACTTTACATTGTTCCATCTTATACTGCCCTTCATAGCCATTTGCGTTGAGAAAATCTGAGATCTTCTGGTTTGCAACTGTTGATGTACATACTCCTGATCCGCATGCAATTAAAATTCTTTTCATAGTATCGTCTCCTTTTTTATAAAATTAATGAATAAGTTCCTTCATAATATTTTCGATAATATCTTTGTCTCCTTTTTGTATGATTGCCAACATTTTTTGGTTCTGACAGATTTCAACCACTTTCTGCAGCAATCCCAGCTGCTCTTCTTTCCTTTTAATCGCCAGCATAAACAGCAAGGAAACGTTTGTCTTCTCTCCTTCCATTCCCATCACATGGAATTCTATCGGTTCCTCTAACACACCAAGACAAACTGCCGCTTTTTTCACATATTCAGGATCAGTATGCGGTATTGCTACATTGATTGTCCCGGTAGGCAGGCCGGTAGGAAAAGTCTCCTCTCGTTTTATAACGGCATCATGAAACCCATCCGTTACATAGCCTTCCTGAAACATCGCATCTGCCATTTGTCCAAGCACATCTTGATCAGAGGAACCTGACAAAGAAACAGCTAGGTAATGTTTGTCTTTGTTATTGGTTATCATCTTCATCGTCTTTCTCCTTATCATTTCTGGTTTCTAAATTTTTTATGGTTTGCAGCAATGCTTTCGCGTTCGAGACACAATTTAACTTTTTTCGTATATTTTCATTGCCAAAGATCATCATCAGATCATAAATCGCACCGTTAATGCTTTTCGCACTCTGAATGCTCATTCCAATCACATACCGTACCGGATCGTTGGTTCCGCTGTGAAAATCGATAGGCTCTTTCAGTCTTAAAATAGAAGCCGCCTCTTCAATGACTCCTTGTTCCGCATCCGCATGAGGAAGCGCTGTCTCAGGGCACACCACAATATAAGGTCCATTTTTCTTGATGTTCATAACCATCTCATCCACGTAACGCGATTCTACTGCTCCTGTATCCAAAAGCAGCTTTCCCGACTTCCGTACCGCATCTTCCCAATCTTCGGCCGGATAATCCAGCTGAATCCTTTCTTCTGAGAGGAGATCATAGAATGCTCCCTGAATATCCGCATCCGAAAGATTATTGATATCTGATACTTCTTCTTTGATTGTCTGATCGCTCCCTTCACGAATATCCAGGACTTTCCTTTGGATATCCAGAAGATCTTCTTTCTCCAGCATCGGAGATCTCACTTCCACACAGGGGAGACTTGCATTATCCAGCGGGATCGTCGATATAATCATTTGCGTTCCGTTTGTCTCAATCTCTCTCATATTATGAAAAGACGAAATGCTTACGACTTCGATCATATCATCCAGCATCTGCAGTTTTGCCAGCATGAACTGTGCAGTTCCCCTTCCTGTAGCACAAACCAAAGCGACCTTGATTTTTTTGCTTTTCTCACTTTCAGCTCGTTCTTTTTCCAAAACAGAAGCAAAATAAAGCACCATAAATGACATCTCATCTTCAGAGAATTTTTTTCCTATATATTCTTCTAATGGTCCAAGATGCTGTCTGACATTTTCAAAAATCTTCGGGTAATCTTTTTTCAAAGTATCTTTTAACGGATTTACCAAAACTTCATCGTTTTTCAGTCGATGTACCGCAGATTTCATGTGGGCTACCAAAAGATCATAGAGGGAAAAATCCAGATAAAAATCAATTCCGAAACAAGTAGAAATCTCATAAATCGTCTCCGCAATCATAACTTTCAGTTCCAAACCATTGTTTTTTGGAATATCATTTTTTAAATAGCTTTTTCCATTCAGACATTCCGTGTAATAAAGAATTTCTACTTCACGTATGTCTATGTCATATAGTCTTGATATTTTTTCAAACAAATTTTTACTGAAATTATATTTGGAACCTTCTTTTAGGTAACTCCACTCATTTGTATAATAGCCGGGCAGGAATTGTCTTCTCATCATCCGGTTGGTAATAATAGTTAATTCTGTTACTGCCTCGAAGAACGAAAAATCTGCAAAGAATGTTTGCTGCGCTTCCTCTTCCTCTAAAATGCAGTTCTTGATTCTCTCATAATTTCCCAGAGCATCCGCTTCTTTAAGCAGTAAATTCCAAAAAATGCTTAGATTATATCCATTTTTGTAGTAATTATCATCTCCATTCACTTCCAATAATTTTAAAATCTCATTTCGGATCTCGATTTCCGGTGCTTCAACAATATACCCTCGTCTGACCTGAGAGACGAGCGTCATGCCATTTTCTTTAAACCACCCCTTCAGCTCCTGAAAATCCTGCAGTAAGGTATTGCGGCTTACTCCGATTTTCTCTTTTAACTGATCGACGGTCACATACCCATTGGCATTGAGAAGAATCATCGCAAGGATTGTAGAACGCTCCTTTTTTGAAAGATAATAAGTATAGAAATCGTATTCTGAAATCATGTTTTCAAATGCCCGGATGTCAATCTTTTCATTGGATTCAATCCATAATCTTCCTTCTGCGTCAGAAGCAATCATCGGCAAATGACGTAACTCTAAATCTCTATTCAGCTCTTTGATATCTGCCCGAATGGTCCTCTCCTGTATATTGTATGTCTCTTCTAATTCAGAAACATTGGTATGGATACCAAGGATCAGATCCTTCAGGATCTTGTTGCTTCTTCTGTTCATCTCTTTCCTCCTTGAGCTTAATTTTATTTTAAATCTATTTCATTCGACAAAAAAGTCCAATCAAATGCAATTCAAATACATGAAATTGGGTTATTTTAATGACATTTTCACCGGATAAATGTTGTACATATTGTTTCCAATATTCCTGAAATAAGCAGAAAAGATGAAACCGCCAAAAAGAGAGGATGTAATATGCACAAGAAATGAAATCGGAAATAATGGTTTGAAAGGAGAGGGAATATATAGGGAATGAAGACGAACACTATAGTTCAGATGTGAAAAATATTGTACAGATGCCGCTCGGCAAAACTTGACCGGGCGGGCTGAAAAAATGATATTTAAGAAATAAAGCTCTCAGTGAGATTCACCGAGAGCTTTATCCTGCGTTATTTTTTGTTATGAATTAGAACTTTCCTGCTTTTGCAGCTTCTTCGATAGAAACTGCAACTGCAACAGTAGCACCTACCATTGGATTGTTACCCATTCCGATCAGTCCCATCATTTCTACATGGGCTGGTACAGAAGAAGATCCAGCGAACTGTGCATCACTATGCATACGTCCCATTGTATCTGTCATACCATAGGAAGCTGGTCCTGCAGCCATGTTGTCTGGATGGAGTGTACGTCCTGTTCCTCCTCCGGAAGCTACAGAGAAGTATTTCTTGCCCTGCTCGATACATTCTTTCTTATATGTACCTGCAACTGGATGCTGGAAACGTGTAGGGTTTGTAGAGTTACCTGTGATAGATACGTCTACACCCTCTTTGTGCATGATTGCAACACCTTCTGTTACATCGTTTGCTCCATAGCAGTTAACCTTAGCTCTTAATCCTTCAGAGTAAGATTTTCTAAATACTTCTTTTACTTCGCCTGTGTAATAGTCCATTTCAGTTTCAACATATGTAAATCCGTTGATTCTTGAGATGATCTGAGCGGCATCTTTTCCTAAACCGTTCAGGATAACTCTTAATGGTTTCTGACGAACTTTGTTTGCCTTTTCAGCAATTCCGATCGCTCCCTCAGCAGCGGCGAAAGATTCATGTCCTGCAAGGAATGCGAAACATTCTGTCTCTTCTTCCAGAAGCATCTTTCCTAAGTTACCATGTCCAAGACCTACTTTACGACGGTCAGCTACAGATCCAGGGATGCAGAATGCCTGCAGTCCTTCTCCGATTGCAGCAGCAGCGTCAGCAGCTCTCTTGCAGCCTTTCTTGATTGCAATCGCAGCACCTACTGTGTAAGCCCATTTTGCGTTTTCAAAGCAGATTGGCTGAACGGATTCTACCTGAGCATATACATCTAATCCGGCAGCTTTTGTAACTTCGGCAGCTTCTTCAATAGAATTAATTCCGTACTCTTTTAATACAGCGAGAACCTGTTTCTCTCTTCTTTCATATGATTCAAATAAAGCCATTCTTCGTTACCTCCTATTGTTTTCTTGGGTCAATAATCTTCGCTGCGTCATCCACGCGTCCATACTGACCTTTTGCCTTGTCCATGGCTGTCTGCGCATCGTCTCCGTCTTTGATGTAATCCATCATTCTTCCGAAGTTGAGATACTGATATCCGATGATCTCATCATCTTCGTTCAGAGCGATTCCTGTTACATAGCCTTCAGCCATTTCCAGATAACGAGGACCTTTTTTGAGAGTTCCATACATTGTACCAACCTGAGATCTTAACCCTTTTCCTAAGTCTTCCAATCCGGCACCAATCATAAGACCTCCCTCAGAGAAGGCACTCTGAGATCTTCCATATACGATCTGCAAGAACAATTCTCTCATTGCTGTATTAATTGCGTCACAAACTAAGTCTGTATTCAATGCTTCTAAGATTGTTCTTCCCGGTAAAATTTCAGATGCCATAGCAGCGGAATGTGTCATTCCTGAACATCCAAGTGTCTCTACTAATGCTTCCTGAATAATACCTTCTTTAACGTTCAGTGTCAGTTTACATCCTCCCTGCTGAGGTGCACACCAACCAATACCATGTGTCAATCCTGAAATGTCTGCAATATCTTTCGCCTTTACCCAATTTGCTTCTTCAGGAATCGGTGCAGCTCCATGGTTTACGCCCTGGGCTACTGTACACATTTGTTCTACTTCATGTGAATAAATCATGTTGAAACTCCTTTCAGTATTAAAAATAACAACCTTATTTTATCATATCGTTAAAAATAAAACAACAAAATCTATGAATATCTTAGAAAACCCAAAATTTTGCTTTCTCTTGCTGCTTTCGTTCTTAATTAGGAAACAATCGTTCATTTTTTTTGAACAATATGGTATACTGAGTTTATCGGATTGGTGGTATTCCTATATAAAAAAGGAATTGATATTCATTTGAATGTATAGGCATATCATCTATGGTCTAGTAGTAAGGTAACCTATATTCAAACTATAAAAAGAAAGAAGGAACTGACATGATTGATTTTAATAACAAAAAGATTTTTAAACTAACTAAAATGCAGGAAAAAAAAATTGATTCTTCCATTATGCCGTCTATTGGACCGTTATTATTAGATGATGAAAAAATTATTAATGTTTATACTGCACTGCGTGACTACATGGTATTTACAGATAAACGAATCATTGCTGTAAATGTGCAGGGATTAACTGGTTCCAAAAAAGATTTCTCTTCTATGCCATATAGCAAAATTCAGGTGTTTTCTATTGAAACTTCCGGAACATTTGATCTGGACTCTGAACTCGAATTAAATTTTAGCGGAATCGGAACGATAAAATTTGAGTTTAGCAAAGACAAAGACGTAACTGAAATAGCAAAAACCATAGCAAAATATGTATTATAGAACCGAGCAATAACATGGGATTTACACATTTTGATGCAAACGGAAAAGCATTTATGGTTGATGTGACTGAAAAAAAAGAGACCGCACGCACGGCTGTCGCCGTAGGTACGATCAAAGTAAACCAGGAAGTATATGAGGCAATTCAAAACGGAACCGTTGGAAAAGGAGATGTCCTTGGTGTGGCAGCGACTGCCGGAATTATGGGAGCGAAGAAAACTTCTGATCTGATCCCCATGTGTCATATCCTGCCGATCACCAATTGCCGAATCCAATTTGAGATGGATCCGAAAGAATCAGCGATCCATTGCAGCTGTACGGTGAAAGTCACCGGAAAAACCGGCGTGGAAATGGAAGCTTTGACAGGAGTGACCACCGCCCTGCTTACCGTCTACGATATGTGCAAGGCTATGGATAAGTCCATGGAAATTGGCGAAATCTATCTAAAAAAGAAAACCGGTGGAAAAAGCGGAGATATTTTCAACGACAAATAAACTTTCACAGCACGAATCAGAGAACAATCTGACTCGTGCTGTTCTTTTTATCGCTTACCTTGCTCATGCCGATATTTCAGCATAATACAGCATCCTACGCTGATCAGCGCCACAATGGTAGAATACAGTCCAACATAAATGGTATTTCCTTTTCCATAGTTGATCAGCAGCGTGCAGATCGTCGGCACCATTCCTGCCACGAGAAAGCTCGGTACATGATATACAAAAGAAATACCGGAATACCGTACTTCTGTCTCGAAGTAGGAGGACCACAGGGAACTGATGACAGCCCAGATCAAATTATAGGCAATGCTCCATCCAAGCACGATTCCAATAATCGTGATCCAAAGATTGCCATGACTCCATTCAATCACTTTTAGTGTCGGGATACTTAACGCCGCCGAAGCCAGACCGCCAATGATAAATGTTTTGCTGCTTCCCATTTTTTGAGCACACCATCCTCCAAAAAGAGTAAATGGGATTTTGAAGATACATGCAATGATTGTAATGACATAAGTATAGATCAACGGCATTCCCAGCCAATCGATACAATAACTTAAAATCCAGACAATGAAAATATTATAAAACGTACCATCCACCCATCTGGTACCACAGCCCAGCAGCAAAGTTCTCCAATATCCTTTTATCATCGGTACGAATCCTACTTTTTCTTTTTTGGCTTCTGCTTCCTGTGCCTCCAATTTTTCCTGTGCCTTCTTATAATCTTCTGTTTCCATCATTTTTCCTTTTTGCTGCACAACGATGATTGTAAGAATGATAGCTGCCAGAAACGGAATTCTCCATCCCCAGGTGAAGAACATTTCTTCCGGAAAAACCAAAGTAGGAATTGCAATCAAGATGGAAGATAGTCCAAAACCGATGGGAAGACCGATCTGTGGAATTGCGGAATAAAGGGCACGTTTGTTTTCCGGAACGTTCTCATATGCCATCAAAATTCCTCCGCCCCAGGTTCCGCCTCTTCCAAAACATTGTGCTAATCTCATAAGCTGGAGCAAAATCACGACCCAGGCTCCTGCTGCAGATGCCGGCGGCAGAATCCCTATGATGGAAGTAGAAATTCCCATCATGAGCAATGATGCATACATTGTGACCTTTCTTCCTTTTCTATCTCCAATGTGCCCAAAAAAGATCGCTCCGAAAGGACCTGCAATATAACCGATCGCAAAAGACATATAAGAAAGGATCAGCGCGGTTGTGCCATCTCCTGTTTGAGAGAAGAACACTTTGTTGAATACAGTGCCCGCCGCCGTTCCATACAGCAAAAAACAATACCATTGAACCGCACTCTCAAAAAGAGTAATGGCCGCTATTTTCTTAAACTTGCTTTTTTCCATATTACCAAACTCCCCTTTCTCTAGTCTTCTTCCCCTTCATAGTATTTAAACGGCCACGGTCCGGAATAATCCGCTCCTGTCGGAATCGTAATTTCGTAGGTATTGATTCGTTCATCCTGCAAAACATGCATGAGATATCCGGGGTTGCCTAAAAAGAACCGATCTCCTCCTCCCTTGAAATTTTCTGCTCTCTCCTCATTTGTCACCGCAGCATCATTTTTGTGGCGGAAATCAACTTCCATCTGCATAGAGATCGAAGGACATACAGTGCAAGGGATTCCTTTCCAATTTGTAAAAATCGCCGTATGCATATGTCCGCAGCACAAATGAATATTTTCATGTTCGCAGAGAATTTCGGCAAATTGTTCCGCATGATCGAATCCTTCATCCATCGCAGGAAGACCTGTATGAAACGGAGGATGATGAGTAAATACTATCGTCGGTTTTTCCGGATATTCGATGATTTTTCTTTTCAGCCAATCCATTACTTCCTCTGACGCACCGCCCCAATGGCAGTTCGGTTTGCTGGTATCTGCTACAATGATTCTCACCGGATATTCATCAATCGTGTAGCAAATGTATGGCCTGATTTCTTTTTCCGCCGGAGCTTCTTCCGGAAACATTTCCAGGAAAAAGTCACGTTTATCATGATTGCCTGGAACAACAAACACAGGTCTCGGCAATTTCTGAAATCCTTCTCTTACAATTTGATATCCTTCTCGTGTTCCACCCTCTGACAAATCCCCTGTCGCAATAAAGAATTCCGGTAATTCATATTCTTTCAGACTGCAAAAATAGTCGATCATTTTTTGAAATGACTTTCTTGTATCTGCTTTTTGAAATGACAATTTTCCGTCTCCTCGCAAATGAAAATCAGATATTTGAATTATTTTCATCATAGTACCTCCTTCATATTTATCTTTTTCATTGTTTCGAAACAAAAAATTTGATATAATAAATTAAAATTTTAATTATTTTCTATGTTTTATTTAATTAAATCTTACATTTATTTAGTAATAACATCAATTTTTTTTATATTTTTTCAAAAAAAACCAGAATTATCACTAATTTTTTTGAGATTCATTTGTGATTTATTACAATCAGGATTCAAATTTTATTAAAATTTTAATAAGGAGTTTTTATGGCTTATAAGAAAAAAGTTACATTAAAAGACATTGCAGATGCTTCCGGAATTTCTGTCAGTTCTGTATCTATGATTTTAAATCAGAGAAGCGATGTGTCTTTTCGCGAAGAAACAATTGAAAAAGTTAGAACTGCTGCCGCCAAGCTTGGCTATCAATTTCGTACATCTTCTGATTCCACAGATTCCGTCAAAGAAGCCCCCAAAAATATGATTGCTATTTTTTGTCCCAATATTTCCAATGCCTATTACTCTACCATTGCACAAGCCATTGAACAGGCCGCATTTTTAAAGGGGTATAAAACATTGATCATCACAACATTTCGTGATGCATCTCTGGAAAAAGAAATGATTCGAAATATGATACATATGAATTTGAAAGGAATCATATTTACAATGATGCCTCAATCGCCAAAACTGCTTGAAAAAGCATCTAAGAAGATTCCTGTCATTGTTATTGGAGATAAAATATCATCTCTTGATGTTAGCGTAATCGAGACCAGCAACTATACTGCAGGCGTCCTGATTGCAGAACACCTCTATGAATTAGGGCATCGCCATATTGCATTTCTTACAACAACCATCGGATCCAGCTTATCACTGGCAATGCGTTACCGCCGTCTAGTTGCAATCCAGGAAACCTTTCAGCGATTATGTTTTGACAAAGATTATGAAATTACCGTGCGGGAGGAAAAAATATCTCCGGAATTAGAACGAAAGAATATTTTTTTGGAACACGGTGTAGGCTACCGTCTCTGCAACCAGTGCTTGGAAGACCGCAGTCTTTCCAATATCACGGCATTTATCGGAAATAATGATATGGTCGCTTATGGAATCATGGACGCAATCTTGAAGAAAGGCTATAAAATCCCAAAGGATTTTAGTGTCTGTGGTTTTGACAACGATTTTGCCTCCAGCCTGCTTCCTGTCTCCTTAACAACAGTAGAGCACTATATGGAGGACAAGGGAAAGAAGGCCTTTGAAATGCTTTATCAAAAAATCCAGGAAAGTGATGATACATTTTCTCCGGATCAAAAATGTATTATTCGAATCGAATACAAATCAAAACTAATCAAACGGGATTCCACAAATACTGCATGCCGCAAATAAAGAAAACAGCCCTCTCCCAGGCAGTCTTCTGCCTGAAAGAGGGCTTCATTCCTTATTTTAAAATTTTTTCCAAATTATTGAGATTTTTTTCAGAAATCCGATAAAAGTTCTGCTTTCCTTCTTTATCTTCCACACAGATGATCTTATCGTCGCTGTTGATCTGCACTTTTGTTACGGTTCCTCTTGTATAAAACCGATATTCCATCCAATCATCCGTATTATCATCTGCTTTATCCAAACGATCTTTTGAAATATCCTTCAAAATCTTGGATGCGCGGATCGCATCTTCGTTATATTTTAGCTTCTCATCCGTGACAATTAAATCGGCATCTGCCAGACGGCTTGCAAAATTAGCATATTCCTTTTGTACATTTGCATCAATCAGGGCATCTCCAAGGACAGATGCTCCGTTATAAGCATAAACATTCGAAGGAATATCATCAAAAACAAGATAACTGTCGCCATATACTTTAAATTCAAATGTCGTATTATCTTCATCCATCAAAGCATAAGAATAATAGTCATCATACTCTTTCTCTAAAGTATCCGGCGTCACACCGAGGACTCTGCTGCATCCGGTCACAATTTCTTTTGCGTAATTACATACAGCCGTATTTGTCACGGCAAATCCCTTTTCTTTTACGGATTTTGCCACGAAATCCACTTTTCCTATGGTACTGTCTTTGATCCGCTCTTTGTAATCCGCAAGTTTCTCATCACCAGAAGCTTCTTCGATCGATTGAATCTGTTTATTCAAAGAGCTTGTCTTCTTTTTTTCTGCCTCTAATTCGGCAGAAACTTTATCATAATCTTCTTTCAGATCCTGATAATATTCTGATTCTGTGACAGATTCCTTTGACGGTTTAAAGCACCCTGTCACAGCAAGGGAAAGTCCTGCAGCTAACATAGAAGCAGCCAATCTTCGTATTTTTTTGTTCCTCATGGCATTTCCTTTCTTTTGAAGCTTAGTATTTCTCTGCGATTTCTCCTGCCTTTTTGTAAATGCTTTCCGGCCGGATATATCCTCTTACCATGGATAAAGGATAAATATTCGTGTGATGACCTACGACAGAACCCGGATTTAAAATCGTACCGCATCCGACTTCCACATAATCACCTAAGATTGCCCCAATCTTTTTCATGCCTGTTTCTAAAACATTGTCTCCATTCTTGATCACAACATTTGTCTTATCTGACTTTACATTGGATGTAATGGAGCCCGCTCCCATATGAGACTTATATCCTAAAATAGAATCTCCCACATAATTATAATGAGGAACCTGCACGCCATTGAATAAAATATCATTTTTGATCTCTGTAGAATTTCCTACGACACACCCTTCGCCAATCAAAGCATTTCCGCGAATAAACGCGCCCGGACGAACTTCCGTATCATGCCCGATGATTGCAGGCCCGCAGATCGTTGCCGTCTTGGCGATCGCTGCCGTCTTCGCAATCCAAACATCTTCTCCTATCTGATCGTATTCTTCTTTTGGAAGATTCGGCCCAATCTCCAAAATAAAATCTTTGATCAATGGCAGAATCTCCCATGGGTATGTTGTCTTTTCAAATAACGCACCTGCTATGGTCTGATCCATATGCAGAAATAACTTCTGATTTGTTAATTCTTCCATTCTTTTCTCCTTTAAAACAGTCCGACACTGAAGTAACGCTCCGCCCGGTCTGGCAGGACCGTTGCGATCACCTTATCTTTTCCATACTTTTCCGCCATTTTTCTTGCCGTATAAATATTGGCTCCGGAAGAAGTTCCGCACAAAATTCCATATGTTTTTGCAAGCTCTCTCGCAGTCGCAATGGCATCTTCATCGGATACTTCTACCACTTCCGTTACGATCTTCGGATCCAGAATTGCCGGAATAAATCCGTCTCCGATTCCTTGAATCTGATGAAGCCCCGGCTCCTGGCCTAAAAGAGCAGAAACACCCTTTGGCTCTGCTGCAATGATCTTCGTGTCCGGATTTTGTTCTAATAAATATTTGGCAATGCCTGCCATAGTTCCTCCGCTTCCAACACCGGAAACAAAAATATCGATTTTCTGTCCTGCCTGTTCACATAATTCTCTTGCTGTCGTCTTATAATGCGCTTCTGTATTTGCAGGATTTTCAAATTGCTGCGGCATAAAATATTCATCGGAAGAAGCGGCAATCTCTTCCGCTTTTCGGACAGCTCCATCTACATTTTCTTCTGCCGGAGTCAGAATCAATTCCGCTCCGAGTGCCTGGATCAGTTTCCGGCGCTCCTCACTCATGTTTTCCGGCATTACAATCATGACACGGTAACCCATACGAACACCGCAAAAAGCAAGACCAATGCCAGTATTTCCTGACGTCGGCTCGATGATTGTCATGCCAGGCTTTAATTTCCCGCTTTTTTCTGCATCTTCCAGCATATTTTTTGCCACACGATCCTTGATGCTTCCTCCCGGATTCAAGAACTCGGCTTTTGCGTATATTTTACAGCCCATTGTTTTCTCAAAACTAATCAGCGGCGTATTCCCGATTAGATCCAACATACTCTCAACATACATTTCCAGAAAGCCTCCTACTTTAATTTTATTTTTATCTGAACTGGATTATGATCGCTGTTCTTAAAATCTTCATCCAGTGTGTGTACGCTCTGCAAACTTACATTTGGTGATAAAATAAATCCATCGATCACATAAAACTGTGTTTTGGGATCATCCCTGTCATAAGGGCGGTTCAGCAAACGACAAGACGGCAGGCTGTCATCCACGGCAAACTGCCACCCTTCCTCAAACAAATCAGCTTCCACCTTCCCCGCCTGGAAATTATCATCATCCCATACCGGATATTTTTCTTCATCCACTTGTTCAAAAGTTTGATTGAAATCACCTCCAGCAATCACATAATTGCCGGCATCATATTCCTTCTGAAGGATCTTTGACAATAACTTTGTCTGGGCTTCTTTCCCGCTGCCGTCATCGTATGCTTCCAGATGAAGGTTGACAAAAACGACCTGTCTATCACTCCCCTCAATGGGAACTCTTTCCACAAAAAGACAGCGTTTCAGCTGACAAATACGAATCGGCCACGAAAATGGTGTCGGAAGTGCAATCCGCTCGGCCGTATCGACCGAAAACTGATTCATCGTTACCAGCCCCGCATCGACCTTTCCAATGGTGGGCAGCGGATAAGGAATATAATCACACAAAAAATTTCTGGCATATCCAAAATTTCCGGTCCATCCTTCCGTGAACATTTTCACTTCATTTCTATCATAAGATCGTTTGGAGCTTCGGTCAACCTCCTGCAGAAAGACAACTTGTGATCCGCTCTGATCTATGACTTCTTTCATTGCATAAACGTTCGCGTCCACCAGATCTGCCTGATCGGGACGTACTTTTTCTCCTCCGTCCATAAAGAAGTCTTCTGTCTCGCTTAACGCCCCATATCCTACGTTCCAGCTAAGAACAGAGATCTCTTCTTCCTTTGCGATCTTACGGCCGCTGTCTCCTTTGATCTTTACTTCCTCTTTATCGTCCGGCCGATATTCCCGAACGGACAGTACAATCAAAAGAATCGTTGCCGCACACAGGAAAATTGTAAATATCCCGGCAATTCCCAACAAGATCTTTTTCCCATATTTTTTCAAAGATATCCTCCTGTTATCTACTCAAAATCCAATTCGATCGGACAATGGTCAGAGCCCATAATATCCGTCAAGATTTTGGCATCTTTCAGACGATCTTTTAAGCATTCTGATGCCAAAAAATAGTCGATGCGCCATCCGGCATTATTCTTCCTTGCATTAAATCGATAAGACCACCAGGAATAAATTCCTTCCTGATCCGGATAAAAATATCGGAACGTATCAATAAATCCGGCATCCAAAAGCTCTGTCATCTTACCTCTTTCCTCATCCGTAAATCCGGCATTCTTTCGATTAGTCTTCGGATTCTTAAGGTCAATCTCGGTATGAGCGACATTTAAATCGCCGCAGAGAATGATCGGCTTCTGTTTTTCCAGCTCTTTCAAATATGCCCGGAAATCATCTTCCCATTTCATACGATAATCAAGTCTTGCCAGCTCACTTTGAGAATTCGGCGTATAAACTGTAATGAAATAAAAATCTTCAAATTCCAAGGTAATGACTCTTCCTTCCTGGTCATGTTCCTCGATTCCAATGCCATAGGAAACAGAAATCGGTTCCTTTTTTGTGAAAATACCGGTTCCCGAATATCCTTTTCGGACCGCATAATTCCAATATTGATGAAATCCCGGCAATTCCAGCTCTAATTGTCCTTCCTGCATCTTACTTTCCTGAATACAGAAAATATCCGCATCTGCTTCTTTAAAAAAATCAAGGAATCCTTTTTTCACACAGGCACGAATGCCATTTACATTCCATGAAATAAACTTCATTTAATTTCCTCCATGTTTTCTGTTGTAAAAAAACATTGTTACTCCTGCTGCTATAATCACAATATATCCTAAAAAGCTCCATCCATCCGGGATCTGACCGAAAAAGAAAAATCCCAGCACGGCAGAGAACATGATCTGGGTATAATCATAGACCGATATCTCACGTCCCGGGGCGTAAGTATACGCCGCTGTAATTCCAAACTGTCCGCCGGCTGCTGCCACTCCTGTTAGCAATAGAAAAATCAGCTGGGTTCCTGAGATCGGCTGAAAATCCGCAATCATGAATGGAATGCAGGCAAGCATGGAAAAGGTGGAAAAGAAAAAGACAATCATCGGTCCCTGTTCTCCTCTGTTCCCAAGCTTCCTCACACAGGTATAAGCAAATCCTGCAAACATTCCTCCCAAAAAGCCGATGACCGATGCCGTCAGAGAATCTGAGGCAAAGCTCGGCTTGACGATGAACATACTTCCAATAAACGCTGCCACAACACAGCTTAGCTGCGGCAGTGTGATCTTCTCCTTCAGTACAAAATAAGAAAAAACAATCACAAAAAACGGCGATAATTTATTCAGGCTGGAAGCATCTGATAAAAGCAGATGGTCCACCGCATAAAAGTTGCAGAAAATACCTAAGGTCCCTGTAAGGGACCTTAAGATAAATAAATATAAATTCCGTTTCTGCAAGTGAAATCTTGTATTGCTTCGCATCAGCATAATGAATGCCAAAAGCGCTGCAATCAGATTCCTGAAAAAACTTTTCTCAATCGAAGGAAGATCCCCCGCCATCTTCAAAAACATATTCATAAAAGCGAATGACAAAGATGACAGAATGATGCAGATAATCCCTCGATTCTTCCGGCTAAGCATCATACTCTGGAAGAATACTCTCCGGTTCTTGTATCGATCTTTAACGTATCGCCTTCGTTAACGAACAATGGAACCATAACCTGTGCGCCTGTCTCAACTGTACATGGTTTTGTTGCTCCCTGAGCCGTATTTCCCTTCTCTCCCGGCTCACACTCTGTAACAAGAAGTTCTACTGTAATCGGCGGCTCTACCTGGAAAGCATTGCCGGCATGGGAAACGATCGTAACATTCTCATTCTCTTTGACAAATTTTAAAGAATCTCCGATAACATCCGGTCCGAGAGCGATCTGATCGAACGTCTCATTATCCATAAAGTAATACAATTCTCCATCACTGTACAGATACTGCATCTCTTTACGTTCAATATGCGCATTCTCAAACTTCTCTGTTGGGCGGAATGTCTTCTCTACTACGCCCCCACTCTTGATATTCTTTAATTTACAGCGAACGAAAGCTGCTCCTTTTCCCGGCTTTACATGCTGAAATTCAATGATCTGATAAATATTTCCTTCAAATTCGATTGTTAAACCGTTTTTAAAATCTCCTGCGGTAACCATATAGTTTTTGTCCTCCTTTGATAATCTTTTTTTATTTTATAATAAATGGATATCTGAATCAACTATTTATTTGCCAATTTATAGATTTCATAGATATCGTTCTGATCGCAAGTTTTAAAAGATCCAATGCTTCTGGTTCCTCCGTAAGAGCATCCATCCGCCATCTTCTTAAGCTCTTCGTCAGTCTTAATTCCAACTTCCTTGGCCTCTCCAAAGCAAGTCGGCATATCCAAAGATTTAAAATATTCTACTGTTTTCTCTATCGCCTTTTTCGCTGCTGTATCTATGTCATCTTCTTCGATTCCCCATACATTTTTTGCATACTGGGCAAATCGTTCCGGCTTTTCTCCATAGACATATTCGGCCCACGCGCCCCATACAGCGGAAAGGCTGGCTCCATGTGCAATATCGAATTTTGCACTTAATTCATGTCCCAGCTGATGAACGGCAAAATCTTTTTCCGCACCTAATCCGGTCAATCCATTATGGGATAAACTTCCTGCCCACATAATCTCACTCATTGCATTGTAGTCATGGGAGTCTTTGATCGCAATCGCTCCATTGCGGATCACCGTGCGAAGCAATCCTTCTGCAATCTCATCCGTCAGTTCATTTCCTTCTGTCGGAGTAAAATATCGATCCAATGTATGCATCATAATATCAACAATTCCGCATCCGACTTGATATTTCGGCAAGGTATATGTAAGTTCCGGATTCATGACTGCAAATACCGGGCGATTCAAATCTGTGCTGAGACCTCTCTTAATCTTTGTCTCCTCATTGGTCAAAACGGCGGAATCGCTGGTCTCACTGCCCGCCGCAGCCAAAGTAAGAACAACACCTATCGGAAGGGATTTCTCCACCGTCTTTTTCCTGGACCAAAACTCCCAGATATCTGTATCCGGATTTGCCGTTCCATGAGCCACAGCCTTTGCTGTGTCAATCACGCTTCCTCCTCCGACTGCAAGTACGAAATCTGTCTGAAAATCAATGGACATCTTAACTGCCTGTCTGGCAAAAGACAATCTCGGATTCGGTTTCACGCCGCCCAAAACTTCATACGCCAGTCCTTCTTCTTTTAAAGAAGCCGTCACTCGATCCAATAATCCGCTCCTTACTACACTTCCTCCGCCGTAAATGACGAATACCCTAGAAGCATGATGCTCTTTGGCAAGCTGTCCTGCCTGTGTCTCCGTATCTTTCCCAAAGATGATCTTCGTCGGTGTATACTGAGTAAATGCCTGCATATCTTATCCTCCGTTCTTAAAAATTCACTTTACCGGCTCTTTTTAATCTTCTCTTGTCAATTTCACAACGATCTCTTCCGCAATCTCCTCGACCCGTTTATGATCTGTATTTACGATGACATCCGCTGCAGCTTCGTATTTCGGACGCCGCTCTTCCATCATCTTGGTAATAAACGCCGTATTCTTATTTCCTCTTAACAGCGGCCTCTCATCACTGTCTTTGACACGCTCTAAAATCACTTCCGGAGATGCAGTCAAAAGAACGACTTTACCGTTTTTCTTCATCTCTTTCACATTCTCATCTCTAAGCGCAACACCGCCTCCGCAGGAAATAATCTGGTTATTGCCTTTCTGCAGTTCAATGAGCAGGTTCGTTTCACAATTTCGGAAGTAAGTCTCTCCATATTCTTCGAAAATCTTATTGATTGACATTCCTTCCTTCTCTACAATCACCTGGTCCATCTCAACTTGCGGGGACGCCAGGATCTTGCTTAAATAATCCGATACGGTACTTTTTCCAACGCCCATAAATCCAATCAGTAAAACATTGTGAGTAAACAGGGTTCTCGCCTGGATTCGTCTGCTGTTTTCCAATATATATGCAAAAATATCCAAAATCTCGTTTTTATATGTATTCTCGCTCACGTGGGCCATCAACATCTTCCTCTGCCGTTTTTCCTGTTCCGGCTGAAGAATCGGAAGTCCATTCTGCTTCTTGTAAACCATGATCTCCTTGATAATATCCATTCTTTCTTCAAGAACGGAGACAATCTTCTTATCGCAAAGATCCAATCTCTGTCTGATTTCTTCTAATTGATTCATTGTAAGTCTTTCCTTTTCTTTTTCTCGTGTTTCTGCCTTTGTTCTCATCCAATCTAGGCGGGCAGTCTTTACTCAGTATAGCATAAAGCCAAAGTTGTTTTCAATGGTTTCTCACAGCACAGAGTAGTTCTTTTTTATGAATCGAATAAAATCCTTTGCAGCAGGCGCAAGATACTTATTTTTCTTTGTCACAAGATAAACATATCGTCTGATTTCCGGGGATGAAATTGGAACTGTGCAGACATCCATTGTCTGAAGAAGCGGGATCTTTGGCATAATTGCGATTCCAAACCCGGCTGCGACCAGTCCGGCAACAGAAGAATCTTCCTCTCCCTCATATGCAAATTTTGGCTGACATTTGATTTGCGCAAATAACTGGCTGATTACCGGCCGCAGGCCGCTGTTTTCCGAAAACGCGATATATGGATAGTCAATTGTATCCTTTAAATCAACAGAATCTGCTCCCGCCAATGGATGATCCTTCGGCACGATCAAGACCAGTTCCTCTTTGGTAATCGGATAAAATTCCAAATCTTTTTCTCCATTTACATAGGAAGCAAATACGAAATCATACACTCCATCCTTTAATTGAGCAATCATTTGCTTTGTGGTTCCCTGTCCAAAAGAAAACTTGATGCGGTTTCCTTCCTTCTCTTTTAAATAATTTTTCAACATTTCCGGGATCAGATGACTTCCAAGGGTGTAAATATATCCAATATCCAAAAATCCTCCTTGGATTCCGGATGATTCAATCAAGATCCTCTTCCCTTCATCCAGCATCTCCAATGATTGTTCTACATAACGCAGAAACAAAGCGCCATATTTGGTCAGTTTGGCATTCCTCCCTTGTTTTTCAAACAGCTTGACTCCCAGTTCACTCTCCAAACAGGAAATGGCATGGCTTAAACTTGGCTGGGTGATGGACAGGTGTTCCGCTGTTTTCGTATAATGTTCCTCTTTCGCAAGCGCCCGAAAATAATACAAATGGTTCAAATTCATGTTATCACTCTTCCTTTATTCCTGAATCATCCAGTATTTTCACTTTATGGATCGTTTTGTATTTATTTTATCATATGGGCTTTAGAAACTAAAGGGAAATTCATTGCATTTGTATACACACTTTGCTATAATTATGGTAAAAAGAATCAAATTTAAGTTGGAGGAATATCATTATGGCAGCGAAGAATTTTCCTAAATTATTTGAACCATGTACAGTAAAATCCATGACACTGAAGAATCGAATCGTCATGACTCCAATCGGGACTAATTTTGCTGAACACACTGGTGAAGTGAGTGAAAAAATTATCGAATATTATAGACAGCGCGCAAAAGGCGGAACCGGCCTCATTATCGTAGAGGGCACCAGCGTTTATTCTCCTCAGGGTTCCTCTGGGGCTTACCAGCTGAGAATTGACCACGATAACTATATCCCGGGCCTTTACCGCTTATGTGAGAAAGTACACGAATATGGAGCTAAGATCAGCATCCTGCTGAATCATGCAGGAGCGGCTGCAAATGGAAGCATTACGAACATTCAGCCTGTCTCTGCATCTGACATCCCGACTCGACAGGGAGGAGATATTCCTCGTCCATTGACCAAGGATGAGATCCTTACTATCGTGGATAAATTCGCGCAGGCAGCCAAACGAGCTGTCACTGCAGGTTTTGATGCCGTAGAGATCCAGGCCGGCCACGGTTATCTCTTGAATCAGTTCCTTTCTCCGACAACGAACGACCGTACCGATGAATTCGGCGGCTCCAAAGAAAACCGCGCACGCTTTACAACTTTGGTATTAAAAGCTGTTCGTGAGACCGTCGGCGAGAATATTCCGATTTTCCTGAATATCAGTGCAGATGAACTTGCAGAAGGCGGAAACACATTAGAAGACACAAAAGAAATCGTTGAATATTTCAAAGAGTATGTGGATGTATTCTCTGTATCCGCAGGACTTACCTGCTCCATCCAGTATCAGTATGACGCAGACTATCTTCCTGACGGATGGAAATCTTTTATGGCAAAAGAATTAAAAGAATCCACCGGAAAACCTTGCCTGACCAGCGGAAATATCCGTGAACCGGAAGTAGCAAACCGCATCCTTGCCGATGGAGAAGCTGATTTTATTGCAATCGGCCGCGGATTGATTGCTGATCCTGAATGGGTGAATAAAGTACAGTTCGGCAATTCCGACGATATCAATCGATGCATCTCCTGCAACAACGGATGTACTGCTACTTTAGGAGATGAACCAATCCGATGCACCATCAATCCATCTATTGTTTCCGGAGAATATTACAAGAACCGCACATTGAAGAAACCATGCAACGTTGTTGTAATCGGCGGCGGAACCGCCGGATTGGAAGCGGCCTGCACCGCTGCTGAAGTCGGATGTTCCACTGTATTGATCGAGAAGACAGACAAGCTTGGCGGATTAGCCAGACGTGTCGGAAAGATGCCGAACAAACGCCGCCTTGGATTTTTCCCACAGTATTTGGAGCACCGCGCTTCCAGACTTAAGAACTTATTCATTCTTAAGAACACAGAGGCTACCATCGATTTGGTAGAAGGCTGCAAACCGGATATCGTTGTGAATGCTACCGGATCTTCCCCTCTTCTTCCTGATATCAAGGGGTTAAAAGAAAACCTTGAAGCAGGCAATGTAGCAACGATTTTTGACCTGGTCGATCATGTAGAAGATTATGAAGATAATATGGAAGGCAAGAAAGTCGTTGTAATCGGCGGAGGAAATGTCGGCCTTGACGTTGTTGAATTTTTCGCTCCAAGAAAAGCCGATGTCACGATTGTAGAACAGAAAGCACGTTTTGGAGAGACTCTGGACTTTATTACCAGAACCGGATCTCTTGCAATGTTAAGCCGCTTCGGAGTACACCAGTATCCAAACGCTTCCCTTCTGGAAGTAAAAGAAGATCGTTTCATTGTCAGACACGATTACAAAGACATTGAACTGGAATTTGATTATGGATTCATCTGTCTTGGAATGCAGTCTGCAACTCCTGCTTTGAAGGAACTGTACGATCACTTTATCTATGAAGGAATCGAAGTCCTGAATATCGGCGACAGCGCTCAGAGCCGCCGAATCATCGAAGGTGTCAAAGAAGGCCGTGATATCATTCTTTCTCTGGAGAGACAGAATTTTATCTAATATCTTTAAGACATAAAAAGGAGGCAATTGCCGGTACCATATAAGACCGGCAATTGTCTCCTTTTGTTTTGTCTGTATTCCAGACAAGAATCATCTATTTCTTTTTCTCTTATAATATCTCCAAAGAATGATTTTTTCAAAATAGCGTTTCACAACAATCTGGATTTCCTCTTTTGGATGGATCGGCTTTACAAGGATACTATGAATTCCGGTACGGTTAGCTCCATAGATGTCTGTAAACAGCTGATCTCCTACAAACAACGTATTCTGCTTATTGGTTCCCATCATCTCCATCGCCTTCTCATATCCTTTTACGGAAGGTTTATTCGCCTTGTAGATATAATGTGTTCCTCCCACATCCTGACAGAACTTTTTCACCCTGGGTTCCCGATTATTGCTGGTAAAGCAAAACTCGTATCCAATCTTCTTCAAACGATGAAATAGCTGCTTTGCCTGCTGATTCGCCGGCATATCATGACGGACCAGTGTATTATCAATATCAAAGATCACACCTCGGTATCCTTTCTCATAATATTCTTCAAAATTGATATCATAGGTACTTCTGATATCTTCTACAGGGTAAAACTTCTGAAACATTCTCTTACTCTCCATTCTTTTTCCGTTGTTTTTTTTATTTTATAATACCTTTCTTTTCCGTGCAATATATTTTTCACCAATTGCTCTTTCGCGAATTAAATCGAAAAATTTTTTCCTGTTTTTTACACATTTCTACTTTCATTCTCTGTCATTTTCATATATGATATATATAGTTAATAGCAACGAAATGATTCCTTAACTATCGTTCTTTCATTTTCGAAAAAGGGGGGCTTCCATTGAATCCAAATCATTTAACAAGCGCGATGATTGATAAGATCGTGGAGCGCAAGATCGAAGATATGGCCAAGGATCCGAAAGCCACGATCAGACAGCTTATGAACTACTTCTGCCGCTTCTCATCCAGTCGTTTCCAGACTCCTATATTTTCAATTTTACAGCATCTTCTTGCCAATGATGACAGCCAGTATTATATTATGATTCAAAACTTACTGCAAAACGTATCCCATTCAGCTATCAAGAACTTAGGTATTAATCTCGGATATAACAGCTGGACCAGAGGCGCTCAGACCGTCCGCTCTGCCATGCAGAAAGCCGGATACTGCATTCCTTGGATCTTAATCTTCCGATGGAATCCCGCAAAAACCAATACCGTGAATTTAAAAAATATGAATCGCTTTATTCGGGATGCCAACAAGCTTGGAATCTATGCGTTCTGCATTCGGCAGGAAATTCCTCACCAGTCTTTTGGAGAAATTTTTGAGCTGTTCGACAAACATTCCGACAGTACTTTTTTCTGGTTCCTTCCAAACCAAATGCTTGCTCCGATTCATCTGGATATGATTCGAAAATGTGAGAATGTTCTGGCGCTTTTTGACAGCGATGAATCCTATACATACCGCAATGTTTCTCTGCTTAAGGAACGGAAAGCATTATATGGCATTTATCATACCTATACTTCTCTTCAAACTTTTGACAACGGCAATCAATGGATGGATTACTATAAGATGTATGAAACACCTTTTGTTTTCATGATTCCCGATGATTCCTGCAGTCAGGAAGATCAGGATGCGGTCTCCGCTTATATTGAAGAAGTTCGTGCAACCCAGCAGTATCCGTTTTATATTTTTGATTTTTATCGTGATATTCAGGCAATTAACGAGGCAATCTCCGGTTCAGATTGTTATATGGACATCGGTTCAGATGGGCAGCTGATCTATCCAAAGACGACCCAGATATTCTTCCATGATTCCAGGCTGATCGGATATCTGGCAGCTTCCATGCCTGCTACAGCACGCACCCCAAAACAAAAAGACTGGAACCCAAATCCGGAATTTTAAAATCATAGATTCAAAAAGGCGATATACTTCCCATCGAAGTACGTCGCCTTTTTCATTCTCTCATGGGCAGAAATTATCTTATATGTTTTATTTTTCCACACCCTGAAGATAGGAGTCTACCAACTCTTCTGATACGCTGTCTTCAATTTCCTGATAGATATCAGAGGATGCCTCTCGAATCTGTTCATGTACTTTATCGCTTAATTTCACGATCTTTGTTCCGCTGTCTTCGATGATCTTGATTCGATCCTCAATTCTCTCATCGGACGCTTTTCTTGCGTATTCTTTTGCCGTCTCTGATGCCTGTGTGATGATCTCCTGCTGTTCTTTCGGCAAATCATTGAAAAACTCATCGCTGACAATCAGAGAAATATAATGCGGCAAGTGATTGGTTTCTACCACATAATCTTGCTGTTCATACAGTTTGCTGGATACAATGACCTCATAAGGATTCTCCTGCGCATCGATTGTTCCCTGCTGCAGTCCAATATAAACTTCACTGAACGTCATCGGCGTCGGATTGGCGCTTAAAGCTTTCCAGAAATCCAGGTGGTAACTGTTTTCCATTGTTCGGATCTTCTGACCTTTGAAATCTTTGATATCCTTGATCTCTTTATTGGTAGACATGACACGGAACCCTTGATCCGCATATCCCAAAAGCTTATATCCGCCTTTCTCATAGACTTTTTCCATTTTTTGATAAAATTCCGGATTATCCACCGCATTCCTTGCTTCTTCAATTGTTGTAAAAGCGCTTGGAAGGTCAAATACCGCCGTCTCAGGAAGGAAGGTTACCTGCGGCGCTGTATTCTGAACCACAAACGGGATATCGCCGTCTTTGCAGCTCTCCAGCAATTCTCGGTCTCCTCCCAGGGTACTATTCGGATATACTTCAATCTTCATTTTACCATCGCTTAATCGGCTGACTTCATCTGCGAATTTCTCCGCATAAAGCTGTGTTACCGTATCTTCCGGGCTGGATGTACCAAGCGGCCATGCGTATCGCTGCACCTCATCATCCGAGCTATCTTTTTTGCTGCAGCCATAAAGGCCAGCCAATCCGAATCCAAACATCGCTATGCACAAGCCGATCAGACACATTTTCCATTTTTTCATCATCATGCACCTCCCAATAATACAAGGCTAATCTGCGGAATAAACGTGATCAGCAAAAGCGCTGCAAGGAAACATACAATTAACGGCATTGCCTTTTTGGCGATCTGCATGATCGGAATTTCCGTCAGCGATGACGCAACAAACAAGTTCACTCCGATTGGAGGTGTGACAAATCCAATCGCAAGATTGACGACCATCATAATACCAAAATGAATCGGATTCATGCCAATTGCAGTGGCAATCGGAAGCAGAATCGGCGTTAAAATCAAAATCGCCGGAGTTGTATCCATGACCATTCCAACCAATAACAGGAAAATGTTAATCACAAGCAGAATCACAATTTCATTATGGAAGTTTCCAAGGATCCATTGACTAATCGTCTGCGGAACCTGCATCAGCGTAAGCACCCTGGAAAATGCTGTTGATGCTGCCAGGATAAATAAGATCGGCGCGTAGGTTTTCACTCCTTCTACCAACATCGGCCAAATATCTTTTACCTTCATGGAACGATATATAAACATACTGACAATCAGAGAATAAAATACGGAAATAACCGCAGCCTCTGTCGGTGAAGCAATTCCTGTGTAAATACATCCAAGAATGATAACCGGACTTAAAATCGCAAAGAAACTATCTTTGAATACGCCAAAAAATCCTTTCTTATGAAGTTGGTCTACTTCTTCGTGAATCTTTTCTTTGTCTTCTCCATGTCTTTTACAATAAAATACCGCATAGACCATCAGCAAAACACCGATTAGAACTCCCGGAACGATTCCTCCAATGAACAAATCACTGACAGACTCTCCTGACGCCATTCCAAACATGATAAATGGAATGCTCGGCGGAATAATAACGCCCAGTCCTCCGGCAACCGCTACGATTGCAGTAGCAAAGGTCTTGTCATAACCAAGTTTTATCAGGATCGGTATCGTCATACTTCCCACAGCCGCTACCGTTGCCGGTCCGGAGCCGGAAATCGCTCCGTAAAATAAACAGGTTACAATAACCGCACAAGGCATTCCGGCAGTAAGCTTTCCGATAAAGAAAGCAAACACATCAAAAATCTTTTTAGAAATTCCGCCTTTTGCCATGATCATTCCGGAAAGTACGAACATCGGAACCGCCAGAAGCGGAAAACTGTCAATTCCGCCCAGCATGGAACGAATAACAAAGGTACCGCTGGCTGTAAAAGAAGGATCAAAAGCTCCTGGAAGAACAGAAACGATTCCCAATCCAATCGAAATCGGAATCGCAATGATCAAACACAGGAAGAAAATAATAAATACTGCTACTGCTGACATTGTTCTTCCTCCTTATCTTTTCCTATCGCAATTTTGAATTCAACGATCCAACGCTGAATAATCCGAATGGCTACTAATAAAAAGCTTACCAAAGGCGCCGCCTGAATATAGTACATCGGAATTCCGCAGGCAGGACTGACCTGTCCGCTTTCAAAAGCACTTCTTAAATAATGCACAGAAAATGGGATCAAATAAAAGAAGAAAATCAACTCGAACGTATGATTGACAACTTTAAAAATCGCTTGTCCTCTTCTCGGGAATAATGCAACAAACTGCTCGATCTTAATCGAAATACACTTTTTTGTACAATAGCTGACGCTGATAAATGCAGACCAGATAAACAAATATCTTGTGATTTCTTCGGACCAGGATAAGGACGCTCCAAGGGCATATCTTGCAAATACCTGGATACCCATAATCAAGGTCATCGCAATCAGCAATGCTACCATGAGAAATTCTTCTAAATTCTCATTCAGCCATTTTAACATATTGAACCTCTCTCTCTTTTGGATTTACTATGTTCTTATAGAATAAGCGGAAAACTGGCAGAGACTCATGGTTCTCTGCCAGTTTCATGTTACCTGTCTTCTTATAGGCTCTTATGAAGCAGTTCCAAAACAGTCTTTAAATCTTCCACTCCCATCTGTCCTGGTGCGGAAGCTTTCTTTGCAGCTCCAAATGTCAGAGCTGAACCGAACACTTCTCCGCACAGACGGCTGATGACACCGGTTCCTGCCATGGACATTGTAATGATTGGGCGATCTGCATACTCTGTATACATCTCTTCTGTCGCTGCCAGCAAAGTCAGTACATCTCTTTTGCATGTCGGCATAACAGCAATCTTTGGAATATCTGCGCCAAGATCCTGCATTTTGCGCAATCTCTTCACGATTTCATCTTTTTCCGGCGTCTTATCGAAATCATGATTGGATGCTACGACTTTTACACCACATGCATGAGCTTTCTCTACGATCTCTTTTACAATCTCGTCTCCTGTGAATACTTCCACATCTACAAGATCTACATATCCGGAAGCCGCAGCTTTCTGATTCAGCTCTTTATAAGCTTCTGCTTCTATTGCTTTTTCGCCGCCTTCTTTTGATGTACGGAAGGTAAATAAAATCGGAGTATCTTTTAAGGCGTCTCTCAAATCTTTCAGGACATCCTCAACTTTTTCAAAATCAAATACATTTTCAAACCAGTCAACGCGCCATTCTACGACATCTACCGGAATGCTGTCAAATGTTTTTGCTTCTGTAATAATTTCTTCTTTCGTTACGCCAACGATTGGCACACAAATTTTAGGAACACCGCTTCCGATCTCAATATTTCTTACTTTTACCGTGTTCATTCATTTATCCTCCTATTTTACCGATTCACAAACTTATTTCGCTGCTTCTTCTGCGTTCTTAAGCAGTACGCCATATCTTGCATTTACATATACAGCCAAAAGAACACCGATGATTGTAATCGCAATATTCATAACAATAACACCAGATGCCGTCATCTTAGCGGCTGCTGTCAGAATCGTATAGTTACACAAGCTTGACGCAATCATAACCAAGCTGGTAATTGTTCCTTTGATTTTCGGGAACAGATCGTTGACAACTGCAGTCGCCATCTGAAGGACTCCGCCTGCTGCTGCATAACCGATGACAAATGCTCCTATGTAACAGATTGTCGGGCTCTTAATCAAGTATACTAAAACAAGCATAACTGCTGAAATTGCCGGATAGATCACCAGAAACCGCACCTGTTTGAATTTCGTAATCAAAAGGCTGGTAACTACCAATGCTACCATTGTTCCCGCAGAATAGTAAGTCTGCATGATGGAAACACTTTCTGACGCAATACCAGCAACGTCTTTTCCAAATGTCTGAGCACAGTTCAGCCATAACTGGAAAGTCGCTGTACTTGTAAATCCGATCAGAATCAAAGCGACACTTTCGATTGAAAAATGTGCATTCTTTAAATTATCAATAAAGGATTCTGATTTTCCGCTCTCAGATGCTGCCGGGAATGGAGCAAAAATTGCCAAAACTCCAAGTACTGCGATCACGATTCCTGCTACCAGCGGAAGCATCAGATAAGACATACTGCTTCCTGCCGCAACACCTAAGAAAAACGGAATTAACAGCTGAGCAACAGAGATAAAGAACTTAATTCCCATTGTCGCAATTCCGGTGTACTTATAAATAATTTCCGCTACAGCAGGGTAAGTTGCCGTGTCAAGGAAGGAGTTTGCAATACCTCCCAATACCGCTGCCACATAAGCCACTGTCGTATTCGGTGAAAATGCGATACCTACAAAGAAGATAACATAAGACGCACATCCAATCAATACAGAAAGACGACGGCCTAATTTATCAGATAATGGTCCTGCAAACGGAAGGGAAATCAGACGTCCCAGTCCCAATGCTGCCGCAATGGAAGTAACCGCCATAACATCATTTAATCCCCACTGCTGGGCAAGCATTTCTTTCACAACCTGCTGGCTTAAGATAGAGCATCCGATTCCATGAACAAAATAGTTCAAATAAAGAATCAGGGCGCTTGGTAAATATTTTTTATCCATTTTAATTATTTCCTCTCTTTTTTTCTCTTAATCGTATTTAATATCCAGAACTTCTTTCATATGATCAATCGGCATATGTTTGCCTGTCCATAAGTGGAATGCCGCGTCTCCCTGGAACAGCATCATGCCAAGTCCGTTCATTGTCTTGCATCCTACTTCTTTTGCCATCTTAAGAAGAGCTGTCTCTCTTGGAGCATAGATTGTATCTGTAACAATCAGGTCCGGACGGAAGAAAGATTTATCCGGTACAACAGACTGGCCTTCCAACGGTTTCATTCCAACACCTGTTGCCTGCGCGAATAAATAACTGTCTGCGATTTCTTCTCTTAATTTCTCTTTATCATCCAGATCATACAGATGAACAACACAGTCTGTATTTTCACGAATCTTCTCTACCGTCTTTTCTGCATTCTCCCAGAACTTATCTTTGATATTAAAGATTGACATTTCTTTCACACCATCTAAAGCTGCCTGAATTTCAATCGCTGTTGCAGCTCCTCCGGCTCCTGTGATTGTCATTTTTTTGCCAATCACATCGATATCATTATCTTTTAAAGACTGCATGTATCCGATTCCGTCTGTGATATGTCCGATCAGTTTCCCATTGTCATTTACAATTGTATTCACGGCTCCTGCCATCTCAGCTGCCGGTGAAAGCTCATCCAAATACTGTCCTACGACTGTCTTGTTTGGCATGGACACGTTTGATCCTACCATTTTTAAAGCTCTTAATCCTTTTACTGCGTCTTCCAATGTATCGTTGTCTACCTCAAATGCAAGATAAGCGTAATCTAATCCTAATGTAGCAAATGCTTCATTATGCATTGCCGGTGAGCTGGAATGACGAATCGGATAAGCCATTAAGCCGATCAATTCTGTGTGTCCTGTAATTCTTTCTGCCATGTTTTTTCTCCTTTTTTCACTCTTCTAAATTTCTTCGTTTTTGTTATTCCACCCAAAAGTTAATTTTTTAACAACCCGATGGCTATATTATAACGCACTTCAATCGATACTTCTAATACATCTTTTTCTATATTTTGATAGCTTTTTGCTATCAATCGTGATAAAATATAGTTGTTTGAGAAATCATTGTCATAAGGTAGGTCTATTTATGAATTTAAATCAGCTATACTATTTTCAAAAGGTTGCCCAATTACAGCATTATCATCAAGCTGCCAGAGAATTAAATATTTCTCAGCCTAGCCTGAGCCGTTCTATCTCAAATTTGGAAGAAGATCTGGGGGTGCAGCTTTTCAAGAAAAACGGAAGAAATATTGAATTGACCAAATATGGAAAGATTTTTTTGGAACATGTGAATCGGATTTTGGAAGAGGTTAAAATCGCTGAAGATAAAATGCGTTCTTTTGCGGCTTCTTCCGGAGGACATATTGATATTGGTTATGTTTTTCCCCTTGCGAAATCTTACATTCCCCACCTGGTCCGCAGTTTTTTGAACCGAGAACAAAACCAAGGGATTACTTTTTCTCTGAATCAGGAAATTACAAAAGACCTGATCCGAGCCTTAAAAACAGAAAAATACGATGTCATTTTCGGATCGAAGGTTCCGGAAGAGACCGGGATTGAGTTTATTCCGGTCGTAAACCAGGAAATGGTCATCATTGTACCTCCGGGACATCCCCTAAAGTATAAAAAGCCGCTGCTGCTGGAAGACCTGACAGAATATCCTGTCGTTGGCTATGACCGCACCTCCGGACTCGGACAATACACCAATTCTATCTATCGGCAGAATCATATGAAACCATCCATTGCCTTTGAAACCTCCGATGAAAACGCCATTGCTTCTCTCGTTGCAGAAAACTTCGGAATCGGATTCGTCGCTCACGTAGAGTCTTTGAAGGAATATAACGTGAATATATTACATTTAGATAACGTAAAACCTTATCATACCGTCTATATGGCCTATTTAAAAGACCATCCTATGATCCCGGCAGTCAGAAAATTCATCGATTTCGTGCTGGAAACTATAGATAGATTCTATTAATTTTTAAAATAATATTGATTTGTTAAATATTTGACCAGGTGCTATAATGAAATCATCCGAACACACCCAAAGATAATTTTCACAACCTCACAGGAAACAAAATTTGTTTATTTTTTGGAGGTTCCAATTCTATGAAATCTAACTATAAGAATATTTTTTCACCATTGACAATCAAAAACATGACGATGAAAAATCGCGTCATGATGACTCCAATGGGTACAAACTATGGAGAACAGACCGGTGAGATGAGTTTTCTGCACATTGATTACTACACCGAAAGAGCCAAAGGCGGTGTTGGTTTAATCATGGTAGAAAATGCCAGTGTGGACTCACCTCTTGGTTCCAATGGTACAACACAGATCCGTATTGATCATGACAACTATATGCCTCGCTTTTTCAAACTTTGCGAAACGATCCATTCACACGGAGCCTGCATTGGGCTTCAGCTGAACCACGCCGGCGCTTCTGCTCAGTCTAAACGTACGAATATGCAGCCGGTATCTGCTTCCAACATTCCTTCTAAGGAAGGCGGCGAAACTCCTCGTCCATTGGAAATTGATGAGATCTATGCGATTGTAAAAAAATATGGAGAAGCTGCAGCACGCGCTCAGGCATCTGGTTTTGACTGCGTTGAGATCCATGCCGGACACTCCTATTTGATCAGCCAGTTTATGTCCCCAACGACCAACAAGAGAACCGATGAATTCGGCGGATGTCCGGAAAACAGGGCTCGCTTTGCCAAATTAGTTATTGAAGAAGTCCGCAAGCAAGTAGGACCGATGTTCCCAATCTTCGTTCGTCTCAGCGCCGATGAATTCGTAGAAGGCGGAAATACATTGGAAGATACATTAGAGCTGGTTTCTTATTTCCAGGATGAAGTCGATGTTTTTGATGTATCTGCAGGATTAAACAGTTCTATTCAGTATCAGATCGATGCGAACTACTTAAAAGACGGCTGGAGATCTTACATGGCGAAAGCTGTCAGAGATAAGTTTGGAAAGCCTTGTGTTACGATGGGAAATATTCGTGATCCTCGTGTTGCAGATGATATTCTGGAAAGAGGCGACGCAGATATCATCGGTATAGGCCGTGGATTAATTGCAGACCCTCACTGGGTGAAAAAAGTTGCAACGGGCCTTGAAGACGAAATCAGAAAATGTATTTCCTGTAATATCGGATGTGCCGGAAACCGTATCGGAGTAAACCGTCCGATTCGTTGTACGATCAATCCGACCATCAACTCAGGATATGATTATAAGAAACATAAAATTAACAAACCTTGCAATGTGGTTGTCATCGGCGGCGGTACTGCCGGATTGGAAGCAGCATGTACAGCTGCAGAGGTTGGATGTACTACGTTCCTTTTCGAGAAAAAAGACGTTCTTGGCGGATTATCTGTAGAAATCTCTAAGATTCCAGACAAGAAACGTTTAGGAGATTTTCCGGCTTACCTGGTGAACAGAGCTTCAAAACTTACGAACCTGTTTATCTTTAAGGGACAGGAAGCGACTTTACCGCTCATCAAAGCGCTTCACCCGAATATTATTGTAAACGCAACAGGTTCCAATCCGCTGCTTCCGCCAATCAAGGGACTTCATGATCACATCGACAAAGAAGGTTCCAAAGTGGCTTCTATTACCGGCATGATCAACAGCCTTTCTTCCTATCCGGAAGATTGTTCCGGCAAGAAAGTTGTCGTTGTCGGCGGCGGAGCTGTAGGTCTTGACGTGGTAGAATATTTCGCTCCAAGAGGTGCTGATGTCAGCATCGTAGAAATGATGCCTCAGATCGGAAAAGACCTGGATCCGGTTTCTAAATGCGGAACAAATGCATTAATGAAGAAACACGACGTAAAACAAATGCCAAACACCGCTCTTTGCGAAGTCAAATCGGATGCTTTTGTTGTAAAAGCCGGCGAAGAGGAAAAAGAACTGCCATTTGATTATGGATTTGTATGCCTGGGAATGCGCGCAAATGCACCTGTTTTGGATGAAATTCGAGAAGAATTCGCAGATACAGATGTTGAGATCATCAATATCGGTGACAGTGTCCGCGCAAGAAGAATCATCGATGGCGTACAGGAAGGCCACAATATTTTAAGCACGCTTGCAGATATGGACTATCTGTAAGATTCTCCATCCTCCATATAAGTATGATAGAAAGAGAGCCATGAAACCCCGAATGTTTCATGGCTCTGCGTATTTACAAATAATTTTGTTATTTTCTATATTTGATTCACCATGCATTCTTTTTTGTAAAACGCAATTCCATATTTTAGGATATCCTGATATCCTTCTTGTTTTAGAATTTCTTCATATTTATGATCCTCAATCTGACGAAGAGCTTCTCTGCATTTTTCTTCTAATTGTTGGTACGTTTTCGCTGTTTTTATTTCGATAATGACAGCTTTTCCTTTGACACTAGGATGCTTTATCAAAATATCCGGTCTTCCATTTCCGGATTCCCGATTCGATAAAACAATATAATTTCCCATATTTTTTAACATACCTGCTAAAAATCCATGATAATAACTTTCTTGATAATCATAGAAACTGATCGTTTCCATCAAATTTTCAGACAAAATTTCCGCTATTTTTTCGCACTCTCCGTTTAGAATACTATCATAAAACGGCAATAATTCTTTTGCTTTGATCTGATCTTCAAACCAACGCAGCACCGTATTTTTATAGATATAGAGAACTTCCGTATTGGGAATCGCCATTTCCATATAAATTGTCTCTCCATTTTGGCGCTCTTTCACTTTTTTCAAATAACCGGTGAATAACAGAAAATTCCAAAGATTATCCTGGGTGGAATCCATATCATCATAGGTAATATCTTCATGAACAGGTTTTTCGATGGTATTCCCTGCGATTAACGCCTCAATTTCCTGCCTGACTGAAAGATCAGCTTTCTCCACAAGCGTCCGAACAATGCTGTTGGAGCTTGTATTCGACCAATAAGGTCTGCAAAACTCATTTCTATTTTTATAACATGAATTAATATAATTAATCACACTCCATGGGTTATATACCTCGGTATCTCCAAACTGATATCCATCATACCATATTTTCACTGTTTCTCTCTTTTGCTCCAAGCCATAATGACTGAGCATTTGATCTACTTCACTTTGTGTAAATCCAAAATGTTCCGCATAACTGCGATCCAAAATAGAAATGATATTCAGATTATTAAGTCCTGTAAAAATGGATTCTTTGCTGATTCGAAGACATCCTGTAATAACAGCAAATTCCAGAGTATCATTGGTTTTTAAAGCTGACTCGAATAAAGATCGAATGAATGAGACCATTTCATTGTAAAATCCACAGAAATATGAATTTTCCAACGGTACATCATATTCATCGATCAAAATCACCGTTCGTTTTTCATAACAACTGCATAGACATTCTGAAAGGAACTGCAGCGCTGTGAGATACTCTTCTGGTTCTGCATTCCGATCCATAAAACGCTGATATTTTTTCTGTTCTTGTTTCGAATCCAATTGTTCTGCAATGTTGGAATGTCTCTTATATTCTCTTGCAATCTCTTCTTTTATACAATAAAAAGCATCTTCATAGCTTGCCTGCTTCATAGATTTAAATGACAGAGAAATAACCGGGTACCGGCCCATTTCTTTCTTATATATTTCTCCAGCCTCCATGATCTTTGTTCCCTCAAACAATGTTCTGCGATCCTCATCAGATCTCTCAAAAAAATATCGCAGCATACTCATATTCAGGGTCTTCCCAAAGCGTCTCGGGCGGGTAAAAAGGGTTACTTTACCTTTCAAATCCATAAGATCTTGGATCAATAACGTCTTATCGACATAATAGTAACCCTTTTCTATCATTTCTTTAAAATTTTCAATCCCTACAGGTAATGGTGTCCAGCTCATAAAACACCTCCTTCACACCTTAGGCTTCTTTTGCGAAACCTTCTTATCTGATATTGTTTATTCTACTACACTTTATCAAAACCGCGCAAGTCATCTGGGATTGAAGATGACAAATCCAACTGTTTCTTTAGCATTTCCACTGCCTTTTTTTCAATCCTGCTGACATATGACCTGGATATATCTAATTTTTGTGCAACTTCCCTTTGTGTCATAGGTTTGGTTCCATATAATCCATATCTCATGATCAAGGTTTTCTTTTCCTTCGTTGGCTCCATCTCTTCGAGGATCTGGTAGATTCTTTTAATTTTCTCATTTTGGTCAATTTTCTTGACCAGATCGATCTCCTCTGCTCCGAGAATATCCAGAAGATGAATCTCATTGCCTTCTTTATCTACCCCGATCGGTTCGTAAAGAGAGGTATCTTTTGAGGTCTTTCGTTCCTGCCGAAGCATCATCAGCAGCTCATTTTCAATACATCTTGACGCATAGGTAACAAGCCGATGTCCTTTTTCCAATTTATAGGTGTTAATTGCCTTGATTAATCCAATCGTTCCTACAGATATCAAGTCGTCCTTATCTCGATCGAAATTATGATATTTTTTTACTATATGAGCAACCAGACGAAGATTATGTTCGACCAGCAGATTCCTTGCCTCCATATCTCCCTGATGGCTTAGTTCCAGATAGTGACGTTCCTCCTCCGGTGATAATGGTTCCAGAAATGCCTGCAAAAGAAAAGCACCCTTCTAAGCCTTTTTATCATATTATGATTTTCGGCTTCAAAAAGTGCTTTTCCCTATGGATTCCCTAAAAATAAGATATCTTATTCTTTTCTTCTCAGTAAATATCCTTCTTTGATTTCCTGTCCAAAATCAACATAGATCATTTGCTTTGGATGAGGCGCAGACTCCATGGATGTCCCATCCTCATCTTCGATTGCCTTTACCGTAACTTCCAGATTCGTTCCATCCGGAACCATAACTTCAATTACCTCGCCGACAGAGAACTTATTTTTCTGTTCCAGCAATGCATATCCTTTCTCGTTATGTCCCTGTACAATCCCAATGTAAGTATAATTCTTAATATACGTATTATTATCATAAATCTGAGAGTTCTCATCGGTCTTTCCAAAATAAAATCCTGTTGTAAACTGACGGTAGGTGCATTTGGCAATCTCTTCTTTGTAGTATTCCATATTTGCCTTATATTTTTCTACAGACTCTTTGCAGTCATCGATGGCTTTTCTGTAAGTCCTTGCCACTGTGGCTACATATAGCGCTGTCTTCATTCTTCCTTCAATCTTCAAGCTGTCGATTCCGGCATCCAGGATCTGATCGATGTACTCGATCATGCAAAGATCCTTTGAATTAAAGATATAAGTCCCTCTCTCATTTTCATAAACCGGCAAATATTCTCCCGGTCTTGTCTCCTCCATGACTGCGTATTTCCATCGGCATGGATGCGTACATTCTCCATTGTTGGCATTGCGTCCGGTAAAATAATTGCTTAGCAAACAACGCCCGGAGTGAGAAATACACATTGCGCCATGAACAAAAGACTCTATTTCCATATCTTCCGGTATATTGCGGCGGATCTCTTTGATTTCTTCCAATGATAACTCTCTTGCAGATACGACCCTGGAAGCGCCTTGCTGATACCAGAAATTATAAGTTGCATAATTGGTGCTGTTGGCCTGTGTACTAATATGCCGTTCAATCTCCGGACAAACTTCTTTGGCAATCATAAAAACACCCGGATCTGATATGATCAGCGCGTCTGGCTCTATTTCCTTTAATTCCCGGAAATATTCCCGAATTCCTTCCAAATCTCCATTATGAGCCACAATATTTGCTGTGATATAGACTTTTGCCCCATGTTCATGAGCAAAAGCAATTCCTTCTTTTACATCTTCCATGGAAAAATTCTTTGCCTTTGCCCGCAGGCCATACATCTCTCCCCCGATATAGACCGCATCGGCCCCGTACAAGACCGCGGTCTTTAAAACTTCCAAATTACTTGCAGGGATCAATAATTCACTTTCTCTCATTGGTTTCTCCTGTCTTTTTGCTGATTGCTACCCCGTCTCCTACTGTGAGGATCACGGTATCCAGTACACTGCAGTTCTTTATCTGATACAGAAAATCCCGCATTCTTTTATGAATCGTCCGGTCTCGCCGTTCGATTGCGTACCTTGATTTTGCTACATCTCCATCTTGGAGAACATTATCTGATACGAAAAGACCTCCCGGGGCTAACAGCCGCAATACATCTTCCAAAAAATAGATATATTGTCCTTTGGCCGCATCCATAAAAATAAAATCGAACGAGTCGTCGATTTTCGCTAATATCTCTGCGGCATCCCCCTCTAAAAGAGTGATTCTGTCTTCCCGCCCAAGATTCCTGATATTCTCTTTTGCTTTCCGAATCCTTTTCTCATTCCGTTCAATGGTAACAACACTTCCGCCCTGTGGCTGGAATTCGTTCATATAAAGAGCGGAGAATCCGACTGCCGTTCCAATCTCCAAGATCTTCATCGGACGAGTCAGTGAGACCAACATTCGAAGCAGCTCTTTCGTCTCCGGTTTTACGATCGGTACATGCCCTTCCCTGGCTTCCTCCTGAATTCGATAAAATTCCTCATTCGCATCATCATGAATCAGGGAACGAAGATAATCTGTAATATTCGCATCTACAATCATTCTAGCTTCTCCTCTGTTTCCTGCTCTCCGCATAAGATTGCCATGATATCATCCATTCCCTGGGACTGGTAAAAAACATAAGTCCCGGGAATGAATGTTTCATTTTTAAACTCTGAAAAGTATTTTCGAACCCGAAATCGAATCGTTCCATTGATCAGCTTCTTGTCTTTCAGCTGTTTGGCAACCTCTGCTTCTGAGTCATCTTTTCTGACCACGACTTCAATTGCTTGATTTCCATGACTGTCATATGCAGGATTGGAAAATGCGTCCTGCGCCACAACATATGCCCAATAAAAAATAGCGAAAATCGAGCATATGAGCAAGACGCCTCCCATTGTTCGAAAAAACAAGCGGACATGTTCTGATATATATAGTTTCTTCATCTTGTTCTTACACCCCCGCCTGGTTCCTGTCTTATACTTCCGTAATAATCGGAAGGATCATAGGATTTCGTTTCGTATTCTTCCAAATATAATTGCTCAAGGATTCTTTGATGCTGTTTTTGATTCTGGACCAATCCGAAATATTTCGTTCCATGCACTCTTCAACGGCTGCCAAAGCTACCTCCCTGGCTCCTTCCATCAATGATTCGGACTCTCTGACATAGACAAATCCTCGTGATACGATATCCGGACCTGCAAGAATCTGATTGCCATGGCGCTGCAGGGTAACTGTCGCAATAATTAAGCCATTTTGTGACAGCATTTTACGATCGTTGAGGACGATATTTCCTACATCTCCGACACCCAGACCATCCACCAGAATTCCTCCGGCCTGTACTTTTCCGGTAACTTTGCCCTGACGTTTGTTTAATTCAAGAACATCACCTTCCGACAGTACGAAGACTTTCTCTTTTGGAATTCCCATCTCTTCAGCCAGTTCGCTGTGACGCATCAAATGACGATATTCTCCATGAACCGGAATCGCATATTTCGGCTTTGTCAGCGCATAAATCAGACGAATCTCTTCTCTGCAGGCATGTCCGGAAACATGCGTATCCTGAAATACGACTTTGGCGCCTTTGACTGCCAGTTCATTCATAATCTTTGATACATTTTTTTCATTTCCAGGAATCGGACTGGAACTGAAGATAATCGTGTCCGTTGGTACAATTGATATTTTCCTATGAGTTGAGTTCGCCATACGGGATAATGCAGCCATCTGTTCTCCCTGGCTTCCTGTTGTAATTAAAACAATCTGATCATCCGGATAATTTCTAATTTGATCCGTTTCAATTAAAGTATTCTTTGGGATCTTTAAATACCCCAATTCAGAAGCAGTGGTGATAATATTCACCATGCTCCTTCCTTCCACTGCAACCTTTCTTCCGTACTTATGCGCAGAATTGATGATATGCTGCACACGGTCTACATTGGAAGCAAATGTCGCAATGATCATGCGTCCTTTCAAATGTTCTGCAAATATGCCGTCCAGACGCTTTCCTACATTCTTTTCCGATAACGTATAACCTTGTCGTTCTGCATTGGTGCTGTCCGCCATCAGCGCCAGCACGCCCTTGCTTCCGAGCTCCGCAAACTTCGCAAGATCGATCGCCTCTCCAAACAGAGGTGTATGGTCGATCTTAAAATCGCCGGTATGCACAATGACACCTGCCGGCGTCGTGATCGCCAGCGCTGCCGCATCCGCAATGCTGTGATTGGTCTTAATAAATTCGACTTCAAAAATTCCCAATTTGACCTTGTCGCCATGAGCGACAACGTTCTTCTGGATTCTTTCTGAAATTCCGTGCTCTTTTAATTTGTTGTCAATCAAAGCCATCGTAAGCTTCGTTGCGTAGATCGGAACATTTAATTCCTTTTCAACATAAGGAATCGCTCCAATATGATCCTCATGCCCATGAGTAATCACAAGACCGCGAATCTTCTTGGCATTCTCTTTCAGATATGTGATATCCGGTATCACCAGATCGATTCCAAGCATATCTTCATCAGGAAACGCAAGACCGCAGTCTACAATCAAAATCTGATTGTTGCACTCGAACGCCGTGATATTCATTCCAATCTGCCCAAGTCCTCCAAGCGGTATGATCTTTACCGAACTTGGCTTCTTGCGGCCTGCTCCATTGCGGCGTCCCCTTGTCTGATTATAGTGATTTCTATTGTTATTGTTATACGTTCTTTTAACTTTCGTACTAATCTCGTTCTTTTTTCTTACTACAAGCTGTCCTTGCTGCTGTTGATTGTCCTTCAAAGTTCTTCCTCCATCTTTCCTCCGGAGTGACAATCGATTGTTTTATAATCTTACTTCAAACTCATCTGTTAATTCATTGAAGATGCTTGAAATCATCTTCAATTCTTCTTCGTCCTCTACGAACTCATAGGAAACCATATCATCTTCCAGTTCTGCTTCTTTCATGATCATAACGACACCGTCATCATCCATGGAATCTGCTGTTAAAAGGTAATTCTTTCCGGCTAACGTTGTCTGTTCTAAGACATATAATTCGATCTCATTGCCTTCATCATCCAAAAGAAGTATCTGATTCTCATTCTTTCCCATCTGTCTGTCCTTATCCTTCCCGGCGGGAATCCAAATATCCCTGCAAAATGAAAGACGCAGCGATCTGATCAATCACTTTCTTGCGGTTTTCCCGTCTTACTCCGCTTTCCATCAGCACCCTCTCAGATGCGACCGTCGTAAGTCTCTCGTCCCATAAAATCACAGGAATGTTAATACGCCGCACTAAAGCATCGCGGAAATCAATCGCAGCATCTCCCCGTTCGCCTATCGTATTATTCATGTTCTTTGGGAAACCAAGGACAATGGTCTCTGCCCCATATTCTCTGACCAGCTCTTCAATCCTTGCATAAGTTCTGCGAAGCTTGTTCTCATCCTTACGCTTGATCGTCTCCAACGGCTGAGCCGTCAATCCAAGCTCATCACTTACGGCAACGCCCACTGTCTTTGTTCCGTAATCCAATCCCAGTATTCTCATAGCAAGTCCGTCTTATCGAAGCTTCGTGTCAATATAGTTCTCGATCAGAGCCTCTATGATCTCATCACGTTCCACTTTATTGATGATGCTTCTGGCATTCTTATGACTGGTAATATACGTAGGATCTCCTGACATAATATATCCTACCATCTGATTCACAGGATTATAACCTTTTTCCTGCAATGCTTCATATACACGCGCCAGGATCATGTGTACATCAAGCTCTTCTTTTACAACCGAAAAATGTTGTGTACGATTGTTATCCATAATTATCACGTCCCTTTCATGTATTCTTATTCTAATATAAAAATTTTAAAATAGCAATGGGAAAACAAAAAATTTCACTCATGCTTTACATTATTTCTCTTCCGGAGCCAATCTGCCTTTCACATATCCATCCGGAGAGATGGTTTCTAATTGCACATTTACCATCTGATTTTCCAGATCCGTTTCGCTGTATACAGCTGTTTTCACATATTCCCGCGTATGCCCGGTATACCAATTCTTGCTTCCATGCACTTCTTCCTCTATAAGGATTTCTTTGGTCTGCCCAAGCTGCGCTTTCTCAAACGCCTCCTGATGATTTCTTGACATTTCCAAAAGAATATCGCTGCGCTTTGCTTTGATCTGATCCGGTACTTGATCCTGCATCTTTGCAGCGCGGGTTCCTTTGCGGATCGAATATTTAAAAATATGCATCTCATACAGACAGATTTCTTCCAGGAACTTTCTTGTTTCCTCAAATTCTTCCTCGGTCTCTCCCGGGAATCCTACAATGATATCTGTTGTCAGCGCCGGCTGATCGAAATACTGACGGATCATCCTGCATTTTTCCCGGATTTCTTCTGTCGTATATTTGCGGTTCATCCGTTTTAACACGGTATCACATCCGCTTTGCAGAGACAAATGAAAATGCGGACAGAATTTTTCCAGGCGGCTAAGTCTGCGAAGCACATCTTCCGTAATAAAGCCAGGTTCCAAGGAACCTAAACGGATTCGTCTGACGCCATCTATCTTTGAAATCTCTTCCAGAAGATCAATCAATCGAATCTCTCCCAAATCCGTCCCATAGGAAGTCACATGAATCCCTGTAATGACAAATTCCTGATATCCTTTTCCTGCCAGTCCCCGGATTTCTTCCAACACGTCTTCTTTTCTTCTGCTGCGGACCCTTCCTCTGGCATAAGGAATAATGCAGTAAGAACAGAACTGATTACAGCCGTCCTGTACTTTGATATAAGCCCTTGTATGGGAATTCAAATGATCGACATGGAGTTCTTCATACTCCCGGTCAGAAGCGATATCCAATACCTCTGTCTCAGGTTTCTCGTTTGGCTGATATTCCTCAAGGATCTTAATCAGATCTTTCTTTTTATTATTTCCAATAATCAGATCGATATGTCCGTCTGCTATAAGTTCTTCTTTTCCGACCTGGGCATAACACCCCACCGCCACGACGACCACATCCGGATTTTTTCGCTTTGCACGATGAAGCATCTGTCTTGATTTCCGCTCTGCCATATTGGTAACGGAACAGGTATTTACGATATAAATATCCGTTTTTTCTTTTGTACTTACAATGGAGACTCCTGCCTCCTGAAGCATCGCGCACATAGCATCTGTCTCATACTGATTCACTTTGCAGCCCAGTGTAACAATGGATGCTTTTTTCCCATATATCTTCATAAAGATTCCTTTCTATTGACATTTTTATGAAATGCGAGTACACTATCCATGAATTCTGAAATCAACACCTACAAGGAGTTTTTTATGTGTTCTGTATGGATCCAATTTAATTCGATCAAAGAACTGTATTCTTTTATCGATATCATTGATCAATATCCCGGCAATTACGAGATTGTCTCCGGCCCTTATGTCGTCAGTGCAAAATCTCTGATGAGTCTTTTAAGCTTAGATTTGTCCAGGCCTTTCCATCTGGTCATTACATCAGACGACAGCGACGAGATTCTCCGCAAAATCCAGCCTTTTATTTCACATGAATGACTTCGGTTGAATCAATGGCTTCTCTCATCAAATCGTCAATTACATCCTTCAGATGTTCTTCTGACTTTTTGATTCGTTTTAAATTTCCTTTTGTAACCGGATGTTTCGCTACAAAGATCGTACAGCAGTCTTCGAACGGCTGGATCGATGTCTCGAATGTTCCGATCTTTTCTGCAATATCTACGATTTCCTGTTTATCCATTCCAATGCATGGACGGAAAACCGGAAGCTCACAGACTTCATTGGTAATCGCAAGATTATGGATGGTCTGACTTGCCACCTGTCCGATACTTTCACCGGTTATTAAAGCCAGGTCTCCTTCTTTCCCTGCAAAATGTTCTGCAATCTTCATCATATATCTTCTCATAATGATCGTTAACTCATCATGCGGGCACTTTTCATAGATTGCCAATTGAATATCTGTAAAGTTAACCACATGCAGATCGATTGGTCCGGCATATTTGGCCACAATCTTTGCCAAATCTACTACTTTTTGTTTAGCACGTTCACTTGTATATGGCGGTGCGTGGAAATAAGTCGCATCGATTCTTACCCCTCGCTTTGCAATCATATATCCTGCTACCGGGCTGTCGATTCCGCCGGAGAGCAACAGCATGGCTTTTCCATTGGTTCCTACCGGCATTCCGCCCGGTCCTTTGATCTCCTGAGAATAAATATAAATATATTTACGAACCTCGATATTTACCATAACATCCGGATGATGAACATCGACTTTGATTCCTTCGAATGCTTCCAGCATCTTCTCTCCAATATCCATATTCAGTTCCATCGAAGTCATTGGGAACTGCTTGTCTCCTCTGCGGGCATGGACTTTGAATGTAAAATTCTTTTCCGGATACTGTTCATCGATAAATGCCAATACCGTCTTTCTCAGATGTTCGATATCTTTATCTTCTTCTACCACCATCGGACAGATCCCTACAATACCGAATACTTTCTGAAGCGCTTCTACTGCCTCGTCGTAATCAAAATCCCCGTTTCCTTCTACAAACATCCTTCCGGATTCTTTCCGAACTTTAAATTCGCCCACCGGACGCATCGCGAACCGGATCTGGCGCATCAAAGCATCTTCGAACATATAGCGATTCTTTCCCTTGATCGCAATTTCTCCATACTTGATCAAAAAGGCTGTAACCTTCATAACTCTCTCCTTTTCTTATCTTCTTACAAATCTTCGAAGCATCGGAACCAGCTCCTTCAGCGCTTCGATCGTTTCATCAACTTCTTCTTTCGTATTTTCTGCAGAAAAGCTAAAACGCAGGGTACCGTCTTTATAGTCATCCGGAAGTCCAATGGCATTTAATGTTCCGCTGACCGCTTGTTTTTTATTGGAGGAACAAGCAGATCCTGAAGAAACATAAATCTCTTTGTCCTCCAGCGCATGCAAAAGGACCTCGCTGCGAATTCCTCGAAAACTAATACTCGCAATATGCGGCGCCTCTCCGGAATTATCCCGAATGTCTTCGATTTCTTTGATTCTTTCCTGAAAATATTCTTTGACAGTTCTGATTTTTTCCGCGTTTTCAAAATGATCGCCAATCATCTGACGACACGCACAACCAAGACCTGCGATTCCCGGCACATTTTCCGTTCCGGAACGCATTCCTTTCTGCTGTCCGCCTCCATAAATCAACGGCTGAATCTTGGTTCCTTCACGGACATAGAGGAACCCTACGCCTTTTGGACCATGAATCTTATGTCCGCTCATGGAAAGCAGATCAATCTTTAAATTCTTCGGAACGATCGGCAGTTTTCCATAAGCCTGGATCGCATCTACATGAAATACCGTATCTTTGTTTTTCTTTTTGATAATTTCTCCGGCTTCTTTGATTGGCTGTACCGCTCCGATCTCATTATTCACAAACATCAGGGAGACCAGGATGGTATCCGGACGAATCGCCGTTTCCAACTCTTCCAATAGAATCTGTCCTTTGGAATCTACGTTCAAATATGTAATTTCGAATCCCAGATCTTCCAAAAATGCTATCGGCTCATAGACAGAAGCATGTTCGATCCTGGATGTAATAATATGTTTTCCTTTTCTCTTGTTTGCCAGCGCCGTTCCGATGATTGCCGTATTATTTGACTCTGTTCCTCCGGAAGTGAAGAAAATTTCTTTTGGCTTTGCTTTCAAAGACTTTGCAATGGTTTCCTGAGCCTCTTTGATTAGATTCTCTGCTTCCATTCCTTTTCTATGCTTTGCGGATGGATTTCCATAAGACACATTCATTGCGTCTTCCATGACGCTCATGACTTCGGGAAACACTTTGGTCGTTGCCGCATTATCAAAATATATCGTCATTTTCTTTCTCCTTTTCATTTTTCCAATAAAAACATCAAAATAGAAAGCATCGTCATGCCTGCTGTTTCCGTTCTCAAAATCCTTTTTCCAAGGGTTAGAACATTGCCTCCTGCAAGCTTTGCCGATTCAATTTCCTCTTTATCAAAGCCGCCTTCCGGTCCGATAATAATCCCAATAGATTTCTTCTCTTTTGCCTTCTGAAACAGCTCTCTGGAATGTTCCATGCCTTTTGCTTCCTCATACGGCACCAAAAACATATCCAAACTTTTCGCATCTTCCATGGCTTCCTTAAAATCCATGACTTCAGTCACTACAGGAATCTTTCCCCTGCGGGCCTGTTTTGCCGCACTCTGCGCAATGCTGTTCCAACGGCTGACTTTTTTTTTCGCTTTTTTCGCATCCAGTTTCACAACGCACCGTTTCATACGGACCGGAACAATCTTACTTGCACCAAGTTCCACTGCTTTCTGGATGATCCATTCCATCTTGTCGCCTTTTGGAAGTCCCTGATATAGGATCAGCTCTGTCTCAAGTTCTGTCTCCATTCCATGAATATCTAATATTCTGGCGCAGATCCCATCTTCTCCAAATTCTTCCAGACTGCATTCATACTCCAAATCATTCTCGCAGCTTAAGAAAACCTTTTCCCCCGGTTTCATACGAAGAACATTTTTGATGTGATTCACATCACTTCCGCAAATCCATATTTTATCTTCCTGAATCTGATCCTCTTTTACAAAAAATCGATGCATCCTACTTCCTCTTTCCCGCTGTAATAGAAACCCAGTCTTTCATTCGGCGGATATCCAAGATCTCAAATCCATAGGCTTCTAGTTTCTCGCTGATTTCCTTCTCTTTCGTATCAATGATACCAGACAATACAAACACACCATCTTCTGTCAGGAAACGATCTGCGATCTCAATCAGCGGAAGGAGCACATCTGCTAAAATATTAGCCGCTACCAGCGGATAACATTTTTCTCCTAAAGATTTTACAAACGCTTCGTCATCCAGGACATTTCCCTGATAAATCTCATATTGTTCTTCGGAAATATGATTGACCTCGAAATTTTCTTTGGATGCGTTGATCGCATTTGGATCAATATCGGTGAGCACCGCATGAGAGGCTCCAAGTTTTAATCCAATGATGGATAAGATTCCGCTTCCGCATCCGATATCTAAAATCTTCGTATCCTCTTTGATATACGGTTTCATTCCTTCTACACAAAGCTTTGTCGTCTCATGAGATCCCGTTCCGAAAGCAGTTCCCGGATCAATCTCAACGACAATTGCGTCCTCATCCGAATGATCCAATTCCTCCCAAGTCGGCTTAATGATAATTTGATCATCCAGACGAATCGGCTTGAAAAATTTCTTCCAGTTATTCACCCAATCCTCTTCCTGCGTCTTATCAAAAGAAATCGTACCTTCCCCAATATCCATAAAACCACTCAGACGATGAAGCATCTCCTGGATCTTCCATGTAATATCTTCCAAATTCTCATCTTCTTCAAAATAACAGTGGATCTTTGCTGTCCCGTCATCCGGAGCAATCTCATCCGGAAGAAGATCCACATACATCACTTTCATCTCTTCTTCCGTCAGCGGCACATGATCTTCAACTTCCACTCCGGCCGCGCCTAATTCCGTCAATTCATAACTAATCATGTCCTCTGCAGATGTCAATGTCTGGATCGTAATCTTATTCCATCCCATGTTTCTCAAACTCCCTTTCGTAACCTATCCGGTATCAAAAGGAATCAAAATCTTTTTTGATTCCAACATCTCCTTAGTGTAACATAGAAGCTTTTCTGATACAAGACCGGCTTTTTCTTTTAATTGTATACAACCAAGATATCTCCTTCTTTGATTTCAGTCTTTCCCCTCGGTATAATATTGCGGTCTTCTCTTTTGATCATAGCAACCAGCACATGATCTTCCAGATCCAATTCTTCGATCCGGCATCCTTTCCACGGATGCTCTCGATCAATCGCAATTTCTCTTAATTCAATATCATTGACAGATTCATACGCCGGAACATTTAAAACAATCTCATCTCCCTCTAAGATTTTCGTATCCCCTTTTGGAATGATCGTCTCATCCTTTCTCCGAATCAACATCGCCAAAGAACCTTCCGGAAGATTCACATCTTTTACAAGATGATTTTTCCATCCATGTTCTTCGCTGATATGGATCTGCATCAGATTCATCCCGGCATCTTCCTGATAATCATTAAAGGTCTTTAAAACATCTTTGGATGCATCGATCAGTTCTAATTTTTCCGCAATCTTTGGAAGCAGCGTTCCTTGTACGGCAACTGACAGAATCGCCAATCCAAATACAATATGAAAAACATTCTCGCCTTCATACACACCGCTGACTGTGGCAAAAATCGCAAAGACGATAGAAGATGCTCCTCGAAGCCCTGCCCAGGAAATAAAAATCTTCTCACGTACCGAATATTTTCTTCCCAATAGCAAAAATACGGCCAATGGTCTTGCCGCAAATGTCAAAAATAATATAATAATCCATGCATTTGGCATAAAACTAACCATTTGAGACGGATAAGAAAGCAGTCCCAACAGGAAAAAAGCTGCCATCTGGGCAAGCATCGTGATATTATCAAAGAAATGTACAATGTCCGCTTTATTTTTCGTTTTCGCATTTCCCATGATAATTCCTGCCAGATAAACGGAAAGGAAGCCATTTCCTCCTAAAATCGCTGCCATCCCATAGGAAATCATTGCAACCGCGATCATAAAAATCGCATCAAAACCTCCCGTATAGAAACGAAATCTACAGACGATACGCGGCGCGGCAATTCCAATCAAAGCACCTGCCGCAGCTCCAATGAAAATCTCTGCCACGATCATACCGCCTAATGCAGCTGCTTCTTTTCCTTCCATCATTGTCAATGCACTTACTGTCAGCATATAGGCGATTGGATCATTGCTTCCGCTCTCAATCTCAAGCAAAGGGGCCAGATTTCCTTCCAGGTTCAGATTTTTAGAACGAAGAATAGAAAAAACAGCCGCCGCATCGGTACAGCTAACAACAGATCCAATCAGAAAACTTTCTGCAAAAGGAAACCCTAAAAAGAAATGACAGAATACACAGACAAGTCCTGCCGTCATAACAACCCCTACCGTCGATAAAAGCAATGCTTTTGGCGCCGCCGGCTTGGCATGCTCCCAATTCGTTGAATATCCACCATAAAACATGATAAATACAAGGGCAGTGGTACAAATATCTTCTGCCATAGAAAAATTATTAAAATCAATTTTAAAAATCCCATCGGATCCGAACAACATGCCAAGCAGCATGAAAATCAAAAGGCTCGGGATTCCCAGTTTATTGGAAATCTTATTTGAAAAGATACAAAGGATTAAAACGATCGCGCATAACAAGAAAAAGAACTCCATGGCTCTAACCTCCCTCCTGAGTCAAAAAAACCGACGAGACAATCCTCATTGCCATCATCGGTTAAAATCATTATAACATATTACCTCCATCGAAAGAAGCAGAAAATTTAGCCTTCCTATTTTAATTTTGAAGTTCGAGCCATCTTTCTCTCGTCATACAATAAATATGCTCTGTACGATAATCGTCCATAAGTTCCCAGTAAATATTTTCATTCGTGTGACTGTATAGAAATCCTATCTTTTCCTGCACTTTTTTAGATTTCACATTGTCATTAAAATATGCACACCAGATTTTCTTCAGCCCCAGTTCATCAAATCCATAGCGCAGAATTTCACGGCAGGCTTCCGGAATCAATCCCTGTCCCCAAAATGGAACGCCAATCCAGTAACCCAGCTCTGCTTCATTTTCATTTGTTACCAGATTGCTGTTTTCACCAAACAGAAGGCCTACGCTTCCTATTGCAGCATGATCATCCTTTAAGCACACCGCATAAGTTCCCGGAATTGATAGGTATTCCCTAATCGCCATTTTACTGAAATCTATATTTTCATGTACCGGCCAACCTGCAATAGGCCCAACATCAGGATTTTTCGCATATTCATATAAATTTTTGGCATCTGCCTCTGCCCATTTTCTCATAACCAATCGTTCTGTATATAATCGTTCTTTCATAAATACTTCTCCTTCATTCTGTAACTTTAGGTTGTATCATTATCATATATTAAATAAGCATATTTTTCCAAAGCACATATGAAACTTTTGAAAATTTCACATTGTTTCAAAATATAAGGCAAAGTACGGTCAAGATTATCTTCTTTGCAGACAAAACCATTCCACCCATGTTTTCCTCTATTAAATACAATTAATTCTTTCCCGCATTAATTATTGAATAACTCTTTCAGTCTAGAAATTCTTCAGCAGTTTCCCTTATTTCTTTTTCAATCTTCTTGTTTTCGACAATTTCTTTCAATACATTCATATACTTTTGTTGTTCTTGTGCTCCATTCTTCACCCTGTTTAACATCCATATCGTATGTATCGTTGGTCTTCGCTTTACAGATCTGAGCAAAATTTCTTCATACCCCTTTTTATAAAATGTTTCTAAAAAGTGAACAATGGAACCCGGCACACCAAAGTCAGCAAATGGATGACGTTCCATAAATTCTAACAATGGCTCTGCTGCGCGAATACCAACTCCACTTTCTTCAATCTCCTGAATACAATGATCCATGGTCTCTATAAAATTGTCAGTGTCTATTTCTCTTTCCATTTTCTCAATTACATCATTTAAGCTCTTCATTGTACTTCCTTTGACTCCTATTCTAAGAATCATCTGTTTATCATTCTACTTCTGCGTTTTCAATGTCAGTTACTGTTATCAACGAATTCCTCTGTAAATACTTGATTGCTTTCAGCGCGTATTCATGTGCTTCTTTGCTTGAACCGGCAACCGCATCAGTTACATCTTTAATGTAATAATCGTGCTGATGGGCATCTACTGCTGTATAATGGATGCAGACGTCTGTCAGTCCGCCAAATTCCGCATAATCCGTATACGGCGAATCTTCCATACAATGAATCGACTCTGCGCCATCCAATTCTCGTCCAAAATCCACCATATCCGGTCTGTGAATTTCTTTAATCTGAATGACAGGCAAGTTATTTGCACGGAAAATATCTAAAACCCGTTTTGCGTCGCGGATGCAGTCCCATTCCGGTGCTCCCTCATTTTCACAGTTCTTAAAACTGAGAATTGTCTGTTACTGTTGTCTGTATTTTTTCTCAATTCTCAAATAGATAATAATAGCAGCAATCACCAAAATCACCACTTCAAAAATTACGAGTATAAATAGTGGAGAATTTTGTTCAACAAACAAAATTGGTAATCCTATGACTTCCAAGCATTGATTCCAATAAACATAAAAATGATCGCTGTAATACTCAAAATAATAAATGCCTCTGCCATACACAACACCTTTACCAAATTTACAATTTTATTATTTCTTAAAACCGGGATTTTATAAATCGAGTTTCATATAAATAGAAGTATCCATTGGGCTATTATTATAACTTTCTATCTCATAAAAACCAAATTTCTTGTACATGTGTATTGCACTTTGCAAAAATGGCAATGTATCTAATAACATATAAGAATATCCTATTTCTCTTGCATCCCCTATAATCTTTTCAATCAAAATACTTCCTAACTTTTTCCCACGGAATTGTGGTCTTACATAAAGACGTTTCATTTCACAGTTCTGATTATCAATTTTTCTTAAACCTATACAGCCTGCTAACCCCTCATCACAGTAAGCCAAATATAACCTTCCGTCAGACATACCATATTTAGATTCTAAATGCTTGACTTCTTCATCATAGTTTTGTATGTCAAGGTACTTTTGAAATGATTCATCATTTGTGATTAGCATATTTATATATTCCGAAAATAATATATTAATTTCCTCACGCTGTTCATAGGCAGGTACTATTCTTATATCCATGATTACTCCTCCGCAAAATGAAATTGCATTACGCTTCCTTATCGGGTGCCTGTCCATCGTGAGCGAGCCACTGACACTCGGTTATTTTCATATTGGTAAAGACAGCCTTAAAAGAGGATTCTTCCGGACTGCAGGCATATACACCAAATCGAATCGCACCTTTTGCATTTATCATGTGGCATATGCGCATTTGCTGAAATATTTTACCATCTACAGAATTCTCAATACAGAAATCGTCATCTCTCCGGCTCAAACGATACCACATGGTTTTTACTGTGGCTGGTATTTCTGTTGTTGCCCAGTCTGAATAACCGTGATTGGTTACAACGCTTCCTAAATGCTGAAATTTTTCATTTTCGTACTCAACGGAGCCTTTTAACCAGTTTTCGCTGTCTAAGTACAAAACCACACCGCATTGGTCAAAACGATGATGACTGCCTGAAAAATCGGTTTTAACCACAAACGAAAAAAACGTTTCATCCGTTTCCATTTGCAGCACAGGCGCATTATCGTTGCGGAAATGATAATATGTCCGCTGCCATAGGTCTGTGTGCGGGGCTGTTATAATTTCAATTTTCTCTGGGGTAATCGTAAAGTCCAAAGGTTCCCTTGTCCATTTTAATTTGTTAATATCCCATTGCATAAAATTTCCTCCAATTAAAATTTGGCCATATCCTTATGATCACTTCTAATCCTACATATTTTTTGCATAGTCAATTCGGTACCCGAATTTTTCTGCCAGAACAGATAATGTTTCGATGTCCGCTTTCTTACATAAGAATATCACATAGGAGTCACTATCTATGTCAAATGCTGCTGCAGCACTTTTTGATTTTTTCCATTTTTCATCTAATGCTTCACACCATTTTGGAATGTCCTCTTCTTCATCGAACCACTTACTGTTTATCTTGAGTGATAATAGCTTCATTCCTCGAAGTGCAGTGACCTGTGAAACAAACTCATCCATAGTCTCCTTCCAATCACATTCACATACATAATTCTTACCGATTAATAGATCGATACATCCGATCCACTGCAAAAAAGTTTTTTCTTCTTCCGAAGATAACCCTCGTTCTTCATAATCCATTGTATGATCTTGATAGTATTCCATTGTATGATTGATACAATTCTGAGCAGATTCCAAGATCTCTTCATCATCGAAACTTACGATCCGTACAATCTCCAGTAACTCATGGTCAAAATGCTTTGCCGTTTGCATTTTTTGATTTTTTCCCTTTTGAAACTTATGAAACAAACTCATACTGAATCACCTTCCTATCAACAATCCTGCATCAAACTGAGACTTTATCGTTCCTGAACTTCTTTTCCGCTTAAATGTTCAATCTCTATTTCGTACATTTGCACAGTTTTTCCGGAAAGAACAATTTCTTCATCAACCATGTTTTCGTCAGGGTAAAACTTCATTGCAAATCTCTTTAACAAGGCTATTGCGGTCGCCTGATCTTTAACCAAATGACAGCGCCCGAATATGACAACGCTCTGCAAAAATGGCGCCCACGATTCTTTTTTGACCGTTTCATTTCCAAACACAGTGACGCATACCTTATCACAATTCTTTATTGCATCCACCTTGTGTCCTGCACGCGATCCGTGAAAATATATCTTCTGATTTTCTTCGTCGTACAAATAGTTCACTGGTATTGCGTAAGGATAGTGATTGTCTCCATTGACAGCCAAAACTCCTCTCCGGGCATTATGAAGAAGCCTCTTCGCTTTCTCAATGCTAATTTCATTTTTCTTTTTTCTAATTGATCTAAACACGGTATCCCTCCAAATTTCAATCTATTTTATCTTTCCTCTAAAATTGGCAGCAAATACTTTTTATCTTTCTCTTTTTCTCATTATATCATGTTCCTTATATACCGTCATTTTCTTTTACAAAATGGGAAAAGGAGCCTCTGCTCCATAGATGATCTCTCATCTATTTTGCAAAGACTCCTAAACATTTTTACATTTCCCATGTTACTTTGTAAAAAAACTGATTATCTCCGGAAAGTTCTCTGTGTTTTTGTTTCATCAAAGGAATAATCTCATGCAGAGGCGCAGATTTTCTACGATTGACTTCTTCTCGTATCATCTCCTTGATTGCCGCATCTTTTGCTTCCTTAATGGAATCATAAGCACCAAGCTCATCATATGCAGTCTGTCCCTGGTCAGTCGTCTTACGTTTTTTTAATATATATGTTTTTTCATCTTTTTCAATAAAATAATTTTCTCTAATATGCATCATAATCAAATCTCCTTTCTTTCAGCAGATTACTGGCATTATATACCATTTGCATATTGAATTTGTATCATTTCTATTACCACTTTTTAAAATTTTTCTTAAAATAGTATGATGTATACAGGACACAATATGCAAATTTAACTTGATTCTATAGTATGCACAAGAATAGGATTTTGATACAATACATTTTCTTTTTTTTAGTTCGCCAGCAATAACATTACAATTAGTCCTAGTATTCCGATGGTTCCAATTCCGGCACATACGGAAATGACAAATAATGCCTGCTCTTCTTTTCTGCACAGCTTTTCGATTAGAGAACAAACCAGAATGCCTGCCGCTCCTCCTATGGTATTTGCGATCACATCCGTGATATCCGTCCGTCCAATCGCCAATATATACTGCAGCGTCTCATAGATTACACTCGTCAATGCAATAGCCCCCACCTCTTTCATGATATTTCTATCTTCTGATAATGCTCTTAAATAAACACCAAATGGCAGGAAAGCGATAACATTTTGCATAATTTCCGAAATACTTAATTTCCCATTTACGATCATGGATCCTTTCAATGGGATCAAATTAATGCTTCTTACGTTTCCCAGCCCGGCTGCCGCATCCCAGCTCGTGCACATTTTAAAAACAATGATCCATGTAAGTACAAGAAAATAAACAAAAAACATGACCGCTAAAAAATTCTTTTTCACAATACCACCTCCGTTTTTCTTTATCTTACCAAACAGATCCAAAGAATCACGAAGATTTCTCTTACATTTTTATTACGATTTGATCTTTTTAATTTTGTGAAACCGCATCTTTAGGTGTTATTGCGCCTGAAAGTGCATTTGATGTATAATTATTTTAATCTTATACCGATGAAAGGAATGGAATGATTATGGATTACAAATTAATTGCTTTGGATTTAGACGGCACATTGTGCGATGACCACAAGACAGTAACCCCAAAAACTGCGGCTGCTTTAAAAAAGGTTCAGGAGCAAGGCGTCCGGGTCGTTCTTGCTTCTGCCCGCCCTCTTCATGGTCTGTTCCGTGAAATGCATGCAATTGACTGTGACAAACATCATGGAATTTTAATTGCATATAATGGAGGGAAAATCGTTGACGCTTCTACCAAAGAAATTCTCTCTCAGACGGTTATCCCTCGCGATCTTGCGGTTGAAGTTCTCCGTTATCTTAAAGATTTTCCTGTTTCTCCAATCATTGACGATGGAGAAATATTTTACGCAGAATCTGCAGACACATATAAATTGGATCATGAATGCGCCAACAATGCTATGGATTATACTATCGTTTCTTCTCTGGCTGACTCCCTTAATTTCGATCCGGTTAAGATTTTAACCTCTGTACAGCCAGAAGAATTATACGATGTTTTATCTGTGATCGGCGGACCTTACAAAGACCGCTTGGAATTTGTACGTACAGCGCCGTTTTATATTGAGGTCATGCCGAAAAACATACATAAAGCTGCCAGCTTAAAATATGTCTGTGAGCAGCTGGGAATTCAACCGGAAGAAGTGATTGCTTTTGGCGATGCAGAAAACGATTTAGAAATGATCCAATTTGCCGGACATGGTGTCGCCATGGGAAATGCCTGCGATGCATTGAAGGAAGCTGCTGATGAAGTGACCCTGTCCAACAATGAAGATGGCATCGCCCATAGCCTGAAACAGCTTTTTGATTTCTTATAAGGCGAGAAAATAGCTATTAGAATCCCCTTGATTGTGCAAAAAAAGAAGAAGGAACATTTTCTTGATAAAATGGTTCTTCTTCTTTTTATTTCACTAGGAAACTTCGTTCCCATAAACTATTTTTTACGTTTCCCGAAAAATCCCTTGTGTTCATGTTCTGTCTTCTTCGGAACTTCTCCCATTGCTTCTTGGAATCTTTGAAGCGCTGCACGCTGTTCTCCGCTTAAATGTTCCGGTACCTGGACTACCAATGTGACATAATGGTCTCCCCGAACATTTTTATTGCGGACCATCGGCACTCCTTTTCCTTTCAGGCGTACCCGTGTATCAGTCTGAGTTCCCGGTTTGATCGTATATTCATACGGACCATCCACTGTAGGAATCTGGATCGTTGCGCCCAAAGCTGCCTGCGTGAAAGAAATCGGCTCTGTTGAATAGATCGTTGTATCCTGGCGCTGGAACTTTGGATGTCTCTGTACGATAACTTCCACAAGCAAATCTCCCCGTGGTCCTCCATTGACTCCCGGTTCTCCTTTTCCTCGGATTCGAATGCTCTGCCCATTATCAATACCTGCCGGTACCGTAACTTCAATCGTTTTCCGATTGCTGACATAACCGGTTCCGTGACAATCCGGACATTTATCCCGAATGACCTTTCCGGTTCCATGACATTCCGGACAAGTCTGTACATTCTGAACGGTTCCAAACATAGACTGCTGTGTATATACAATCTGTCCTCGGCCTCCGCACTTCGGACAAGTCTCCGGCTGGGTTCCAGGTTTTGCTCCGGTTCCATGACAGGAAGTACATTCATCTTTTAATGTGATTTCTATCTTCTTCGTGGTACCAAATACAGCTTCCTCAAATGTCACGTGAACTCTCGCGCGGACATGCGCTCCCTGCGCCGGACGGTTCTGCTGCCTCTGGCTGCTTCTTGCTCCGCCGCCGAACATACCACCAAAAAGATCGCCAAAGATGTCACCCATATCTCCGCCAAAGTCGAAACCGCCAAATCCGCCGCCTTGGAATCCTCCCCCCTGCTCAAAGGCAGCATGACCAAACTGGTCATACTGCGCTTTTTTCTCAGAATCGCTCAGCACTTCATAGGCCTCTGTTGCCTCTTTGAATTTTGCCTCTGCTTCTTTATCTCCAGGGTTCGTATCCGGATGATATTTTTTTGCGAGTTTTCGGTAGGCTCTTTTTATTTCCGCATCTGAAGCGTTACGGTCAACGCCTAACACCTCATAATAATCTCTCTTATCTGCCATGATCGTCTACCTTTTCTATCTCAATTAAACTTCTTTATAATCTCCGTCAACGACATTATCGTCTGCTCCGCCGGATGTCTGACCTGCGCTGGATGGATCTCCTTCCGGTGCTGCCTGACCTGCGGCTGCTTCATACATCTTAGCGAACAGATTCTGTGCACTTGTCATCAGTTTATCTTTCTTCGCTTTCATGTCTTCAACCTGAGCGTCTGTCATTTCCTGATCTTTTGTCTGCTCTACAAGATCTTTTAATGCTTTCAGGTCTTCTTCTACTGCTGCTTTTTCTGTTGGATTTACTTTATCTCCTGCTTCTTCCAAAGCTTTCTCTGTCTGGAATACGATGGAATCTGCTTCATTTCTCGCATCAATTGCTTCTTTTCTCTTCTTATCCTGTGCTTCAAATTCAGCAGCTTCTTTTACAGCCTTATCGATGTCTTCTTCTGACATGTTGGATCCAGCTGTAATTGTGATGTGCTGTTCTTTTCCTGTTCCAAGATCCTTTGCAGATACATTAACGATACCATTGGCATCAATATCAAATGTTACTTCGATCTGAGGTACTCCACGTCTTGCCGGAGCGATACCATCCAAACGGAATCTTCCAAGGGATTTGTTATCTCTTGCAAACTGTCTTTCACCCTGTACGACGTTGATATCAACTGCACTCTGATTATCTTCTGCTGTAGAGAAAATCTGGCTCTTCTTTGTAGGAATGGTTGTGTTACGTTCGATCAGTCTTGTTGCAACACCGCCCATTGTCTCGATGGATAAGGATAATGGTGTTACATCCAGAAGAAGGATATCACCTGCACCGGCGTCTCCTGCTAATTTACCACCCTGGATAGAAGCACCGATGGCAACACATTCGTCTGGGTTAATACCTTTGAACGGCTCTTTTCCTGTCAGCTGTTTTACTTTATCCTGAACAGCCGGGATACGAGTAGAACCACCTACTAACAGAACCTTGCTTAATTCGGAAGCAGCCAATCCGGCATCATTTAATGCGGAATTTACAGGACCTGCTGTTCTTTCTACAAGATCTCTTGTTAATTCATCGAATTTTGCTCTTGTCAGGTTCATATCAAAATGTTTTGGACCTTCTGCTGTTGCAGTGATGAACGGAAGGTTGATATTTGTCGTTGTAGAAGAAGATAATTCTTTCTTCGCTTTTTCTGCTGCTTCTTTTAATCTCTGCATTGCCATCTTATCACCGGACAGGTCTACACCTTCCTGTTTCTTGAACTCAGACAACATATATTCTGTGATGACATTATCAAAGTCATCTCCACCTAATTTGTTATCTCCGGCTGTAGATAATACTTCGATGACTCCATCACCGATCTCGATAATAGATACATCGAATGTACCTCCACCTAAGTCATATACCATGATTCTCTGCTCATTTTCATTATCAAGTCCATAAGACAAAGCAGCTGCTGTAGGCTCGTTGATAATACGTTTTACATCAAGTCCGGCGATCTTACCTGCATCTTTCGTTGCCTGACGCTGTGCGTCATTAAAATATGCAGGAACTGTGATAACAGCTTCCGTTACTTTCTCTCCTAAATAGTTTTCTGCGTCAGATTTTAACTTCTGAAGAATCATCGCGGAAATTTCCTGTGGAGAGTATCCTTTTCCATCGATGTTTGCTTTGTAGTCAGTTCCCATATGTCTCTTGATAGAAGAGATTGTTTTTTCTGCGTTTGTTACAGCCTGACGTTTTGCCGGCTCACCAATCGCACGTTCTCCGGTTTTTGTAAATGCTACGACAGATGGTGTCGTTCTCATTCCTTCTGCATTTGTAATAACGGTAGGTTTTCCACCTTCCATAACAGCTACACAACTGTTTGTTGTTCCTAAATCAATACCAATGATTTTACCCATGATTTATTCCTCCTAAAATCAATCATTATTTTCTATAAAATATTAAAATTAAAATCAACTTGCACACGACTTTCAAACCATAGTTTATATGGTAGTTACATCCTACTAGCATTCGAACTTCGCTTTGCTTGTTCTCATTAAGTAGGAGTAACAGCTTTCGCACTAACCTTGAACTTCGCTTCGCTTGTTCTCGCTAAGTGCTCAATGCCTCGCTAAGTGCTCTCGTCGCTTTCGCTCCGTTAATGTTGTTACATCGTACTAGCGTTCAGCTTTCGCCTTCGGCTCTGCTTCTCTGAGTACGAGTAACGACTTTCGCACTAACCTCGTACTTCGCTTCGCTTGTTCTCGCTAAGTGCTCAATGTCAATTCGCTACTTTTACCATGCTGTGGCGCAGTACGTTTTCTTTGTACATATAGCCTTTCTGCAGTTCTTCTACCACCACATTCTCTCCCTGTTCTTCGTCTTCTACATGCATGACGGCGTTGTGGAGATTGGCGTCGAATTCTTTGCCCTCTGCATCCATCGGTGTGACTCCCAGGTCTTCCATGACAGCCATCAGCTGTTTGTAGATCTGCTGGATTCCTTTGACGAATGCGGAGTCTTTATCTTCTTCTGCTACGCTTTCCAAGCCTCTTTCAAAGTTGTCAATAACCGGAAGAAGTTTTTCCAGGACGCCCATGGCTCCCATATCGTAGCGCTGTACGGATTCTTTGCTCATTCGTTTTCTGGCATTTTCAAATTCTGCCATCAGTCTCTGATACTTATCTTTCCAGTCTGCGATCTCAGCGTCTTTCTCAGCTAACGGATCTTCTTTGGATTCTTTCTCTTCTTTCTGATCAGTATCTGCTTCTTTGGCGTCTTTTTCTTCTATATTTTCTGCAGAAGTTTCTGCGTCTTTTTCTTCTTCCTGGAATTTCTTTTCTTGTTCTTTCATTCCTTCACTTCCTTTCTCAGGTCTTTCCCTTAAAGATATCGTCTAATTCTTCTGTAAGATTCTTCAGCGTCTTAACGACCTTGCGGTAATTCATGCGCTTCGGTCCAATGATGCCTACAGTTCCTGTACCGCCTTCGGCCAGCTCATAAGTCGCTGTTACGATGCTGCAGTCCTTCATGTTCTGTACCGGAGATTCTTCTCCAATATAAACTTGTATTCCATGATGCTCATCGTTCTGGTCTAATGTAGAGTCCACCAACTTCGTCAAAGCCTTTTTCTCGACCAACGTATCCAACAACTCGGTTGCGGTGTCTGGATTCCCCAGTTCCGGATATCTCAGGATATTCGCCGCTCCGCCTGTATAGATCTCCATATGGTCTGCCTCATGGATCGTAACTGCGATCTCTTCCAGGATCTTCTCCAAGATATCCTGTCGGATCCCAGCCTGTTCCCGCATCGTCTGGATCAGTTCCAAATTAATATCTCTAAGCGACAATCCCTGCAGGAACGTATTAAGCAGTACATTCAGCTTCAAGACATCTTCATTCGATAAAGAGTCATCCACTGACATCATCTTATTCTTCACTACATTACCCTGCGTTACAATGACTGCAAGCAGATGTTCCGGATCGACCTGAGACAGCTGTACGAACTTTAAAGTCACTTTTTGATAATGGGGAGAGGAAACCATCGTTGCATAATTCGTATTGCTTGCCAGAACATTGGCTACCTGCTTCAATAAGACTTCCATCTTATCAACTCTCTGAATCAATGCCTGCTTCTCCTCATGCTCCGTCTCTCGCTCCATCATCAGCTGGTCCACATAGAAACGATATCCTGCATCGGAAGGAATCCGCCCCGCGGATGTGTGCGGCTGCAAGATCAGTCCCATATCTTCCAGATCCGCCATCTCATTTCGAATGGTAGCTGAGCTTAAATTCAGCTCCGGATGCTTTGATATGGTTCTTGACCCCACCGGTTCGCCGGTCTCAAGATAATTGGCTATAATCGCTTTTAATATTAACTTTTTACGATCATTTAGTTCCATATCTTTCCCTCCCTGTTATTAGCACTCAACTTTATCGAGTGCTAACATCTATATTTAAAGTATCACTTTTGTATTTTATTGTCAACCAAATTTGAAAAAAAATTTATTTATTTGCTTTTTTGTTCCTGTTCTTTTTATGCATGAAAGAAAATCTTCTTCATAGAATGAGTAAGAGGAGTGTGATATGATGAGTCAAAATACTGATTTTGAATTAGAACGAGCACGATTACATAGCGCCTATCAAAAATTAAATGCCGGGAAACAAACAGAGAAAGAAGAATCCCCTGCCACGTCTTATTGGACGTTCTTAAAACTGCGCATCGGTTTTTCTGTTCTTCTTTTCTTTTTCTTTGCAGCCGGCGCAAAAGCTTTTGATTCTCCCAAAACAAAAAATGTTCAGAAGGTACTCCAGCAAATCGATCAAAAAGATCCCTATACCCAAAAAGCAATCGAAAAAGTCCAATCTGTTTTTCCAAAATAGTTTTCCAGTAAATAAAAAAGAGCAAGTTCATCCCAAATCTTTGAACTTGCTCCGTTTTTTATTCGTTGTAGATTTCCTCTGCTTTTTATTCGACGACTTCTACCTGAATTCCATTTTGCTGTAAAGTTGTTTTCGCATCCGCCGGAATCTCGCTGTCAGTTATGATCTTATGGATATCCTTTAAACGAGACTGAAGAACAACTCCATGTTCTTTAAACTTACTGGAATCAGTTAAAATAATGGCATTCTTTGCAGATCCCATCATGCTCTTCATTGCCTCTGCCCGCATCATATCACCACAGGTAAATCCAATATCCGGAATATATCCATCCGTTCCCATAAACAGCTTATCCACATAAAATGCTTCTGCACAAGTCTTTACCAAAGGACCGACCATCACTTCTGCTTCCTTTTGATATTCTCCGCCCAGCAGGATTGTTTTGACAACACCGCCGTTTATCTCCCGAATAAATCGGGCAATAAACGCGGAATTGGTGATAATCGTTACATCCTTTTTACGTTCTGCCAAGCATGCCGCCAAAAGCGCACAGCTTGATCCGGATTCAATCATGACAGTTTCTCCGTCAGACACCATATCTGCCGCTGCCTGAGCGATCTTTTGCTTTATGTCATAACGAAGAGCCAAACGATTCCCAATATCTGACATATTCTTAGCGGCTGCATATCCATGCTCTCTGGTCAGAAGTTCCATGCCTTCCAAGGCGTCAAGATCTTTTCGGATTGTCACCTGGGAAACGCCAAGCATTTCAGATAAGGCAGCTACTTCTACTTTCTTCTGCCGCGTCACAATTTCAAGAATCTTCGTTTGCCGATCTGTCATAATCTCATCCCTTTCTACCTATGCTTTACAGGTCACAAATGCCTTTTCCTTCTCCGTAAACACTATACCAATCCTGATTAAAATCCGTTACTGCTTTGTCAATGTTCGGATTGGCAAATACTTGTTTCAATACAGCATATGGCGCTGTGATTGCTTCTGCACCGTAAGTAAACGCATTCTTCACCTGTTCTACTCCTTTGAATGAAGCTGCAACAATCTTACAGTCATATCCATCATTTTCAATGCGGTCCTGCAGGTCGCTGATTAATTCCATCGGATCTCCGCCGAGATTTCCAATACGATTTACATATGGAGCGATATAATCAGCTCCTGCTGCAAGTGCGAAATATGCCTGCATTAAGTCATACACTGCTGTTGCTGTGACATTGACTCCTTCTCCCTTTAAGATTTTGATCGCTTTCAATCCCTCATAGGATACCGGAACTTTGATATAAACCTGGTCGTCGATTTCTTTCAAAATTCTATGAGCTTCTTCTACAATTGCCTCTGCCTCCAAAGAAATTACCTGAACATGAAGGCTTCTTTCTTTTCCGATGATTTCACGAACCTTACGCATATGTCTGAAGAAATCCTCCGGTGCTGTTTTCTTTACGATGGATGGGTTGCTGGTAACTCCTACGATCGGCATATGATCCACGCCGTCTTTGATTTCCTCAAGATCTACTGTATCTAAAATAAATTCCATTTGTTTCTCCTCCTATAAATTCTATTGCTTCTATAAAGTCTGTTCTGTCCTTCCAATGATATCATCCTGTGTCGCTTTTGACAATACATTAAAGAATGCGGAATATCCTGCAACACGAACAATCAGGTCTTTATGTTTCTCCGGATGTTTCTGAGCATCAATCAATGTATCTCTTGATACCACATTGTACTGCACATGGTAGCCATCCAACCGATTAAAGAACGTACGAATGATCATTTCCAGCTTCTGCTTATTTTCTTCTGTAGAGAGCATCTGCGGCGTTACTTTCTGATTCAGAAGAACTCCTCCGGTAATCTCGTGTGTCGGAAGCTTGGATACAGATTTGAAAACTGCTGTCGGTCCATTCTTATCCATAGAATGTGCCGGTGAGCATCCTTCTGCCAGCGGCTCGTGTGCTTTTCGTCCGTCCGGTGTGGCCATCGTATTCATTCCCTGTCCTACGTTGGCGGAAATACTGGACGTTCCGGCATAACGAATTCCTCCGATTGGTCCTCTTCCATATCTTGTATTCGGATATTTCTTCATCTCATCAATGTATTGGTCATATACATCTACAACCAACTGATCTACATAATCCACATCATTTCCGTATTTCGGCGCATCGTTGATCAGCATCTGCTGGATCTTCTGATTCTCCGGACTTGTAAAGTTATCTTCCAAAGCATCGCATAACTGAGCCGGGGTAATCTTTTCTTCTTCAAATACCAGCTTTTTGATTGCTGCCAAACTATCTGCCATATTGGCAATTCCGACCTGAAGTCCGGAAATGAAATCATATACAGCGCCGCCTTCTTTCAATGTCTTTCCGCGTCCGATACAATCCTGTGTCAAGGCAGAACATAACACGTCCGGGCATTCCCGCTCAATTGCCAGATCAATGGCATTTTCTACGATCACACTCATTCTTGTCAGTTCCCTTGTCACATATTCTACGGCATCCTGCAATTCCTGATAAGATTTCATATCTCTGAAATTACCGCAGCTCTTTACAAAACGTTTTCCTGATGTCGGATCGATTCCATCATTCATGGCAATCAGAAGTACTCTTGGGAAATTCAGATAACTCATTCCCGTACAGCGATAACCCCATTTTCCCGGAACTGCTGTTTCAACACATCCGATCGCAGAATAATTATAAGCATCCTCTTCTGCGACTCCTTTTTCGATAAAGGAAGGAATAATGACTTCATCGGAATTAAAGGCCGGCATTCCGGTTCCGAGTTTCATAACTTCGATGGCTTCATCCATAAATTCTTTGGACATTCCTCTATGATAGCGAACTGTCAGGTTCGGCTGAGGAAGTCTGGTCTGTGCGACAGACTTCAAAATAAGGAAAGACAATGGATTGACTGCATCTTTTTTGTCCGGCGTCTGTCCGCCGATGGTGACATTTTGGTACATCGGGCTTCCGGCGCTGCTTAACGTATGTGCCTGGCTTCTTACTTTATTAATTGTCAGAGTCTTGATCCAAAGATTATCAAGAAGTTCCACTGCCTGATCGTCTGTCAATGTCCCCTGATCGATATCATGCTGATAATATGGATAAATATACTGATCAAAACGGCCGTAGGAAAGAGAATGTCCATTAGACTCGATCTGCAGGATCAGCTGGATAAACCAGGTAGACTGGATTGCTTCCTGGAATGTTTCCGCAGGCTCGTAAGGCACTTTATCACAAATTCTTGCAATCTCCAGCAATTCCGCTTTTCTTGGTTCTTCTGCTTCCTCTGCCATCTCTCTGGCAAGTTCTGCGTAACGGTGAGCAAAATTCTTCACGGCATCAATAACGATTAATACTGCTTTATAAAAACAGTTCTTATCAATACTGTCAGCCTGGCAAAGATCTAATTCACTCTTCAACTTCTTGGTTCGTTCCTCAAATCCTTTGAGACCGGTTTTTAACATAGTCGGATAATCCACTGCCAAATGTGCATCTCCGGAATTTAATTTTCCTTCCATTCCGAAAAATCCGGTTTCCATAAAGACATCCACTTCTTCCGGAAGCAGTGCTCCACCTTTGGCTCTTAGATTGTTATTCTCCCAAAATGGAGCAATGGAACGCAATGCTTCTTTTGTCTCTTCTGTAATATAGAAGACATCTCCGTCACGTTTTTCAAATAAGTCCAATTCATTCACTACGAATTCTAATGTATATTCCGGAAAGATTGGAGCGTCTTTATTGGATGCTGCCTGGTTTCCTACAATCAGTGTCTCATCGTCAATATAGATCGACATCTTTTCCAAAATATTTTTCAGCATCAACGCACGTTTCATCACCGGCGGCTGATTCTGATTTGCTTTATAAGCCTCTGTTGCAAGCAGAGCCCTCTCGGCACAGATATAAGGCTTCTTATCCAAAACCTTCTCACGGAACCGATTCATTCTCGGGGTCAGATCACCAAAACGTTCTACATTCTTCATTCCATTTACCTCCATCAGGATTTATAAGTTTCATTTGAAAGGTTATTTTCTTTTGTTTCTAATATTATCTTATCATATTTTCTTCGTTTGTCAATGCTTTTCTTTCATTTATAATATTTTTATTTACATTTGGAAGATATCATGGTATGATAGAGCCAGATATAAAGAAAGAAGGAGATCTATCATGTCAGCAAACGGAATTATTTTTAATATACAGAAATTCAGTATCCACGATGGTCCCGGTGTTCGGACCACCGTCTTCCTCAAAGGATGCCCTCTAAGATGCAAGTGGTGTGCGAATCCGGAATCTCAGCTTGTGGAAGTACAGATTCTGCATGATCAAAAGAAATGTGTCGGATGTGAAACCTGTGTCCATGTCTGTCCGCACAAAGCGATTGAAATGGAAAACGAACATATCGTGATCCATACCGACCGATGTACAGGATGCAGAACCTGTGTCCAGAATTGTCCTTCCATGGCATTAAGTTATGAAGGGGAGACAAAGAATGTGGAGGAAGTCGTTGAAATCTGTCTGCAGGATCTTGATTTTTATGAAGAATCCGGCGGAGGAGTCACCGTCTCCGGCGGAGAAGGCATGACACAGCCTGATTTTGTCAAAGAATTACTCCTCCGTTTAAAAGAACACGGCATCCATACCGCGATTGAAACAACCGGCTATGCACCGGATTCTGTCTTTCAGGAACTGGCGCCAATGTTTGATTTGCTTTTGTTTGACGTAAAGCAGTATGATTCCCTAAAGCATAAAGAAGGAACCGGCGTCGGCAACGAACAGATTATTAAAAATCTACGCTGGGCAATCCAAAAAGGGTTGGATGTCCTGCCTAGAATCCCTGTCATTCCAAATTTTAACGCCGCATTGGAAGATGCTGCCGGAATCGCTGCCCTTTTAAAAGAAGTCGGCGCATCCAAAGTTCAGCTTCTGCCATTCCATCAGTTCGGAGAAAATAAGTATCATCTTCTCGGAAGAACTTATGAATATGAGCACGTAGAAGCGCTCCATCCAGAAGACTTAGGAGATTACCAAAAGGTTTTCCTGGATGCCGGCCTTGAATGTTTCTTCTAAAACTTGACAAATCGAAGAAATCAATTTAGAATTACTTAGGAAACTAAGTAGAGGAGGCGTTTCATGATTTCTTTAACCCAGAATGCGACGAGATATGTCAGCAAGTTGTCAAATAAGCTGCGCAGGAAGCTGGATATGCTCTCTTCCAGAAAGGAATTTGGCGGCTCTCAGGGAAGAGTCCTTCAATTTCTGCTCTCACAGACGGATGATGTATTTCAAAAGGATATTGAGGAAGAGTACAGTATCCGCCCTTCTACGGCAACAGAGATGTTAAAGCAGATGGAAAACAAAGGATTGATCTTACGAGAACCAGTTGACTATGACCATCGGCTGAAAAAAATCGTCGTGACTGAAAAGGCTTTGCACTACAAACAGCAAGTCATAAAAGATTTGACCGCTTTAGAAGAGAGTTTGATCAAAGACATTCCTGAAGTGGAGCTGAAAATCTTCTTTGCAGTCATTGAGAAAATGATGGACAACATATCAGAATGAAAATCTAATAAGTTGTCCAAAATTTTTATTCCAATACTTAGGAAACTAACTAATAAAAAAGAGAGGTATTTTACATGCAGAAGAAAACCAATGATTTTTCTACCGGAAAATTATTTCCTATGATTTTAAAGTATTCGATACCGGCGGCGCTTTCCCTTTTAATCAGCGCAATTTATAATATCGTCGATCGTATTTTTGTCGGCAATTTTAACGGCACCTCTGCATTGGCCGGCTTGTCGATCTGTTTTCCTTTATCTTATATGATGATGGCTTTTGGCCTTACCTGCAGTGCGGGCGGTTCTTCCATGTTTAGCTTGTTTGCCGGAAAACAGGAACAGAAAAACATGAATCGTTCCTTTGGCAATTCTTTGATTTTAGTCGTTATTTTTGAACTTTGTTTATCTGTTTTGCTTCTAGTTTTTGCGGATCCGATTCTCCAAGTGTTTGGGGTCACAGAAACCGCCTATGAATATGCCTTTACATATTACCAAATCGTAACACTGGGCTGTCTTTTCCAAGGCTTGACCCAAGTCTTTTGTGACTTTGTTCGAGTTTCCGGAAAGCCTGTTCTTGGCATGTGTGTCACAGGCATTGGAGCCGTGACCAATATTATCCTTGATGCAGTATTCGTGGTCGGTTTAAATCTAGGCGTTGCAGGCGCTGCCTGGGCCACCGTCACCGGACAGATCTTGTCTGCTCTGTTTGGAGCTTTTCTTGTTCTTCGCGGATATACAAAAATCGAAATGAAAAAAGAAACTTTTTCTTTTGATTTTAAGCTTTCCAAACAAATTATTTCCTGCGGTTTTGCTTTTTGGATCGCACAAATGGCTATGGGCCTGATCAGTCTTGTTTATAACAGCCAGTTAGGAAAGTACGGAGGAGATACGGCAATTAGTGTGTACGCTGTAGCAGCAAGTATCATGACCTTCGTGATTATGCCGGCCAGCGGTATCAGCCAGGGAATCCAGCCAATCATAGGAAACAACTTTGGTGCAAAAAAATATAAAAGAGTCATGTCTGCTTTGTATCAGGCTTCTGCCCTTTCTGTCGGTGTTACCTGCGTAATCTGGCTTATTGTCATGTTTTTCCCGGAAGTTATCTTATCCGCATTTGGTGCTTCGAATGAAATGATGTCCCTTGGAGTCACAGGACTAAGAACAAACTTTTGCGTCACGCCGATTTTAGGTTTTGTCATGCTTGCGACAACTTTTTTTCAATCCATCGCAAAACCGGCACCTTCTATTTTGATCACCCTTTTCCGGCAGATCCTATTTTTGATACCATTTATCTATCTTTTCCCTGTTTTGGCAGGAATAAATGGTATTTTTATCGCACAGCCTGCCAGCGATATATTAGCATTGATCCTTTCTGTCATCCTGATTTTACGAGAACACAGATCTCTCTATCAGAGTGAATCTTCTGCAAAACATTGATTATCAAAAAGAAACGGCGTAACTTCTATTAGCTGCGCCGTTTCTTTCTACTTATTTTTCCTTGATCTGGCAGAACTTTTTCTTTCCTTTTCTTAAAAGAATTCTATTCTGATCATCAAAATCTGCTTTGCCGAATGCCGCCTTAATATCAGATACCTTCTCTCCATTGACGGATACTCCGCCCTGCTGTACCATTCTGCGGGCATCGGAACGGGTTGTACAAAGTTTAGAATCTACCAGAAGTGTTAAAATATCAATTCCTTCTTCCAACTTCTCTGTTTCATATTCAAAAGTAGGTGCGTCCTCATTGGCTCCGCCGCTTACGAACATTGCTTTTGCAGCTGTCTGTGCCTTCTTCGCTTCTTCTTCTCCGTGAACAATCTTCGTTACTTCATATGCCAGAACATCTTTGGCCTTGTTGATCTCGGCTCCTTCTAAAGCTCCGAGACGTCTTACTTCTTCCATCGGCAGGAAGGTGAGAAGTCCTAAACATTCTTCTACTTTTACATCCTCGATATTTCTCCAGTATTGATAGAAATCATATGGAGAAGTCTTTTCCGGATCCAGCCATACGGCTCCTGCCATGGTCTTGCCCATCTTCACTCCATCGCTTCTCGTAAGCAGTGTCAAAGTGAGTCCGAAAGCTTCTTTCTTTTCTTTTCTTCGGATCAAATCAGCTCCCGCAAGGATATTGGACCACTGATCGTTTCCGCCCATTTCAAGCTTACATCCGTATCTGCGGTTTAACTCCAGGAAATCATATCCCTGCATCAGCATATAGTTAAATTCGAAGAAAGTCAGGCCTCTTTCCATTCTCTGCTTGTAACATTCAGCCGTCAGCATCTTGTTAACAGAAAAATGGACTCCGATTTCTCTTAAAAACTCTACATAGTTAAGATCCAGAAGCCAATCTGCATTATTGGCAAGGATCGCTTTGTCATCGTCAAAAGAAATGAAGCGGGACAGCTGTTCTTTGAACCTTTCTGCATTGTGCTCGATCGTTTCTTTTGTCATCATATTTCGCATATCAGATTTTCCGGATGGATCTCCGATCATCGTTGTTCCGCCTCCGAGAAGGGCAATCGGACGGTGTCCTGCCTGCTGCATATGCATCATAGCCATAATCGTCAGGAAATGTCCTGCCGTCAAACTATCAGCTGTCGCGTCAAATCCAATGTAAAAAGTCACTTTTTCCTTTCCCAGCAGCTCCCTTAATTCTTCGTGGGTCGTCTGGGCGATAAATCCTCTTTCTTCTAAAATATCATATACATTCCTGCTCATTGTTCTTTTCAATCTCCTTTTATCTTTTCTAATTCTTAAAGCTATGGATCGGCGCAGGAATCCTTCCGCCTCGATTCACAAAATCATCACAGGAGAACTCATTGACCGGCATAATCGGCGCATATCCAAGCAATCCTCCAAATTCCACCTGGTCTCCTACGTCTTTTCCAACGGCCGGAATCACACGGACTGCAGTCGTTTTCTGGTTGATCATACCCAGCGCCATCTCATCCGCAATCAATCCCGCAATCGTTGTAGCTTTGGTTTTTCCAGGAATTGCGATCATATCAAGTCCCACAGAGCAAACACAAGTCATTGCCTCTAATTTCTCCAGCGTAAGCGCTCCGGCATTGACTGCATCAATCATTCTTTGATCTTCACTGACCGGAATAAAAGCTCCGCTCAGTCCGCCGACATAAGAAGATGCCATAACACCGCCTTTTTTCACCTGGTCATTGAGCATCGCAAGAGCTGCTGTTGTTCCAGGCGCTCCGGCATATTCCAGACCGATCTCTTCCAGGATTTCTCCGACACTGTCGCCGGCAGCAGGGGTTGGTGCAAGAGAAAGGTCAATGATTCCAAACGGAATTCCCAGTCTTTTGGATGCTTCTTTTGCCACCAGCTGTCCGACACGGGTTACTTTAAATGCTGTTTTCTTGATCGTCTCGCAGAGGATCTCAAAGTTCTCACCGCGGACTTTCTCAATTGCCCGCTTTACAACTCCCGGACCGCTGACACCCACATTAATAATTGCATCGGCTTCTGTCACGCCATGAAAAGCTCCTGCCATGAACGGATTATCATCCGGTGCGTTACAAAATACAACAAATTTCGCACAGCCCATGCACTCGTTTTCTTTTGTCAGCTCTGCTGTCTCTTTGATCATTTCACCGATCAGTTTAACTGCATCCATGTTGATTCCTGTCTTTGTGGATCCAACATTCACAGAAGAACATACAAAATCAGTCTCTGCCAATGCTTGTGGAATGGAACGAATCAAAAGCTCGTCCGCTTTTGTCATTCCTTTGCTTACCAGAGCAGAATAACCTCCCAGGAAATTCACTCCCACTTTCTTGGCTGCCTTATCCAAGGTCTTCGCAAGTTCTACAAAGTCTTCCGTCGTCTTGCAGACATTGCCTCCGATCAAAGAAATCGGTGTGACGGAAATTCTTTTATTTACAATCGGTATCCCGAATTCTCTCTCGATATCTTTTCCTGTCTTAACCAGGTCTTTCGCCACCGTTGTGATCTTCTTGTATACATTATCCTTTACTTCGTCCAAAGTGCTGCCTACGCAGTCTAAAAGGCTGATACCGATGGTAATCGTACGTACATCCAGATTCATCTCATGAATCATCTTATTTGTTTCAAATACTTCGTTCAGATTGATCATTCTACCACCCCGTTAAATTCTGTGCATGATGTCAAAAATCTTCTCATCCTGTGCCTGAATTACGACACCGATCTCTTCGCCGATCTGCTGAAGTTCTTCTGACATGGTTTTAATATCCTTAAAAGAATCCGTTGGATCAACGACCATCATCATATTAAAGAATCCGCCTGTGATCGTCTGAGAAATGTCTAAAATGTTCACATGATTGCTCGCCAGATAATCACATACTTTCGCGATAATTCCGACTCCGTCTTTTCCTACCACTGTAATAACGATCCTATCCATAATTTTTCTATCCTCCTGTTATTTAAATACTTGTTATCGATGACACAGCGTCTCTTTTGGCAACTTCCAGCGGAAGGCCGCTTTTTTCATTCAGAGAAATCTTTACCGTCTCATACGCAAGTTTCTCATAATTGTTTTCTTTGCTCAAATGGCCAAGATAGACTTTTCTTGTCTTGTCTGTGGCCGTATCCTGGATCAATTCGGCACATCTCTCGTTCGATAAATGCCCATGTCTTCCAAGAATTCTTCTCTTTAAATAATACGGATATCTTCCTACCTGCAGCATATTGACGTCATGATTTGCCTCCACAAATAAGATATCAGATCCGTAAATCTTCTCTACCAGATATTCATCATAATCTCCAAGGTCCGTGGCAATGCTCGCCTTGCTGCCGTCAGATTCAAAAGAATAGCAAACCGGATCTGCCGCATCATGCCAGACCTTCGATGCCTCAACCTTGATATCTCCGATCCAAAACGGATGATCTGCTTCAATCGGCTGGAACAGACTTTTGTCCACCTTTCCCAGATTCTTATATTCAAAAATCGCGTCGATGGTCTTCCCTGTCGCAAAAACCGGAAGCCCATATCTTCTGGAAAGTACGCCCAATCCTCTGATGTGATCTGTATGCTCATGCGTGATCAGGATTCCATCGAACTCCGGCACCGTAAGATCCAATTCTTTCAAAGCCGTTTCAATTCTTTTTGCGCTGATCCCACAGTCTACCAAGAGCTTCGTCTCCTGTGTTCCGACAAAAATCGCGTTGCCTTCACTGCTGCTCGCAATGCTTGTTAATTCCATGAATCTACCTCTTCTCTCACCAAATCATTCTCTTTAGTATAGCATACGGGACATTATTTTCCAAGAATCTCTTGGATCTGACGTTTGGTTTCTTCAATTTCACCGGAGTTGTCAATAACATGAGTCGCTGCTTCTTTAAATTCTTCTTCGCTTTTCTGACTTTCAATCATTTGACGAATCTTTCGGTCGGAATATCCTCTGGACGCTTTTAACCGCTGAAAACGAATTTCCTCTCTTGTATAAATATACCAGAGCTGGTCAAATTGTTTTTCATATTCGGCTCCAACCAGCAAAGCAGCTTCACATACGATCAAGCTGTCCGGATCCATTTCTTTGATTGCTTCCATCTGCCTTAGAATTTCCTCATCTACATTCTTGTGGGTGATCTCATTTAAGATCCGAAGTTTCCTTTCACTGCAAAATACGATAGATCCCAGCACTTCGCGATCGATAAAACCATCTGCTTTTACGATCCCCTTTCCAAATGCCCGAACGATCCCCTCATAGCTTTTGCCGTCCGGTTCCATCAAACGATGAGCAACCTGATCCGCAATGATGATCTTTGCTCCATACTCTTCTTCCAGGATATTTAAAATCTCACTTTTTCCAGAGCCAACGCCCCCGGTGATACCAATTATCTTCATTCCCCGCTCCTATTTCGCCTCATACCAGTTATCTCCGGTGTTGATATCGATCTCCAACGGAATCGCTAAACTGGCGGCATCCATCATCTCGTGTTTCAAAATATTTCTTACATCCTCTAATTCTTCCATCCACGTCTCGATCAAAAGCTCATCGTGGATCTGCAAAATCAATCTTGATTTCATCTTCTTTTCTTTTAATTTCATGTTTACACGAACCATCGCAATCTTGATGATATCCGCAGCAGTTCCCTGGATCGGCGAATTCATGGCAACTCTTTCCCCAAAATTCCTCTGCATGAAATTCTTGGATTTCAATTCCGGAATCGGGCGGCGGCGATGGAACATGGTCTCCACATATCCATCCTCCTTGCCTTTGGCCACTTCCTGATCCAAGTATTCTTTTACTTTTGGATAGGTGTCAAAATACTTGTCAATATAATCTTGGGCTTGTTTTCTTGTAATTTTAAGATCCTGGCTCAATCCGAATGCGCTCAGGCCATAAATAATTCCAAAATTCACGGCTTTCGCATCCCGCCTCTGTCCGCCGGTGACTTCGTCCATCGGAATTCCGAAAACTTCGGAAGCCGTTCTCCTGTGGATATCTTGATTCTCTTTGTAGGCCTGAATCAGTTTTTCATCTCCTGACAAATGTGCCAATACTCTTAATTCGATCTGAGAATAATCCGCATCTAAAAATACATAGCCTTCTTCCGGCAGGAAGACTTTGCGGATTTGTCTTCCCAGATCCATGCGAACCGGTATATTCTGAAGATTCGGCTCTGTACTGCTGATTCTTCCCGTTGCTGTAATTGTTTGATTGAACTTTCCATGAATCCTTTCATCGTCTCCGATAAAGTTCGCCAAACCATCCGCATAAGTCGATTTTAATTTAGTAAGCTGACGATATTCTAAAATCATTGGCACAATCGGATACAGATGTTCAATTTTCTCCAATACATCCACACTGGTCGAATATCCAGTCTTCGTCTTCTTTCCGCCTTCCAGCTTCATATGCTCAAACAGTACAATTCCCAGCTGTTTTGGAGAATTGATGTTGAATTCTTCCCCTGCTTCCTGATAAATGGAATTCTGGAGTTCCTCGATCCGTCCAATCAGCTGGTCGCCGTAATCTTTGAGCGCCTGACGATTTACATGGATTCCCCTTTCTTCCATATCATACAGCGCAAACATCGTCGGAATTTCAATTTCTCGATATAATTCCATCATTCCTAATTCCGACAATTTCTCTTCCAGCGGCCTCCTGCTTTCTCTGGATACATAAGCCTCAAATCCAAGGATCTTCTTTCCTTCTTCAGTCAGATCCTCTTTCTTTGCCATCGGTTTCTTCTTATCTATCAGCTCTTTTCGGGAAGGAATCATCAAGCTTAAATAATCCCTGGCAATATCGTCATACTCATAGGTACTTTTTAAAGGATTCACCAAATAGGCTGCCAAAGAAATATCAAAAATGGAGGTAGTTTTTTCCCATACTTCCAAATCTCCCAGATATTCCTTTACTTCCATCATCGCTGCATACTTCACAGAATCATATAGACGGCTGATCTGACCATAAATAATTTCTTTTGTGATAAATCCTTCGTCCTGGAACAGAAAAACTTTGTTGTCAGAAATGGATAGCGCCGCATAAAGACGATCACCGTCTTTATAAAGACTAATTCCCACTTCCTCTTTCCCGGCTGCATCTCCAAAAATCTGTTCCATCTCTGCAAAATCGTGGATTTCTTCTATATCTAATGTAAATTCGTCAGCATCTTCTCCATCGAAGCGTTTTAAGATGGATTTAAATTCTAATTTTTTCAAAAGCTGATAGGCTTCCTGTGTATAGATATTTCCGACTTTTGCATCGTCCATCTCGATTTCTACCGGACAATCCAGCTTAATAGTCGCCAATTCTTTGCTCATAACGCCCTGCTCATAATATTCCTGCAGATTGTTTTTCGCCCGATTCGGTTTTACTTCCTCCAAATGAGCGTATGCATTTTCAATGGAATGAAATTCTTTGATCAGCTTTGTCGCCGTTTTCTCACCGATTCCGGGAATTCCTGGAATATTATCGGAAGCATCTCCCATCAGCGCTTTCACATCGATAAATTCCTTCGGTGTTACCTGATATTTTTCCTCGACATCTGCCGCATAATAATCTTCCACGATTGTTCCCGACATCTTTGTCTTAGGAATGCGAATCTGTACCTTCTCGGTTGCCAGCTGCAAAAGATCTCGGTCACCGGATATGACTTTTACCTCATATCCTTTGGATTCTGCAATCACAGACATGGTTCCTAAAAGGTCATCTGCTTCATATCCCTCCTGCATCATCATCGGAATCTCCATGGCGCTTAATACATCTTTGATCACCGGAACCTGTTCTGCCAGCTCATCCGGCATGCCTTTTCTGGTTCCCTTGTAGTCTTCGAACATTTTATGGCGGAATGTTGGAGCTTTCAAATCGAAAGCCACCATAAGGTGTGTCGGCTGCTCCTCTTCCAGGAACTTAAACATGATATTTAGAAAACCAAGGATCGCATTGGTGTGGAGTCCCTGGCTGTTGGTCATCTCTGGCAGTCCGTAAAACGCACGGTTCAAAATACTATTTCCGTCAATTAACAACAATTTATTATCCATCGGAATATTCTCCTTTTTTATGCTATGTTTTCCATTGTAACAGAACCAAGCGAACAAGTCTACCATACAAAAAACCCATATGACGGATTTTTTTCCGTACATATGGGTTTTTCTTATGAAAACATTGGGGTTGACAGATAACGATCTCCATTATCCGGCAAAAATACGACAATATTCTTATCTTTATTTTCCGGTCTTTGTGCCACCTGGATTGCTGCCCATAAAGCCGCTCCGGAAGAAATACCAACTAAGATACCTTCTTCTACCGCCATGGCTTTGCCCAGATCGAAGGCATCCTCATCTGCTGCCGGAATAATCTCATCATAAATTTCGGTATTCAAAACTTCCGGAACGAATCCTGCTCCAATTCCCTGAATCTTATGCGGCCCCGCTTCTCCTTTTGATAAAACCGGAGAAGATGCCGGTTCGACCGCTATGATCTGAATATCTTCTTTCTTAGATTTTAAATATTCTCCAACACCGGTAACCGTGCCTCCGGTTCCAACACCTGCAACAAAGATATCAATATCTCCGTCCAGAGCTTCCCATATCTCAGGTCCTGTGGTTAATCTGTGGATCTTTGGATTCGATGGATTAACGAACTGACCGGCCAGAAATGCTCCTTCCATTTCCTTCGCCAATTCTTCCGCTTTCGCAATTGCACCGCTCATTCCTTTCGCTCCATCTGTCAGAACAATCTCAGCTCCATAGGCTTTCAGAAGATTCCTTCTCTCAACGCTCATAGTCTCCGGCATCGTTAAAATCACCCGATATCCTTTCGATGCTGCGATAGATGCAAGACCAATTCCCGTATTACCGGAGGTTGGTTCAATGATAACGGATCCTTCTTTTAAAACTCCTGCTTCCTCCGCATCTTTGATCATCTGCCATGCAATTCGGTCTTTTGCGCTTCCGGCTGGATTAAATCCTTCCAGCTTCGCAAAGACTTTCGCCTTTGTTCCATATCTTTTTTCTATATTCTGAACCTCCATCAGGGGTGTATTCCCAATCAACTCCCCAACATTACGATAAACCTTTCCCATTGCTGTCTCCTTTCATTTCCTACAATTCCTAGTTAGTTTGTATGTTATTAATATACCATAGATTTTTTCAATGTCAAGAAAAAACGAAAGGAAAAATATAGAAAAAAACAAAACACCTTTTGGAATTTTGCTTTCCATAGGTGTTTTGTCCATTTTTTATATAAATGATTCCATCATTATATTACGAAATCATTCCCGCCTTTTCTTTTCGCACGCTCTACAATATCTTCCAGAGTGATCCCGCTTAAATATTCCTGAACGACCTTTCCAAGCCCCTCCCAGACTTCGATCGTTGGGCATAAATGGTACCTCTCACACTGATTCGTCTTATCATCCATACAAGCTACCGGATGCAGACTGCCTTCTGTAATCTGAAGAATCTCATAGATTGTATACTCTCTTGGATCCTTCGCTAACTGATAGCCTCCGTGAGGTCCTCGAAGGCTTTTTAGATAACCGCACACACTAAGCTGACGAACAATCTGTTCCAAATATTTTACGGAAATTCCTTGTCTCCTGGAAATATCTTTTAATGCGATCCACTCACCTGTATGATGCATCGCCAAATCATACATAAGACGAAGGGCATATCTTCCTTTTGTTGATATTTTCATAAAACCACTCCATGTTATTCCTTTTTCTACATAATTACTATGATTTATTCTACTTGCTTTCGCTCCTATTGTCAATTTCCTTCCTATGATTTACAATAGATGCAAGAAGGAGGAACAAAATTATGAGCAAAATCAATAAGATCACACCTCTTACTCATGTAAAATATCTGAATTTATATGAATTGGAGGCAGAAAATAAATACGGAGACACACATCCTTATTATGTAGCCAGCCGCAAAGATGAACACACAATGATGGCTGCGACCAAAAAGCCGCTGCCGGACGGCGTTATCATCTACAGCTTATTCGGAGAAGAAAAAGACCGCGTCATCATGATCCGTCAGTTCCGCTATCCTCTCAATGATTACATATACGAATTTCCGGCCGGACTGATCGATCCCGGGGAGTCAATCGAAGAAACTGCAGTTCGTGAAATGATGGAGGAAACCGGTCTTTCTTTTACCCCGGCTGAATGTGAGGATTTCCTGCACCGTCCGCATTTTTCTTCCGCAGGCATGACTGACGAAACCAACTGTACCGTTTACGGCTATGCATCCGGAAAACCAAACCTTGACCATCTGGAACCAAACGAAGATTTGTCTGTCCAGCTGGTAGACAAGGAAGAGGCAAGAAGGATTCTGCGCGAAGAGAATTTGTCCGTAAAAGCCTACTATCTTTTACTTCATTTCCTCCAAAGCAAACCAGAAGACCCATTTGCATTTCTTAAAATCTAAAAAAATTTCAAGGGTATCGATCCATACAGAACAGATCGATACCCTTAATATCAGGATTCTATGATGACATGCCTTACACCGCCCTTTTGCGCCCAAGAAGAAAATTGTTCCATCTGCTCTTTGGGATACAGTTTGGGATTCTCTTCAAAACAATATTCCCGATCAATCAGATGATATTTTGCCTCAGCCAGCGGATTGTAATTTAGTATTTCATAAGATACATCCGGATAAATCCTACTTAAAAAACATCCGATTGCTTCCACATTTTCTTTCGCTGCGGTCATTTCGGGAATCATCGGTGTACGGATAATTACCGCATCCTTTTTCTCCGATTCCAGCAAGAACCTCAGATTGTCCCGAATCTTTTCATTGGAAACTCCTGTATATTTCTTATGAAGTTCCTCATTTTCCAACTTAAAATCCGCAAAAAACCGATCCAAATATGGAAGAACTTCTCTTAAAACTTCCTGTTTTACATGCAATGACGTCTCAATGGCTGTATGGATGCCTTCCTTTTTGCACTGCCTTAACAATTCCAAGGCAAACTCCCATTGCAGCAGCGGCTCCCCGCCGGAGAGAGTCACACCTCCGCCATAACGATAGAATACTTTATCTTTTCGGATTTCTTTCATGACTTCTTCTACGGTCATCTCCCTGGAATCCATCTCCAAAGCACCGGCCGGACACCAGTCTATGATTTCTTCCCAGTTTTCTGCTGCCGCAGGCTCCAAATGAATCCTGCCATCCTCTATCTGGATGCCTCCTGCTGTACTTTTTTTCCTACAGGTTCCGCAGTGGATACAGCGATTTTCAAAATACAGCGGACGCCGTGCAAGAGAAATACCTTCCGGATTCTGACACCACACACAGGATAAGGGGCAGCCTTTCAGAAATACTGTCGTTCGTATTCCATCCCCGTCATGGGTAGAAAATCTTCGAATATCAAATACTTTTCCTCTCATTATCATATATCTCCATAACTGGTGCGGGCAATGATCTCATTTTGCAGCTCATCTGCCAGCTCCGTAAAATAAGCGGTATATCCCGCCACACGAACGGTCAGCCCTCGGTACTGCTCCGGATTTTCCTTTGCTGCGATCAGATCCTCTTTGCGTACGACATTGAACTGTACGTGTGGAATCTCCAAATCCACAAAACTTCTTAAAAATCCGGCAAATTTATCGATGCCAGCCTCATTCTTAAAAAACTCCGGCAAAAACTTCATATTCAGCAGTCCGCCATTGGTTGTTAAGCTCTTATCCAATTTTGATACAGATTTTAACACTGCCGTTGGTCCGTTTACGTCTCTTCCATACACCGGAGACATTCCTCCGTCTGCTAAAGGCTCTCCTGCCCGACGTCCATCCGGTGTCGCTCCCACATTTTCTCCCATCGGTACATGAGCTGACACGGTATACATTCCGGTGTGATATGGACCGCCGCGATAATTCTTGAATGTACGGAGACGATTTTTGAAGTATTCCGCCCATTTCGTTCCCATCACATCGACCCAATCTACATCATTTCCATACTTTGGAACTTTATTGAGACACATAGCTCTTAAGAATTCATATCCTTCAAAATTATGTTTCAGCGCCTCCAACATCTCACTTTTTTCCACTTTTTTCTCATCATAAACCAGCTGTTTGATTGCCGCTAAGCTGTCCGCAAGATTTGCCACCTGGATCATCTGAATTCCGGAAAGATTATATTTTGCGCCGCCGGAAGTCACGTCGATTCCATCTTCCATACAATGATCAATGACAGAAGACAAAAATGGAGAAGGCAAAAGGTCGATATGCGCTTTTTCTACTTCCTCGCAGGCAAGCAGCATTTTATCCATGAAATAATCGATCTGATGGCGAAAAGCCTCTTCCAGATCCTCAAAAGTCTCATATTCTTCTAAATTTCCATAATCCGGTGCGAATGATTCCCCGGTTAAAAAGCAGACGCCGCCGGTTAAAGCCGCCTCCAATGCTTTGTTCATATTGAACATGGCAGAATCACTCCATCCCAAGTTATTTCCCTGGGTAGTCAGTTCCACACAGCCTACAATCGCATAATCAAGCGCATCCTTCTCACTGATTCCCAGTTCCTGAATGGAAGGAATCACGGCTTTATCATTAAAAAACTGAGGCATTCCGCTGCCTTTCGCAACAGTTCTGACCGCTTCTTTGAGCAGATCATCTCCGGTTTCCTCATGAAGACGCACGGACAAGTTCGGCTGCGGAAGTCCCAGATGCTTTTGCGCCTGCAAAAACAAAAACGAAAGATCATTTGCGTAATCTTTGCCATTTTCATCTTGTCCTCCTACCGCAACATTAAATCCGATCGGAAATCCGGCAAAGTATTTCGCTCCATGAGAATTCCTCATATACACAATCTCATTAAATTTCAGCCAAAGACATTCGATGATTTCCAAAGCGCTTTGTTTTGTCAGATTTTCTGCTTCCAAATCTTTTGTATAATAAGAAATCAAATGCCGATCCAGCCTTCCCGGAGAAAAAGAAGATGCGTTGGATTCCATCTGAAGAATTACAAACAAGAACCAAATGGACTGTACCGCTTCATGGAAAGTCTGAGGCGGACGTTTGCTTAGATTCTTACAATTCTCTGCCACAGCGAGAATTGATTCTTTCTTCTCCTTGTCTGCCTCCTTGGAAGCCAGGTCCATCATCAAATCATGATAACGAATCATAAAATTTCTTGCGCCTTCCATTGTGATTCGGACACTTTCATAAAAATCTTTATGTTCTTCTTCGCAGGATTTTCGTTTTTCCTCAGCTTCTTCCTGAATTCCTTTCGGACCAAGTTTCAGCCATTTCACACAGTTTGGACAAATATGACCCTGTGCATGATCTTTCTGATTGATTTTCACCACCTTGGCAATCTCATCTATCTCTTTCCCATATCTTTCCGCCAGGATATCTTCCAAAGATTTTCCCTTCCAATATGGTTTGATTACCTTACGGAATATATCGATATCTTCCGGATGAACGTTGAATCGATCCTGCGGTCTTGTCGGCAGAGTTTCAAACTCCTTGTCTACCCAGGTACTTCCGCTCTCCGGAAAAACAACGCCATAGCGCACGCCTGCTGTACGGTTCCCAACGATCAATTCTTCCGGTTCTGCACTGATTTCGATCTGTTCCAATGCTGCCTTTAAAGCCTTTGCCCGCTGAATGATTCTCGGCTGCCCTTCATTCTTCTTATAAGTATCAGTAATAATTAATGCCTGTTCAATGGATGCATACCGAGGCTCTGATAACATTTTATCTTTTAAATAGGATACACGACTGGTCTGATAAAGTTCTTTCACTTCTTCATCTCCTTTTTTGAGGATTGTTTTCTTGTTTTTTATTATTATAAATTATTTTTTATTGTTTTGCAATATTATTTTTGATTTTATTGAAAACAAAACGATGATGTTAGAGTATCATGGTATAATGCATGTAGAAACAATTGAAACCCTATAAAGGTGGTAGCGTAAATGGTTTTTGAAATCGGTCAATATAAACTTGATATTGATGTTGTTAAAACAAAATATTTTTATAAAAATGCAGATGTTGTCAGCAAATCCTGTTCATGTGATGGGTGCCTAAATTTTGAAAAGGCAGTTTCTGAACTTCCGACAACTGTCATAACTTTTTTTACGAATCTTGGTATTGATATGAGAAAGGTGTGCGAATGCTATGTAAACGGCGCAGATGATAATGGAGATCTATTATATGGCGGTTTTTATCATGTTTGTGGTACTCTGTTAGAAGGAAATAGTGCATGGAGGAAAATCAATAAAAGTTTTCTCCATTGGGACAGTAAATCCGGGATTTCGATTTCTTCTGACTTTTGTGTTTCTTTTCAAAAGGATACTGCATTATTAGAAGAAGGATTTCCACATCCTGCGATCCAACTGGATTTTTCTGCAAAAATCCCTTGGGTACTGAAAAAAAGAAATCCCTATCAATCATGCTAAATCCCAGCTTTAAGAACTCTGAAAGTAAGATTTTGTAAAAAAATTGTTAAGAGGAGATACGAAATATGGTGTATGGTGCAATGAATGAAAAAGATGAGTCTTGGTATACACAAATGGGCAAAGTTTTCGAGGCAATAAATAATAAACAAAAAGAGTATAATTGGTTGATTACAGATATATGTGATGGTGCTCCGGAAAAGTTTATCTGGATTCGATAAAAATATTTCCTTGTCAGAAGTATTATTATACCCACAACCATATGCTGATGGTTATAAAGGATTTTGGAGAAATCCGCTTTCTATTCAGCACCCTTTGGCAAACTTGGAAATTGTTGCATGGGATAGCTCGTCGATTTTGTGCTTCAGCAGAAATGAAGATATAGTAAAAGATTTTTTGAACTTTTTTCCTTTAAGCAAAGATCTTGCAATATACAATCAAAGATTTAACTAATCATTTGATTTTCATTGAACGAAAAAGAAACACAAAAAACTTTGATTTTTTTGTTGACAGGTATCGGATTTAATGATATTATATCTGAGGTCAAGGAAATTGAATAAGCCGATGTGTCGGAACTGGCAGACGAGACAGACTCAAAATCTGTTGTTCTTATGGACGTGTGGGTTCGAGTCCCACCATCGGCACTTTTATCACATGAAAAATCGCTGTTTTTTAGCGGTTTTTTGTTTTATTAGAAACAGATGTTCTGGTTACTCGTGGTTACCTTTTTCATTTCATAATTCTTTAACCCTCTCAACAGGAAATTTATCCTCCATTTCTGCGGCTTCAAATAAGTTTTGCGGTAATTCTTTTTCTCCAATGATAGAAAGATATTCATCAACTGCTCTGCGGTCAATCATTATTTTACCATGCCCTGCCCAATGACGGTTGCTTTCTCTTTTTTTCAAACCGGAAATCCAATATTCGTCGCCATTTTCAATATCCACATAATTTGAATTATTCCCTATATATTTCTGAAAAGCATGGTCATTAAAATAAATTGTTTTTTTACTTTTTGAAGTTTTTACATATCCAATCCATGCAGGACCATCATCAGAATATCCTGTTTTCAGTTCTATATACATTAAATCATGTATCATTCTATCATCCTCCTTAAATAACTAGAGCTTTTGTAACTAATTTTGATATGGCACAGAGCGTGGAGTTACTCCTTTGCACTTCATATTTTTTTGAGACCATTCAGTATTTCTCCAAACTAAAATTCTCTTTTCCTTATATCCACCAGTTAGAAGTAATATCCCCTAATGTAACAATCTTTTTATCCTCATAATCCAACATAATTTCAATAGAATGATAATTCTCCGGTATAAGCTGTGTCATAAATTCCCGACACGCACCGCAAGGCGGGATCGCTTTGCCATTCTGATCAATAGCTATAACGCGGTGGATAGCACTCTCTCCATTTGTAATCATGTTCGCAATAGCATTTCTTTCCGCGCACATCCCCAAAGAACAAGCTGTATCAATACAGACACCGACATAAATCCTCCCTTTTTTCGTAAGAATTGCTGCAGAAACACTTCCCGCTTCAATGAACGGAGAAATTTTCCTTTCACATTGAACATTCCGTGCAGCAATATACATTTTATCCCATGTTCCATCAAATTGAGAAAGCGCAAGTTCTTCTATTTTACGCATGAAGTTTTCTTTTCCATCACAATATCCGTCAATATCATAAGGAAACCTATGTGCAAGTTCTGTTTTGATTTTTGCGTATTCATTTCGTTCTTTTTCATGTGTACGCATATAATCACGAAACGCAAGATGCCTTCCGATATTGTTCCAATCACCTGCTTGGAAAATATGAATTTGGTGGGTTCGCTCATCTCCGCCTTTACGAAGATACCTTCTGCCTTCTATTCCAAACTCACCAAGATACTCATAACCTATTTTTGAAAAGTTTTTTGCAACATCATCCACACTTTTAAGACTTTTTACTACAACCATTATATCAATAATAGGCTTTGCCGCTAAACTTTTTACAGATGTACTTCCGATATGGTAAATTGCAATACAATTATCTACAAGAACCTTTCTAATTAATAGGGCTTCTTCCTCATATTTTTCTTTCCACAGCGGATTATACTCTGTCACAATAATATGCTGGCTCATATTTCTGCACCTCTACAACTTCTAATTTATCCAGCGGTTTAATATGCAATAAGCAGGAAATCATTCCTGCTTATTAATATATTAAGCTTTTGTAATAATACACTGTTTTTTGTAGAAGGATATACCATAGCCGATGACGTTTTTATATCCTTCTTCTTTTAATCCTTCAATATATCTTTGATCAATTATCTGCTGTGCCGCCTTGGCACTATCTGCTACTAATTCCTTGAGCCTTTTTGAATGCTTGCATTCAATAACTATAGCTGTATCCAAGATACTGCTTGGCAATACTTCAATATCAAATCTTCCATCTCCACTTTCTATGTTTGATTTGACTGTGTATTTACCGGCACTTAAAAATCCTACTAAAAATCCATGGTAGAATGTTTCATAATTGTCATAATAGCTGATGCTTTGCATCAAAACATCCTGCAGTATTCTATTTGCCTTGCTTTCATCATTGTTGATTAGTGCTTCAATAAACGAATGTTCTCTTTCTCTTTGATATCTCTCAAACCATTTCATGAAGATATCATGATAGATATATTGAACTTCCTGATTTGGTATGACAAGTTCATATGTGTTGGGGATTTCTCGTCCTTTATCATCATATACTTTGTCTTTGATTTTTAGATATCCTGTATATAATAAAAAACTGTAGACATCATCATTCATGTCATTTTTGTTTTCGAAGTTCATTTCACGATAGGTTAATTCTGGTGAAACTTTTTTAATAATGGATTTTCCATTCATCAGTTCTTCAAATTCTGCTTTCATTTTTGATGTACTGTTTTCTATATATTTTCTGACTAAGTCATTACTGCTGGTATTTGTCCAGAACGATATAGCGTGAAATTCACGATCTCCCAGCAATTCTTTAATATAGTTAAGCACACTCCATGGATTATAGATTTCAGTCTTATGAAACAGATATCCATCATACCATTCCTTCATCTCTTCACGTTTATTTGATAAATCATAGTAATTCAATAAATCATCAATTTCTTCCTGTGTAAATCCAAAACAGTCAGAGGCGAACTGGCTGGTAATTGTTCGGACCGTGAAATTATTAAGACCAGTAAAGATGCTTTCTTTGGCAATTCTAAGACATCCTGTAAGAACGCCTCTTTCCAGGGCATCATTGGTTTTTAATGCTGGGGATAAGACACTTCTTAAAAAGTTTGTCATTTCATCATAGTAGCCATGTTTATAGGCACTTTGAAGCGGCACATCATATTCATCAATGAGAATGATGACTTTTTGATGGTAATGTTTCTGAAGAAAAAAACTCAAATTATAAAGTGCATCTCTTAAATCATTTTCTGATGAATTCTTAGAACTATAACAAATTAACAGTTCTTTTTCAAAAGAACTTAAATACGGACTTTCTATTAATTCTGAATAGTTTTCAGTCAGTCTAGCTATCATTGCTTTCATTATACCATAACAATTTTTAAAAGTCATTTTACCAATAAGTATTATGTTATAAATCAAACATTAACTTTTTACATCTATATATATTCTCCTAAAAATTTCAATCTGTATAAATATCAAATGTTTGTTATTTCTAATCTAGAACTAAGTTCTTCTGCCTTTTCCAATGCACGATTAAAGATTGTAATAAAATCCTCTCCATCACTTGTAACAAAATAATTCGATAAATTTGTTATATCGCTGCTGATATTTCTTCCCCATTTTTGGTTTTCTAAATGATAAGCAACTGTCGAAAAAAATGAAAATAGAAAATCTCCACTACCTATTTGATACCAATAGTATTTTACTTTAAAACCAACCATAATACTTTCTCCCAGCATATCCCATAATTGCGGCTCTTTCTTATTTTATTCCCATTATCCCTACTTGCATATTTGATAACCAGATTATTTCACTATATCTAAAACCGCAGTCTGCCAAAATTTTTATATGTTCATCAATGGTAATAGGGAAATAATCTTTTCCATAACGTTGAAGATGTCTGTCTGCTTCTTCTTGAGGTTTTCCTTGTGAAAGCTGATAGTCTTTCCATCTTTGAAAATATAGCGGCAAGAGAACCTCGTTTTTAGGACGGAAATTTTCAAAATATATAAATATCCCATTTTTGCAGAGTGCATTCAGACAATTTCTTATTGCCATGATTCGCTCTTCGTAAGATAGATAATGTAACACTTGTATTGCTGTGACAATATCAAAGCAATCTTTTTCTTTGATATCAAGAACTGAAATATTCATAAACTCTGAGCATGGCTCAGTATGCTGTTTTTTGACTAGTTCAATCATTTTCTGAGAATTATCACAAAACACGAAACGTTTAACGGCTATATTATGAAATACCTCATCTGCCATCCGTCCTGTTCCGCATCCTACATCAAGCCAACACAATGGATTTTCTATTTTAGCTTTAACAACAGAAATAATTTGTTTATAAAACTCATCATAATAGGGAATCGTTTTTCGAATTTTAGCATTGTATTCATGCGAATGGAAAGCAGACGCATTATCGCCCATAAATATTTCTCCTTTCTCTTGACTTCCAATTTGTATTATTCATTCATCTAAAACCCACCATTATTATATGCTTTTGTAATCCGATTCACAACATACCTATTCCTCTGGCACAGCTTTCTTGCCACGCGTTCTATCATATAGCACAGAAAATACAAATCATTTTCGGTTATCCGTTCATCCGAAAAAAACTTATTTGTCATAATGCATAACTCCTTTTCTCTAACAAAATCTGTAATATCCTCAACCATAAACTTCATTCACAACATGCGAAACGTATCATAACACAAAAATATCTCAAATCCTCAATTTTTCCCGTTTCTGCAAACTCTGAGATGTATCAGTCTGTAATCTCATATCCTATAGATTTAAGGACTTTCAAAGCCTTCTGATAATTCTCATTTTTTATCAAAACATAATCTGTATTATATGTAGATATTGCAAAAATCGAAATGTTGTTATCAGCCAAAATCGTGGCGATTTTCGCCAGTATTCCAATTAACGAAAAATCCAAAACACCTTGAATGCAGAAGGCTTTCCAGCCGTCATCCCGTCGAATGACATTTGACGGAACTTCGTCAGTGATACATACAAGAGATTTTTCTTCATCTGTTTTTCCTATAAAGCTGTACTCAGAATCTAAATTTACAAGCGAGTAATCTTCCACCTGACATACTGAAAATTCTTGGTAAATCTTTCTTATTTTCACATTAGTACCTCCTACTATTTTACATTTATATAACTGATTCCCTATTATAATTGGTTATGTCAGATCCAATTTTTTCATATAGACTTTTAACATCTAATTCTTTGTTTTTTAGGGCAATAAGCTCTGAATCTGTTGCCCCAATAAATTCCACAAAGTCTACTTTTCCATTTGGAGTATTTATAGGATTTAATCTATTATCTGGAATCGTAATGAATCCTGTAATATTAGATTTCATTTCTGTATCTATTCCTTGTGTTTGACCTGTATTTAAATATTCATAAGCATGAAATACTTCGCCTTTTGTAAAAGTAATTCTCGCAATCGATTGTAAAATTCCACAGATACATTTTATCTCTGCCTCTTCATTTTTATAATTATCTTTCTTTAATTTAAAAGTAAATTCCATTCCATAACCACTAATATCGTTATTTTCAGTTTCTTTTTCATATAGTTCTGACAGACCATACGTTACAAAATGCCAATAATCCCCTCCGTCATAAATACTTATTCCTTCTAATGGATCATTTCCACCAAACTTCCAATTTATTAGCGTCCCATAATGTTTTGGATTTTTTTGATTAGGATATACTCTTTCACATTCATTCGTTATTGCATCCCAACCTTGTGCACTTATTTCTTCATTATTATTTTCTTTTGCTTTCTCTTTCTTTTTAAATTTATCAAATAATCCCATCATTTAATCCTCCCTTTCTAGGATATCAAACTTCCGTCATAAGTTTTAGTAATCCATATTCTTTCAAATTCTTCTTTAGAAATAATTGCAGCATTAAATCCTTCTCCCCAAATTTTGGCGTTAAATTCATCCACTGTTGGGATTGGACATGCTTCTATAGCATCATAATACAGGTCATCAATAAGCTTTACTTTCCTGTTCACAAAGACTTCTATCCCTCTAAGCGCAAAACGTTTGTCATTTAAATCGACTTCATAAAAATATACCATAGGCAAATCATCAGCTTCGTACTCCATAAATACTTTGATATACTCAATGTCGTTTCCTATGACAACCACCTCCCAACAACATTCATTTTCTTGTTCATAACCATAATCATAAATCGGAATATAATGACGCGGGAGTTCATATACTTTTCGGTCATTTAACGCATATGCAACGCAATTTCCTTCTAATATCTCCAGATTATCGGGATCAATCCCGAATATTTCATTTCCATAAAAGGATAAATATCCATAGTTTTTACAAAAATCCTTATACTGCTTGGAAAATTGTACTCCCAGAAGTTCTTCTGCTTTTTTAATTTCATCAGGTGTTTTTCCACCCTCAGTCGTATAAAATCTGCATTGTTGTGCCAATTTCATCGAACGCTCATAATTACTCCAACTCACATTCTCCCCTCCTTTTTATCAATTTTTCAGCCAGATAAATCAGAAGCCTTGTTTATTGTACGTTGTTTTCTTTGCATTTCTTTAATAAGTTTTCAAACTCATTTAGATAGCTTGCAAATCTTTTGTCATCTTTTCCTTTTATACATCTCTTTTTCCTTTTACATAAGAAAAAATATTCTTTATACCCATCTTTATCTTTTGTCTTACCTGTTGTATATGGCTTTGTAATAGAACCCTTTTACCATCCCAAGCAAAATGTTTTATGCTTGTATTTACTATTGATTTGAGCGATTCTACTTCCATTTTAGCTTCTACTCGATTATATAAATAAAAATTTGTCAAATTATGCGCTTTTTCAATACCTTTTAGCAAATGGAGCCTTGAAAAATCAGAGAGGCTCAACCCCACAAGTTTTCTATTTTTAGTCATATCCCAAAGTTCACTTGCTCTTTGATTAAAAAAATAACTAATGTACTCAATATTATTTAACAAGGAGAGTGCTGATAAATCTGAAACTGCTTTGTTCTTCCAAAATGTTATAGCTCGAAACTGCCGTCCGTAAGTATTTATAAAATACTCAAAAGTATCTTGTTTTAATCCTGAAATAATAATAGATTTAGAATCCGGAAAATTTCTAATAGTATCAATTTGTTTCGTCGAAATTGTCCCACCATCTACTTCTTTTTGCACCAAACAAATATCATATATATCAAAAGATGGCGAATCAAAATTGTCCATATTTATCATGACATGTCCTTCTTCTCTATTTCTGCAAATTAGGATACATTTGTTTTGCGTCATTTGATCATAATTCCATCCGGCAAGAGAATATCTCCATCATCTGCACTCACATCAAAAAATCCAACCTTGTGTTTTTGTGCTAAACTACGCACATGTTCATATGCTTCATCTGCTACTGACCATGAAAATCCAGCATAGATTACATCATATCCAATACAATAATCAACTGTATACCGCTCCAAATCTTCGGCTTCCTCTTCATCAATAGTATCAAAATTCGGTGCATATTCTCCATTCATAGGCGGAAATTTTTCCTTCATCTCCATAAACCAATTTTGCAAGGCAGGAGAGGAAACGCTAATTGTTTGATAATCGTGCTCTTCCTCCCATTCGATTTGCTTTTCATACCATTCCATAAATTCTTTTTTTGTGGCAGGTGCTTTTGTTCTTTCAAAAACCATCAAATCATAACTCATAACCGCATCTCCTTTCTCATTCTGGGATATCAAAAACATCATAATACAGTTCATCAATAAACTTTAGTTCAACTTTCTGTTCTCTATACACAGCGAAATAACAAAAATGATCTCCACGATAATAGTTATTATTGCAACAACAAATGATGAATATAGGCACCCTAAAATGAGTGACAAAATCGGAATGCATATTGAAAAAACACGATAGCTAATTGATTTATATAACCATGAGTAAGGAAGTAAATGTGCTCCAAATACCATCGCATAAACCATTACCATTTTATCAGGAACAGCACTAAACACCCACATCACAATTAGCAAATACAGAAACTGATTTAAAGTGAACAAAAAGCCCAAATTTCCTAACTGATTGCTTTTGTCAAAGATGTCAACATGGATTACTTTCCCAACGATCCATGCTAATGGCATCAAAGGGCAAGAACAACAAAACACGAAAAAATTTTGTCTTTGAATAGGCATATTTATAGAAATAATAATCAATATAAACAGCCAAATTACTACCGATGCACAAATAAAAGGTAATCCCTTCTTTTGCTTTTTGGCGATATCAATTCTTAATTCATCTAAATTCATATTCGTTTCTCCTCATAAAATTCCAGGTTAACACCATTTATAAACATATCTTGCTCGGTAACAGATATATTGAAATACTCTCTCCCCAGTTATAAAACTGTTGAAACCGTTATTTACATTTTAGGCATAGATGCAGTATAAAAACCCAATTTATGGAAATTATACCAGTCTAATATTTTATCTTCACTTGCTACATTTAAAGCAGACAAAATCTCTTTTGCAAATTCCATAGGTGCTGTGCCGTTCGCGGTTATTATATTTCTGTCTCTAACCGCCTGTTTCGCAATATACTTTGTTTCCCCTGCATAGGAAGAGCCAGCCCATTGCTTTAAATCATTTATATCATTACTTGTATGTAATACATCATTCAAAACACCAACTTTACCCAAAAAAACAGAAGCGTCACAAATGCCGCCTAATACTTTACCTTTTTGATAACACTCTTCTACAAGCACTTTTATTTGCTCTGCATTTTCTGTTCTCCATGTCATTCCACCAATTAAAATTAACGCTTCATAATTCTTTGGAACAGATTTAATATCATAATCTGGTAATACTCGGAAACCACCTATAGACTGGACATAATTTTTTGATAATGATACTGTTTTTATATCGTACTGCCCTTGTCCTAACATAGTTATTGCAGACGTTATATATGCAGCTTCCCAATCCGCATATTGCTGCAAAATCACAAATAAAATTGTTTTTTTCATTCTAATTTACTCCTTCATAAATACTTATTCCTGTAACCTTAGATTTTTCAGTCATACTTTTCAATGTTTATCGTTGCAATCGCTGATTGATTAGGTTCTCCTGTTTTTAAATCTTGGGGAGCAGGAACTAACATCATAAAACCATTCTTTCCGTATCGTTTTTCATAGCCCTGTGCATATTCTTCCTCAACAGAAATATGCTGTTCCTCCGGATATAAGGGTTTGAAATACTGCGGAAACTCTCTCCCTATATTGATTTTCACCCAATACACCTCCCAACAATCTCCAATTTTCCTAAATTTTCATCTCCTTAATTTACCTTTGACAACATTATATCACGATTGTTTCCCATCGTCATTTTTCTGCAGCAATCCGTTTTTCAAATATCTACATTGAAATTAAGAGATTTTAAAACCCCTGTTCCTTAAACAATTCAGCAATTTCATCCGCAGTTTCCTTCATTCCCCTCTGAAACCATACCTCAATCCAGCCATACAGCGTATAGGCGACAAATGCCGTGGCGTAGGCTTGTACCTTTTCATATTCCGGTCTTGGTCCGCAAATGCCGATCATGACATCTTTTAAAAGATAAATAAGACCTCTTTCGTTTAAAAGCTGATAAAAAGAACGGTGCTTTTCAAAATGAGAAATCATAATGCGTACTTGTTCGCTTAATTCTGCGCCGTCTTTCTTTTGCCATTCATCTGTCCACTCTCGGAAAAGAGTGTCCAAATGGGATTTAAGAATATCTTCCTTATGTTCGTAATTGCGGTAAAAGGAGGCTCTTCCCACTCCTGCCGCTGCCGCCAGCTCGCTGATAGAAATATCCTCTATATTTTTTTCGGCTAACAATGAAAGAAAAGCATCCGTCAAATGTTTTTTCACATAGGCGTTGCGTCCCTCATTGCTCATCGGTGATACATTTTCCTTTATTTGTCTCATTTTCTCTCCTCCTATTGACATTTTCAAACGCACTGATACAATTATTTTGCCGATACAATTGTATCAGCATTATATCGAACAAAAAATAGCATGTCAATATCAACAAATTTTGAGGAGGAAAGCGAAGTATGACACTTGTGCAAAAACGAGTTATCATTTTGGTAGTTGTGGCAGCCGCGGGAATCATTCTGGGGAGACTGGCAGTCCGGTTTTTTATCAATATGCTGGTCGGCGGTTCGTTATTTGGAGGTAATTTCCTATGAGAAGAAAACATCAGAAAGGAAGAAAAACAGGATTGTTTATTTTTTTATGTATTGCAGTATTTATCGTATCCTTTGCGGGGTCAGCCATATTTAAAATGGCTTATACATCCCACAAAATGAGAAAATATTCAGTAGATTGGAGCGATGAAATCGGAACAGTTTATAAAGATTTTGCCTACGGAGAAAAGACTGCGCAAAAATTTGACCTGTATGTACCTGCAGACAACACAAAAGATACCTATGGATTAGTTGTTTATCTTCACGCAGGCGGTTTTACTACTGGCGATAAAGCAGATGATAAGGAAATGCTGCAATGGCTATGTTCTAAAGGCTATGTAGCGGCGGGAATTAACTACACTCTGCGTGACGAAAATCATCCCAAAGCCAACGTTTACTCACAATCTGAAGAAATTAAGGCAAGCATCCCATTTGTAGTGAAAGAAGCAAAAAAACTTGGCTATCCTGTTGACCGTATGGCGATTTCCGGCGGCTCGGCAGGCGGCTGTCTTGCACTTTTATATGCCTACCGTGACGCAGACACTTCTCCTGTTCCGGTAAAAATGGTATTCGAAGCAGTCGGCCCTGCCAGCTTTTATGCCGAAGACTGGGCAGTATACGGGTTAGATCAAGATCCTGAAGCTGCCGCCGGTTTATTTGGTACTATGGCCGGGAAAAAAATCACACCCGCAATGCTTCAAACAGCGGAATATGAGAAAATCATCAAAGATATTTCCGCCTATATGTGGGTGAATGAAAATACCGTGCCGACTGTATGCGCTTATGGCGCTTACGATAAGGTATGTCCATTTGACTCCTCAAAACATTTGAAGAAAGCGTTGGAGAAAAACAATGTTACCCACGAGTATATTGTATTCCCTCATTCTGGACATGCTTTGCAGAATGATGATAAATGCTATATTCAATATATGGACAAAGTCGTGGAATACCTTGATACTTATATGGCAAATTAATAATGCATCACTATAAATTGAGTATCTGGCTGCTCTATTGCAAAGAACGCGGGAAACTATACATATAGTTCTCCCGCGTTCTTTCTAAAACATAATCAATTGACTTTGATCAGCCCTTTAATTCACTGATCAGATCTTCGATCTCATCCAAACAGGCCCCGCAGATGGAGCCTGCCCCTGTTGCTTCTTTTATTGCGTCTGCCGTCACAGCGCCGCCTTCATAGGCATCCATGATCTGACCTGCCGTCACGTCCAAACATGGACATATTACCTGATCTCTATCCATCACCATACCTCCTTCTATCATAGGGCTTTCCGCCTTCTACAAAGATAGTATGGTCCGAAGATTTTCTGTTTATACCTTTCTTGTCATCTTTTCCAGACCTTTTCGCTTAATCTGGAAATTCACAACTTCCGTCAACAGCTGATACACAACTGAACAGAACGGAATACTGAACAACATGCCCACGACACCTGCCACATTGCCGCCAATCGTTACAGCGACCAGTACCCAGATGCCCGGAAGTCCCACAGAATTGCCAACAACATGAGGATAAATCACATTTCCTTCAAATTGCTGTACCACCAGGAACATCACAACAAATATAACCGCCTGTTTCCAATCTACCATCAGAATCAAAATAATTCCAATTCCACAGCCGATAAAGCCGCCTACGATCGGAATCAGGGACGTGACTCCGATAAAAACCGCAATCAAGACAGCATAAGGAAGATCCAGGATTTTCATACAGGCAAAAATCAAAGTTCCTAAAATAAATGCTTCCGTGCACTGTCCGGAAAGAAAATTAGAGAAAGCCTGATTGGACAATCTTCCGACTCTGACTACATATTTTACTACTTTCAATGGAAGAAAAGCCAATAACAGCTTCTTTACCTGATAAGCCAGCGTTTCCTTTTTCAGGAGCGCATTCAAAGCAAATACAAATCCTAATCCAAAGCTAACAATCACTGATACAATATTGCTGATGACACTGAACGTTGAATTCAAAAGATTCGTAGCCCAGGTTTGAAAATATCCCATGACTTCTCCGCCAATCTTATTCCAATCTACATCCAAATTCATTATGTACCTTTGTGCTGCAGGATTGTCACTGGCAATTCCCTCCAAAAACTCCTGTATCGCTCTTAGAAAATCCGGAATATTCATTGAGAGTTTAAACAGTGTTGCTGCCAGTTCCGGGATAATCAAGCCGCACACCAGCAAAATAACACCGATAATACAAACAATCGCGGCGATCAGACTTAGAACTCTTCGGCCTTTCCTCACCTTGTGCAAAACCCGATTTTCAAAAAAACGCATCGGCACATTGATAATAAAAGCCAGACAGCTTCCTAAAATAAAAGGAAACGCCGCGGACGCTGCATAACTGATTCCATTTAACACAAAGGATATGTGATTCAATATAAAATAAAGGCCAATACCAAACGAAATCAGGATAAATGGCGTTTTATCATTTTCTTTAAAATACTTCATTTCCTGCTCCTTCTTAAAATAAAAATTAAAAGGAGACTTCACAGAGCCTCCTTCTTCATCTTTTGTAATGCCCGGAATGCCGGTCTCGCAGTTTTGACGCCTAGCGAAGCTAGGTGGGTTCCCTCAACGAACCTTTTGCCGTCCCTTCATGAGGGCTTGACATCCAATTCATTATCCGGGATCCCATGATAAATAAATGTAGGTTCAAAATAGCAAGTTATCGCACACCCCAGGCCGTTCGTATCTATCTCTTAATCATATTATAGAATAAGTATGCCGATATTTCAAGTCATCGATACATGAAATTCTATCCAATGTGAATGCAGCCGCTCTCTTCTTTCGGCGAGATCTTGTCATACCCGCTGATGTCTTCCTTCAGATCTCTTTTCAGGTAATCAAAGGTTGCGTCTTCTCCCTTTTGGGCATACATGGCAAGCAGCGTGGTAAGATAATCTTTCGATGCCTCATTCATCAAAGTTGCCCCAATTCCGTGCTGAAAATATTCCAATGGACTTTCTTTTGTAAACTTATCTCCATTATAGATTTTACCGGCACTGACGCGGTCTACAAACATCTCGGCCATATAGCGCTTAGGAATCTTCATTCCTACCAAACCCTTCTTCTTAGGATCCAGACTGTAATCGATCCAGTATTCAAAATGATGTTTGTTCCTTCCTTTATGATGAAGCCATGCCGTAGAGTATCCTTTATCGCGGCGCTCTGCATTGTTCGGACTTGCGGTTCCCTGATAGTATCGAATGCCTGTCAAAAACTCTGTCGGAGAATATTTGGACATATCATGCATGATGCCTTGATAGTAAAGCCCTAAACGAAAGCATCCTTTTGCAACTAATATCTTATGTCGTGTAATTGTTTTCAAATGTCCAAAAAAATTCATCTGCAGCACTCCTCAATTTTCCCTTATTATCTAATATATCAAAAAGTCCTGTCCATGAAAAGCCCATTTTTTTGAATTTACAGGTTGCTGTATCCCATTAATTTCTTATCTACTTCTCTGGCTGCGTCTCTTCCTTCTCGGATTGCCCATACCACCAGGGACTGACCGCGGTGCATATCGCCTGCTGTAAAGACATTTTTTACATTTGTCTCAAAAGAATCCGGATTCGTCGCTACATTGGTCCTTTCATTTACTTTTACACCAAAAGCGTCTGTTACATAAGACTCGCTTCCTAAGAACCCTGCCGCAATTAATACAAGGTCTGCCGGAACTTCTTTTTCGGATCCTGCGACCGGCACCATTGCCATACGTCCTGTCTTTTCATCTTTTTTGCTTTCCAAAGAGACAAGAACCGCTTTGCAGACTTCTCCTTTTTTATTCATCTTAAATTCTTTGACAGTTGTTGTGTAAAGCCTCGGATCATGGCCAAACACTGCAATCGCTTCTTCCTGCCCGTAATCTGTCTTGCAGATTCTCGGCCACTCCGGCCATGGATTATTTTCTGCTCGCTCATCCGGAAGTTTTGGCATCATTTCCAGCTGAATCACACTCTTGCATCCATGACGAATTGAAGTTCCAACACAGTCGTTTCCTGTATCTCCTCCGCCGATGACGATGACATTCTTTCCTTTTGCGGAAATATATTTTCTGTCTTTTAAGTCAGAATCCAGCAGGCTCTTTGTAGTCGCTTTTAAGAAATCCACAGCAAAATAAATGCCTTTTGCTTCACGTCCCGGTACATTGATATCTCTTGGATGAGAAGATCCGCAGGCCAATACCACTGCGTCATATTCTTTTTTCAGCTGTTCTGCTTTGATATCTTTTCCCACATCCGTATTGGCAGCGAAATGAATTCCTTCTTCTTCCATGATCTTTAACTTCCGCTCTACGACATGTTTTTCCAATTTCATATTTGGAATTCCATACATCAAAAGTCCTCCAAATCGATCGGAACGTTCATAAACTGTTACTTCATGTCCTCTTTTGTTCAAAGAATTGGCAGCGGAAAGACCTGCAGGCCCTGAACCAATGACCGCCACTTTTTTTCCGGTACGGAATTTCGGAGGAGCGGCCTTTGCCAATCCGTTCTCATATCCATACTCACTGATGCTCAGCTCATTTTGTTTGGAGCAGACTGGATTGCCATCCAGTCCGCAGGTACATGCATTTTCACAAAGAGCCGGACAAACTCGTCCTGTAAATTCAGGAAATGGATTGGTTTTCTTAAGTCTTAAGTAGGCCTGCTCCCAATTTCCTGTATAAATCAAGTCGTTCCATTCCGGAACCAAATTGTTCAGCGGACATCCGGACGCCATTCCGTTTAAGATCTGTCCGGACTGACAGAACGGAACCCCGCAGTCCATACATCTGGCGCCCTGTTTTTGCTGTTCTTCTTTGGAAAGAGGAACATGAAACTCGTTGAAATGCTTGATTCTTTCTTTTGGAGATTCTGCTTTGGCATCCTCTCTCTGATAATCTAAAAATCCGGTTGGTTTTCCCATAATTTCCTCCTTCTTTTACTCATTGGCATTCATATAGAATGCTTCAATCTGTGCCTGTTCACTGCTTAATCCTCGTTCTTCCATCTGAACGATCAGATTCTGCATTTTCTTATAGTCATTTGGCATGATCTTTTTGAATTTCGGCAGATAATCTCCAAAATTACGAAGGATTTCTTTTCCTTTTTCAGAGTTTGTATATGCTACATGCTCTTTTAACATATCCTTTACTTCCATAACATCATATTTGGATGTTACAGGCTCGATCGCTACCATTTCTTTGTTCAGATTCATATAAAGTTTGCTGTCTTCATCCAGAACATACGCGATTCCACCGCTCATTCCGGCTGCAAAGTTCTTTCCGGTAGCTCCAAGCACCAGAACACGGCCTCCTGTCATATATTCACATCCGTGATCTCCGACACCTTCTACTACCGCAACGGCACCTGAATTTCGTACACAGAATCGTTCTCCGGCGACTCCGTTGATAAAGGCTTTTCCGCTGGTCGCTCCATACAGCGCCACATTTCCGATGATGATATTATCTTCTGCCTTAAATTTCACACCTTTTGGAGGACATACGACCAGTTTTCCGCCGGAAAGTCCTTTTCCGAAATAGTCGTTGCTGTCTCCCACCAGCTGAAGCGTTAATCCTTTCGGAATAAAGGCTCCGAAACTCTGGCCGCCGGCTCCATTACATTTTATCGTGTAAGTATCGTCCTCTAATGTCTTTTCTCCCCAACGTTTCGTAATCTCCGCTCCAAACATCGTTCCGAAAGTTCGATCAATGTTTGTAACATCGACTTCGAGCATTTTCTTTTGTTTCTTTTCCAAGGCTGGCTTTAACTGCTTGATTAAGACCTTAGCATCCGCAGTATCTTTTAATTTAAAGTCAAATACGTTTTTATGGCTGTATTCGATCTTTACAGCTTTCGCATAATCTGCGGAAAGAACCTTAGACAGATCTACATGTTTTTCTTCCGCTGTATGATTCGGTTTTAAAAGATCCGTACGTCCGACAAGTTCATCTACTGTAGCCACGCCGAGTTTTGCCATATATTCTCTTAATTCTTCTGCAATGAACCGCATGAAATTCACCACATATTCCGGTTTTCCGCGGAAACGTTTCCGAAGTTCCGGATTCTGGGTTGCAACACCGACCGGGCAGGTATCCAGATTGCAGACACGCATCATAACGCATCCAAGGGTTACCAACGGCGCTGTCGCAAATCCAAACTCTTCTGCTCCAAGCATTGCCGCAATTGCTACATCTCTTCCGCTCATCAGTTTTCCATCTGTCTCTAAGATGACTTTGTTACGAAGGTCATTCATAATCAAATTCTGATGTGTTTCAGCCAATCCAAGTTCCCACGGAAGCCCCGCATTATAAATGGAGTTTCTTGGCGCTGCACCTGTTCCACCGTCATATCCGGAAATTAAGATAACCTGAGCTCCTGCTTTGGCAACACCGCAGGCAACGGTTCCGACACCTGCCTCTGAAACAAGTTTTACAGAAATACGAGCATCTGTATTCGCGTTTTTGCAGTCATAGATCAGCTGCGCCAAATCCTCAATGGAATAAATATCATGATGAGGCGGTGGTGAAATCAGTCCTACACCTGCTGTAGAATGACGGGTCTTTGCAATCCAAGGATAGACTTTCTTGCCAGGAAGATGTCCGCCTTCTCCCGGTTTTGCTCCCTGCGCCATCTTAATCTGAATCTCTTTGGCGCTTACCAGATATTCACTGGTAACTCCAAATCTGCCGGATGCCACCTGCTTGATCGCAGAGCATCGATTCAATCCATCTCTTCCTATTACAAGTCGTTCCGGACGTTCCCCGCCTTCTCCGCTGTTGGATTTTCCACCCAGCATATTCATGGCAATTGCCAGCGTCTCATGAGCTTCTCCTGAAATAGATCCATAGGACATGGCCCCGGTCTTAAATCGTTTGACGATGGAATCTACACTTTCAACCTTATCCAAAGGAATTCCCTTTTTCGGGTAATTAAATTCCATCAAACCTCTAAGATTTCCCGGCTCCAGTTCCTGATCGATCATATGAGTATATTCTTTAAACATCTGATAATCTCCGGTCCTTGTCGCTGTCTGCAGCGTATGGATCGTTCTTGGATTATAAAGATGCTGCTCTTTTCCGCTTCTGTATTTGTGGCTTCCTTCACTTTCCAGCGTCAGATCATTTTCCAATCCCAAAGGATCAAAGGCTGCTGCATGTCTTGCGTCCACATCTTTTTCCAAATCTTTTAAGGAAATTCCTTCGACCCTGCTTACGGTATTGGTAAAATATTTATTTACCACATCGGAGTTGATACCGATGGCCTCAAAGATCTGAGATCCCTGATAAGACTGCAGCGTTGAAATACCCATCTTGGAAGCAATTTTCACGATTCCGTGAAGTACTGCATTGGTATAATCTTCCACTGCCGCATAGTAATCTTTATGGAGCATTCCTTCGTCAATCAGCTTCTGGATGCCCTGAAGCGCAAGATATGGATTTACCGCGCAGGCTCCATATCCAAGAAGCGTTGCAAAATGATGGACTTCTCTCGGCTCTCCGCTTTCCAGGATCAACGCCACAGAAGTGCGTTTCTTTGTCTTAATCAAATGCTGATGCATTGCAGATACCGCTAACAAAGATGGAATTGCCACATGGTTTTCATCAACTCCCCGGTCGGAGAGGATAATGATATTCGCTCCGTCACGGTACGCACGGTCTGCCTCTACGAATAAACGATCCAATGCTTTTTCCATGGAGGTATTCTTATAGTAGATAATCGGCAGTTCTACGACTTTGAATCCTTCCTTCTTCATACTCTTGATCTTCATCAGATCCGTATCCGTCAGGATTGGATTTTTCACTTTCAGAACGCGGCAGTTTTCCGGTTTCTCATCTAAAATATTTCCTTCTTTTCCGACATAGATCGTTGTTGATGTAATCAATTCCTCACGGATCGCATCGATCGGCGGGTTCGTTACCTGTGCAAATAACTGTTTGAAATAATTAAACAGCGGCTGATGCTGGTTGGATAACACGGCAAGCGGCGTATCCGTTCCCATGGCTGCGATCGCCTCAGAGCCGTTTAACGCCATTGGCTGAATCGTTGTTTTCAGGGCTTCATAGCTGTACCCAAAAGCTTTTAACAGCTTTTCTCTCTCTTCTTTTCCATAAGAAGGAACGGACTGATTCGGAATCTTTAGATCTCTCAGTTCCAGAAGATTGCTGTCCAGCCATTCTCCATAAGGTTCTTTCTTCGCATATTTCTCTTTTACAACATCATCTGCAATGACCTCGCCTCGAACGGTATCTACCAAAAGCATTTTCCCCGGGCGAAGTCTCTCTTTCATAACAATCTTTGTCGGATCGATATCTAAAACTCCGATCTCAGATGAAAGGATCAGCTGATCGTCTTCTGTAATATAATATCTGGAAGGACGGAGTCCGTTACGGTCAAGGACGGCTCCAACCTGATCTCCATCAGTAAACAGAATGGAAGCAGGACCATCCCACGGTTCCATCATCGTTGCGTAATATTGATAGAAATCTCTTTTTTCCTGTGTGATAACTTTATTGTTCTCCCAAGGTTCCGGGATCGTGATCATGATTGCGTGCGGAAGGTCCATACCGCTCATCACAAGGAATTCCAATGTATTATCTAGTCTCGCGGAGTCAGATCCGTTCGGATTCACAACCGGAATCAGCTTATGCATCTCATCTTTTAAATAATCGGATTCCATGTTTTCTTCTCTGGCGAGCATCTTATCTGCGTTGCCTCGAATCGTATTGATCTCTCCGTTATGCACAATAAAACGATACGGATGAGCTTTCTCCCAGCTTGGCGTCGTATTGGTACTGAATCTGGAATGAACCAGCGCGATTGCAGATTCATACATCGGATTCTGCAGATCCTTAAAGAAGGTACGAAGCTGGCCTACCAGGAACATTCCCTTGTATACAATAGTTCTGCTGGATAAAGAAACCACATAAGAATCTTCGTTGCTCTGTTCAAACACCTTTCTTGCGATATATAGTTTTCGATCAAAAGCAAGCCCCTTCTCAACCTTTTCCGGTTTCTCTACGAATCCCTGCAGGATACGAGGCATACATTCCAGCGCTTTCTTACCAAGAACGTCCGGATCAGTCGGTACCTCTCTCCATCCAAGGAACTTCATTCCTTCCTTTTCCACAATAATCTCAAACATTTTCTTTGCCTGCTGAAGCCTGAGCTCATCGTTCGGGAAAAAGAACATTCCGATTCCATATTCTCTTTCTCCTCCAATCTGAATCCCTGCCTCCTTACAAGCTGCTGTGAAAAATTTATGTGAAATCTGAAGCATAATGCCGACTCCGTCACCGGTCTCACCTGCTGCGTCTTTTCCTGCTCTATGTTCTAATGTCTCTACGATCTTCAGTGCATTATCTACAGTCTGGTGGTTCTTGATTCCTTTAATATTGACACAGGCACCAATTCCACAGTTATCATGTTCAAAACTAGGATCATATAATCCCGGCGTCTGATTCATCTGATTCGTCATTTTCATTCTCCCTTCTGCGGTTTTTACTTGTCACTTATCATACACAACATTTTTCGTGTTGTAAAGCAAAAAATTCTTAAGTTTTCAGATTATTAGATTATTTATATATTTTGCTTTTATTTCTCTGATAATATATGGTATTTTCTCCTTTTTTCTTCTGTAACCGAGAAAACAACTGGATTTCTTCGCAGAAAATTATTCTTTATCATTGTGTCATTTTCTTTTTTGTATTATACTGAAAAGCAGTTACGATCCTGCTTTTACAGGGTCCTTTTTACTGTAAATCTATTTAAGATGAGGAAAATGATATGGAACAGACGATGAAAGAGAACCCTTTAGGTTCCGAAAAAATCAGCACTTTGCTGACACGTTTTGCCGTACCAAGCATCATTGCCATGCTGGTCAGCGCTTTATATAATATGGTAGACCAGTTTTTTATTGGAAGAAGCATCGGAATGCTCGGAAATGCGGCGACCAATGTTGCCTTCCCCCTTTCTATGGTCTGCACCGCCATTGCCTTAATGTGCGGAATCGGAGGGGCGGCAAATTTTAATTTATCTATGGGACGAGGCCAACGGGATAAGGCTGCTTCTTATGCAGGAAATACGATCTTTATGCTGCTTTTCCTTGGTATTTTGCTTTGTATTCTCACAAGGGTCTTTCTGGAACCGATGATGCTTCTGTTTGGTGCAACGCAGAAAGTTTTGCCATATGCTTTGGTATATACCGGCATTACTTCTTTTGGTTTCCCATTCCTGATTTTGACGACCGGAGGTACCAATTTGGTTCGTGCAGATGGAAGCCCAAAGTTTTCCATGGTATGTACTTTGACCGGCGCTATTTTAAATACAATCTTAGATCCTATCTTTATTTTTGTGTTTGACATGGGGATCGCAGGCGCCGCGTGGGCAACGATCATTGGGCAAATCATATCCGGCATTATGGTTCTTATCTATTTGTCACATTTTAAGACTGTAAAAATCGGAAAAGAACAGCTAAAACCGGATTTTGAACATTTTGGCAGGATTGCCGCTTTGGGAACGGCTCCTTGTTTTAATCAGTTCGCTATGATGGTTGTTCAGATTGCTTTAAATAATGTTTTGACCCATTACGGCGCTTCTTCTTCCTATGGAAGTGATATTCCGCTGGCATGTGCCGGTATTATTACGAAGGTAAATATGATCTTTTTCTCCTTTAATATTGGTATCTCCCAGGGACTGCAGCCAATCATCAGTTTTAATTACGGAGCGGACAAACTTGCCAGAGTAAAAGAGGCATATTTAAAAGCAACCGCTGCCGCGACGATCATCAGTACCGCCGCCTTTTTATGCTTCCAGCTCTTCCCGAGACAGATCATTGGTATTTTCGGTTCGGAAAGCGAAGCATATTTTCAGTTTGCTGAACGATTCTTCCGCATTTATTTGTTCTGCACCTTTATTAATGGAATTCAGCCGATTACTTCCAATTTCTTTACGGCGATCGGCAAAGCCAGCCGCGGTGTTTTTATTTCATTAACCAGGCAGATCATCTTCTTGCTGCCGCTTATGCTCATCCTTCCGATGTTCATGGGAATCGATGGGGTTATGTATTCCGCACCGATTGCAGATGCAATTGCCGCATTTTTTGCCATTACATTCGCGGCAAAGGAATTAAAAAAATATCCATCTCTAAAAAAATCTGTTTAATTTATACAAAATTTACAAAGCGCTGAGATCCTTGCTTTTTTCGTCACAGGGATTTCAGCGTTTTTTACAATGATAAAACAGTAATCTATATCATTTTTGGCTTTCTTTTATCTACACAAAATGATATAATTCTCCTTGTACGTTAAAAAAACGTTAATTATATTAAGAAAGGATGAATTTTATATGGACAACAAGTCAGAATTCAAACCGTATATTCCAGCGGATAAAGTCGTTCCGGAATTTACGGTAACTTCTCTCTTGATTGGTATCCTTCTGGCGATCGTATTTGGCGCGGCAAATGCGTACCTTGGACTCCTGGTAGGTATGACGATTTCTGCCTCTATTCCGGCAGCCGTTATCTCTATGGGAATCATCCGTGTCATTTTGCGCAGAGACTCCATTCTTGAGAACAATTTCGTACAAACCATCGGTTCTGCCGGTGAATCTGTTGCAGCAGGAGCGATTTTTACTCTCCCAGCTTTATTTTTATGGGCAGAAGAAGGAAAAATTGCTTTTCCTAGCATCATGACCATTTTCCTTATCGCTTTATTCGGCGGTATCCTTGGTGTATGCTTCATGGTTCCGCTGCGTCAGGCTTTGATCGTAGAAGAACACGGCACCTTACCGTTCCCGGAAGGAACTGCTTGTGCGGAAGTTCTTCTGGCCGGTGAAGAAGGCGGTTCAAAAGCAGGAACCGTATTCGCAGGACTCGGAATTGCTGCTGTTTACAAATTTGTAGCAGATGGTCTTCATTTATTTTCCAGTGAGATCGGATATGCCTTCAAGAGCTATGCCGGATCTCAGATCGGAATCCAGGTACTTCCATCTCTCGCCGGTGTCGGTTACATCTGCGGGCCGAAAATTTCCAGCTATATGCTGGCAGGAGGTACATTAAGCTGGTTCGTGCTGATGCCTTTGATTGCTTTATTTGGAGGAGATGCCACGGTTTTCCCTGGTACGGATCCAATTTCTTCTATGGCTCCTAGCGATATTTGGAATAACTACATTAAATACATCGGCGCCGGTGCGGTAGCTGCCGGAGGTATGATCAGTTTGATCAAGACCTTCCCACTGATTATCCGTACCTTTAAGCAGGCAATGGCTAGTATGTCTAAGAAACACGCAGATAAAAATGCTCCTCGTACAGAGCAGGATCTGCCAATGCCGATTTTACTTGCAATTATTGTTGTTATTGTAATCGCCATTTGGCTGATTCCGACATTCCCGGTTAATCCGATTGGCGCTTTGATCGTTGTTATTTTCGGTTTCTTTTTCGCATCTGTTTCATCCCGTATGGTTGGGCTGATTGGTTCTTCCAACAACCCGGTATCCGGTATGGCAATCGCGACTTTGATCATTGCAACGATCGTCCTCAAGGCAACAGGAACCGCCGGAACAACGGGTATGATTGGTGCAATCGCTATCGGAGGCATTATCTGTATCGTTGCAGCAATTGCCGGTGATACTTCTCAGGACTTAAAGACCGGATTTATCGTTGGTGCGACTCCGAAGAAACAGCAGATCGGTGAAATGATTGGTGTCATTGCCTCTGCAGCTGCCATCGGATTTGTACTTTATCTTTTGAACGAAGCTTGGGGCTATGGAACCGAACAGATTCCTGCTGCTCAGGCAACTATGATGAAAATGCTGGTAGAAGGTATTATGAATGCCGAACTTCCATGGGCACTGATCTTCACCGGAGTATTTATCGCTATTGTGATTGAGATTTTACAGGTGCCGGTTATGCCATTTGCAGTGGGAATGTATCTGCCATTTAGCTTAAGTGCCGGAATCATGGCCGGCGGCGTTGTTCGTTTTATCGTTGAACGTATCAAAGGTACAGAAAAAGAGAAAAAAGAACGTACAGACCGAGGTATTCTCTTTACATCCGGTCTGATCGCCGGAGAAGGTATCATGGGTATTGTTCTGGCAATCATTGCCGTTGCCGGAGTCGACAAGGCCATCACACTGCCATTCTCCTTGCCGCAGATCGGCAGTCTTATCATCTTTATCGTATTGTTATTCGGTTTGTACAGATTATGTATGAAGAAGGAAAAATAAAAGATGAAATCAAAAGACCAACGGAATTATTTGGATTTTGTACCGATGAAAAACTCGGATATTGAATATCAGACGGATGCCAATGGAATCGTCACTCTCTTTGTAGAGTGGAAAGGCTTTTATCATCGAATTGCACAGAAATTCTTTCATCGGCCGAGAGTCAGCGACATCAAACTTGATGCCTATGGAAGCTTTGTCTGGCTTTCCATCGATGACACAATGAATGTGCATCAGTTATCAAAAGTACTTGACGCAAAATATCCGGACATGGAGAAATCACTTTCCAGACTGATTAAATTTCTGGAAATTCTCCGTGACAATCGTATGATTCATTGGAAAGGAGAAACATGAAGCTGATTCTTCATTATATCCCTTTTGTTCTGTTATTCGCAGCCGCCACTGCCCTGATCTACGGATGGGGCTTGTGGCGCACCATGCGGCAGAACCAAGATCTGTCCAATATGCTCAGCTCGAAGGGGATTGCAAAAGTTCGAAAGACTCTGCGCAAAAACGGGCCGATGTCCCGCAGAGAATTAGAACCCGTGGTAAAAGATTTAACCGCAAAACAGCCCTTTCAAAGCAAACGGCTTGCGGTAACCAATTCAAGAGAATTTTTAAACTCGATTCTTCCTTATATGCTAAAACAGAAAATGATTACCGAAGAAAAGAAGAACGGAAAGATTCTCTATCGATATCGAAAATAATCGATGTTTATTTTAAAGAAAAAATTGCTCAGTGATCATCGTCGCTGAGCAATTTTTACACGCTTTTTATGTGTAATAAAATAATTTCTAAACTTATTTTTCTGTCAGTCTCTTTAAGACGTCTTTTAACAGTTTATAAAATCTTTCAAAAGAATCCAACGGCAATTTCTCTTCCGGTGTATGCACATGATACAGTGTCGGCCCTACCGCAATTGCATCCATTCCCGGAATTGCATCACAAAACAGTCCGCACTCCAATCCTGCATGCAGCGCTTCTGTCTTCAATTCCTCGCCAAACAAGGATTGATAGCTTTCTTTGAAAATCTCCCGAATCTCGGAATCTTCCTGGAAACTCCACCCTGGGTATTCTCCGCTGTATTCGGTCTCAAAACCAAAAGTATCTGTCAGAAGATCGATTCTTGCCTTCAGCTCATCCATCAAAGAAGCTACGGAAGACCGCGGTGAAAATACCATGATCAGCTGATTCTCTTCGGTACGTACAACGCCAAGATTCACAGAATTCACGACAAATCGATCCATCTTGATATTGCGGCTCTGTACCCCATTCGGCGCAAGATAAACTGCACTTATCAGGGCATTGGCGTCCTTGGTTGGAATTGTTTGTACTTCCTGGTCTTCTTCTAACGATACCTCACATACGAAATCTTCTTCGTAAGGAGAAATTTCATCTGCCAACGCTGCCGCAAGATCATTTGCCGCCTTTTCTGCTTTTTTCGCTTCTTCTAATTCGGTATATACAATGGAAGCCTCGCATTCCCTTGGAATCGCATTATCTTTTGTTCCGCCTACAAAAGAAACTAATCTTCCATCCGTATGTTTCATGATCTGATAAAGCACCCTAGCCATGACACGGTTGGCATTTTTGCGTTCCATATCAATATCTGTGCCGGAATGGCCGCCTTTTAGTCCTGAAATTGCAATCTTCACAAGACTTCCCTGCATATTTTCTCTTGTGATGTTCCTTTTACATCCAATCCGCAGACCTCCTGCACAGCTTACCGTAGCAATTCCTTCTTCTTCGGAATCCATGTTAATCATCGTGCGGGCAGAAATCAGCGACTTATCAAGCGCTTTCGCTCCATTTAATCCAACTTCTTCCTCCGTTGTAAATACACATTCCACCGGTGGATGTTTGATATTTTCATCGTCAAGAACCATCAGCATCAAAGCTACAGCAACTCCATTATCTGCACCTAACGTCGTGCCGTTGGCAGTTAATACCCCGTCTTCTACAATCAGGTCAAGACCTTCTTTGGTAAAATCATGTTCCACCCCTGCAAGTTTTTCACATACCATGTCGATATGTCCCTGCAGCATCACCGGAGGAAGGTCTTTTGCGCCCTCGCTTCCCTCTTTCTTAATGATGACATTATAAGCATCATCCTGATGCACCCAAAGTCCTCTTTCTTTTGCAAAAGATACCAGATAATCACTGATCCCTTTCTCATTTCCTGAGCCTCTTGGAATCGCACAGATTTCCTCAAAAAAGTGAAACAGTTTCTCCGGCTGATAGCCTGTTATTTTATATTCCATCGTTCCATCCGTCCCTTCTGTCATAAATTTCTATAGAACTATGGTATCCTTGTACCGTCTGTCATTATACCAGATTTTCCAAAATATTTCACCTTTTACGGAAAACATCCAAAATGGAAAACAGTAAGCAAAATAGACAGACAGTACCTAGTGTAGTATACTGAAAAAGAACTAACAGCTCGGTCTCGGATATGAATTCGAAACATGCTATTATTGATAGAATAAATCTATCAATCAGATGGAGGAATAACCTATGAATACTTTCCAGTTGGATTGCTTTTTAGCTGTTGCCGAATACCTGAATTTTGCAAAGGCCGCAGAACAGATGAACATCTCGCAACCATCCATAACACACCAAATCCAAAGCTTGGAAAACGAGTTGAATGTCAAGCTGTTTCGACGTACAACCCGTTCTGTCGAGATGACGACAGAGGGAATCATCTTTCAGGATGATGCCAAGCAAATTGTATACCGCTCCAAAAGAGCCATCATGCGCTTTGCTAAAAAAGATAATCGGGAAATACTGGATTTTTCCATTGACTGCAGTAACCATTCCCACTTTACGCTACTTTCGGATGTTTTACAGATATTTTTATCCATCTATCCGAATGTCCACCCTAATATTATATGGATAACCCCGGCACAACTTTTAGAACGCATGAAAGACGGTTCCTTTGATATTGCTTTTGGAATTAAAAATCCTGGCATGGCTAAAGGCGGATTAACTTACCGTGAATTAAGAAAAATCTACAGTGTCTGCCTTTTCCGCTCAGAACACCCTTTTTCTGAAAAAGACAGCCTCACCATAGACGACCTGCAGGATCAGAACCACATTTTGTACCATCCTGATTTTACCCTCCTGAAATTTCCAAACTGCAGATGTTGGTATCCGAAGGAAAAAATCCTTCTGAACTCTATTTCTGTGAAACTCAGGAAGCTGCCTTATTATTGGTTCATGCAGGTTTCGGCATTACGATTCTTCCGGACTTTGCCTTGACGGAGCTTCATAATGTCAGAAAATGTATATTGGCAGATATGCCCCCTATGGCTTTTGGCTTTTATTACAAAACGATACAAGGGAATGCATTGCTTAAAGATTTTATCCGGCTGATAAAAGATGAGATAAGCAGCTTTGATTAACCCCTTGCTGCCAACCAAGGATTGCATAAAGAGCCGGAAAATACAGCCTTACAGCATATTTCCTGGCTCTTTCACATATATAAAAATACTATTTGTCCGTAGTTTTTTCACAATCTTTTCTCTTTATGAATACTTCTTTCTGCATAATGAAAATCAAAGGTATGTATACAATCCCTTGTCTACAAATATTGATAATAAAGGATGGTATTACCGCTCCCATTGCTTGGATTGCATTTGTAATGACAAAAAATATTCCAAACAACGCACTGGTTGATAATAAAATCCTCGAAAATTCTACGCCATATTGCAAAGCGTTTATATCATATACAAACGCGCAGACTGTAGACAAAGCCCCGGCAAATGCCGGGCTTTTCTATTCTATACCGTCTTTTTTTGATATAATAAAAATATCGGGAAAGGCGGTGTTTTTGTATGATGACGAAAAATGCAGATAAAAAAAGAGAAC
>DXEM01000028.1 GCA_019114985.1 Candidatus Anaerostipes excrementavium
TCTTCCATTCTTTGTCAAGAACTTTTTTAAGATTTTTTTCGTTGTCCTGATCATTCTCTGTCAGCAACTTTTGTATCTTATCACTTTCCATTGTTATTTGTCAAGTGTTTTTTGCTCTTTTTTTGAATTTCAATGATGTTTTCCTGTCTTTTCAAAAGACAGCTTAGTTATATTACCATGGCATTTCATCAATGTCAACTACTTTTTTGAATTTTTTCCAATTTCCTTCTACAATAGCGAAAAACAAAGATTTAGCCCAATTGTAAACCTTTCTTCTATAAAAAATATAATAGAAAACGCCGCACTTTTTTATCAAAAGTACGACGCTTTAAATTTTCTAAAAATCAATTCCTGTGCTGTCTTCCAACATTTGTGTAAACGGATTGACCTCTATCAGCATTTCCATAATACCTCCCGGTCTTACAATCTCGGCATATTTTGAACTTAATCCGATCTTCGGCATCAAGGAAATGAAAAAACATACGAACATAATCACCAAAAATCCTTTTGTGAATCCCAGAATGCCTCCTGCAAGCTTGTTTACAAATCCGATTCCCGGAAGTTGGTTGATCTTATTAATAAAGTGTATAAGAAATCCAAAAAGAATTCGGACAATGATTGTTATCAATGCGAATGCAATAACATAAGCGATCTGATCTGTCACAAAATTCTGTGGCTGCTTTACAATATATTGTGCTGTGATTCCTTTAAAAAGATCTGCAGTGTAATATGCAATCGCAAATGTTAGGATCCAAGCAGCTAACGAAAGAGCTGACTTTAAAAAGCCTTTTCGATATCCTCTTACCACCTGAATGACTAAATACAACAATAAAATAATTGCAATTGTTTCTCCCACGTGTAACTCTCCATTTCTACCGCAAGCTTACGATTTCCATTCCATCCTCATAGGAAACCAAATATCTGCGGGCTTTTCCTGTTGGTGATATACCTAAAATTCTTTTGTCAAAATCGTGTTGGAACATCTCGTGACCTGCGAAATTAAAAATCGAACAATGATAACTTCCGATCAGCAGTAATTCTTTATCGCCTAACGCAACCTTTGTAAAATCAGAAGAAAATCCATGAGACATGATTTCCCGGCCCGATTTATTAAATACCTTTGCCTCATACTGCTCCTCGCTCTTGCCTTTATTTTCCATAATGGCCGCAATATAATTCTCATTCACCGCAATACTCTGAATGGATTCACTTAGATCGATTTCTTTTTTCTTAGATGGCCTGCGGCCTGTTTTAAATAAAACCAGCTTGTTGTCTCCCACAGCGCATAGCCTGGAGTCTCCCAAATAGTTGACCTTCGGAATAACAGTATCTTTAAAATCAAACCCTGCAATGAGACGGTCCTGTTTTTCTTTTCCCTCCGTTCCAAAATTATAGAACGCCACACGGCTCTTAGTCTCAATGCCATCAACAACCAAATAACTGACTGCCAGATCTTCTCCATCAGATGACAAGTCAATATCCACCGGATATCCGTTCTGTGTTGGTGTTGTCTTAATACTTACCAGCTTCTCATCTGCTGCCTCATAAAGTTCAATATAATTACCCTGATCTGACTGCAGCAATAAAGCGACTACTCCCTGTTCGGCAACCTCTACATCAAGAATCGGATAAGAAACACTTAAATTCTTCATATTCCCATCCTGATCCAAAAGCTTTACATCGTTCCCATTTTTAGAAGCAACCACTATATAATCCCCGCAATAGGAAGAAATCGGACTTCTTACGGAAAAAGTCTTGCTCCATTCGGTATTGCCTTTGCTGTCAAGCATTGAAATCCCATCTTCGTCATAACAGATCGTCCCATTTTTATACGCAAATGATTGAACGGAATCTGACATCTCCGTGGAAATCTTTTTCACGCTGCTCATCTTACGATATGTGCGATACCGATATGCCAGAAAAGTCAGGACCAATACCAACGCCAATATTATTATCAATATTTGCCGGTATCTCTTCTTTTTCTCTCGGAGTATGATCGCATATTGGACATCCTCACTGTTATTGACATAAAGAGAAAATCCTGATCTCGTCTTTTGTTCCATAAAGCTCCTTCCATTCTCTTCATCTTATCATTCGATAGTAATTTATTATACAACATCCTTTATCTTACGTCCAGTGAAAAGCTTCATCCTCATTTATATATATCTGCCTTTTCATTCTTCCGGAAGATTTAACTTTTGACCGGGATAAATCCGATCTCCATCTTCAATATTATTCATTTCTTTGATCTGCTGTACCTTTTTTTGTGTTCCATATTTTCTTACACTGATTGATACAAGAGTATCTCCTTTTCGTACCACATAGACCTGAGAAGAAGCACTGCTTTGTGCCGCGGTCGTTTCTGTAGCAGTTTCCGTCTTCTCTGTTTCCGAAGAGGCTTTCTCTGTGTCTGAACTTGCCGTTTCCAATGTTGAAGGAATTTGATCTTCCTCATCATCCGCAATCTGTTGGCTAACGCCATCTCCCATAGTTTCTACAGCACCTCGTACCATATCTTTTAAATCCATTGTCGGATTCTCTTTCGCATAATAGTACATCGTTCCCCCAACCATCACGACCATAGCTGCTGCCGTAACAGAAGCCGCCTTTCGAATCACTCCTCTGCGGTTATTGGCTTTTGCTTTCTTGGAAATCTTCTCTCTGAACTGGCGGATCACTTTCTCGTCTCTTTGAGCTTCCAACATATTTTCATATGACTCTGCCTCTCTGATCTTTTGATTCCTTTCTACCAGATAATCCTGCATCATCGGATTTCTCTCATAATATATGTAATAACCGCTTTGCCTGGCCAGGTCTTGTCCACGATAGACATAAAATGCATCTTCTTGTTCCAGGTGATCTACCATATAAAGGACTTTTCCTTCCCCCGGAAAATTCTCAAAATGAGTCTTTTTGATCTTGTCATTCAGCCTTACAGAAAAACCCATGCGAGACAGACCCCATCCCATAATCTCTAAATCAGGAAAAAATCGGTCTTTTTGCTGATAAATTTCTCTCCAAACCGCATCATCAAAAACAGCTTCATCCAAATCCAGTTCCAGATTCTGTCCCTCGATTGCTCCTCGAATAAAAATCACCGTGTCATTGTTTATATTTTTCTTTTCACCAAATAGTATCGCGCCTCGGACAAACGTATTTCGATCCATTGCCAGAGCATTTAAAAATGTAATTACGTAATCTTCAATGTATACTTTTGTATGACCTACCGGACTTCCAATCTGCCGGATATTTTTTGGCAATTGCTGTTCTGTCTTCACAAAAAAGCCTCCCTTTCTACTATAATAAGGAGACTTTAGCACATCGTTTTTATTTTTTTTATCAAACACCGTCGAAAGAATCCAACTTTTTTTCTACATACTTTCCTCTCTTTTGTATAAACTAGGAAGACAGCACAAATGCGACAATAAAAGCTTTGGAGGTCTACTTATGTTTTTTCCCAATAAAATATCTTATTACTGGCCATCTGATACACACGCATTCCAAAATTTCCAAAAAGATCTCCAAGCTCTGTTGAAAAAGCGGCGCAGAAAAAAACAGCCGCTGATCATCGTCTGCATCGGTACAGACCGTGCGACCGGCGACTGCCTTGGTCCATTAGTCGGACAATATCTTCAAAATCATTCCTCTTTTTGCTCCATCTATGGCAGCCTTTCCAGGCCTGTTCATGCCAAAAATCTAAAAAAAACAATCTATGATATCTATTCGATCTATGAAGATCCTTTTATTATCGCCATCGATGCCTGTCTGGGATGTGAAGAACATGTTGGTTCTATCACACTTTCTTCTATGCCCCTATTTCCCGGCCAGGGCGTCTCGAAACAACTTCCGGCAATCGGAGATATCTCAATTACCGGCATTGTCAACCGAACTTCTGACCAAAATGAACAAATGATTCAAAATACTCGTTTGCAGATTGTAATCAGACTAGCTTCTTTTATATCTTCGGGTATTGAGAACTCTTTTATATCTCCAACTTCATATCGCCGTTTTTTATAATCCCGATTCTTCTCATTCCTTCTGCTATCAGATATGCTAAGACTGCAGGCGTAGCTATGTACATGAAAAAAGTCAGAAGAACTACAGCGCCTTCTCCTGTCCCCATCGTCTTTAATGCACACATAGGAGCATACAGCCCTGTCGTTCCCATCACTGCTCCCAGCGAATTATTGGTTAAGCCAAAAATTGCTGCCGATACAGCTCCCAGAATCGCACTGGATAAGATTGTAGGAATCCAAATCCAAGGTTTCCGTATGATATTTGGAATCTGCAGCATAGAGGTGCCGATCCCTTGGGCGAAAAACCCTTCCATTCCATTTTCCCGAAAGCTGGCTGCCGCAAATCCTATCATCTGAGCACTGCAGCCAATTGCTGCGGCTCCCGCTGCCGCCCCTGATAACGATAAATCAGATGCAAAGGCAATCGGATCAATTGGAAGCGTGCATCCGATTCCGGCTGCAGCAGACACGACGGCTCCCATAATCATCGGTGACTGCTCGGCGCCCCAATGAATCATTTCCACAAGCTTTCCCATCAAAACTTCGACATAGGGGCTAACAAAAATGCCAACTGCTCCACCTGCCAGAATCGTCACAACCGGCGCCAGACAAACTGCTAACTTTGTTTTGCCGATCAGCAGTCTTCCAAGCTCAATTCCTACATACGCCGCGGCAAAAGCAGACAAAGGCTGTCCCGGACCTTCCAGCAGAATTCCTTCTCCATTGATTAACGATCCATTCAAAATCTCTGTTCCATAAGCACCAATCATTCCTGCTGCTGCCGCCGAGATTGAAATCAAAACAGATTCTCCAAGCTTAGACGCAATTCCTGCTCCGATTCCCGCTCCCGCAAAGACTTTTAATACCGCTGCTGCCCTGCCAAAAAGCACTCCTATATTTCCTCCGATCAGATCTCCCACCTGCATAAGGATCATTCCAAAGACAAAGGTGCAGAACCATCCTGCCGTCATGCCGTTGAGACCATCTCTAAAAATTCTTTTTATGATATTCATTTTCTTTCCTCCAAGCGTCTTATTTCCAGTATATCATAAGAATTTTCCTTTACAAGGAACAAAAATACCAATATACTAAAATTTAAAGCAACTATTCATATTCACTTAGAAAGCGAGCACTTTATGTTTCGAATGTGGGGAAAAATCTTCCAGGGAAATCGTTTAAAAAAAGATACTGTTGTTTGTATCGATTGTGATTTGAACCGAACCAGAAAAGTCTATCAGGCATTAGAAGAAATCTGCTATGAATTCGACCTTTCAAAACCTCTTTGGCTGGAATCGAATCAACAAGATTTTATTCGCACCAGTAAGACTCGATTTACAAAAGACAGTTTTATAGAGGATATTGATTTTGATTATTTGGAAATTCAAGTAATCGAAGAGTAATTTATTCAAGAATATTTATAGTTTACAGCTTCATTATATTTGAGTATACTAATTGTTATAGACTATAATTTGGAAAGAGTGAATATATGAAGCGAAAGAACCTGCGGCCTGTTGGCAGTCATATAACAGAATACGTTGCCGATATTTACAAAGAATACGCAGGTAAATTATTCTATGCGGCATTCAAATATACTTCAAACAATCACACTGCAGAAGACGCAGTGCAGAGAGTCTTTGAAAAAGTCCTGCTGTACCCAAAAAGTATTTTAAACGTTCCTGAAGAAGAGGTTCTTTATTTTCTTTCCGCCATACTTCGCAATGTAATGTATACAATGGCTGATGAAGAAAGGAAGAACTCCCATCTTTCTTTGGATTATGAAGATGGAAATGAATCTTACAACTTAGAAGACCCGGAAAACGCTTACTTACGATTCATTAATTTAGAGTCCGTGAAGGAAAAGCTTGCACAGTTAAAACCTCCGTTGTGTGACACCATGTTGTTCCATTACGTCTATGGTTTCAAGTACAGAGAAATCGCCGATATGTTTCACATTTCTGAAAGGGCGGTAACCAAACGGATTGCTTTGGCAAAGAAAGAATTGAGAAAGATGTTTCGAAAAGAGGATTTCTATGAAAGATAACAAAAAGAAAATTGAAGAACAGGAACGGCTTTTGGATCACTTGATTGAATACGGCGGAAGACAGCTGATCGATGAAGAGATTCAGAAATTTGAAGACCTTCCGGAGATGGAAATCCCGAAAGACTTGGATGACCGTATGGACAAGATGTTTGAGGATGCGTATCGGCAAGAAACACGAAAAGAACGAATCCATCTTGGCAAGAAGATTGCCGCCGGCGCTGTTATTATCATAGGCGCTGCATCTGTCACGGCCATGAATGTAAAAGCCTTTCGAGAACCTATTTTAAATTTTATTTTCCGAAGTTCTGATGATGACAATCGTACAAAAGTTGATATTCGAGAGACTGATAGTATAGAAGATCAATTTGAATTCGGATACATACCGGAAGGATATGAATGTGTAAAAGAAAATTATGTCAATGACCATTCTTATATTGCTTATCAATTTGAAAACAGCAACAAAAATAACATTTATATTTACATACAACTAAATACAGATTTTGATGCTTATCAAAATATGGATAAATCTTCTTATACAAAAATCAATAAAGAAAATATTTCTTATTATTTTATCCAAGGATCCAACAATAAATTATTATGGTATCGCCAGAACATTATATTTACAATATCATCAACTTTAAATGAAACTAATATGATTAAAATAGCAGAAAATATAAAAATAAATAATTGAATTTTGGTATAGTCATGAGTGACTATACCAAAATATTTTTAAATTAATTATAAAATTGGCTTACAACTTGTAAGCCAATTCATTATAACAATTCTTTTTCAATTTCTTCAATCGTAGGAAGGCTACTTTTATATTCCTCACGAAGCACTTTTGTAAATTCATATTGTGCAATTCCTATTGGTTGAGATATATCATCAAGTGCATATTCTGCTACCACATCATCTTTGTTTTTACAAATCAAAATACCTATTGTTTGATTATCTTCTTCCATTTTCATACTCCTATTAACCGCAGTTATATAAAAATTCAGTTTTCCTGCAAATTCTGGCTTAAATTTTTCTGTCTTTAATTCCACCACTACATAACAATGGAGACGTACGTGGTAAAAAAGTAAATCCATATAAAAATCACTTTCACCTACTTTTATACGCACCTGCTTTCCAAGATATGAAAACCCCGTTCCTAATTCTAATAAAAACTGTGTTATTTGGTTCACAAGAGCCGCTTCTAACTCCTTCTCATCAAACTTCTTTCGTAAAGTCAAAAAATCAAAATTATATGGATCTTTTAATGCCTGTTCTGCCAAATCAGATTGAGGCTCTGGAAGTTTTAGCTGGAAGTTATTTATTGCTTTTCCTTGATGTTCATATAACCCACTGTCTATTTGATGTTCTAATACTTTTCTGCTCCAGCCATTATCTAATGTTTTTTGAATGTAGAATAATGCTTCAGAAATATTCTTACATTTATACATAATTCGTTGATTATGTCCCCATGGAATGCTCTTAACCATTTTTTCGATTATTTTCATTTCATTTACATCTTCTTTTGTATTATAGAATTTATACCAATAACGGATATTTTTTAAATTCTGCGCAGAAAAACCTGACATATTTGGAAATGATCTTTTCAAATCTTTACTCATTGTAGACAAGAAGCCATCTCCCCATTTAGAACTTGCCTGCTTAGTTACAATATCCTTTCCTAAATCCCAGTATAAATTCAGCAGCTCATTATTAACTTTAATAGCAGCTTTTATCTGACTATGCCTTATCTTACTTTTTATATCAGTTATCCATGTTATATAATCATCTGTCACAACAAAATGGTTCTCTCTTTTTACCATAAATATTTCCTCTATTAGTATTTCTTCTCTCATTAATTTTATTCAATAAGCAATTATATTTTTATTTCTAACCCAAAATCTATATCTAATTAGTATCAAAACACAGTTGATGTTATTAAAAATTTGTCAGCTCCCATAACATTAGAAACTCTCTGCTTAAAGTAATAAAATATCATTTATTTACTTTAGATTTCTCATTCATCTTATTTTTTACCTTTTCTATCTATAGCGAATTTTTATAACAGTAAGGATAGAAAGGATTTTTTATGAAGAAATTCTCAAAAGTACTTGCAGTATGCTCTCTCTGCTCTATTATCTTTCTATCAACTGCCGCTCCCGTATCTGCTGCCGATGATTGGGAAGGTTTTGACAGCGTATATATAGGCTTATCTTTTGGATCTTTAGGAAAAGCTACTTTTTACACCTCTGTTACTCCTAGTGTTGGATCATATTATTCCACCATTTCCATGAAACTTCAACGTTATTCCGGCGGCTCCTGGCACACTCTGACCAGTGGAACCTATGGTGATACTGGTCTGAATACATACAGTCGTTACTACTACGTAACCAAAGGCTATACTTATCGTGTTCACAGCACTGTTACAATTTACAAATCCAAAGGCGGCGCAAAGATCAACAGCGACACCTTTACTTACAAACGCAGCTATTAATTTGTTTTCCCATGATACTAATAATCTTGTCTATATGAATCCTTACTCGTCGTTCTCTCTAAGGCAGACTTTGTCTGTCTTTTCGACGTTTTAAGCCAAGAATCTAAAAAATTATAAATTTTTTTCGATTTTGGTTCCCTTTTTTCTGGGTTTTAAGGTTTATTATATGAGAGGGATTTGAGAAACATATAAATATATGAAACTATTCACAAAGTAATAACAAATATGCCGCCAATCATTACCAAGCCACCACAAAGAAATATAAAATCAGATTGGAGGCGAAAAAGAACCGATTATTCTTTTTCTGAAATATCTCTTAACTGCTCAAATCCCTCTCACATTTTATGATATCGACTTCTTCATAATATGTAAAGCGAACCTTCTAATTTCCTTCTCTGCCTTTCCTAGATGATATGATATTCTTTCAATAGCTTGTCATAATATTCTGCATCTACTTGAATTCGCTTCATCTCTTCCATTTTATTTTCTTTCATAAGAATTTCGACTAATTGAAATGTCTGCTCTTTTCCAATTTCCTTTCCTTCTTCCTCAATTCGATCCAGTAATTTACTGCTCATAATTTGATCCTCCTTCGGTATCCTTAATTTTAAAAATCGTTCATCTTTAGCAAATACAGACATAAATTTTAACACAGCGTCTACATGCCGTATTGGTTTTTGATTTCCATGATACTCTTCTTTTTTTCTTTGTTTTACAAAGAATTCTGCTACAATGCCAAAATCACTTTGAAACATCGATATCTGTTCTTCTGTCAGAAAAGCAATCTCAAATACATGAAGCTTGTAATCATTTCCCTGCAGCTTTCCTATCTGAGGAATGCGTTCTTTTAGGGATCTTGGCTGCTTCCAAGGTTCTTCTCCGAAATATAAGACCACTGTCATAACCTGAGATCTTTCACTTTCCTTTTTGTTCAATATCTGTTCCCGGTATGCCGCACCGTCATAGCTGATCACTCTCAAAGGCATATCTCGGTCAATCTTTGTCTGGTTCTCGATTCCGAGTAAGATTTTGTGACTGCCATTGATCCACACCTTAAAATTATCTCGTTCCTGTTCATGCAGTTTCTGTCCATCTGCCTTGTATTGAGACCGTACATTGGTCTGATATAGATCTTCTTCTCTCACTCTCCTCTCTCCTTGAAAAACAAGTACATTTATAATATCCGCAAAAACGTCCGGATAATCTTCTAATAGTTTCTCGGCCATATCTTTCTGTCCCATATGGAATTCCTCCTTCTTGTTATACAGAATTCTCGGAGGCCTCCGTTTCTCTGTATCTATTCTGTTCTTAATACACATTGAAATTCTGACGGAACCGTCTCTCTGATTCATAGAATCTTACATATATGATTGATTGGATGTGATAGATACAGGATAACACATTTTCCATATTTTTACAATACTGTTATTGCTATTATATATATTTATTATATATGATTCTATCCCATACCGCAATTAATTTGTATATTTTATAAACTATTTATTTTCAGGCACAGAAAAGCCGGAGTGTAGAAACCCCGGCCTTCCTGCTGGCTGACACTTTAAGTGATCTTTGTGGTACTTCCAAATCCACCATTGCGTACGCCTTCTTCCTCATCGTCTCGCGTTATCCCAAAAGGAAGAAAAATGCCCTGGACAATACCGTTTCCCTGTTTTACCGTTACCGTCCGGTTCTCATTGGTGTCATTGGTTAACTTCACAAAGATGTGTCCTTCGTTATCCGAAAAATAATAGTCGCTGTCGATAATACCGACAGTATTGTTCATCTGAAGCCGATATTTGAATCCCAGTCCGCTTCTCGGAAAGATGCACAGCACCCATCCTTCTTCCATGGATGCTCGAATCCCTGTCGGAATCTTCAGCGTCTCTCCCGGTTTCAATTCAAAATCAATCGGGCTGAAAAAATCATAGCCGGCGGATCCTTTTGTCGCTCTGCGCGGCAGCATGATGCTTTCATAAATCTGTCTTGCCTCTTCCGAAGACGTCTCCGGAAATGTGTCTTCCCAACTCTCCTTGAACTGGTCAAAACTTACTTTGTAAAATTGTGCGATTCGATTCATGCCAGCTTATTTAACCTCTTTCGTATATATTTTCTTTTCTTTATTCTATCAGACAAATTCTCTTCTTTCAATAGTTCGGCAGCTTTTTCAAAGAAAGAAATTCAAATCCTTTTTTTCTCAGCTGCTTGATTACATCTTCTAATGCTTCTGCATTTGATTGAGAAACGTTATGAAGAAGAGGGATTGCCCCATTATGGGCATACTCATTAAAGTGTTTTATAACAAATTCTTTTCCTGGCTGATCATCAACTTTAAAATCTACATAGGCCATGCTCCAAAAAATCGTTTTATATCCTAACTTCTTGGTTAAAGCAAGGCTCTCTTCACTATACTCTCCCATTGGCGGACGGATGAACTGATCCATCTCATAACCGGTAGCTTCCTTACAGTATTCCGCACAATCGAGAATTTCCTGTTTATTATCCCGATCGGAAAGTGACGGCATGCTTTTATGATGTACTGTGTGATTTCCTACCACATGCCCTTCTTTCTTCATTCGTTTGACCAAATCCGGATTTTCCCGTATAAAAGGTTTGGTCACAAAAAAGGCGGCCGTCGCTTTTTGTTTTTTCAAGATGTCCAGGATCTTCGGCGTAAAGCCATTTTCATAACCACAGTCAAACGTTAGGTAAATACATTTCTTTTTCTTAGAGACTTTTGGGTCTATATAATATGCATCATATTTTGACAGATCGACATGATCCGAAACCTCCGGCGGCTGATTTCCTTCTCGCCGTTTTAACCACCAGCTTTCCTTCCCCTGTGACAAAGTCTCTGCCGTTTCTTCCTGCGTCGATTCCGATCCTTCTTTTTTCACATCTGTCCTGCCGCATCCGCAGAGCATTATGGCCATGACCACAATCATAAGCTTACTAATCCAATGCTTCATTCTCCATCTTCCAGCCTTTTTTTATATTTTATGAAGCATTTTTTCATTTATAAGTCATTTATAAAATCTTTTAGAGTCTGTATGTCTTCTCTCGTCAGCTCCAGCTCCTTTGCACTGGCAATCTGTTCCCAATGATCTCTGATCTGCTCCGTTTCTTTTTTCTCGGTCTTCATGTTCTCTTTCTGCTTCTTTTGCTGCTGATCATGCTTTTCCTTCTTTTTCAAAGATTTATTGACACGGTTTGGCAGTACATTCTCCAGAAAATTCACAAGATTGGTATGAATCATTTTTTTCATATGCTCCGGCTGGAACAGCCCATCGATTAAAAATACCATCAGTCCTATCATCGCACTGATCATTAAACTCCGAAGCCATAGAAAAATATCTTCTGACCGCAAAATACCTCTGGCTGCCCCGGCACATCCCAGGAGCATACACAGAATCCCGCACAAACCCGGGATCTGTTCCCAAAATGTAATCGATATCCCCAGCAGCTTATGGTTTTCAAAATACTTATCCACAATACAGGCAGTGTTATGTACATCGGCATCCAACTGATAATAATTTTCAAATTTCTTTTTTAGGACTCCAATCCACCGTCTTTGGGGCTTGTCCATATTTTCAGATGCCCTCAAAAGTCGGCGATAGCTCCTCCAAACGATAATTTTTGCCAGAATCGCTATAACAAGCGATGTGATCAGTCCCTGCACGAAAAAAGTTTCTCTTAAGATCTCCATTTTCATCTCTCCTTTTATTATCTTTTTCTATCATTATAAAATCATCGATGAGAGAACTTAAGAAAAACCATCTTACAAAGTTTGACTATTCTTTGTCTAATATTCCGAGAACGAGCCGAACAATATGCAAAATTGCCATCTTTTCGAATTCTTCATAGTTTCCTATTGCCTCCTGATCCGCTTTGTCGGAAATTGCGCGTACAATTAAAAACGGAATCTGATTTAAGTATGCTGCCTGCGCCATAGCGGCCCCTTCCATTTCCGCACAGTATCCATGGAACCTCTCAATCAATTCATGCTTTTTATCATTATCGGAAATAAATTGATCTCCGCTGACAACTCTTCCGGTAAAACACTGGATATCCGGATTTACCTCGCTGCAAACTTCTTTGGCTGTCTTTATCATTTCCTGATCTGCCTCGAAAACGGATACTTCCATTCTCGGTATAATTCCCGGCTCATATCCAAATCCTGTCGCATCCATATCATGCTGCAAAGCGTCGGATGAAATAACGATATCACCCACTTCAATATCTTTGTATAATCCTCCGGCAACCCCTGTATTGATCAAATGGCTAACATCAAACCGATCAATCAGGATCTGTGTACATACCGCCATATTTACCTTCCCGATTCCGCTTTGCACAACGACTGCCTTCTTCTTCCTGAGTGTTCCCTTATAAAATACCATCCCGGCAATCTTCAGTTCCTCTTTCTTCGTCATTTCGTCAATCAGCATGCTGACTTCTTCTTCCATTGCTCCAATAATACCAATGATCATAATCCTTTCTTCCTCCTGCTTTTTCTTTTTTGTCAGCATATCACAATCCTGCGGGAACCGTCTATCTTCTCATGTAAATTCTCTTGATTTTTTCAAAAAAACAGCCGGAAATCTTTCTTTGATCTCCGGCTGCTTTCATCTTAAAATTTATACATCTGATAAAATCTTCATTACTACATCTTTGCTTGCCGCTGTACGCAGCTGTTCTACTTTGTCCATATCCGAGCATGTAATTGCAAGCTTTGCGAGAATATCCAAATGTTCATCGTTAACTCCCGCAATTCCGATTACAATGAAAGCTTTTTTCCCTTCTCCAAAATCAATGCCGTCCGGTACCTGGATAAAAGAAACACCGGAAGCTTTAATATATTTTTCAGAGCCTGCGACTCCGTGAGGGATTGCGACTCCGTTTCCGATATAAACAGAAACTTTCTCGTCCCTCTCAATCATTGCGTCGATATATTCCGGATCAACACAGCCGCGATCTTCAAGCATCTTTCCTGCTTTGCGGATTGCTGCGATTTTGTCCTCAAAGGACTGGTTCAATAAGATACTGTTTTCATCAAATACATTGCTCATATGCTGCACCTCGTACTGTTATAATTTTATCCTGTTTTTCTTTGTTTTCATTGTATCATGGGCTGTCCGCCCAAACTACAAAAAGCACTGATAGATTTGTCAAATTTCCTGCTGACAATTTTTTCTTTTGGAAAGTTTCTATCAAAATTTTAGATTTGTGCTATAATAGTGAAATAACCTTTACCAAAAAACGGATAATTGCAGGTCTTTTCCCATGATCTGCAGCTTCTATAAAAGAAATTTTATCATTTACATCAGGAGGAAAAGAATATGATATATAAAACGCAAGGTACATGTTCCAGTGCCATTGAATTTGAAGTTGAAGACGGAATCCTAACAGATATTAAGTTTGTCGGCGGATGTCAGGGGAACACAACCGGCGTTGCTGCATTGGCAAAGGGGCTTCCTGTGGAAGAAGTCATTGACAAACTTTCCGGCATCCAATGCGGATTTCGCGGAACTTCCTGTCCGGATCAGCTTTCTAAAGCTTTAAAGCAATATATAGAGAATCAATAATTAGGGAGGGGAAAGAAAATGAAACGAATCATTTTGACCGGAGGAGGTACAGCAGGCCATGTAACGCCTAATATGGCCCTTGTCCCAAGATTAATCGATGAAGGATATGATATCGCCTACATCGGTTCCTATGACGGAATGGAGCGTAAACTGATTGACGATATCGGGGTACCTTATTACGGAATCTCTTCCGGAAAACTCCGCCGTTATTTTGATTTAAAAAACTTCAGCGATCCTTTCCGCGTCGTCAAAGGATACTTCGAAGCTAAGAAAATATTAAAAAAACTGCGGCCGAATGTGGTTTTTTCCAAAGGAGGATTTGTTACCGTTCCTGTGGTAATTGCAGCCAAGAAACTGCATATCCCGGTTATTATTCATGAATCGGATATGACACCTGGTCTTGCGAATAAACTGAGCATACCTAGCGCCAGCAAAGTCTGCTGCAACTTCCCTGAGACCATTGATCATCTCCCGGAGGGGAAAGCGGTCTTGACCGGATCACCGATCCGCCAGGAGCTGTTCCAGGGCAAAAAAGAAACCGGGCTCCGTTTATGCGGTTTTCAGCCTAACAAACCGGTTCTGTTGGTTATTGGTGGAAGTTTAGGCTCTGTGGCAATCAACACGGCAATCCGCAATAATCTGGATCAGCTGCTTGCCAAGTATCAAATCATTCACTTATGCGGCAAGGGCAATTTGGATCAGTCACTGGAAGGCAGAGAAGGATATCGTCAATTCGAATATGTAAAAAAAGAATTGAAGCATTATTTTGCCTGTGCTGACATTATTGTATCCCGTGCAGGAGCCAATGCAATCTGTGAACTTTTAGCTCTTAGGAAGCCGAATATCTTAATTCCATTAGGATTAAATGCAAGCCGAGGAGACCAGATTCTGAATGCGAAATCTTTTGAAAAACAAGGATACAGCTATGTCCTTCCGGAAGAAGAAGTGACCGGAGAGAGTCTCTTAAATGCAGTTGATACGGTATACAGTCAACGTGAAAAATATGTAGAAGCAATGAAAAAAAGCCAGCTGGCAAACCCGATCGAAACCATCGTGAATCTTGCCAACCGGCTGATATCTGAAAAACACTAATATTCCTTTTAAAGCGCTTACAAGCCACAGTTTTTAATTCCTGCGGCTTGTAAGCTTTTTTATTTATTCATAACCGAAATATCATTCCAATAGCGATACTGATTCCTTCCTTTCTTTTTGCACACATACAGCGCCTGATCTGCTCTTTTTAAGAATTTGCCATAATCCATCGCATCTTCCTCTATCATATAAATCCCAATGCTGCATGTAAATCCATTCATTTTCGTGTTCTTTAATAATTGACATATTGTTTCCAGTCTTTGATCCAAAATTTTTCTAGGCATATGCTTGATAAATACAATAAATTCGTCTCCGCCAAATCTCCCTATATAATCACTCTTACGAAACGCTTCCAACAGAATCACCGCAAACTTTTTTAACACCATATCGCCTTCCTGATGCCCTCTGGTATCATTAATCGTTTTAAAATGATCAATGTCAAACAAAAGCAGGGCACAGCCTTTTATATCTGATTCTTCCGCAAAACGATAAACAGACGCTTCAAATTTTCTTCGATTCATTACATTCGTCAAAGCATCCATGCTTGCTGCTTTTTCTTGTTCTAAATGTCGTTTTTTATGACTGTCGATATCTTTGATATAAAATAATGCATACCGATGTTTTTTCTCTTTTTCCTGAAACACCTGCGTCACCACTTCCATCCAACGATATGAACCGTCTTTCATCAGTCTTCTCAGTTGGAATGTCCATGTTTTTTCCCCATTTTTAAATCTTTCCTTAACTCTCTCCAGATCCATATTTTGGTTATATCGATCAAAATCCTGCTCCATCACAACATTCTTAATATATATTTTTTTCATTTCCTGGAATCCAATGCCTATTTCTTTTCCGATCTTTGCATATTTTCCCCAGATTCCTCCGCTGTTTTGTATCATGCCTGATTCCAGATCTACTTCCATATATCCGCTGGTTCCGGACAGCATTGCTTGATAAAAATCATTTTTAATCAAACTTCCCATCTTCCTGCTTACTTTATGTCCATAGCTATTTAATGAATCTTTTAATATTCGATGACAGCCTTCTAGAATCAGACAATCTTCTTTTTCAAGAACTTTGACCCCAATCCAACTAAACGTATACGGACCTTTTCCCGGGCTATTCCATCGATACTCTATCTCTGTTACATTTCCGAGTATCATTTCCTGAATTCCTTCTTCCACATATCTATAGTATTCCGGGTCAATTCCTTCTTTCCATTTTTGAAAACATTTTTTCCCATCTTCCGTTTCCGTTATGCCAAGGGAGCGATATGTCCTCTCATCTCCTTTAAGCTCATATTCCTTTGTATCCGGATGAAGTGTGATCATCCAAAGTCCCATCCGCAAAGCTTCTAAGACTTCTTCTCCCTTAATTTTGTTCATTCTTTCTGTCATCATATCACCTCTTCATTGATTCCTATTTTATAATTCATCTTCAAAAAGAATCCGATCCATCTGCACATCATGAGGATCTGTTGGAATCTGATCCATCATGACCTTTTTCCAGCAGAGGGATACTTTAAAAAAATCCGTATCTTCCAGATATCGGTCATAATAACCTGCGCCATGGCCCAGCCGCCGATGATTCAAATCCGCTGATACACATGGAATAACCCCAAACTGTATTTCCTCTTTGTCCATCACTCTGGTGCCAGAAATCGGCTCCATAATCCCATACATTCCTTTCTTAAGCTGCTGAAAAGAAGTGAGCTCTCTGACTTCCATCCTTCCTTTCCCAAGGCATAAAGGAACGCCGACTTTTTTTCCACACTCCAAAGCATGTCCGATGACCGGCCATGTATTTACTTCCTCAGCGGTGCTTACATAGCAAAAAATCGTCTCTGCCTGCTGATATTCTTCCATTTGTATCAATTTTTGAAAAATCGATTGGTTTGCTTGTTCTATATATAAAGGCTCTAACTGCTTTTTTCTGCTGCCGACCAAACGCCTCGCCTGCTCTTTTGTCATCTTCCTTTCCCCTCCGTTCTGCACACAAAATAAGCCTGCCGGAATTCACCGGTCAGGCTTATTGTATCACATTTTATCTATAATTGTTTATAAAGTTCCATGATCTTTTCCCCAGTCGCCAAATCCTCTGAAAAAGCGCTGGCGCTTCCTGCTGCCGTTCCCATTTTCAGCGCTTCTTCATAATTGCCGTCACTCTTTAAATATCCGGTGATAAATCCGGCTACCATAGAATCTCCGGCGCCGACAGAATTCTTCACTTCCCCTTTCGGACATGGAGAAATATGAACTTCCCCTTCTTCCGTAATCAGAATCGCTCCGTCTCCTGCCATAGAAACCAGCACATTCCTTGCACCTTTGTCCTGAAGCTTCTTTGCATACTCAATGATCTGATCATTGCCTTCCAAAACAATTCCGAACATTTCTCCCAGTTCATGATTATTCGGTTTGATCAAAAATGGATGATATTTCAAAACGTTCAGCAGAAGATCTTTTGTCGCATCCACCACGATCTGGATATCTTTATCCTGCAGGCGTTCCATAATCCTTTCATAAATATCTTCCGGAAGGCTTGCCGGAATACTTCCTGCTAAGACCAACATGTCTCCATCTTCCAGCTGATCTAATTTGCGGAACATCTGCTCTAATTCATCCTCATGGATGACCGGACCCTGTCCGTTGATCTCACTTTCTTCATTAGATTTAATCTTTACATTAATCCTAGTCATTCCTTCCCGAAGACGAATGAAATCCGGCTGGAAACCAAGTTCTTTCGCTCCCGCTTCAATGGCGTCCCCGGTGAATCCGGCAATGAAACCAAGTCCTACGCTGTCAATTCCCAGATTGGACAATACGTTGGATACATTAATTCCTTTTCCGCCGCAATAGACATCTTCCCGTGTCGTCCGATTCACCATCCCTAATGTCAGATCATTGACTTTAATCACATAATCGATGGCCGGATTGAATGTTACTGTGTAAATCATGAAAATACCTCCTTGATTGTTGTCAGTGTCCGATATCGAATATCATCCAGCTGTTCTGTAATAATTTCCGCTTCCTGGATATCCGCGAACTTTACAGAAGATATCTGGTTGAATTTACTTTTATCTGCCAAGACGATTGCCCGATTGGAATGGCGCAGCGCCTTTTTCTTCACTGCCGCCTCCTTCGGATCCGGCGTGGTGAATCCTCGCTCTGTGTCAATGCCATTTGCCCCGAAAAAACCAATGGAAAAATTATATTTTTCCAGATTATCCAAAGCATCTTCTCCGATGATTGCTTCGGTCACCGCCTTAACTTCGCCTCCCAACAGAAAAACCCGATATCCGGAATTCATTAATTTCCTTGCATGACTGATTCCATTGGTAACATATACCGCTCCTTTTTCTGTCAGATAATCGATCATAAGCTCTGTTGTGGTCCCTGCATCGATATAGACAAAATCTTCCGCAGAGATACATCCGGCCGCATAACGGGCAATCTCTCTCTTCTCACAGAGCTGTTTTCCGGATTTCTGAGCCACTGCTTCTTCCCGCGACAATATCGACTTTACCGCAGTTGCTCCGCCGTGAACTTTAATCAACAGTCCCTGTTTATGAAGCGCAGTCAGGTCTCTTCTAATGGTTGATTCTGAAATATTCAGCTTCTTCGTCAATTCCGCTACCGTTACCGACTGTTCCGTTCGAAGCAGCTCTAAAATCTTCTCGAATCTCTCTTGAGCCAGCATATCATCACCTCTGTCCTCTGTATTTTATTCTGTCTTTATTATAACACCTCTTCAATCAAAGTCAATCATTTTCAGTCACTTTCAATCATTCATTTTTACTTTTTAACATAGACTTGCTTCCAAAATAAGTAGCAATCATATATCCGCCATAGATAATCAGCAGCACTGCCATGGATTTCAAGACTGCGTCTACAATATCCATATGCCCCATTGTGGAGATCAGCTCTGACGCTACCTTAATTCCTACGTAAGAATGTACCAGAGCCAGACTCATTGGAATCAGAAAGTAAATAATAATTTGTGATTTAATCGCTCCTCGAATCATTTTCTCATCGGTTCCGATATGTTCCAAAAGCCGGTACTTCGGAATATTGTCATTATTCTCACTTAGCTGCTGCAAAGCAAGGACAGCTGCGCTTGTGATCAAAAATACCATACCGATATAAATTGCGACATAAGTAACAATTGCACTCAAGCCTGCTCCTTGTTCATATACATCCTCTCGGGATAAGTCGGCTGAATACGGAGTATTCTCATAAAATCCACCCTCGGCTTCGTTTTTATAAATGCGGTCCAGCTTTTTCGATAAGGTCTTTGAATAATCGGAAGAAGAAGCTTTCCACATGATATTCACATATCGATAGACCGGCTGCACCTGAAGCTGATTGACAATATCATCCGCTGCAACAATCGATCCTGCATCCATTTGAATCGATGAATTGGTATAACAGTCCTCCAGAACATAGGACAGCGGTTTCATTTTCTTTCCGTTTAATGTAATTTCCTGCCGATCTTCTACCGCCTCTTCATACGCATCTCTCACATTTTCATAATTGCAGCTGACCGCGTATTGATTCTTCCCTAGTTTGATTGGCTTCTTCCCTACAGATTTTAAAAATCGATTATAATCGGACAGCTTGATCACCGAAATATTTCCATCCAGAAAACGATCAACTTCATCACCCGGAAAACTGCAAAGATCTTCTCTTCCTTCCAAAAACGGCGCCATCGTTAAATTCCGATCTTTCCCTTCTGTCTGCGTATAAAGAGTGATCGATTGAATCGAATCCGCATATGCTTCAATTTCAATTCCTTCCCTCTCTAAATCCTTTAACAGTTCTTGCTGATTCTTTATATTTCCCTCTTCATCTGCATTTAAATAAAAGGAATAATCATACGGCGTTACTTTCTCCAAATCGCTGTTTACGGTTTTTGCCATTCCGGTTCCCGTAGCAAATGCACAAATCGCCAAGAACAGCATCAGACACAGCATCGTCATGGATAAAAATGTTGTTGTAATCTTCGAATGAATCTGACGGAAGATAAAAATATTCAGCCCTTTATAATAAAAAGATTTTTTCACCCTTGCAAGATTAAGCATAAACCCTGACAAAGAAAAGAAGAACAAAAAGGTTCCTATAAAACCGCATACAATACTCATACGGAACTGTAAATCTACCTCTAACATTCCGTTTTCTATAATATTATAGTAGCCAAAGCCAATGCACGCGATCGAAATTACAAAAATAACGATGGACTGCCACAGACTTTTTAACCTTAATTTTTGATTCTTTTTCCCCGCATGAATCAAATCTATGATTTTATATTTTGAAATTGAAATACTGTTAAACAGCATAACGATTACAAAAATAATCACAAAATATAATATTGTCTGGAGAAACGCTTCCTGGGAAAATACAAACTGAAATTCTTTCATTTCCACAGCGAACATCCTTGCAGTTAAGATGGAGAATCCCTGAGCTAAAAAAATTCCTGCTGCCAATCCTGCTGCCAGAGCAAAGATCCCAATCAATAAAGTTTCTAAAATCAGGATTCTGGAGACCTGCCGCTTCTCCATTCCAAGCAGAAGATAGATTCCCATTTCTTTATGCCGGCGCTTCATCAAATATTGGTTCGCGTAAATAATCAGCAATCCAAGGATAACTGCCACAAAAATAGAGATTCCGCTGATCATTGTCTGAACCAATTCCATCATTTTTCTCTGGCTCTCATTCATTTCCAACATAGCCTGCTGACTATGAATCGAATTAAACAGATAAAAAAGACAGATTCCAAATGTCAAAGTTAAAAAGTAAATCGTATAATCTTTTAGACTTTTCTTTACATTATGGAGTGCAATCTTAAAATACATTCGTACTGTCACCTCCCAGCAAGGTCACGACCTCAATAATTTTATCGAAAAACTGTTTTCTGCTATCGTTTCCTCGAATCAGCTCATTAAAAATTTTACCGTCTTTGATGAATAAAATTCTTTTGCAGTAGCTGGCGGTAAAGGCGTCATGCGTTACCATCAGAATCGTCGCATTTAATTCCAGATTCAAGGTTTCAATGCTGTCCAAAAACATCCTGGCTGATTTGCTGTCCAACGCTCCTGTCGGTTCATCTGCCAGGATCATGGAAGGATTGGAAACAATTGCTCTTGCACAAGCAGTTCTTTGCTTCTGTCCTCCGGATACCTGATACGGATATTTCTCCAGGATATCTCCAATCATTAAACGTTCCGCAATCGATCTGACCCTGTCATCTACCTCATTTGCCGGCGTCTTCATAATCGTCAGTGCAAGGGCAATATTCTCATAGATTGTTAACGTATCCAGCAGGTTAAAGTCCTGAAAAATAAATCCCAACTGTTCTCGTCGAAACTTTGACAACTGCTTCCCTTTCAGCTTCGTAATATCCTCACCATTGACCAGAATCCGGCCGGAAGTCACTTTATCAATCGTAGAGATACAATTAAGCAAAGTGGTCTTTCCGCTTCCGGATGCACCCATAATTCCCACATATTCTCCCGATTCCACATCAAAACTGATCCGATTGATCGCCTTTGTGATATTTCCTTTGTTTCCATAATATTTTTCTATATTTTTTACTTCAAGCACTGGTTTCATTTTGATCCTCACTCCTTTTTTGTGTATTTGTTTCTTATTGCTTTTCTTTAATATAGCATTTGCTATCTTATTCTTCCATCGAATTTGCTTACACGAATCTTACACTCCTGTCATTTTCCATCTGCCATTGTCTTTTCTTTCCAAAACCTTTATACTTAAATGAAACGATAATATGAAACGAACGGAGGTAGCAGCATGTATCTAAAAAATGAAGATGTAAAGATGGAAGCCGTTGAAAATGCAAGAGGCGGAAAAGGAACGATTTATAAGACCAGTTTCCTTACCAAGACTGAGATGAAGGACAGCAGCCGTCTGTTTGGAAAGATTATCATTCCGCCTGGATGTTCTTTCGGGTATCACGAGCATGAAAATGAAGGCGAAGCCTATCACATCATCCAGGGTACCGGTCTTTACAATGACAACGGAACAACTTATGAAGTCCATGCCGGCGATACAACTTATACGATGAGCGGATGCGGACACGGAATCGAAAATATCGGCGATGATGATCTTATTATGTTTGCTTTGATTTTATTGGATAAGTAAAAGAATAAAATAAAAAAAATCAGCCATACTATGTTTTGAAAGGGGCTGATTTTTTTATGGAGAAAAAGAAAAAACGTCAATTGACCAATGAAGAAATTGACGATCATATTTTTGATTACTGTAACGTGTGTTCCGCATCCGACTGTACCGGATTGATCCGGGTGGAACCGGCAACCGATGAAGAGGATGAAGCTTATCTGGACCTCTACCCTTATAAGCCTCCTTTTATTCCGGAAGACGTGGAAACAACAGAGGATGATGAAACAATATAACAAAATACCCGTTCTAGTGGAGAAGCAGCATCGAATCTTTCGAATGCTGCTTCTCTCTTTGATCCATATTCTATTCAAACGGATGAAAGATTGGTTTCATCTGATCAAAGGTATAGATTCCTTTAAACCCGATTTCTTTCAATAGTTCCTGCATTTCCTTTACATCCTCACCAATCCGCTTTTCATTATGAGCATCGGAACCGATCGTAATGACCTCTCCTCCCATTTCATAATATAATTCCAGAATCTCTCTGGAAGGCATCAGACTCTTTAGCTTATACGCTTTGCTGGACGTATTAATTTCAATTCCCTTTCCATCTGGAATAATTACTTCAAAGATCTGCCGAATCTGATCTTTGATTTTTTCAAACGGATATTCTCCTTGCTGATCGTACCGCTTAATTACATCCATATGAGCGATTACACTATAGTTTTTGTAAATCTTTGCTACGTTTAATATTTCATCATAATATTTGCGGTTATACTCTTCCTGAGTCTTTCCTTTCTGGAAGTCCTGCCGCCAAAATTCCTTATCGTCTACCTGGTGAAAAGACAAAAGTACAAAGTCAAATGGATACTTTCGAAAAGCTTCTTCATACTCAGGAACTGTATGGACCTGAACGCCAAATTCGATGCCTGCTTTTAACGTGATCTGATCTTTGTACTTTTCCTTCATTCGGAAAAATTCCTCGAAATAGCGATCATATTCACATTGATCCACTGTAGGGATTCCATAATCCACATGTTCCGTAAAACACAGTTCATGAAGTCCGATTTTTATCGCTTGTTTAATTTCCCGTTCCATCGGACAATCTGTATCCTCACTGAAATAAGAATGTACGTGATAATCTGCCAGCATATGACCTCCTCCTGCTTATTCTTCTTTCTTCAAAAATGTCATAGAATTTCTCGGGAATCCAATCTGAACCACGGTTCCTTTTCCTTCTTCAGATAAGATTTGAAAGGAAAGTCCCAGTTTTTTGGACAGGCTCCTGCACAAATACAATCCCATGCCCGTCGATTTTGCATATTTTCTTCCCGTGGTACCAGTATATCCTTTTTCCATCACTTTTGGAAGGTCTTTCGCTGAAATTCCGATTCCGTTATCCTTAACTTCCAGTAAAATCCGATCATTTCTTTTTTCTGCACAAAATTCGATGGATGGTTCTGTCTCTTTGCGATATTTTACCGCATTGATCAATAGCTGCTTTAAGATAAATTCGATCCATTTCTCATCACTGTATACGATCTGATCCATATTTTCCATTGTTATTTTTATTTTGGATTTTATCAACATTCTGGCATTGGATCGGATCACTTTTTCCACAATTTTTTTAAGATTCAGCTCCTTGACCATGTAATCCTTTTCTACTCCGCTGCTTCTGGCGTAATATAAAGCCTGATCTAAGTAATATTCAATCTTATTTAATTCCTCTTCTATTTGTCTCATTCTTTCATCCGGATGATTCTCTGCCATTAGTCTCATAGCGGCTACCGGAGTTTTCACTTCATGAAACCACATTTCGATGTATTCCCGATATTCCACAGCTTCTTTTTTGTAAAGCAGCAAATGATCATTCGCGCTTTTACATATTTCTTCCATCCACCGATAAAATATTTTTCCCTCCTCAAAGGACGGCTCCTGAATCATCTCGAATAAAAAATATTTTTTATCCAGAGAAGAAAAATATTCTTCTAATTCTTTATAAAATTTTCTTTTGCGGAGATAATCATATGCTGCGACAATGATTTGACACAAAACACCAATGCAGATCGTATAGATCACGGCAAAACGATCTAGCTGAAGACTCTCTAAAATGAAACCCAAAACAATTAGAAACAAGATTTGTATCAGAAGATTTACTTTGTGATCTTTGATGTATTTTATCATCATATCATATAACCCTGCCCTCTTTTTGTCCGGATCTGATCTTCACAGCCGATTGTTTCCAGCTTCTTTCTTAAACGATTTACATTGACAGTCAGCGTATTATCATCAATAAATTCATTAGACTGCCAAAGCATCTCCATCAGACGATCCCTTGTAACGATAGATCCTTGATTTTGTAATAGTGTATACAGAATACGAATTTCATTTTTTGTTAACTCAATCTTGTTTCCTCCATATTCTGCAGTGCTGTCACTTAAACATACAGTTAGACCTCCATACGTTACCTTATTTTGTATCTCTGATGTTTTCTGGCTTCTTCTTAGAATTGATGCGATTCTTGCAGCTAAGATCTGCGTGTTGTATGGTTTTGTAATGAAGTCATCTGCTCCCAGATTCATGCTCATTAATTCGTCCATCTCACTATCCCTGCTTGTGACTACAATGATGGGAACATCCGATTGATTCCTGATTTCCCTGCAAATATAATAACCATCAAGAACAGGCAGATTGATATCTAAAAGTATCAAATCTGCCTGTTCTTTCATACAATCTTCTATTATATTATCGTAGTCTGTCAGGGCTTTCGGTTCATAACCATATCTGGTCAGAAATGTACAAAGTTCTTTTCGTATCGGTTCATGATCTTCGATGACTATAATCTTTGCTTTTTCCATCGTTTCTGCCCTCTGCTCCTGTCAGCTTTATTTGCTAGGTACCATTGCTTCCATTCCGCCCATGTAAGGTCTTAATACTTCCGGAATTCGAACGCTTCCGTCTGCCTGCAGATTGTTTTCTAAGAAGGCAATCAGCATTCTAGGCGGTGCTACAACTGTGTTGTTCAGAGTATGCGCAAAGTAGTTTCCTTTTTCTCCCTTAATTCTAATGCGAAGTCTCCGTGCTTGTGCATCTCCCAGATTAGAACAGCTTCCTACCTCAAAATATTTTTTCTGTCTCGGAGACCATGCTTCCACGTCCACAGATTTCACTTTCAGGTCAGCCAAATCTCCGGAACAACATTCCAAAGTACGAACCGGAATATCTAAAGAGCGGAACAGATCAACCGTATTTTGCCACAATTTATCATACCATTCTTTGCTTTCCTCCGGCTTGCATACAACGATCATTTCCTGTTTTTCAAATTGGTGAATTCGATAAACGCCTCTTTCTTCAATTCCATGAGCTCCCTTTTCTTTTCGGAAACATGGAGAATAGCTGGTCAATGTCTTCGGAAGACTTTCTTCTTCCAAGGTTGTATCAATGAATTTTCCGATCATGGAATGTTCGCTGGTTCCGATTAAATACAGATCTTCTCCCTCGATTTTGTACATCATAGCATCCATCTCATCAAAGCTCATGACTCCTGTCACGACGTTGCTTCGAATCATAAATGGCGGAACACAGTAAGTAAAACCTCTTCCAATCATAAAATCACGAGCATAAGAAATTACAGCAGAGTGAAGTCTTGCAACATCTCCCATTAAATAGTAAAATCCGTTTCCTGCCACTTTTCTCGCACTGTCCAAATCGATTCCATCGAACCGCTCCATAATATCGGTATGATATGGAATTTCAAAATCAGGTACCATAGGGTCTCCGTATTTTTCTACTTCCACATTTTCGCTGTCATCCTTTCCAATCGGTACAGATGGATCAATGATATTCGGAATTGTCATCATAATCTGGCGGATTTTTTCTTCTACTTCTTTTTCTTTCTCGGACAGTTCTTCGATTCGATCTGCAAAAGATGTTACCTGTTTCTTTACTTCTTCTGCTTCTTCCTTTTTGCCCTGTCCCATCAATGCACCAATCTGCTTTGACATCTTATTCCGATTTGCACGAAGTCCCTGTACTTCCTGTTTAATCTCCCTGTTTTCTGCATCCAGCTCAATGACTTCGTCCACCAAAGGCAGTTTATGATCCTGAAATTTGTTCTTAATATTTTGTTTTACAATCTCCGGATTTTCCCTGACAAATTTAATATCTAACATAATTCCCTCCAACAATTTTTTATTGATTCATACATTCCTGTAATGTATAGATTTCTTCTTCTGACAATGCAATCTGAGAACTTCCGTTTACAATTTCTTTTGCGTACATATAAGTCCCATTCTGTGCATTCATTCCATTCAGCAGCGTTCCGTTATTATTTTCATCCAATAGAGCGATCACAAAACTTGTATCTCCTCCCATATCTGGAAACGCGTTGTATTTGTATACTTTCATTTTGGAAAATGTCCGAGAATATTCTCTCTGTACTTTATTCATTTCATGATCGATTCTTCTTTGTTCTCTAACGATATCATTCATGACATCAAAGTTTTCCAGAATAATTCCCTCCATCGATTTTCCATTGCTGCCTGACATAAAATTCTCATATCTTTTCTTGAGCTGGCCTACTTTCACAAGCAAAGCGACAATCAGAAGAAATAGTACAATACATATGCCTGCAAGTCCCATCATCATGTAAAGGGGATCGATTTCCCTTATAGCATCTAACATTTCTCCTATTTTCCTCCTAAATTGATTTAATCATATCGACAATCCGTTCCAGTTCATCTCTGGAATAGTATTCGATTTCGATCTTTCCTTTATTATTTTTTTTGTTTTTAATGCTGACCTTGCTTCCGAGAACCTGTTTCATTGTTTCTTCCAGGTCTTTATAAAGAAATTGATATTGATCTTCTGATTTTTCTTTCTCTTTCTTTGGCTGATTCATAATCTTTACCATTTTCTCAATATCTCGAACACTCAGTTTTTCATCAAAAACTTTCACTGCAATTTCATATTGAAGATCCCCGTCGTGAATTGCCAGCAGTGCTCTTGCATGTCCGCTGCTGATCATTTCTTCTTCCAGCATATTTTGAACTCTCGGATCCAATTTCAGCAGGCGCAAAGAATTGGTGATTGCAGCACGGCTCTTACTGACCTTTTCTGCAATTTCATCTTGCTTCAAATGGTGTTCCTTCATTAATCTCTGATAGGCCATAGCCTCCTCAATTGGACTTAGATCTTCCCTCTGGATGTTCTCGATCAACGCAATTTCTACAATCTCATGGTCATCGTATTCCCGAATAATAACCGGAACTTCCTCCAGTCCTGCTATCTTAGCAGCTCTCCAACGACGTTCTCCTGCAATAATCTCATAGTATTTATCTTTTTTCTTCACAAGCAAAGGCTGCAAAATTCCATATTGCTGAATGGAATCTGCTAACTCCTGCAAACTGTCTTCATCAAATTGATTTCTCGGCTGATCCGGATTTGGTTCTATCTTATGAATCGGCAGTGTCATTTCCGAATTTTTTGATTCATTGATCAAATTATCTTCTTTATTTTGTAAATTCTTCTCTGGAATCGGTGCACTTGGTATCAGTGTATTCAACCCTCTTCCAAGTCCTTTCTTTCTCGCTGACACTATTCCATCCCTCCATTTTCAATCACTTCTTCCGCAAGATACCCATAGCTTTCCGCTCCTACCGAACTTGGATCGTATAAATTGATTGGCAATCCATGACTCGGCGCTTCTGCCAATCGGACATTTCTTGGAATAATTGTCTTGTAAATATTTTGGTTCAAATACGATTTAACATTCTCAACAACCTGCAGTGATAAATTTGTTCTTGCATCGTACATCGTAAATACTACGCCTTCAATTTCCAGCTTCGGATTTAAGCTTTTCTGGATCAATTCAATCGTATAAATCAACTGTGTTAAACCGTCCAAAGCATAAAATTCACATTGAATTGGAACAATAACAGTATCTGCTGCAGTCATCGCATTTACAGTCAGCATACCTAGTGCCGGCGGACAATCAATAATAATAAACTCATAGTTATCTTTCACCTTATCCAGATTATCTTTTATGATAAACTGCATTCGATCTACGGTCATCAATTCAATTTCCGCTCCCGCCAGATTACGATTTGCCGGAAGAAGTGATAAATTTTCAAACAAATCTTCTGCAATACACTCATGAATGGAATATTGATCTGTTATCACTTCATATGTAGTTTTTTCCAGCTCATTCTTGTCCAGACCAAGACCGCTGGTGGTATTCCCCTGAGGGTCCATATCAACGATTAAAGTCCTTTTGCCTCTGGCCGCTAGTGCTGCTGAAAGATTTACGGCTGTGGTTGTCTTACCCACACCGCCTTTTTGATTCGCAATAGCTATAATTCTTCCCATATGATTCTCCTTTTAACTCCCATTATAGCACTATTCATTTTTCATTTCTATATGTTTCACGTGAAACATTTGTACTAAATAATGAAATAAAAGAAGGGAATGTTTCACGTGAAACATTCCCATGTGTGAATATTCATTTACTACATTTGTTCTGGGCACTGAATTCCTAATAATCCTAATGCGTCCTCTATAATATCCTTTGCCAATATTACTAATTTTACTCTGGCTTTCATAAGATTCTCATCTTCCACATTACATTGATTCTCATGATAGAAACGATTAAATGCTTGTGCAACACCCATAACATATCTTGAAATAACAGAAGGTTCCAGACGTTCTGCTGCTGTCTTGATTGCTGTTGGATATTTTTCAATCTCTTTTAACAGAGCAATGGATGTATCATCCGTAATCAGAGATGTATCAATATCATCTACCTGAGAGAGTCCGGTCTTTCTCAAGACACTTGCAGCTCTGGCATAGGTATATTGAACGTACGGTCCTGTTTCTCCGTCAAAGCTATGGATTTTCTCCCATGTAAAGGTAACGTCTTTGATTCTCTGATTATAAAGATCATTAAAAATGATCGCTCCGATTCCTACTTTGTGAGCAACATCATCTTTGTCCTGAAGATCAGGATTTTTTTCATTAATAATTTCTTTGATCTTTGATACGGACTCTTTTAAGATATCTTCCGCATAAACGATATTTCCGCTTCTTGTAGAAAGTTTTCCGCCTTCTAAGCTGACCAAACCATATGGAACATGGATCAGCTGTTCCTTCGCCCATTCATATCCCATCAGTTCAACAACTTTAAATACCTGAGCAAAGTGAAGTTTCTGTTCCAGCCCCGTAACATAAATACACTTATCAAAATGATAGGTATTCTTTCGATAAAAGATTGCCGCTAAATCTCTCGTTGCATAAATAGAGCTTCCGTCCTTCTTTGTAATCAGACATGGCGCCATATCGTAGTCATCCAAATCCACAATCATTGCTCCCTGACTTTCCTTTAAAAGACCTTTTTCTTTCAGCTCCTCAACAACAGCACCTGTCTTATCGCGATAAAAACTTTCGCCTGTATAATGATCAAAATCAAGATTTAAAATCTTATAGATTCTTTTATATTCTTTTAAACTAATATCTTTAAACCACTCCCAGATTGATAAAGCCTCTTCATCTCCCTGTTCCATTTTCACAAACCATTCTCTCGCCTGATCATTGAGAGAGTCATCTTCTTCTGCCTCTTTATGGAAACGAACATAGAGGTCCAAAAGTTCCGGAATTCCCTTCTCTTCTACTGCCTCTTTGCTTCCCCATTTCTTATAAGCAACAATTAGTTTTCCAAACTGAGTTCCCCAATCTCCTAGATGATTGATTCGCTCCACATGATAGCCAAGCTTTGTAAAAATATGATATAAAGAATTTCCGATAATGGTGGTCCTTAAATGCCCAACATGGAAATTCTTGGCAACATTCGGAGATGAATAATCAATACAGATTGTCTTGCCTTCTCCATCTTTGGAAGAACCGTAATGATCTCCAATTTTATTCAGCACTTCTCTCGCAAACTGCTCTTTATCCACATAAAAGTTCACGTAAGGTCCTGCTGCCTCTACTCTTGATAAATCCGGTGATTCCGGAATTCTCTCTGCAATCTCCTGAGCAATCATATTCGGAGCCTTGCGAAATACTTTTGCAAGCTGAAAGCAAGGAAATGCATAATCTCCCATATCTTCTTTCGGAGGAATTTCCAAAATTTCCGAAATTTTTGCCTTATCTAGTTCTTCTATTGTTTGATCCAACAAATTGATGATTTTCTCTTTCATTTTTCTATTCCTTTCCAATTTTCTAATCCATCAAAGCCTGGACAATAACCGAATTGGTCTTCCACCTTACGATAGAAAATTCTTTTGTTAGTTCTTTCTCCAAAGCATACCTCTTATTCTTAAAAATAGCAATATCTCCCGGGATCTTCGGCTTCATTTGAAATCTAATTAAAACTTTATCTTTATCAATATATATCTCGGTATTTATTACATAAATACCGACTTCCTCTATTACAAATTTCAAGAAAGCATAAAAGCCTTTCAAAAAGGATAAATTAAGCATAACATCGGAAAAATCCTCTGTCTCCTTATAGTTGATCCTGATTTCAGGATGAACAATTTTTACAGTCTTCATCAGCTTATAAAATGCCGAAAGAAATGGAATCGCTTCATCTTCTCCTGAACCCTCGCAGCTGCTGATAAAGTAATTCTCTTCCAGTCCTTTTAAATATCCGGATAACATTTGAATTTTTTCATCTTCCCCATGAATCAGCTTCTTTTTTTCCTTGATTCCTGCATCCAGCTTCGATGTATCAATCATAGGATCTGCTTCCTGTTGTTCTTCCTGAAAATTCAGCGGAGAAAAAACCTTGCGGATCTTATAGATACGATTCTGGTCAGATACGTCTTTTACCATAAGATCCTTTTCCTTTTGATATTGACTGAGTTCTTTTGATAAATAGTCTTTTACTTTATAATGTTCTCTGATCTCTTCGGTCAGATAATCATAAAGCTGGTTCATCAAATTATCTTTATCTATTTTTTTATCCATTCATACCACCTCTTTCTATCTTAAACGAAAAAAAGAAGAAATCAAAGTATTATTGTATCAAAAGCAAGTTTATCATATAATAGTCATATAGAGATAAACTTGGTACCCGACACAGAAAGGAGTTACCTATGAAAAAATATAATAAACTTAAAAGTCTGGCAACGCTTGCCGTATTAGCGACCGCCGGAATATATTTAATCAATCGTGCCATCTTTTTTATATGCAGCTTAAAGGATGCGCTGCCTTCTAAGAATTCCAACATCTATCAGTGGAGATTCGGCAATATCTTCTATACGAAGCAGGGAAGCGGCAGCCCAATCCTTCTGATTCATCAGATTAACAGCGGCAGCAACGAGCTTGTATATCGGGATATGATACAGCCTCTTGCAAAACACCATACGGTCTATACAATCGATCTGATTGGCTGCGGACGTTCTGACAAACCAAAGATCACATATACGAGCTATTTATTCGTTCAGCTGATCAATGACTTCATCAAGAATGTAATTCAACAGAAGACAGACATTATTGCGGCAGGCAACACATGCTCTATCATTGTACAAGCGTGCAATATGGAAAAAGATAATTTTAACAAGCTTTTATTCATTAACCCTGAGAATATGTCTGCATCCAAGCAATTTCCGGGAAGACGGAAAATGCTTTTGAAATATCTGTTGGAATGCCCGATTTTTGGTACCTTTACTTATAATATCATACATGCAATGCCTATGGTAGAACATCGCTTTTATAAGAAATACTATCAAAATCCATCCAATGTCCGCGCTTCCTATGTCAATGCATATTACAATGCAGCACATTTAGGCGGATCCCGCAGCAGATACCTTTACGCTAGCCTGAAGTCCGGATACATTAACTGCAATTTGATGAATGCACTGAAAAATACGGATCACAGCATTTATCTTGCAATCAGCCAGAATATTCCTGATGCTCATAACACATTGGAACAGTACCAAGTCATTAATCCATCCATTGAAGGAAGTTTCCTTCATAATACGAAATATCTCCCTCAGCTGGAAGATCCGGAAAGTCTTTTGAATATCTGCAGAATTTTCTTTTAAATGATAGGTTCTTTGGACGGCAGCCCCGCTTTTCTAGGAAAGCGTTTTGGGGCTGCCTTCTTTTTCTTTATCTTTAAAATTGTCCTCTGAATCTCAGTTCCCGGAATCTCAAATGAAACCACATCTTCCATTTCTCCGCCTAAGATTTTTATCGCCTTTTTGGCGCGAACAATCTCCTCCTCTACATTTCCTGATTTATACGGCAGAAAATAACCGCCTGTATGGACATATGGCATACAATATTCAGATAAAACAGCGAGATCCGCTACAGCCCTGGAAACGACATAGTCGAAAGTTTCTCTGTATTCTTTCTTTTTTGCAAAGTCTTCCGCTCTGCCATGAATCGCAGAAATACCATCTAAGTCTAATTCCTCGATTACTTCATGTAAGAATTTAATTCTTTTATTTAAGGAATCCATCAGCAAAATCTCCGATTTAGGGAAAGCGATTTTCAGCGGAATCCCCGGAAATCCTGCCCCTGTACCCAAATCAAGAAGTTTCTTTCCATCCAGAGACACATTTGTCTTTATAATAGCGAGACTGTCTGCAAAATGCTTATCAATGACTTCCTCTTTTTCTGTGATTGCCGTAAGATTCATGACTTTGTTCTTTTCGACCAGCATCTCATAATATTTTTCAAACTGTGCCAGCTGAGCATCATTCAAAGATATGCCAAGACTAGCCGCTTTTTCTCTTAATCGCTCCATCCTCTATCTCCTGTAACGCATTTGCTCTAAATAAATCAGAAGAACTGAAATATCTGCCGGAGATACACCGGAAATCCTGGAAGCCTGTCCGATAGATGCCGGCCTGATTTTTGACAATTTCTGTCTGGCCTCTATTCTAAGACTTCCTACATCCTCGTAATCAATTTCCTCCGGAATACGCTTTTTCTCCATTTTCTTAAACTGTTTCACCTGGGACATCTGCCTTCTAATATATCCTTCATATTTAATATTGATATTTACCTGTTCCTGCACATCCATCGCTAATACAGGACGTTCCGGATCAATTGGCGCCAAAGCTGTATAATTTAACTCCGGCCTGCGAATCAGCTCTTTGATGGAAGCTCCGGACTTCAACGTGGTACTTCCCATAGATTCCAGAAGCTTCTGTACTTCTTTATTCGCCCCGATATTGACATGATCCAGCCTTTCTTCTTCTTCTTTGATCTGACGCTCTTTCTTTAATAAGCTTTCATATCTTTCATCATCAATCAATCCAACCTCATGACCAATCTTTGTAAGCCTGAGATCAGCATTATCCTGACGAAGCAAAAGCCTGTATTCCGCTCTGGAAGTCATCATTCGATACGGCTCGAAAGTTTCTTTTGTCACCAGATCATCAATCAGAACTCCGATATATGCCTGGGAGCGATCCAATACTACTGCTTCTTTTCCCTGGATCATTCTTGCCGCATTCATTCCGGCCATCAGACCCTGAGCTGCAGCTTCTTCATAGCCGGAGCTTCCGTTAAACTGTCCGGCACTAAATAAACCGCTGATCTTCTTAAATTCGAGAGAAGGCTTCAGCTGTGTAGCATCAATACAGTCATATTCAATGGCATAGGCATTTCGAATGATCTTTGCATGTTCCAATCCAGGCACACTATGGTACATGGCATACTGGACATCTTCCGGCAGGGAACTGGACATTCCTCCTACATACATTTCACTGGTGTATTCTCCTTCCGGTTCAATAAAGACCTGATGCCTTTTTTTATCCGGAAACTTAACGATCTTATCCTCAATCGAAGGACAATAGCGAGGTCCTGTTCCCTCGATTGCACCGGAAAACAAAGGAGATCGGCTGATATTATCCCGAATGATCTGATGCGTCTCTTCTGTCGTATATGTCAGCCAGCATGAAATCTGCTCTCTTTTAATATCTTCTTCTCTGTTCGTAAAACTAAACGGTACAATTTTCTTATCTCCAAACTGTTCCTCCATCTTTTCAAAATCAATGGTATTGCGGTCAATTCTCGCCGGAGTTCCGGTCTTAAATCTTCTCATGGAAATTCCATATGATTTGAGAGAATCTGTTAAATAATTTGCCGCTTGAAGTTCATTTGGTCCGGTATTTCTGCTGACATCACCATAAATACATCTTGCTTTTAAATATGTCCCTGTCGTTAAGATTACAGCTTTTGCATGATAGATGGCATTGGAATAAGTCTTGGCTCCGACAATCTTTCCATCTTCCACTAAGATTTCTGTTATCTCTCCCTGCCTTACCGTCAAATGAGGTGTATTCTCCATCACTTTCGTCATTTCCATCGAATACATCTTCTTATCTGCCTGCGCTCTTAAAGAGTGTACCGCAGGACCCTTGGATTGGTTCAGCATTTTAGACTGCAGATACGTCTTATCAATATTTTTCCCCATCTCGCCGCCCAGGGCGTCTACTTCTCTTACTAAATGTCCTTTGGAACTTCCTCCGATATTTGGATTGCACGGCATCATAGCAATGCTATCCATACTAACTGTAAAACAAATGGTTTCCATCCCAAGCCTTGCACAAGCTAAGGCTGCCTCACATCCTGCATGCCCCGCCCCTACGACGATGACATCATATTCTTCTTCTATATACTTCATTTTTATTTACCCATACAAAATTCTGAAAATATTTCATTTACAAGGTCTTCGCTTACAGATTCTCCAATAATGAATCCCAGCTGTTCATATGCATCCAATAAATCAATGGAGAAGAAATCTTCCGGCATTCCTTTTTCGATACTGTTTAATACCAAATTCAAGCTGTCCAATGCATTGGATACCGCATTCTTATGTCTCACATTGGTGATATAAATTTCATCATTGAAAGATACCTTTCCATTGAAAAACATACGGTTGATCTTACCGTACAATTCCTTCATTCCTGTCTTTTCTTTTGCGGAAATCTGAACAATATTTTCAAATCCCCGTATCTTAAGATCTTCAGCATCAATTGCAGGCTTTAGATCTGATTTATTCATTAAGACAATCGTTGGTTTTCCATGAATTAATACGGAAATCTGTGTATCCTCTGCTTCCAAAGGAACAGAAGAATCTACAACATATAAAATTAAATCTGCTTTTTTCAATAAAGATTTTGCCCGGTCAACTCCAAGTCTTTCTACCAGATCATCTGTCTCCCGGATTCCTGCTGTATCTACAATATTTAACGGAATTCCGTTGATCTGAATCGATTCTTCCAAAGAATCTCTGGTGGTTCCTGCAATACTCGTCACAATTGCACGATCTTCCCCCAACAACAGATTCAATACAGAAGATTTTCCCGCATTAGGCTTCCCTACAATTACCGTCTGAATTCCTTCTTTGAGAATCCTTCCATTGTCCGCATGGTCCAGAAAATATTTCAATTCCTTCATAATATCAAGAATATCTTCTTTCAGCTCATCTGCGAATCCGTCAATGGAATAATGTTCCGGATCATCCAAAGCCGATTCTATAAAAGCTACGCTGTGAATAATCTTTTTCCGAATGGAAACAACTTTATCTCCAAGTACACCTTGGAGCTGTTTTAAGGAAGAATTTAATGCAAAATTATTTTTTGAATGAATTAAATCCATGACCGCTTCCGCTTTCGAGAGATCAATTCTTCCATTCAAAAATGCTCTCTTGGTAAACTCTCCCGGATCTGCCGGTCTTGCTCCGGCACGAACCGCTGCCTCCAGGATTTTTTTCATCACGACCACTCCGCCATGACAGTCAATTTCTACAACGTCCTCTGCTGTATAAGAATGGGGTCCTTTCATAATCAAAACAATACATTCATCCAGCATCTGATCTCCGTCATAGACATATCCATAATGTGCTGTATAAGTTTCTGCTTCTCGGATATCTTTCTTTTTCTTTGGTTTAAATATTTTTGCTATAATGTTCAGGGCTTCTTCCCCGCTGATTCTTATAATGCCAATACCACTGTTGGTCATTGGCGTTGCGATTGCCGCAATTGTATCTGTATTCATATTCTATTACCTCAAAAAAAGCTGCCTTAAAAAGGCAGCCTTCATTCTCATTTTTTAAGCATAACAACAACTTTACGATACGGATCTTTTCCTTCGCTTTTTGTAATAACGTCAGGATCCCTCTGAAGGGCAGAATGAATAATCCTTCTTTCATTTGGATTCATAGGCTCAAGATAAATTGGTTTTTTATTCTTCTTTACTTTATAAGCAATACTTCCTGCCAGTTTTTCTAAAGTCTGCTGTCTTCTTTCCCTATAGTTCTCAGTGTCTAACTTAATCTTAATATAAGATTCACTTTTCTTATTCACGAACAGGCTGGTCAGATACTGAAGCGCATCCAATGTCTGTCCATGCTTTCCAATCAATGCTCCCATTTTCTCTCCGGAAACATTGATATTTAATACGTTATCCCGACGATTATAATAAAGATTCAGTTTTGGATCCAGACCCATAGCCCTTAAAACTTCATCTAAATATTTTTCCGTACTTTTTGTGATCTGATCGATATTTTCCGGAGCTTTATTTTTCTTTTTCTCCTTTTGAACAGAGACTTCCTTCTGCTTATTGGCAGGCCTCTTGCCGCTGTTATTCTTCTTTTCTGATCTTCTCTCTTTTTTCTTCGGCTTCGCTTTTGAAACCTGCTTTTCCTGTGGCTCAATCACTGGTTTTGAAACGGTTTTTTCTTCCTTCTTCTCTTTCACCTCAATAATAGCAGGTTTCTTGAACAGTCCGAAAAATCCGTTGCTTCCTGGATCAATCACTTCATAATCAAGGTCGGTACTTGGAATTCCTAATTCCATTGCTGCATTCATGACTGCATCTGATTCAGTTTTTCCAGTAAATCTTCTAGATGACATGTTTATTTACCTCCCTTTTTTCGATTCAGCGCATTCGCTTTGGATGCAATTCCTCCTTTAGAATTTCCTCTATATTCTACATTCTTCGTAGACTTCACATTTGCGCTCTTTTTAATATCTCCGCCCTGAGGCTGTTCGCCTGCGGCTCCAAGCATCCTTTCATACATAGAAGGACCTTTTTTCTTTTTCTTCTTAGCTGCTTTTTCACGGTTCTTCTCAATGATCTTATCCATATCCGCATGATTATAATAAGCATGGAACATTAATTGCTGGATCCACTGGAAAAATGCACTGGCTGTCCAGTATACACCCAAACCAGTTGGCAGGGACAAGCACATGAACAAGGAAACCAAAGGCATTGTATACATCATACTCTTTGTCATTCCCGCACCCGGAGCATCATCGCTCATCTGATTCGTGGACATAGAGCTCTTAGCGCTCAGGAACTGGAATACAAATGACAGGATCGGAACAATCAGCAACGGACTGATTCTAAATCCCGGGATATCATTGATGCCGATTCCGCTTCCAGGAATCAATTCGTAAATATCCGGATGCCCTTTGATATCTGCTGCGATCTGAGGAATATAAACTTCCACAGCTCGTACTACATAATACAGGGACATGATAATCGGGAACTGAATCAATGTAGTGGCACATCCGCCGGTCGGGCTGGTTCCATACTTATCATAGACCTTCTGCATCTCTTCCTGCTGCTTCATCATCGAAGCCTGATCTCTTCTATTTCTATATTTTTTTGTAATCTTATTTAATTCCGGCTGTGCTACCTGATTAATCTTTAAAGATCTCTGCTGCTTCATTGTAAGCGGCAGAATAATGATCTTGGAAATCAATGTAAACAAAATAATGCACAGACCTACATTATAGATTCCGATAGAAGACAATGCGATATAAATGCCTTCCATAATCCATCCAAAAATTTTTACAATCGGAGATAAAATTCCTCCTGTGCTCACGCTCTGAGCTTGTGCCAACAACATCATTTTTTGTACCTTTTTCCTTTCCTGACTTCCGGAACAGGGTCATATCCTCCCCTGGAAAACGGGTTGCACCTTAATATACGATAAATTGCTAAAAGACTTCCTTTTATTACTCCATGCTTTTCCAGAGCCTCAATGGCATATTCCGAACAAGTCGGAACATAAATACATGTTCCTCTTCCCTTTAATTTCGATAAATGTTTTCTATAAAATTGAATGATTGCAATTAGTACTTTCTTCAATGTCTTTCGCTCTTCTTAAATTATGCAGCCCTGCTAAATGCAGGAATGCACTTTCCATCTTACGGTAATCAAGATCTCTTGCGGTATTCCTTGCAACTACTACGATATCATAACCAATTTTCAAATTCTCCTGATTTAACCGATAACTTTCGCGGATCAATCGCGTCACGCGATGTCTTACCACACTATTTCCAACCTTCTTGCTAACGGAAATTCCCAATCTATTATATTCAAGCGAATTCTTCCTATAATAAAAAACCAGATATTTATTAGCTTTTGACTTCCCATTACGATATACGAGTCGGAAATCCTTCGTCTTTCTTAATGAATGATAATGCCTCATAATCTCTTCCTTATTAATAGAGAAAAGAAAAGGCCACATCTCTGCGACCTAAGCTGATAATCTATTTCTTCCTTTTGCTCTTCTATTCTTAAGAACTTTTCTTCCATTAGCAGTACTCATTCTTTTTCTGAATCCATGAACCTTAGATCTCTGTCTCTTCTTCGGCTGAAATGTCATCTTCATTCTCCAACACCTCCTTAACTTAGTTTATCCTCACGTAATTATATCTTATATTTGAAGAGAAAAATTACGTTTTTTTAAAAAACATCACGTCTATTATAGACAAAGCACCCCGGGGATGTCAAGCAAATAATGCTTTTTTTTCAGTGCAGTTCCATTGTTTCGGAAATTTTAAAAATACTCAGAGACCCTTTTCAAAGAATTCCGCCTGTCCCATCCCAGATATTGTGGATTAGCAAAATGTTATCCACAATCTGTGGGTAACCTGTGTATAACTTGAAGATAAAATGTGCATATTTATTTCAAAATTCTAAATAAACCCTGATTTTTCCGCTTTTTTTGATATGTGTATGTTGTGGAATTAGTTATCCACACCCTGTGACTAACTATCCACAAGAATTTTAAACGCTGTGGAAACAATCATTGAAAAAAGAATCATTTTGTTATACTATAAACATAGTGCACCCATATGCACTTTTACGAAAAAATTGTAGAAAGGGATCGGGATTATTCATGAAAAATAGCATTGAAACCATCTGGGATGATGTATTAATCAAACTGGAACAAGAACATGACGTCTCCAGTGCCGCCATCAATGCCTGGATCAAACCACTTCATATTGAAGATGTGAAAAATAATAACATTATTTTATCTCTGGACGCGAAATATGGGGAACGAGGAATTCAGTTCATTAAAAAGAAAATGTACGATTTCTATATTTCTCTTGCGATCCAGGATCTGACCGGAACAAAATATGACATCGTATTTGAGCTGGAGAAAGATGACTCCAGCAAGAAATCACCGGCAAAAGAACCGGTACAGGATGATAATAATCTGAATCCCCGCTATACTTTTGATACATTTGTTATTGGAGATAACAACCAAATGGCCCATGCGGCCAGCATTGCTGTGGCGGAGGCGCCCGCTGAAGCTTACAATCCTCTTTTTTTGTACGGCGGAGCCGGATTAGGGAAGACTCATTTAATGCATTCTATTGCTCATTATATTATAGAACATAATAGTAATCTGAAAGTTCTTTATGTAACCAGTGAAGATTTTACCAACGAGGTGATTAACTCTATTCAACACAAAAAACAGGAAGAACTCCGGAACAAATACCGCAGCATTGACGTTCTTTTGGTCGATGATATTCAGTTCATTATAGGAAAAGACAGTACGCAGCAGGAATTTTTCCATACATTTAATGCTCTGTATAATTCCAAAAAACAGATCATTATATCTTCAGACAAACCGCCGAAAGATCTGGACGTATTGGAAGAACGTCTGCGCAGCCGTTTCAGTTGGGGACTGACTGTTGATATTCAGCCTCCGGACTATGAAACAAAGATTGCCATCTTAAGAAAACGGGCCGAACTAGATCAGTTATACATTGATGACATGATTTTTGATTACATAGCAACACATATTAAATCCAATATCCGTGATCTGGAAGGAGCTTTAAATAAGATCAAAGTATATTCCAAGCTTAATAAGCAGCCAATCAGCCTGGAATTATCAAAGACCGCACTCCAGGATCTGATTGATAATAAGGATAAACAAAAGATTACTCCTGATCTGATCTTAAAAACAGTTGCAGAACATTATAATATTCAGACAAGCGATATCATATCCAAAAAACGAAGCCACGATATTGCTTACCCAAGACAGATCTGCATGTATCTTTGCAAGAAGCTTACAGATGCTTCCCTTGTAAAAATCGGCGAAGTCATCGGTAAGAGGGATCATTCTACGGTCATTCACGGAGTTGAAAAAATCGAAAAAGATTTAAAGAAAGACGCAAATTTACAGAATATTATAGAGGTTATCACCAAAAAGATGGAATAAAGGCAAGTTATCCACAAATTCTGTGGATAACTTGTGGATATCATGTGAATTAAGGTTTTGCCCAATTTTAAGAATGTTGATAAGTTCCGGCTTATCCTCTTAAATTGCTCATTTTTTTCACACTTTATCCACCTTAAGAATCCTTATATTCAGCGGGTTTTTAAGGTTATCCTCAAATCCACAGCCCCTACGGCTAAGACTACGACTGTTACTTATTTATTTAAACTAACTTCACATCGAAAGGAGTTATACACATTTATGAAAATCATATGTAAAAAAAGTGATTTAGTACATGGTGTCAGCATTGTATCCAAAGCTGTTTCCAACAAAACCACTCTTCCGATTCTTGAATGTATCTTAATAGAAGCGGAAGCCGGTACTATAACCTTTACCGCAAATGATATGGAACTTGGAATTGAGACAACCATTGAAGGCAACATTATTGAACAAGGAAAAATAGCCTTAGATGCCAAATTATTTTCAGAAATTGTAAGAAAATTACCGGATAATGATGTAACCATTGAAACAGATCAGGATTTTAAAGCAAAAATTACATGTGAAAAAGCCTGCTTTCATATTATTGGTCAAGAAGGAAGTGAATTTCCATACCTTCCGGAGATTGAAAAAGATCAAAGTATTACTTTATCCCAGTTTTCTTTAAAGGAAATTATTCGTCAGACAATTTTTTCTATTTCAGATAATGACAATACGAAATTAATGACAGGGGAATTGTTTGAAGTTAAGGATAATTGCTTAAGCGTAGTTTCGTTAGATGGGCATCGCATTTCCATTCGTAAGCTGGAATTAAACGGAAATTATGATGATTTCAAGGTTGTCGTTCCCGGAAAGACACTTCAAGAGATTGTTAAAATTATATCAGGCGAGATGGAGGATGAAGTATCCATCTATGTGACATCAAAACATATTCTATTTGAGTTTGATAACACAAAGGTTGTTTCAAGACTTCTGGAAGGGGAATATTATAAAATAAGCCAAATGCTTTCCAGTGATTATGAAACAAAAGTTGTAATCAATAAAAAAGAGTTTTTAAATTGTATTGACCGTGCAAGCCTGCTGATTCGAGAATCTGATAAAAAGCCGATTATTCTGAATATTACAGATCATACGATGGAATTGAATATTTCTTCTTTCTTTGGTTCAATGGAAGAAAGTATTATGATTCAGAAAGAGGGAAGAGATCTTTTGATTGGATTTAATCCGAAGTTCTTAATGGATGTGCTGCGTGTCATTGATGATGAAGAAATCTGTATCTATTTAGTCAATCCGAAGGCGCCTTGCTTTATCCGAGATGATCAGGAATCTTATACGTATCTGATCTTACCGGTTAATTTTAATCATTAGAAAGGTAATATTATGAGTGAATTTAAAATCAAAGACGAGCATATTAAGCTGGGACAAGTGCTGAAAGCGGCCGGCCTGGCAGATTCCGGTCTGGAGGCAAAGATTGTAATCCAGGAAGGAGAAGTAACTGTAGACGGAGAAATCGAGACCCGGAGAGGAAGAAAGCTCTTTGGCGGCGAAACAGTTTCCTTTCAAGGAGAAGAGATTCATATCATCAAATAGATAGTTGGGAGCAGTATGTTTATCAAATCCTTGGAATTAAAGAATTATAGAAATTATGAAGAATTATCTATGAGTTTTTCTGAAGGAACCAATCTGCTGTATGGTGATAATGCCCAGGGCAAAACAAATATTTTGGAATCGATTTACCTGGCGGCAACGACCAAATCCCATCGTGGAAGCAAGGATCGGGAGATGATTCGTTTTCATGCGGATGAGGCTCATATCAGGATTCATTATCAAAAAAAGGATATCGGGCATCAGCTGGATATGCATTTGAAGAAGAACCGTTCCAAAGGAGCGGCGATTGATCAGATTCCAATTCGGCGTTCCAGTGATTTGCTTGGACAGATTCCGATTATATTTTTCTCGCCGGAAGATTTGAAGATTATTAAGAATGGTCCAAGTGAGCGAAGAAAATTTATGGATCTGGAATTGTCTCAGCTGGAAAGTTTATACTTATATTATTTGTCAAAATATAATAAAATATTAATGCAGAGAAATAATCTTCTAAAACAGATCCGTTTCCAGGAGAGTTTGATGGATACTTTAGAAGCATGGGATATTCAGCTGGTTAAATATGGATCAGAGATTATTCGTTACCGAAAAGATTTTATTATGCATTTGAATCAAATCATCCGAAAGATTCATAAGCGTTTGACAGGAAATCAGGAAGAGATTTGTATTGAGTACGAAAATAGTGTAGAATATGATTCATTTTTAACGGAATTGACGAAGAAGAGATCGGTAGATCTTAAATATGCGACGACGAATGTCGGACCGCACAGAGATGATATCAGATTCATGGTCAATGATATTGACATTCGGAAGTTTGGTTCTCAGGGGCAGCAGAGGACTGCGGCACTGTCTTTAAAACTGGCGCAGATACAGCTTGTAAGAGAGAGTTTGAAGGATTTGCCGATCCTTCTTCTGGATGATGTTCTTTCGGAACTTGACAGCAGCCGGAAGATCTATCTTTTGGAGGGAATTAAAGATATACAGACATTGATTACCTGTACAGGATTGGATGAGTTTATTCATCAGCATTTGCCGATTCAGCGTATGTTTGAAATAAGAGCAGGAAAAATTGTGAAACAGAATTAGGAGGAAACTATGGGTACACAAAGAGAAGGGGAATATGGCGCAGATCAGATACAGATTCTGGAAGGTCTGGAAGCCGTACGCAAAAGGCCAGGGATGTACATTGGAAGTACATCCGAAAAAGGACTTCATCATTTGGTATATGAGATTGTAGATAATGCGGTTGATGAGTCTTTGGCTGGATTCTGTGATACCATCTTCGTAACGGTGAACAAAGACGGATCTGTAACGGTGAAGGATAACGGCCGTGGGATTCCTGTCGGAATGAACAAAAAGAAAGGTGTATCCAGTGTCGAAGTCGTATTTACGATTCTTCATGCCGGAGGTAAGTTCGGCGGCGGAGGATATAAGGTTTCCGGCGGGCTGCATGGTGTTGGATCATCTGTCGTTAATGCGCTTTCCAATTGGCTGGAAGTCGAGGTTCATAAAGAAGGACAAATTTATAAACAGAGATATGAAAAGGGAAAAGTATGCTACCCTCTGAAGGTGATCGGAGATACCGACCGAACAGGAACAACAGTTACTTTTATGCCGGATGATACGATTTTTGAGACAACCGTTTTTGATTATAAGACATTAAGGAGAAGACTTCGAGAGACGGCTTTTCTTACGAAAAACTTGAAGATTATACTTGCCGATGAACGAGAAGAAGAAAGAGTGGAGGACGTATTTCACTATGAAGGCGGAATCAAAGAGTTTGTTGAGTATCTCAACAGAGGAAAGGAAAGCCTTTATGATCAGGTGATTTACTGTGAAGGAGAAAAAGACGGCGTTTATGTAGAAGTTGCCCTGCAGCACAATGATTCTTACAATGAGACATCCCTGAGTTTTGTAAATAATATTATTACACCGGAGGGAGGAACGCATCTTTCCGGGTTTAAGAATGCTTTGACCTCATCTTTCAATGATTATGCCAGAAAGAATAATCTTTTGAAGGAAAAAGAAGAGAACCTTTCCGGAGAAGATATCCGTGAAGGTCTGACTTCTGTCATCAGTGTTAAGATCGGGGAGCCTCAGTTTGAAGGGCAGACAAAGCAGAAATTAGGCAATAGCGAAGCGAGAGGCGCGGTCAACAGTGTTGTATCGGAACAGCTGACGTATTTTCTGGAACAGAATCCTCAGGTGGCAAAAGTCATCTGTGAGAAAGCAGTGCTTGCTCAGAGGGCAAGGGATGCAGCCAGAAAGGCGAGAGATCTGACCAGAAGAAAGACTGCGTTGGATGGAATGAGCCTTCCTGGAAAATTGGCTGACTGCTCGGATAAGAATCCGGAAAACTGCGAGATCTATATCGTAGAGGGAGATTCTGCAGGAGGATCAGCAAAGACCGCGCGTTCTCGTGCGACACAGGCAATTCTTCCGCTTCGAGGAAAGATTTTGAATGTGGAAAAGGCAAGGCTGGATAAGATTTTGGTCAATAAAGAGATACAGGCAATGATCACAGCATTTGGAACAGGAATCCATGATGATTTTGATATCAGCAAACTTCGGTATCACAAGATCATTATTATGACAGATGCCGATGTGGATGGGGCGCATATCGCGACCTTGCTTCTTACCTTCTTATATCGTTTTATGCCGGATTTGATCAAAGAAGGATATGTTTATCTGGCACAGCCTCCGCTGTATCGTGTCGAGAGGAATAAAAAGTTCTGGTATGCTTACAGTGATGAAGAATTAAATCGTGTATTAGAGGAAATCGGAAGAGACAACAACAATAAGATCCAGCGTTACAAAGGATTGGGTGAGATGGATGCAGAGCAGCTTTGGGATACGACGATGGATCCGGAAAAAAGGATTTTATTGAGAGTGAATTTGGATGATGATTCAGCTTCTGAGATCGATCTGACATTTACCACTTTGATGGGAGATCAGGTGGAGCCGAGAAGAGAATTTATTGAAGCGAATGCGAAGTATGTAAAGAATCTTGATATTTAGGAAGGAAGAAGAAAATGGATGAGAATACAATTTTTGATAAAGTTCATGACATTGATCTAAAAGAGACGATGGAACGTTCTTACATTGATTATGCCATGAGCGTTATTGCCTCCAGAGCTCTTCCAGATGTGAGAGACGGATTGAAGCCGGTGCAGCGAAGGATCCTCTATGCAATGATAGAGCTTAATAATGGTCCCGATAAACCTCATCGTAAATGTGCCCGTATCGTCGGTGATGCCATGGGTAAATATCATCCTCATGGAGATAGCTCTATTTACGGAGCTTTGGTGAATATGGCGCAGGAGTGGTCTACAAGATATCCATTGGTGGACGGACACGGGAACTTTGGTTCTGTCGATGGCGACGGAGCCGCTGCTATGCGTTACACAGAAGCAAGACTCAGCAAAATATCTATGGAACTGTTGGCTGATATCAACAAGAATACCGTAGATTTTGTGCCGAACTTTGACGAGACGGAAAAAGAACCTGTGGTTCTTCCTTCCAGATTTCCGAATCTGCTGGTGAATGGAACCCAGGGAATTGCAGTCGGAATGGCGACAAATATCCCTCCGCATAATTTAAAAGAAGTTGTGGACGCTGTCATCAAGATTATTGATAATCGAGTGACCGAAGATCGAGAGACAGAGATGGAAGAACTCCTTGAGATTGTAAAAGGTCCGGATTTCCCTACCGGAGCAACCATCTTAGGGAAAGGCGGAATCAACCAGGCTTACCGTACAGGTCGAGGAAAGATCAAAGTACGGGCAGTAACTGACATCGAAGCAATGGCAAATGGAAAACAAAGGATCATTGTTACGGAACTTCCTTACATGGTCAATAAAGCCCGTCTGATTGAGAAAATCGCTTCTTTGGTGAGAGAAAAGAAAGTCGAAGGAATTACAGAACTTCGAGATGAATCCGATCGAAGCGGTATGAGAATTTGTATTGAACTTAAGAGAGATGCGAATGCAAATGTGATCTTAAATCAGTTATTTAAGCATACTCAGCTTCAAGATACTTTTGGTGTCATTATGCTTGCTCTTGTAAATAATGAGCCGAAAGTCTTGAATCTGATGGAAATGCTTGGATACTATCTGAAACATCAGGAAGATGTGGTGACCAGAAGAACGAAATATGAGCTTAACAAGGCAGAGGAAAGGGCTCATATATTGGAAGGTCTGCTGATTGCTCAGGATCATATCGATGAAGTTATTAAGATTATACGAGAAGCAGCGAATATCCAGGCGGCGAAAGCAGAATTGATGGAAAGATTCGGCCTGACGGATGCCCAGGCACAGGCAATCGTGGATATGCGTCTTAGAGCGCTGAATGGTTTGGAAAGAGCAAAGCTTGAAAAAGAATATCAGGAATTGATGGAACGGATTCGGGAACTGAAAGCCATTCTTGCGGACGAGAAAGTTTTATTAGGAGTCATTAAGGATGAATTGATCGTAATTCGTGATAAATACGGAGATGAGAGAAAAACTCAGATTGGTTTTGATGTGGATGATATTTCCATGGAGGATCTGATTCCAAGAGAAAATACTGTGGTAACGATGACGAAACTCGGTTATATTAAACGCATGACCGTTGATAATTTCAGGAGTCAGAATCGAGGCGGAAAAGGCATCAAAGGTATGCAGACCATCGACCAGGATTATATTGCAGAGTTGTTTATGACAACGACACATCACTATATTATGTTCTTTACCGACCGGGGAAGAGCTTACCGGCTGAAAGCCTATGAAATTCCTGAGAGCAGCCGTACTGCAAGGGGAAATGCCATCGTAAATCTTCTGCAGCTGCAGCCTGGTGAGAAGATTACGGCAGTGATTCCGGTGAATCAGTATGAGGATGGAAAATATTTCTTAATGGCAACAAAAAGCGGTGTTGTCAAGAAATCTTCTGTTATGGATTATGCCAATATCAGAAAAACGGGACTTGCCGCTATTACATTAAAAGATGATGATGAATTGATTGAAGTGAAGATTACAGATGATACGAAGGATGTATTTCTGGTAACAAAAAATGCACAGTGCATCCGTTTCCATGAGACAGACGTACGCTGCATGGGAAGAACAGCAATGGGAGTTCGCGGTATTAATCTGACAGGAGATGATGAGGTCATTGGTATGCAGCTGGATTCCCAAGGAAAAGATTTATTGATCGTATCTGCCAAAGGTATGGGAAAGAGAACTTCCATGGATGAATTTACTGCGCATCATCGAGGCGGCAAAGGTGTAAAATGCTATAAACTGACAGAAAAGACCGGAGATGTGGTTGGTGTAAAAGCTGTGAATGAGGACCATGAGATCATGATGATTACGACAGAAGGAATTATTATGCGGACCAAGGTTGACAGCATTTCCAGACAGGGAAGGAGCACATCAGGTGTTAAAGTCATGGATGTTGCAGAGAATGTAGAGGTTGCAAGCATCGCAAAAGTACGCAAAGAAGAAGTGGAAGAAGAGTCTAATACAAAAAAATAATGAAAAATTGATTAGAAATCGGAGTACAGCTTTATTGTCTGTGCTCCGATTTCGTTATATAATATAAAAGGATAACTGAAACAGAGTAATGGAAGCCGGAAGGCCGGTTCTTATTCAAAGAGTATGAAAGTAATTAAAAAATAAAATATTAAAAAATGCGGAGGCAGCTATGCGAACGATTCATACAGACGAAATTATCAAAAATATAAAGGAAATGTGTATGGAAGCCAATCTTTATCTGACGGATGATATGAAATCAAGACTAAAAAAATCCTCAGAGAAAGAGACAAGTGTTCTTGGAAAACAGATTCTGGGACAGCTTCAGGAAAATATGGAGATTGCGGATCAGGATCAAATTCCGATTTGTCAGGATACGGGAATGGCAATTGTATTCTTAAATATTGGACAGGATCTTCATATTGAAGGAATGGATCTGAAAGAGGCGGTAAACGAAGGGGTCCGCCAAGGGTATGCACAAGGGTATCTCAGAAAGTCTATCGTAAAAGATCCGCTGATCCGAGAAAATACAAGAGATAATACTCCTGCGGTTATCCATATGGATATTGTACCGGGAGAACAACTGGAGATTACAGTGGCGCCGAAAGGATTTGGCAGTGAGAATATGAGCAGAGTTTTCATGTTAAAACCGGCAGACGGCATAGAAGGAATCAAAAATTCTGTATTGGAAGCAGTAAAAGATGCAGGGCCGAATGCCTGCCCGCCGATTGTAATCGGAATAGGACTGGGCGGAAGTTTTGAAAAAGCCGCTTTGCTTGCCAAAAAAGCGCTGACTAGAAATCTAGATCAGCCATCAGACCTTCCTCATATTGCAGAACTGGAAAAAGAATTATTAGAAGAAGTCAATCAGCTAGGCATAGGACCGGGAGGATTCGGCGGTAATACAACAGCGCTGGGATTGAATATAGAAACTTATCCGACACATATTGCAGGCATGCCGCTGGCAATCAATATTTGCTGTCATGTGAATCGACATGCACATAGAATTTTATAAAGGGGGAAACATACAATGGAAAAACATTTAGAAGTCCCTGTGAAGGAAATGGAACTGAAAAATTTGGAATCTGGGGATTATGTATATTTAACAGGAGTCATTTATACAGCAAGGGACGCTGCACATAAAAGAATGTTTGACAGCTTAAAAGAAGGAAAATCAATACCAGTTGATCTGCAGGATCAGTTTGTATATTATTTAGGACCAACACCGGCGAGAGAAGGACAGGTTATCGGATCTGCGGGTCCTACGACGAGCAGCAGGATGGATAAATATACCCCGTTGCTGCTGGGTAAAGGACTGAAAGGGATGATTGGCAAAGGAAAAAGATCCAAGGAAGTGATTCAATCCATGGTGAAGAATGGAGCGGTATATTTTGCAGCGGTCGGTGGTGCAGGAGCACTTTTGTCTAAATGTATCAAGAAATCAGAAGTGATTGCCTATGATGACCTGGGAACAGAAGCAATACGAAGACTGGAAGTCGAAAATTTCCCGGTCATTGTTGTGATTGACAGCAAAGGACATAATCTATATGAGACTGCAGTGGATGAATTTCAGAAAAATGCAGGTAAGAATTAAAAATATATCAGTACAAACCAAAGCTGAAGTAAGAAAGTTCCGGCTTTGGTTTGTTTGTTCAAGGAAAAAAGAAGAATTGCAAAAAATCTATTGACAAACTTGTCGTGGTTTGGTAAGCTATTTAAGCGTTGTTGTTAACGCAATTTCATATTTGAAAATGTTTAGGCATTTGCAGAAGTACTCAAGTGGCTGAAGAGGCGCCCCTGCTAAGGGTGTAGGTCGTTTACGCGGCGCGAGGGTTCAAATCCCTCCTTCTGCGTTTTAAATCTTTCTAAATAGAAAGATTTAATTTTTTGAAAAAGCTGTTGACAGAGATTTGAAACTGTGATATATTATAACAGTTGCGTCTCATAAGAGACAGCGAAACATCATCAAGAAATTCAAAAAAAGAGCAAAAAACACTTGACAAATAACAATGGAAAGTGATAAGATACAAAAGTTGCTGACAGAGAATGATCAGGACAACGAAAAAAATCTTAAAAAAGTTCTTGACAAAGAATGGAAGA
>DXEM01000029.1 GCA_019114985.1 Candidatus Anaerostipes excrementavium
CTCTTAAATATAAAGATGGAAAAGCAGTGATCAAATTTAAAAAAGAAGGAACTTCCGCTTTATTTTTCACTGCTAATGACAATATCGATAGTTCCACCGAAAAAATCACTGTAATCGACAAAGAAAAAGAAGAAGCGGCTCAAAAAGCTAAAGAAAAAGAAAAGCAACAAAAAGCGCTTGCTCAACAACAAGAAAAACAAAAGGAAAATCAGCAGCAAACAGAAGAAAAATCAGATGCTGAATCTCAAAGCACTCAACAGCAAAACGAAGATCCTGTTGTTTATATAACAAATACCGGCAGCAAATATCATAGCTCTTCTTGTAGAACTTTAAAAAAATCGAAAATTGAAAGACATTTATCTGAAGTCAAAGGTTCCTACGCTCCGTGTGGTATTTGTAATCCGCCTCAATAAACAAAAAGAGTTTCCTTTTCGAGCCAAAATTGATATAATTAAAATTATCAATTGATTCATAGGAGGAAAAAAATGTATTGTTCGGAATGCGGGGCAAAAATTGATGGTGCCAAATTTTGCCCAAATTGTGGTACACCTACTGGGAAAAATTCAGACGCTTCCCCGAGAGTAACAAAAAAAGAAACAAAGCCACTCAAGAATAAAACCGAAAAGAAAAAATGGTCAATGCCGATTGTAATTGCTGCTGTTGTCTTATTGGTGATTATCGTTATTCTTATATATAATTTAATAAGAAAAGATTCTCCTTTCGATTTTCCAAGTACCGAAGAAAGCGTCGAGGTCACCAAAGACATCCAAGGGAAATGGGTATACGGAACTACGGCAGATGGATGCATTCTCACTTTTGAAAGCTCTAATGAATTTGAGCTCATCCAATACATAGATACTGACGGCGTATCATCTGACACAAAATTTACTACAACAGGTACATATGCCATAGATTCAGAAAAAGATATTATATACTTAATTCCGGAAGATAAGGACGCTGACGAGCTGGACGATGCCGAAGATGTTATTTATGATTACGATTCGGATGGTAGTGTAACTCTTTATTTTGACGGAAATCTATTGAAGGCTATCCAATAAAATCTTTGCGCTAATCATAAGGGAAATAAATTATCCAAAAAGCTGTAAAAAGTCTTTAACTTAAGAATCACCAGTTCCTGACAGATACACGGGTTCTGGTGATTTTGTATTCTCATTTTCCTATTTCAAAAAATAAGAACAGCTTACGCCATTCCTATTTTAATCGATGTATCAAGCCTATCATATTCTTATATATGATAACATCATATAAAGAGTTCGACATGATACAGTCAAGTGGACCAGGCGGGAATCGAACCCGCGTCCAAAAACCCGTTCACTTAAGGCTCTCCCATTACAGTCTGCCTATTGACATTCCCTCCACAGCACTCCGACAGACGGGATGGCTGCTTTAGTAGCTTCATCAATACTTCATCTGCCGCAAAGCTTAAGCAGACGAGTGTCCTGCATCATTGAAGCTGTATCTCTAGACTACAGGTGATCCAAAGACAGCTGCTGCAATTAGGCTGCAGCGTACGCTAATTTATTATCTGCGTTTATATTTAAGTTTACACCGTAAGGTGGTCTCTCCCAATGGCTCCTCAAGCTTCAAGATCCCTGTCGAAACCAGTACTGGCCCAGAATATTGAAACTATCGAGACTGAGACACTTCTCAGTCTCGAAATATAAGTATATCTCTGTTTTCCATATCTGTCAAGATATGTTCTTATCCAAAATTTCTCACTTTAAAATCTCTCTGTGCTTCACGCAGCTGATCTCTTTTTGCGATATCCTGCCGTTTGTCATAAAGTTTTTTTCCACGGCACAATCCAATCTCAATTTTTACAAGACTTCCTTTAAAATATACTTTTAAAGGAATCAATGTATACCCTTTTTGTTTTACCTGCCCTACCATTCTGGATATTTCAGACTTATGAAGCAAAAGTTTCCGCACCCTCAGAGGATCTTTATTGAAAATATTTCCTTTTTCATAAGGACTGATATGCAGCTGATGAATATATGCCTCTCCATGATCAATATCAATAAACGCTTCCTTAATGCTGCAATGCCCCTGACGAAGGGATTTTACCTCGGTTCCATGAAGCACAATCCCTGCTTCAAAGGTATCCTCCACAAAATAATCGTGTCTCGCTTTTTTGTTATTGGCAATCAGCTTCGTCCCAGTTCCTCTCGCCATACGTATCCTCCTCCAAATCAAAATCAATATTTTTCAAAAGCATATCGACATCCGCCACTCGAATCTTGACATGCTCTCCTAATTTAAACTGACGTCCTGTACGTTCTCCAACCATAGAATAGGTATTCTCGTCATAATAATAAAAATCTCCCGGAAGTTTAGAAACATGAATCATTCCCTCTACCGTATTCGGCAGCTCTACATAAACACCCCAACTGGTAATACTTGAAATAATTCCTTCATGGACCTCTCCTATCCGACGCTCCATATACTCTGCCTTCTTTAGCTTTTCCACTTCTCGTTCTGTTTCCTCCGCACGGCGCTCCATCTTTGATGTATGATCTGCCACTTGCGGCAGGATTTCCTCGTAATGAGTAAAACGTTTCGGAGTGAATTTTCCATGAAGATTTTCTTTTATGATACGATGAATCTGCAGATCCGGATATCTCCTGATCGGCGAAGTAAAATGACAGTAATATCTCGTCGACAAACCAAAATGCAGAGAACACTGCACTGTATATTTGGCCTGTTTCATAGATCGGAGCGTCAAACGGCTGATCAGAGGCTCTTCCGGAGTTCCTTCAATCTTCGTCAGTAATTTCTGAACTTCCATAGGATGGAGTTCTTCTCGGTTAATTTTAAGATAAATTCCGAAATTCTGCAAGAACGACTGTAGCTTATCGATCTTTTCTCCATCCGGAATATCATGGGTTCGATACAAAAACGGAATTTCTCTCCAATAGAAATCTTCCGCTACCGTTTCATTGGCGCAAAGCATAAAATCCTCGATGATCTTGGTCGCCGCATTTCGTACCTGCGGGAATACTTCGACTGTATGTCCCTTTTCATCTAAAATAATCTTTGATTCCGGAAAGTCAAAGTCAATGCTTCCTCTGGCATGTCGTCGTTCTCTTAATATATCCGATAATTCTTTCATCAACTCAAACATCGGAACAAAGGGCTCATATTTTTTCCGCGTCTCGGCATCATGATCTATGATTGCAGCAACATCTGTATAGGTCATCCTTTCATCCACCTTGATCAGTGTCTCCGCAATCTCATGATCAAGCACTTTTCCATTCCGATCAATCCTCATCAGACAGCTAAGGGCTAATCGATCGCATCCCGCATTCAAAGAACAGATTCCATTGGATAATTGATGTGGAAGCATTGGAATCACCCGATCAACCAAATACACGCTTGTACCTCTTTTCAGCGCCTCCCGATCTAACGGTGAATTTTCCGAAACATATTCGGACACGTCGGCAATATGCACACCTAGAAGATATTCTTCTCCATCTTTCGATAACGTAATCGCGTCATCTAAATCCTTTGCATCCTCTCCGTCAATCGTAACTGTCGGAAGTTCTCGGAGATCTTTCCGCATTGGATATTGTTCTGCTATTACTGTATCCGGAATGCTCTCTACCTGCTCGTTTACCGATTCTTCGAATTCCGTTGGAATATCATAAGCCTTTACAATCGATAAAATATCAACTCTCGGATCATCCCGATGCCCTAATACTTCTACGATCTTTCCCTCCGGACTATGACGTTCATCACCATAATCTGTGACTTTGACCAAAACTTTAAATCCACTGATCAAATTTCCGCACTCTCCTTTTGACAGGAAAATATCACTCTGAAAACGTTGATTATCCGGAACAACAAATCCAAAATTTTGATTCTTTTCCAACGTTCCGACAACCGTCTTCATCCCTCGCTCCAAGATTTTAATAATCTTTCCTTCTTTGCGATGTCCTGATCTTGGCTGTGAATCGATACTCTCCATCAAAACAGTATCTTCATGGAAAGCGCCATTCCAATTTTTCTCATAGATATAATAATCTTCCTCTTTCCCCTCGACTGTAACAAAGCCGTATCCATTCTTTGTACAGGTAAAAACACCCTTTAAAACTTCTTTCTCAATTGGCTTGTATTTTCCTCTTTTTGTCACTTCAATGCTGCCTTCTTCTACCAGCTCCTGCAGTAATTTTACAAACTCCGGCCGGTCTTCCGGCGTCACCTGCATCAAATATCCAATCTCTTTTTGCTTCATCGGACGATAATGCTTATCATAAATGAGTGCCTTTATTTTTTTCTTTCTCTCCGTTTTCTTATCTGCCATCTTTTTCTCCTCTTTTGACCGCACCTGTCATACCCCTTCTTTTCCAAAAGAAAAACACCTCTTAAAACAAGTTTAAGAAGTGCTTTTGTTCCTAAATAAATCTTGAAATAAGGATTGCCGCTGATACAAAAAACAAAACTGTAAAAAACGCAGTTACTCGAATCAGCGTACCTTCTCTTGAACGTCCCTTGTTCTTGCTCCAGTAAGTTCCTGCATCGGCTGTTCCGGTTAAAGAACCTAATCCCGCTTCCTTTCCTTCTTGCATTAAGACTAATATGATTAATATAATTGATGATATAATAAAAATTACAGTTAAAGCTGTTTTCACAATCTGCCTCCTAATTAATCTACGATTCACTGTGAGTTATTTTATCACAGATCCCTAATGGATGCAAGGAAAACCAGAAAGCTTTGCATGGATTTTACATTTTTCTCCATATCATAATCTAATAGAAACCATATCTTCTGCAGCTTCCTAACTGTTCTTCGATGCGAAGAAGCTGATTATATTTTGCCGTCCGATCTGACCGGCAAGGTGCACCGGTCTTTATTAAACCGCTGTTTACCGCAACTGCAATATCCGCGATTGTCGTATCCTCTGTCTCACCGGAACGATGAGAAATGATCGTATGATATCCGGCATTTCTGGCAACTTCTACTGCATCCAATGTCTCTGTTAAAGTTCCTATTTGATTCGGCTTAATCAGGATGCTGTTTCCGATATCCTCTTTGATTCCTTCTTTCAGCCTTGCGACATTTGTAACGAATAAGTCATCTCCAACTAAAAGAATCCGCTCTCCCAAACGATACGTGAGCACCTTCCATCCGGTCATATCTTCTTCATTTAATCCATCTTCAATGGAGAAAATCGGGTATTGTTCAATCAATTTCTCATAATACTGCACCATTTCTTCCGAATTTCTGCGGACCTCTCTGCCTGTCATCTTACTTTCTCCCTCAAAGTAATAGATGTCCTCATCTTCATTATAAATTTCAGAAGCCGCACAATCCATGGCAATGGATACTTCTTCTTTTGGTTTATAGCCAGCAGACTCAATTGCCTGGACTAAAAGTTCCAGCGCTTCTTCCGAACTTTCCAGATTCGGCGCAAATCCTCCTTCATCTCCTACTCCTGTGCTTAAATTCTTAGCTTTCAAAATATCTTTTAACGTATGATAGATTTCTGTTCCCATCATCAGTGCATCTTTAAAAGAATCTGCACCAACAGGGGCAATCATAAATTCCTGAAAATCTACCGTATTGTCTGCATGTTTCCCGCCATTTAAAATATTCATCATCGGTATCGGAAGTTTGCAGGCAAAGCTTCCTCCCAAATATTGATACAATGGCATTCCCAAGCCACTGGCTGCTGCTTTTGCAGCCGCTAGGGAAGCTCCAAGAATTGCATTCGCTCCAAACCGTTCTTTATTGGGAGTACCATCTGCTTCCAACATAATCTCATCAATTTCAATTTGATTTAACGCATTTTTTCCGATCAAACGGTCTGCGATTTTATGATTGACATGATTGACTGCAGTCTCTACTCCAAGTCCTCTGTAGCGTTTCTCTCGATCACGAAGCTCCAATGCTTCAAATTTACCGGTAGATGCTCCTGAAGGCACGATGGCTCTGCCTCTTGCGCCGCCCTGCAGTACTACTTCCACTTCTACCGTGGGATTTCCTCTGGAATCCAGAATTTCGCGTCCTATTACATTTTCAATACTCAACCGATATTTCAACATCATCACACCCTTTACAAATAATACTGCTATTATTTCCAAGAATATGAATTTTCATACGAAAAAGAACAAAACCATTATTTTTCTTCAATTGCTGCAAAGAACAACTCGTACAGATCGTCTTCGCCCTCTAATTTCGGCGAATTTTCTCCTCCCCCGTTGGTACTTCTTTTCATAGAGGCATAAAATTCTTCCCCTGCATTCACCAATTCCATCGGATACAGTTCATATCCCAACTCCTGACATTTCTTACAAAATGCAAACAATGGTTCTTCTGCCGTTCTTGTTTCCAGCAGTTCCTGCCTGACTGTTTCATCATGAAATACCTTTTCCTGAAGTTCTGTTAAGATATCATATACTGTCATCGATTCCGCCTCCCTCCACATATCAAATTTTTTCCATACAAAAAGCGCCTATGTTTTCACACAAGCGCCTTTGCTTATCATCATTTTTATTTTACTAATAAAGATTTTCCTGTCATTTCTTCCGGCTGTTCCATTCCCATCATTTCGATCAATGTCGGTACAATATCAGCCAGGCATCCGCCTTCTCTTAATGTCACGCCTTTATCATAATTTACAAGGATAAACGGAACCGGATTTGTTGTATGAGCTGTAAATGGCGCTCCTGTTTCATAATCTACCAGCTGTTCTGCATTTCCATGGTCAGCGCAGATGAACATCTGTCCGTCTGCTTCTTTGATTGCTTCCACTGCATCGCCGATGCATTTATCCACGGTCTCAACTGCTTTGATTGCTGCTTCCTCAATTCCGGTATGCCCTACCATGTCGCTGTTAGCGAAGTTAATGATGATCACGTCATATTTGTCAGACTTGATGGCTTCTACCAGTTTTTCTCCAACTTCCGGTGCGCTCATCTCTGGCTGAAGATCATATGTTGCAACCTTCGGAGAGTTAACAAGGATACGTTCCTCTCCTTCGTTTGGTTCTTCAATACCACCGTTAAAGAAGAACGTTACATGCGCATATTTCTCTGTCTCTGCCAGACGAAGCTGTTTTAATCCATGTTTTGCAAGATACTCACCAAATGTGTTCTTGATCTCCACTTTGTGGAATGCTACCAGCTTATTCGGAATGGTTACATCATACTCTGTAAAGCAAACGTATGTGGTTTTAAAATATCCATTCGGACGCTCGAACTGATCAAATTTATCATCACAGATAGAACGAGTAATCTCTCTTGCACGGTCTGGTCTGAAATTGTAGAAAATAACAGAATCATTTTCCTTCAGTGTTGCAACCGGAGCTCCGTCCTTCATAACAACGGTTGGAACTACGAACTCATCCGTTACATCTTCTTTGTAAGATGCTGCAATAGCCTCGACGCCATCTTCTGCTGTGTTGCCCTGTCCCATAACAATCGCATTGTATGCTTTCTGTACACGCTCCCAACGATTGTCACGGTCCATTGCATAGTAACGTCCGGAAACAGTTGCAATCTCTCCTACACCGATCTCTTTCATCTTCTCGACCAATTCTTCTGCATAGCCTTTTCCAGAAGCAGGCGGAGTATCACGTCCATCCAAAAACAGATGTACATACACTTTCTCTAATCCATTTCTCTTTGCCATTTCAAGAACACCGTATAAATGTGTATTATGACTGTGTACACCGCCATCAGACAGCAGACCAAAGCAATGAAGCGCGGAATCGTTCTTCTTGCAGTTCTCCATCGCTTCCAGCAAAGCTTCGTTCTTAAAGAAGTCTCCGTCTTCAATCTCTTTTGTAATTCTTGTCAGTTCCTGATATACGATACGTCCGGCACCCATATTCAAGTGTCCTACTTCAGAATTGCCCATCTGTCCTTCCGGAAGCCCAACTGCCATCCCGGAAGCATTCCCTTTTACAAAAGGATATTCTTTCTTAAGCATGTCCATTACCGGAGTCTTAGCTTCTGCTACCGCATTCCCTTCTTCTTTTTCATTCAATCCATATCCATCCAAAATCATAAGAACAGTTGGTTTTTTACTCATCTTTGTCTCCTTTATCTAAATTTATATGTTTTTTGTCCGTTTATAATTATACCGATTTTTATTAATAAATTCAATATCAGATTTTTAAATCGGCATATATAGACGATTTGACAAACTTTCGTTATAATAATTGTATAGAATTCTGTACAATCTGCGGATGGAGGTGTTTTTATGTTACATGAAGTTAGTTTTCAATCATTTAACGAACGAGATAACGTTCAAGGCTGGATCTATGTGCCGGCTGCCAAACCAAAAGGTATTGTTCAGATCATTCATGGATTTGGCGAACATTCCAGAAGATATTTACATATGATTGTAAAATTCATGGATGCTGGATATATTGTAGCAGCTGACGATCATGTCGGACACGGAAAAACTGCTATGGTGAATGATACGTGGGGAGATTGGGGTGATAAAGGATTTCATACGATGATGGAAGATGAGCACACATTGAAGACCCTTGTGTGTGAAAAATATCCGGATCTTCCTTATTTTCTTTTTGGGCACAGTATGGGTTCCTTTATTACAAGAGATTTTGCTGCAAAATACGGAGCTGAATTGGACGGAATTACCATATGCGGAACGACCGGCGTTTTCCGCGGAGCCAAACAGGCAGCAGAAGCTTTGAAAAAGACCGTCGATGAGGGAAAAGGGAAAGAATCAGACCCTAAATTTACCGGAGATTTGATGGGCTGGATGTGCGAACGCTGCGGGGATGTATCCATCGGCAATGAGTGGATCTGCGCTGATCCAAACGTACAGTACGATCACGCAAACGATCCTTTTGATGCTTTTACAAAGCCTACAACAAATCAGTCCCTCTATTACTTCACACAAATGATGGAAGCCATCGTTGGAACTTCATGGGCCGAAAAGGTTCCAAAAGACCTCCCGATTTATAATATCGGCGGAGATCAGGATCCTGTAGGCGAATATGGAAAAGGCATTTACGAAGTCTCCAATTGGCTTTATGAAACAGGCCATACGGTAACCACCAAAGTCTACTCCGGATATCGCCATGAAATCCATAACTACTCTGCTATCAAAGATGAGGTGGAAGAAGGTATTATAGAATTTATGGATCAGATTATCTCATAATTATATAGGGACGGCAGTTTGGAAACCGCCGTCTCTTATTTGTCTTCAAATCAATGTTCCTTAATTTCGTAAAAAGGTCTTACAGTTGGCTGATTTTTTAAATGAAGATCAATGACTTTTTCCATACATACAAGGTGATACCAGCGATGAAACTTATATCCGCATTTATAAAATTTTCCTGCTATATGATAACCCATACGCTTATGAAATCGAATACTGTCTTTTGTTAAATACTCATCTTCTATTTCCGGTTCAGCAATGCGGGCATACAAATTGAGAACACCTTGTTTTTTTAAAGCCGTTTCCAGAGTATGATACAGTGTTCTCCCAAGTCCTTTTCTTTTTTGATCCTGTCTTAAATAAATGGTCATTTCCGCTGCCCATCCATAAGCTGCTCGTTCATAAAAAGGACTGGCATAGGCATAACCAAGAATTTCTTTGTCTTTCTCTGCAACATAATATGGATATTTTTCTAAAATAGCAGCAATCCTTTTTCGAAATTCTTCCACTGACGGCACTTCATACTCAAACGTAATCGCCGTATGTTCTACGTATGGAGCATAAATTTCCAGTAGCTGCTCGGCATCTTGTTCCTTTGCAATTCTTATATGAAGATCACCTTTTGCTTTTTTCATATTGTTTCCTGCTTCCTCAATCTTGAAGGGCAAAAATCCCCGGGCGTTTTGTGCCCGGGGACCCATCTCATAATTAATCAACAAAATTATTTATAGTTTACAATTTTTCCAAAATCCGGTTTCAAGGATGCTCCACCAACTAATCCTCCATCGATATCCGGCTGTGCGAATAATTCCGGAGCACTGTCTGCAGATACGGATCCACCGTACTGGATGCGAATTGCTTCAGCTGTTGCATCATCATATACTTCAGCGATGCATGCACGAATTGCCGCACATACTTCCTGAGCCTGTTCTGTTGTTGCAACTTTTCCTGTTCCGATCGCCCAAATCGGCTCATAAGCGATAACAGCTGTCTTTGCCTGATCAGCAGTTACGCCCTGGAATGCAATCTTGATCTGCTGGCGAACGAAATCGATTGTTACACCCTGTTCTCTCTGTGAAAGAGTCTCTCCACAGCAGATAATTGGTGTAATATCATGTTCGAAAGCTTTTAATACTTTTTTGTTTACTGTCTCATCTGTCTCAGCAAAGTATTCACGTCTCTCAGAATGTCCAATAATGACATATTTTACGCCCAAGTCTGTCAGCATATTTGGAGCAATTTCTCCTGTGTAAGCTCCGCTCTCTTCGAAGTACATATTTTCTGCTCCGATTGCAATATTGCTTCCTTCTGCTGCTTCAATAGCGGCTGGGATATCAATTGCCGGTACACAAAATACGACATCAGATGTTTCACTTGCAACTAATGGTTTTAACTCTTCGATCAAAGCTTTTGCTTCGCTTGGAGTTTTGTTCATTTTCCAGTTTCCTGCTACGATTGTTTTACGCATTCGACTTATCCTTCTTTCTTGAAATATTTATCATGTAAAATGGCTTTCACACGAACCTCATTCTGCGCCGCTGGCTTGAATTCGCTAAGTGTTCCTCTTGTTATGGTTGTTCCACTCGACTAGCACTTGAACTTCGCATTCTGCTTGTTCTCGTTGAGTCTCGGGAACGGCTTTCACACTAACCTCATTCTGCGCCGCTGGCTTGAATTCGCTAAGTGTTCAATGCCTATTTGTCGTTGGCTGCAACTACGCCTGGAAGGTCTTTTCCTTCTAAGAATTCCAGAGATGCTCCGCCGCCTGTAGAGATATGTGTCATCTTATCTCCGAATCCTAACTGGTTAACAGCTGCTGCGGAATCTCCTCCGCCGATAATTGTTGTTGCTTCTGTCTCTGCAAGAGACTCTGCTACAGCGATCGTTCCTTTTGCAAGGATTGGGTTCTCGAATACACCCATCGGACCATTCCATACAACAGTTTTTGCTGATTTTACAGCATCAGCGAATTTTTCTGCTGTTTCTGTTCCAATGTCAAGTCCCATCATATCTGCTGGAATCTGATCTGATGGTACTACAGATACTTCAATCTCAGCATCGATTGGGTTCGGGAATTCTTTTGCGATGGTTGTATCAACTGGAAGATAAAGGTTTTTACCTAATTTTTCAGCTTTGTCCATCATTTCTTTGCAGTAGTCGATCTTTTCATCGTCTACCAAAGATGTTCCAACTTCATATCCTTTTGCTTTTAAGAATGTATAAGCCATTCCTCCACCGATGATCAGTGTATCGCATTTTTCAAGAAGGTTGTCGATTACATTTAATTTGTCAGCAACTTTTGCTCCGCCTAAGATGGCTACCATTGGACGTTCCGGATTATTTACAGCATTTCCTAAGAAATCAATTTCTTTCTGCATTAAATATCCAACAACTGCGGTATCAACGAATTCTGTTACACCTACGTTTGAGCAGTGAGCTCTATGAGCGGTACCGAACGCATCGTTAACGAATACGTCGCAAAGGCTTGCTAAATCTTTGCTTAATGCCTCACCGTTCTTTGTTTCCTCTGCTCTGTAACGTGTATTCTGAAGAAGAACAACATCTCCGTCTTTCATTTCAGCAACGGCTGCTTTTGCGTTATCTCCAACAACGTTGTCATCAGCTGCGAATGTAACGTCCTGCCCTAATAATTCACTTAAGCGAACTGCAACAGGTGCAAGAGATAATTCTGGCTTTGGCTCTCCTTTCGGTTTTCCTAAATGAGAGCAAAGAATTACTTTTCCGCCGTCCGCAATCAATTTTTTGATTGTTGGAAGCGCAGCAACCAAACGGTTCTCATCTGTGATCTTTCCATCTTTTAATGGCACATTAAAATCACAGCGTACCAATACTTTTTTTCCTTTTACATTGATGTCATCTACGGATTTTTTGTTTAACATGTTTTTCCTCCTGAAATATAAATTCACAATGGCCATGTTTTCCCATTGCTTTGGGAACAAAGTCCCCTGGTGAAATAAAAAAGGGATCCGGTCCAAAAAGACCGGACCCCTTTATATGAGTCTAAATTTGCTGTAAAATACAGCCTTGTCCTCATTTCTTATTCAAAAATTAAGCTAATTCAGCGAAATATTTGATTGTTCTTACCATCTGGCTTGTGTAAGAGTTTTCGTTGTCATACCAAGATACAACCTGAACTTCGTATAATCCGTCACCGATTTCTGTAACCATTGTCTGAGTTGCATCAAATAATGAACCATATGTGATTCCGATGATGTCAGAAGATACTAATTCTTCTTCTGTGTATCCGAAAGATTCTGTAGCAGCAGCTTTCATTGCAGCGTTGATTCCTTCAACTGTAACGTCTTCACCTTTAACAACTGCTGTTAAGATTGTTGTAGATCCTGTAGGAACTGGTACACGCTGAGCAGATCCGATTAATTTTCCGTTTAATTCTGGGATAACTAATCCGATAGCTTTTGCAGCACCTGTAGAGTTCGGTACGATATTAACTGCAGCTGCACGAGCTCTTCTTAAATCACCTTTTCTCTGTGGTCCGTCAAGTGTCATCTGGTCTCCTGTGTAAGCATGAACTGTTAACATGATTCCAGACTGGACAGCAGCAAAATCATTTAATGCCTTAGCCATTGGTGCTAAGCAGTTTGTTGTACAAGAAGCTGCAGAAATAACTGTATCTTCTGTTGTTAATGTATCATGGTTTACATTGTATACGATAGTTGGAAGATCATTTCCAGCTGGCGCAGAAATAACAACTTTCTTAGCTCCTGCTTCGATATGAGCAGATGCTTTATCTTTAGATGTGTAGAATCCTGTACACTCTAATACTACGTCAACATCAAGTTCTCCCCATGGAAGTTTTGTTGCATCAGCTTCAGCGTAGATCTCGATCTCTTTTCCATCTACTACGATAGAAGACTCTTTTGCTTCTACTTTATCTGCTAAAGCGTATCTTCCCTGTGCAGAATCATACTTTAATAAGTGAGCTAACATCTTAGGGTTTGTTAAGTCGTTAATTGCTACAACTTCATAACCTTCTGCTCCGAACATCTGTCTGAATGCAAGACGTCCAATACGTCCAAATCCGTTAATTGCTACTTTTACTGCCATCTTAATTCCTCCTAAGTCTTGATTAATTATTTGATGGATTTGCCAATTATGTTAATCTATTGACAAACTTCTTTTTTATTGTAAACAATCCATGTTAAAATTTCAAGGGTATTTTCATATTTTTGTCATGTATACAATAAAATCGTTTTGTACAATTTTACTAATTTTAGAATGTGTTTTTTGTCGTTCTATTATAATAAATTTTCATCATTTTGTACTAAAACATATTTTGCAATATTGTCTGCGTGATCCGAAATTCTTTCCAAATTCGAAACAATATCCAGGAAGAAGACTCCTTCTTCCGGCACACAATATCCCCTTTTCAATCGCTCGATGTGGTTCTTTCGAATCTGTTTTTCCAGTTTATCCACTTTCTGTTCTTTCTGGATCGCTTCTCTGGCCATATCCACGTCGCCATTTCCTACTGCCTGGATGGATTCATTCAAAGCATCCTTCACACATTCTGTCATCTCTTTTAATTCTTTTTTGGCACTGGCAACCATGCGTACTCCCGTTTGTTTCAAGTTCAGCATGCCTTCTGCAATATTTTCTACGTGATCGCCTGCTCTTTCAATATCCGTGATCGTATCAAACAAATAATTTACGACTTCCATTTGTTTTTCTGATATCGAAAGCTTGCTGATCTTTACTAAATACTCTGTAATCATCGTGTCCAAATGATTGATGACTTTTTCATTTTGGAATACTTTATCGATTTGTTTCTTGCTTGGCTCCGGTTTCCCAGACTCTTTGATAATCCGATTTAGATTTCCAATCACAATATTTCCCATTCGTGCAACTTCTTTTACCGCATTTTCAACCGCAAAAGATGGTGTTTCCAAAATACGTGGATCCAGATGTCTTAAAACCATTTCTTCGATTTCTTCATCTTCCTCTTCTTCGACTTCATCTTCACGGATAATCATACCAGAAAGTTTTACTAAAACATTCGCAAATGGGAACAGCATAATCGTCACAGTCACATTAAAAATGGTATGGAAAATGGAAATCTCCGTGCTGGTAATATGCTGCATTGCCAATTCATTAAATACCCCAAAGAAAATTGTCATAATGACTCCGTAAATGACAGCTCCCATCACATTAAATAATAAATGGATCACTGCAGCTCGTTTTGCTGTTTTGTTAGCCCCTGCACTGGATAAAAGCGCCGTTATACAAGTTCCAATGTTCTGTCCAAGTGTAATAAAGATTGCTGAACGCCAGTTTACAATGCCTCGCATTGCCAATGTCTGCAAAATACCAACAGATGCTGATGAACTCTGTATGATTGCCGTAACAACAGCTCCCGTTAAGATTCCAAGGATTGGGTTATTCCCAAGCACCTGAAAAGCTTTCGAAAAAATCGGGCTGTCCTGATAGATTCCGATCGAACTGGACATGGATGACAATCCGATAAACAGTATTCCGAATCCAACTGCAATCTCTGCTTTCTGGGTCAAATTCTGCTTATTTGAAAATGTAATGATAAAGGCGCCGATTCCAAGAATAAAAGGTGCAAAAAAATCCGGCTTTAACGCTCCTGCCCATTCATTGGCAGATACAAGCCATGCGGTGATCGTTGTCCCAACATTGGCGCCCATGATAACTCCTGCCGCCTGCGTTAAGTTCATAATCCCTGCATTTACAAATCCGACGATCATAACTGTTGTCGCAGAAGAACTCTGTATGATCGCTGTAACCAGAGCCCCCACCAATACACCTAAGAAACGGTTATTCGTAAGATACCCCAGCAGTTCTTTCATCTTATTGCCCGCTGCTTTTTGCAGACCTGATGCCATAATGTCCATTCCATACAAGAACATTCCAAGCCCGCCGATGAACGCAAATAAATTACCAACATGTGTTAACGTATTCATCTTAAGTTCCTCCTATTTTCTTCCCTTTATAATCTTAACAAAATCTTTGCACGATTGAAAGAACTTTTTACTCAAATCTTTCTTTATCTTTACATTTGTATCATAATATTAGTATGATAATAGAAAAAAGGAGAATATCATATGATAAAATCAGATTACCATTTACATACAAGTTTTTCCTCAGATTCTACTGCTTCCATGGAATCCATGGTTCAGCATGGAATTGCTTTAGGGCTTCAAACTCTTTGTTTTACAGAACATCATGATATCGATTACCCTGAAAATCCAGAAGGCTTTGATTTTCTTTTGGATTTGCCGTCTTATCGCCAAAAATTATTTGAAATCAAAGAAAAATATGAGAATCAAATCGAAATCAATTACGGAATCGAACTGGGACTTATGCCGACTACGCTGGATGCCTGCACTGATTTTGCACGTCGGGATTCTTTTGATTTCATTATCGGTTCCACCCATATTGTTAATCAAATGGATCCGTATGATTCGATTTATTTTGAAACCTATCCGTCCAAAAGCGGTTTAACAAAATATTTAGAGGATATTTTGACAAATGTCAGCGCTTTTCATGATTATTGTGTCTATGGACACCTGGATTATGCAGCGAGATATATAAAAGATAAGAATTTTCAGTTTCATTACCAGGATTACGGGGATTTAATCGATGAAATTTTAAAAAAGATCATTTCCGACGGGAAAGGGATTGAGGTTAACACCGCCGGGTTAAAATACGGAATGAGCGATCCGAATCCACATCATGAAATATTATCGCGCTATTTGGAATTGGGAGGCGAGATTATCACAATCGGTTCTGACGGGCATTGTCCGGAACATATGGCTTATGACTTTGCTGTCCTGCCTGATTTCTTAAAATCTTTAGGATTTCGTTACTATACAATCTTTCGGCATCAAAAACCGGAATTCCTTCCTATTTGATTA
>DXEM01000030.1 GCA_019114985.1 Candidatus Anaerostipes excrementavium
CTGGTAACAAACAAAGCAGTGATGAAGAGAGACGTGAAGAAGGGACAGCTGCTTACATACGATGATATCGAACTGGATAAGAGCACACTGATCTACCAGTTAAGAAAAGAACAGGATGCAATGTACGGAAGAAACGTATTATAAAAAACAGGAGGAAAAGGAATGTTAGTTACACTGAAAGAACTGCTGGACCAGGCAAAAGAGGAAAAAAAGGCAGTCGGTGCTTTTAACGGAACCACATTGGAAGCAATCCGAGGAATTATCCAGGCTGCGGAAGAGCTGGATACCCCGGTGATTTTACAGCATGCCCAGAGTCATGATGACATCATTGATCTGGAAGAGATCGGACCAATCATGCTGTATTATGCAGAGCGCGCGAAAGTGCCGGTAGCTCTTCATTTAGATCATGGGAGCTCATTCGAACGCTGCGTGCAGGCGCTTCGCCTTGGATTCACTTCTGTGATGTATGATGCTTCCGCCAAAAGCTTTGAAGAAAATGTAGAAGAGACAAAAGAGATCGTGAAAATTGCTCATGCGGTCGGAGCCAGTGTCGAAGCTGAATTAGGACATATCTTTACATCAGAAGTCGTACATGGAGAAGGAGGAGAATCTGACAGCAAGGATGATTATGAGAATCTGGACGATATTTATACGGACCCTCAGGTAGCAAAAGAATTTGTAGAAAAAACAGGCGTGGATTGTCTGGCAGTCGCTTTTGGTACGACCCACGGCGTATATTTGACAGAACCGAAACTGGATCTTCCAAGGGTAGCAAAGATCCGTGAAGCCGCAAATGTTCCTTTGGTGATGCACGGCGGTTCCGGCGTATCCGATGAAGACTATAAAGTAGCGATCGAAAATGGAATCTGCAAAGTCAATTATTATACATACATGAATACAGCCGGAGGAAAAGCCTCCAAAGACTATTGGGCAGATGAAGAAAGACCGTTGTTCTATGACTCCATGTCACTTGCGGCAACGGAAGCGATCAAGGAAGACGTGAAAAAGGCAATCAAAGTATTTCAGAAAAAATAAGAACGGAGGAATGAAAAAATGGCTGTATATAAAGAACAAATCAGTGTACAATCCCACGGAAAGACACCAACCTATGTGGATATTACCCCGCAGGTAAAAGAAGCGATCGAAAAGAGCGGAATCCAGAACGGAACTTGTACGGTAATCTCTCCGCATACGACCTGCTCTGTATTTTTTGAGGAATTCGTTCATGATTATAATGAGAACGGAGATGAATTCCTGCAGGAAGATTTAAATCATGTTTTGGAAAAGATCATTCCGGATCAGACAAGTGCAGATATTTATGTATACCCGGGAGAGAAACATTATGAAGCAGTGGAATCCTGGCCGAATGCGGCAGAGTATCTTCCGGACGGAGACCGCACAGCCCTTTGGAACTGCGATGGACATTTAAAAGCGACTTTGATCGGATCCAGCCAGGTATTTGAAGTGGATGAAGGGAAATTAGGCGTAGGGACAACCGGATATATTTATTTTGCAGACTTCGATCGGACACGTCCGCGTACCAGAAAATGCAAGATCATCGTTATGGGAGAGTAGGAGGAAAAGATTATGGCAAAAGCAGAATCTCCATTTTTAATTGTAAATCCAAAATCTTATCTTTATGGAAAAGAAAGTTTAGAACTTGCCAAGGCGGCAGATCAGGTGGCAAAAGATACGGGACTGCAGATCTATTTTACTTGTCCGTATGCAGATATCCGTATGATCAAGGAAAATACCAGTCATTTGATCGTGTGCGCCCAGTCTATGGATCCGTTGGTTCCGGGACGAGGCATGGGACATGTGCTTCCGGAGTCTTTGAAGGAAGCCGGTGCAGAAGCGGTATTTTTGAACCATGCAGAGAATCAGAAAACGGTCAGTGAACTTTATCAGACGATCAAAAGGGCAAAAGAATTAGGAATGATTACTGTGGTTTGTGCAGATTCAACGGTGGAAGCGAAAGCGGCTGCCTGCATGGATCCGGATATTGTGCTGGCAGAACCGACCGATCTGATCGGAACCGGACAGGTGGCAGATGATTCTTACACGATCGAAACGGTCAAAGGGTTAAACGAAGTAAATCCAAATGTCCTGGTTATGATTGCGTCCGGAGTGAGCACGGCAGAAGACTGCTACAATGTAGTGAAGCTCGGAGCAGACGGCACCGGAGCAACTTCCGGCATCTTGAATGCTCCATCTCCGGCTGAGAGAGTCAGAGAAATGGCAGAAGCCATTGTACGGGCGAAAAACGAGAAAGCATAATAAGCTCACATATATCAGCAAAATACGCAGAAAGATGGATCGTGGATTCATTTTTCTGCGTATTTGAATTTCCTGTTTTTTCTCTAAGAACAATGTTATAATGATAACATACATGAAAAAACAGAATCTTATGGAGGTGCAGTTATGGCAATGATCATCGGAAGTCCGACCCGTTATATTCAGGGAAAAGGAGAAATGAAAAACCTTTGTTCTTATGCAAAAAATTTTGGGGAGAATCTATTCGTTCTGACCAGTGCGTCCGGCAGGAATCGAGTGGAACCTTCCATCAAAGAAGGACAAGGAGACTGCAGGATAACGTATGATGTATTTAACGGTGAATGCAGCATGACAGAGATCGAGCGTTTGAAAAAAATCGTTGAGAATGTGGGCAGTGATGTGATCGTAGGTGTCGGCGGCGGCAAGATCTTAGATACGGCCAAAGCCGTTGCGTATTATATGGAGAAACCGGTTATGATCGTTCCGACGATTGCTTCCACAGATGCTCCTTGCAGTGCTTTATCTGTTATTTATACGGATGAAGGTGTCTTTGAGAAATATTTATTCCTTCCTACCAGCCCGAATATGGTTCTTGTGGACACGGATATCGTAAGCAAGGCTCCGGCTCGTTTGCTGATTTCCGGAATGGGAGATGCCCTGGCAACTTATTTTGAGGCGAGAGCATGCAAACGATCCAATGCAACAAACTGTGTCGGCGGCAAATGTACGTTAGCGGCTATGAGTCTGGCGGAATTATGCTATGATACTTTGATCAGCAGCGGGGTGGAAGCTATGGTAGCTGCCAAAGAAGGTGTTTGTACAAAAGCAGTGGAAAATGTGATTGAAGCCAATACCTATCTGTCAGGAATCGGATTTGAAAGTGCAGGATTGGCGGGAGCGCATGCGATTCATAATGGTCTGACTGCAATTGAAGAAACACATGCTTATTATCACGGAGAAAAGGTTGCGTTTGGAACGCTGGTGCAGCTGGTATTAGAAGATGCAGGAGAAGACGAGATCATGGAGGTCATGGATTTCTGTCTGCAGGTTGGTCTTCCGGTGACTTTAAAAGAACTTGGAATCAAAGAAGTGAAGCCGGAGAAGATTATGGAAGCAGCGAAGCTTGCCTGTGCACCGGAAGATACCATGGGCAATATGCCGTTTGAGGTAACAGCGGAAGATGTGTATGCGGCAATGATGGGAGCTGATGCATTGGGAAGATATTACAGCGAGGCATAAGAATCAAAAGTGAAAAGGAAGAGGAGGCACATTTTGCATATCTTCTTCCTTTTTTGATACGGATTTGGCAATGCATAGCCCGGCACTTATTAAAATAGTTTTAAAAAGTATTGACAAAATAAAGATAACGGAGTAAGCTAAACATGAAAAAAGAAACAGTATATCATATTTGGAGGATATTATGGGAATTGAACATGTAGCAATGTATGTAAATGATTTAGAAGCGGCGAGAGAGTTTTTTGAGAAATATTTTGCTGCCCAGTCAAATGATCTGTATCACAATAAAACAACAGATTTTCGGTCATATTTCTTAACCTTCGATCAGGGTTCCAGATTGGAAATCATGACAAAACCAGGAATGGAAGATGCCGAAAAATCTCTGGCAAGAACAGGATTGATTCATGTTGCGTTCCAGGTAGGAAGCAAGGAAAAAGTGGATGAATTGACCAATCAGCTGAGAGAAGACGGATATGAAGTTGTCAGCGGACCAAGGACAACAGGGGATGGATATTATGAAAGCTGTGTTGTCGCTTTGGAAGGAAATCAAATCGAAATCACGGTATAGAAGAATAGGAGGATCAGATGTCTTGTACATTTGAAGTGAAACGACAGAATCAGCAGCTGATCCGGGATGTCCTGCGCAGCGGAGAAATTTATACAAAGGCAGATATCGGCAGGGAGACGGGACTGTCTCTGGCCACCTGCGGTACGATTTTGAATGAAATGCTGAAGGAAAAGGAAATTTTGGAAGTGCCGCGTCAAAGAGCAAGCGGAGGCCGTCCTGCAGCGTGCTATTGCTATAATAAGGATTATTATCGGATGATCGGTATTTATGCGGATAATGGAAATGAATGCGGACACTTGGGATATGTCGTGTATAATGCACTGTCAGAAGTAATCGAAGAAGGAAGAGAGGATGTTCGGGAAGTAAATACCGAGGCGATGCTGCGGAGATTGGATTTGCTCATGGAGACTTATGAAGGGGTTCGTGGAATTTCCGTTGGAATTCCTGGAATCGTGTCAGAAGGGCAGATCAAGACCTGTGATATCAATACTTTGGAATTGGTAGGTCTGGAAGAAATGATTCGGGAGAGATATCAGGTATATGTCCGCGTAGAAAATGATATGAATTATATCACTTTTGGCGCCTATGACAGACAAGAATCAAAAGAAGATATGACGGTCATTTATCTGCCTCAGAATCATTATGCCGGCTGCGGCAGTATTGTCAATGGAGAACTTCTTTATGGAGCAAGGCAGATGGCCGGGGAGATTTCTTATTTGTATCGGGCAGAGGGAGTGAAACGCCCTGGGGTTGAGGGCAGTGTGGAGACGTCAGATTTTCTGGCAAAAATTATCATTTATTTGACCGCTTTTCTTGATCCGTCCAAGATCCTGCTGATCAGCCATGATCCTGAAAAAGTTCCGTGGAAAGAGGCCGCTGCCAGATGCAAAGAAATTTTAGGAACAGATGGAATGCCGGAGATTGAAATGTCGGCAGAATTTTATGAGAATTATATCCATGGGCTGGCGGCATTAACACTCCACGAGCAGAGATACCGGCAGAAATAAATCAATCGATTCAAAAAGGGAGCATATCATAATTGATATACTCCCTGAATTTATATTGTGATTTATTCAACAGTTACGGATTTTGCCAGGTTTCTTGGCTGATCCACGTCATTTCCGCGGAAGACGGTTACGTGATAAGCCAGAAGCTGAAGAGCGACGGTTACACCGAATGTACCAAACCGATCATCTACATTCGGAACCTGAATCAGGTCATCGTAGATTCCTTCATAATTGCTCATATCCTTGTCAGTTACCATGATCACATGAGCACCGCGGGCTTTTACTTCTTCCACGTTTGCCATCAGTTTTGGAAGTACATTTTCCTGTGTTGCGATGGCAATGATCGGAACCCCTTCTGTTACAAGGGAAATTGTTCCGTGTTTTAACTCTCCTGCGTTGTACGCCTCGGAGTTAACGTAAGAAATCTCTTTTAATTTTAATGAACCTTCACTGGCAATAGCAAAGTCCAGGCTTCTTCCAAGATAGAAAGCGGAGAAAGTATCTTTGATTTTCTCGGCAATATCTTTGATCTGAGCATCCATCTCAAGAACCGGAGCTACGGTATCGATGGCTGTCTGGAAAGCTTCACAGTACTGAGCCATCTCTTCTTCTGTCATCATATGGTTGATCTCAGCCAGTTTTAATGCAATCAGATACATTCCGGCACACTGGACAGAGAATGCTTTTGTACTTGCAACAGCGATTTCAGGACCGGCATGAGTATATAAAACATAATCGCTCTCACGGGCAATGCTGGATCCTTTTACATTAACGATAGAGATTGTTTTTGCACCTCGTTCATTTGCCAGACGAAGAGCGGCCAAAGAATCTGCAGTCTCTCCGGACTGTGTTACAACAATCACCAAGGTGTGATCATCCAAGATTGGATTCATGTAACGGAATTCAGATGATAATTCAACGGTTACCGGAATGCGGAGCATAGATTCAATCAGATGGCGCCCAACCAGGCCGGCATGCATCGCTGTTCCGCATGCAGTAACAACAACACGGTTGATGTCGCGGAAAATATCATCGGAAATATTATCTGCACTAAAGTCAGCGTGACCATTGTGCAGGCGAGGCATAACAGTGTTCTTAAGAGCCTCAGGCTGCTCGAAGATTTCCTTCTGCATAAAGTAATCATAGCCGCCTTTCTGTGCTGCTGTGGTATCCCAATCTACGTGAAGCATCTTAGGAACAGCTTCTTCCTGATCCATTGTATAGAGTTTGATTCCGGTCTCTGTCATAACGACAATATGTTCTTCCGGAACAACAAAATAATCTTTGGAATATGGAAGCAGCGCTACCATATCAGAAGCGATAAAAGCACCGTCTTCTGTCGTAACGGCAACCAATGGGCTGGCATTTCTCATGCAGTAAATCTCACCCGGACGGTCATTGAACATGATACAGAATCCATAAGCGCCGCTTAACTGCTGGTCAGCAGCTTTCATCGCTTTGAAAGGATCACCGTCGTATAAGGAATCGATCAGCATAGCTGCAACTTCCGTGTCGGTTTCAGAAACTGCTTCATAGCCTTTTTCTTTTAATTCGGCAGCAAGTTCCTTGTAATTCTCAATGATTCCGTTATGGATCAATGTAACATTACCGGCAACATGAGGATGAGCATTTACATCTGTAACTCCTCCGTGAGTTGCCCATCTTGTATGTCCGATTCCGCAGGTTCCGTCAATATCATCTGCGAGAGAAGCTTTTTTGCGAAGCTCGGAAACTTTACCTGTTGTTTTCACGATCTTGGTGTCATCACCGCGGCGTACTGCGATTCCCGCACTGTCATATCCGCGGTACTCCAGACGTTCCAAACCTCCGATTAAAATCTCTGCAGCCTGTAATTTGCCGGTAAATCCAATAATTCCACACATAATAAAAAATCTCCTTATTCAATTTGTACATAAGAAAAAGAGAAAGCCGATCCTGCCTTTCTTTTTCTGTTTTTCTATTTTGTCTATCATATGCGGTTTTGCCCGGATTATACTGATTTTGTTTCACGGTCGCCCGTGGGTTTGTACAGTATATCACATAGACCGGGGCTACGGGAAAGCATCCGCCGAATCTCTCGATCACTTTCCTCCTCGTTAACCTTCCGATGGCAGAGAACTGCCGTTTTCCGTATCCGGAAGGTGCATGGCGCTTCTTGTTCTTCGTACTCCTTTCTATAAAATTCTGTCAGATATTCAAAACCCAAAATATCTAACGCTAGGATGTTATCATAGAATATTGCGGAAGTCAATCAAAGATAAATAATTCATAAAATTTTAAGAAGTTATCGCTGGATACTTTGTCATACTAATGGTATAATACTATGATGGTTAGGGTCAAAATAGGACTGATATGGTTCTGGAATTCACTATATAGAAGGAGAAAACTATGGGCACCTTTTTAGAAAATATAAGGCAGACAGGAAAAAAGATAGGATCGGCATTAAAGGCGATAGGACTTGTGATCGTAGATAAGCTGCGGAAGCATCCGATTCTTTGTAATATCGTTTTGTCTGTGCTTATGACGGTTATATTGGAGACGCTTGGAAGACAGAGAGCGGATTTTTCCAACATTTTTGCGTTCGCCAATGTGAGAACGAAAATGTTCTTATATAGTATTCTCATCGTCTTTTTGTCATATTCTGTTGTGTTGATCGTAAAACGAAGGCTGTTTACTTATATTATTGTAACGCTTTTGTGGTCGATTGTGGGAATCGTCAACTGGATGATGCTGAATACAAGGAATACACCGTTTACTTATGTGGATATTACCTTGTTAAAGTCCGTTCTGCCGGTTATGTCTAATTATTTTACGCCAACGGAGATTGTTTCCATGGGAGCGCTGATTTTGATTGCTCTGGTTCTTTTAGTCGTAGCATTCATGTATCTTCCAATGGAGAAAAAGCTGAAGAGAAAGAAAGGATTTCTGCAGTTAGCTGTGATCTGTGCTGCTTTCTCAGGAGTAACGGCCATGGGATTTCGCAGTGGAGTTCTGACTGATCAGATCCACAACATCTTACTTGCTTTCAATGATTATGGTACATCATATTGCTTTGCGATCACTGCGTTAAAGAACGGAATCGACAAACCGTCCAATTATTCGCAGAAGAAGATCGACAATATTATGAAAGAGACAGACCGGAAGATTGAAGAGAAGGAGAAAGCAGACAATAAGGTCAAGAAACCGAATATTATATTTGTACAGTTAGAATCTCATTTTGACATTACACAGGTCAAAGGTGTGAAATTCAACAAAGACCCATTGGCGAATTTCCACAAATATATGAAAGGATATTCCTCCGGCCAGCTTTCCATGCCTTCTTACGGAGCCGGAACAGCCAACTCTGAGTTTGAGGTGATTACAGGAATGAATCTGGATCATTTCGGTGCGGCAGAATATCCGTACAAAACGGTGCTGCAGGATACAACGACAGAGAGCATGGCGACAGTCTTAAAAGAACAGGGATATTCTGCTCATGCGATCCATAATAACAGTGCAGCTTTCTATGACCGAGATTTAGTATTCTCTCAGCTGGGATTCGATACCTTTACAACAAAGGAAACGATGAACATTAAGAAGTGGACCGAGAACGGATGGGCAAAAGATACCGTATTGACAGGATGCATCAATGATGCGCTGGATTCTACGGATCAGCAGGATTATGTTTATTGTATTTCTGTTCAGGGGCATGGAGACTACCCGACAACAGAGATCATTGAGAATCCGGAGATTACGGTCAGCGGTATTGAAGATGAAGGATTGAAGAATAAATATACTTATTATGCGAACCAGGTTTATCAGATGGATCAGTTCGTAGGAGATCTTGTTCATTCTCTGGAAAAACGTAATGAAGAGACGATTCTTGTTATGTATGGAGATCATTTGCCAAGTCTGGATATTGATGATAAGGATCTGACCTATGGCAATAAATATGAGACAAGTTATTTTATCTGGGATAACATAGGACTCCAGAAAGAAGACGGCGTCATTGAGGCCTATGATCTGGGAGCGGAGATCCTTGATAAATGCAATATCCATAACGGAGTCATCAACAGTTTCCATCAGACACGAAAAGGAACAGAGAATTATCAGGAAGATATGAAAGATCTGCAGTATGATATGCTGTATGGGAAGCAGTATGTATGGAATCAGGAAAATCCATTCCAGGCGACGGATATTACATTTGGCATCAGAGATGTAGAAGTATCGAAGGCTTACGAGACAGCAGACAGCGTGTTTATTGTCGGCAATAATTTCACCAATTATGCAGAAGTGTATGTGGATGACGTGCAGGTGAATACAACTTATCACAATGAGCATTTGCTGGAGGTTTCAAGAGAAGATCTGCAGGATGGGGATACGTTCTCTGTCAGCATCGTCAGCAAAGCGCCTAGGGTGCTTCGAACGTCAAAGAATTATGTTTACAAAGAAAATAGCGGAAATTAGGCAAATGCGCTTGTATAGTCCGCGGGGCGTATGCTATAATGGTTAAATATTTGTGAAATTTACAAAATGATAATAATTTTTTAGGAGGATTCATAAAGATGAGTTTGCAAGTGGAAAACTTAGAGCATAATATGGTAAAGGTAACAATGGAAGCTGATGCGGCAAAATTAGACGCTGCAATTACAAAAGCCTATAATAAGAAGAAAAATCAGTTCAGCATTCCAGGGTTCCGTAAAGGAAAAGTACCTCAGAAACTGATCGAAAAAGAATATGGAGTTGAGATTTTCTACGAAGATGCAGCTAATATTCTGATTCCGGAAGTTTATGAAGCAGAGATGAAAGACTGCGATTTGGACATCGTTTCCAGACCGGAGATCGATGTTGTACAGCTGGAGAAAGGAAAACCTTTCATCTTTACAGCAGAACTTGCGGTAAAACCGGAAGTAACATTAGGAGAATATAAGGGAATGGATGTCCCTAAGACAAGAATCACAGTAAAGAAAGAAGAAATTGAAGAAGAACTGAAGAAGACACAGGAGCAGAACGCTCGTGAGATTACAATCGAAGATCGTCCGGTAAAAGACGGAGATATCTTAACAATTGATTATTCCGGATCTGTAGACGGAGAGAAATTCGAAGGCGGAACAGCCGAAGATCAGACATTGGTGATCGGTTCCGGAGCTTTTATTCCTGGATTTGAAGAGCAGCTGATCGGCAAAGAATTAAATGAAGAGACAGCAATTGACGTGACATTCCCAGAAGAGTATCATGCATCAGATCTTGCTGGAAAAGCGGCTGTTTTTGAAGTGAAGATCAAAGGAATCAAAGAGAAAGAACTTCCGGAATTAGATGATGAGTTTGCTTCCGAGGTTTCTGAATTTGAGACATTAGAAGAGTACAAAGCGGATATCAAAGAAAAGATCCGTGAGCGTAAAAAAGAAGAAGCGAATACAGCAAGAGAAAACAAGATCGTTGATCTTGTGGTAGAGAATGCGCAGATGGATATTCCGGACGCTATGATCGAAGAACAGGTTCAGCAGATGACAGACGAATTTGCTCAGAGATTAAGTTATCAGGGATTGAGCTTTGAACAGTATCTCCAGTTCTCCGGAATGGATGCACAGAAATTTGCAGATGATATGAAACCACAGGCAGTTAAGAGAATCGAGACTCGCCTGGTATTAGAAGCAATCGTAAAAGCAGAAAATATTGAAGCGAGCGAAGAAGACTTTAAGGAAGAATTAGGCAAGATGGCTGCGATGTACCAGATGGAAGCAGATCAGCTTGAGAAGATGATCCAGGGCCCTCAGAAGGAACAGATGATGGATGACATCGCTGTGCAGAAAGCAGTTGACTTCCTCGTTGCAGAAGCAAAATAAGACATAGTATTAGGAGGATGCGGTATGAGTTTAGTACCTTATGTCATTGAACAGACAAGCAGAGGAGAGAGATCTTATGATATCTATTCCCGTCTGTTAAAGGAAAGAATTATCTTTTTAGGAGAAGAAGTTACGGATGTAACGGCAAGCCTGATTGTTTCACAGCTGCTGTTTTTGGAATCAGAAGATCCGGAGAAGGATATCAGTCTTTATATCAACAGTCCGGGAGGGTCTGTGACAGCAGGTATGGCAATCTACGATACGATGCAGTATGTGAAGTGTGACGTATCCACGATGTGCATGGGCATGGCTGCGAGTATGGGTGCTTTTCTCCTGGCAGGAGGAACAAAAGGCAAGCGTTTCGCGCTGCCGAATGCGGAAATTATGATTCATCAGCCATCCGGAGGAGCACAGGGACAGGCAACAGAGATCGAGATTGCCGCAGAGCATATTCTTAAGACAAAGAAACGTTTGAATACGATTTTAAGTGAGAATACCGGACAGCCGTATGAGACCATTGCAAAAGATACCGATCGTGACAACTGGCTTTCAGCTCAGGAAGCGGTTGCATACGGTTTGATCGATAAAGTCGTAGAAAAGAGACAATAAGAAAAGAATTGAGGTGGTCTGGTGCCAAGTTATAATGATGAAAAGAAAGTATTGAGATGTTCTTTCTGCAATAAGACCCAGGATCAGGTGCGTAAGCTGATTGCGGGGCCGAAAGCGAAGGGTGTGTATATCTGTGATGAATGTATTGATATCTGCGCCGAGATCATTGCGGAAGAATTTGAACAATATGCAGAGGATTCAGAGATTCATCTGAAGAAACCGAGAGAGATCAAAGAATTTTTGGATGAATATGTCATCGGACAGGATGAAGCAAAAAAAGTCCTTTCCGTTGCTGTGTATAATCACTATAAGAGGATTCTTATGGGCGGAGATGCAGATGTCGACCTGCAGAAGAGTAATATTCTGATGCTGGGACCGACCGGTTCCGGAAAGACACTGCTTGCTCAGACGCTTGCAAAGATGCTGAACGTGCCATTTGCTATTGCGGATGCTACGGCATTGACAGAAGCCGGATATGTTGGTGAAGATGTGGAGAATATTCTCCTTAAGATTATCCAGGCGGCGGATTACGACATGGAACGTGCCCAGTGCGGAATCATCTATATTGATGAGATTGATAAAATCACGAGAAAATCCGAGAATACGTCCATTACAAGAGATGTATCAGGAGAAGGTGTACAGCAGGCCTTGCTGAAGATTATTGAGGGTACTGTTGCCTCTGTACCGCCGCAGGGCGGAAGAAAACATCCGCATCAGGAGTTTATTCAGATTGATACAACGAATATCCTGTTTATCTGCGGAGGTGCATTTGATGGTCTGGAGAAGATCATCGAATCCAGAATCGGAAAGAAATCCATTGGATTCGGAGCGGATGTCATTGGACAGAGACAGGCAGATTTGGGAGCATTGCTGGCTCAGGCTCTGCCGGAAGATTTCGTAAAATTCGGACTGATTCCGGAATTTATCGGACGTGTGCCGGTGAACGTATCACTGAATCCGTTGGACAAAGAAGCTTTGGTTCGCATTTTGCAGGAGCCAAAGAGCGCTTTGGTGAAGCAATATAAGAAACTGTTCGAGATGGATGGTGTGTCTCTGGAATTTGAACAGGATGCATTGGAAGCCGTTGCTCAGAAAGCGTTGGAGCGTAAGACCGGGGCCAGAGGACTGCGGGCGATCGTAGAAAAGGTTATCATGGATCTTATGTACGAGATTCCGTCAGAACCGGATGTATCCAGATGTATTATCACAAAAGAAGTGGTAGAAGAAGGTGCATACCCGCTGATCGAGCGTTCTGATCGTAAGATCAAAGCTTCCGGATCAAAGAAGAGAATAAAGAAGAGCAATCCGGAAATTGCATAACAAGATCAATCAGGAAAACCTGAATATAAAAACTGCTTTCGTACAAGGAACCCTTGTGTCAAAAGCAGTTTTTCTTTTAAAAAGGAGAATCAAATGAAAAAGATATTGCCAATGGTTGCCTTAAGAGGAAAATATATTTTCCCTAATACGGTGATTCATTTTGATGTATCCAGAAGTAAATCCATACGTGCCATTGAGGAGGCCATGCAGCAGGATCAGTTAATCTTTTTAAACAACCAGCTGGATCCTACCCTGGAAGATCCGGGAATTGTGGATCTCTATAACATCGGGACGCTGGCGAAGATCAAACAGATGGTAAAACTGCCTCAGAATATTGTGCGAATCTTTGCGGAAGGATTATTTCGCGCAGAGATGACCGGAGTCTGTGATGAAGAACCGGTATTTCGAGTGGAAATTGCCTATAATCATGTGGAACAAGAGCCGTTTGCTCCATTTGAACGGGAAGCAATGCTGAGATCCATCCGAGAAAGCTTTGAGCGGTATACCAAAGAGTGGAGCCAGATGGATCAGAATCTGGTAAGCTATATTTTGATGCAGCAGGACTTGGAACTTTTGGTGGATCAGCTGGCAACTCACATTCCGTTTTCTCTGGAAGATAAGCAAAGAATCCTGGAGGAGATGGATTTAAAGACCCGTTGTGAAGATATGCTGGCGCTTTTGGAAGAAGAACTGGAAGTAATGTCGATCCGTGGAGAAATCCAGAAAAAAGTCAGAGCAAATGTGGATAAAAATCAAAAAGAATATATGCTTCGGGAGGAAATGAAAGTCATCCGGGAAGAATTAGGAGAGACGAATATCGAAGACGAAGCTCAGGAGTTTTTGGATCAGCTTGGGAAGATCAAGGCTTCCAAAGAAGTGAAGGAAAAGATTAAAAAAGAAATCGGACGATTTCAGGCAATCGGCATGAGTACGCCGGAAAGTTCGGTCCTGAGAACCTATATCGAAACGATGCTGGATGTACCGTGGGAGCGAAGATCCAGAGATTCGAAAGATTTGGAGCGAGCCGAAGAGATTCTGAACGAAGACCATTATGGTCTGGAAAAGGTAAAAGAAAGGATTTTGGAGTATCTGGCAGCCCGTGCTATGAGCGGAAAAAAAGATGCAGCGATCTTGTGCCTGTTTGGACCTCCGGGAACAGGAAAAACCTCCATTGCCAGATCCATTGCCAAAGCCACAGATAAAGAATACATTCGGCTTTCTCTTGGCGGTGTCCGGGATGAATCAGAGATCCGCGGACATCGGAAAACCTATGTGGGAGCCATGCCGGGCAGGATCGTGGAAGCGCTTCGCAGAGTCAAAGTAAGGAATCCTCTGATGCTGTTAGATGAGATCGATAAAGCAGGAAAAGATCAAAGAGGAGATACGGCTTCTGCGCTGTTGGAAGTGCTGGATCCTGAGCAAAATGAACATTTCCAGGATCACTATCTGGAAGTTCCGTTAAATTTAAGTGATGTTTTGTTCATTGCGACTGCCAATGATCTTTCTCTGATTCCAAGACCGCTTCTTGACCGAATGGAGATCATCGAGGTATCCAGCTATTCGGAGAATGAGAAATACCATATCGCCGAGCGTTATTTGGTACGGAAACAAAGAGAGGCAAATGGATTAAATGAGCAGCAGATCCAATGGAAAGAAGATGCCCTTCGGTTCCTGATCTCATCTTATACCAGAGAGGCAGGTGTGCGTGATCTGGAACGTAAGATCGGTCAGGTATCCAGAAAGGTGACGAAAGATATTTATCAGAAAAAACATCGGAAAGTGACCATTACCAAAAAGAAAGTAAGAGATTATCTCGGTGTTCCGCCTTATGAATGGGAGAAAGAATCTTTAAAAGATCAGGTTGGTATCGTTCATGGTCTGGCGTGGACTGCAGTAGGCGGCGCCACCTTAAAGATCGAGGTAAATGTCATGCCCGGGAAAGGAAGAATCCAGGTGACCGGTTCTCTGGGCGATGTTATGAAGGAATCCTCTCAGGCTGCGATCAGTTATATCCGCAGCCAAGGCCGTAAGTACAAAATCAGAGCCGATTATTTTGAGAAACATGATATCCATATTCATATACCGGAAGGGGCTGTGCCGAAAGATGGCCCATCTGCGGGAATCACAATGACGACAGCCGTACTTTCCGCGATTACAGGAAAGAAGGTAAGGGGAGACCTTGCAATGACAGGAGAAGTAACGATCCGAGGCGAGGTCCTGCCGATCGGCGGACTTAAAGAGAAGCTGTTGGCTGCCAAACGCCTGGGAATTCGAACCGTCCTGGTTCCAAAATCCAATGAAAAAGATGTCAAAGAATTTCACGAGGAAATCACGCAGGGATTGTCGATTATCTATGTGCGGACGATGAATCAGGTCATCAAAGAAGCTATGGCAAAAGAAGCGGAGGAATGAGAACTATGACGTATGAGGAAGCAATGGAATTCATACAGAATACGAATAAATTCGGAAGCGTACTGGGATTGGATAATATCAAAGAACTGCTGAAACGTTTGGAAAATCCTCAGGAAACATTAAAAGTCGTACACATTGCGGGGACCAACGGAAAGGGATCGATTCTTGCTTACCTTGCTTCTGTATTTCGGGAAAGCGGATATCGGGCGGGGCGCTATGTCTCACCGGCCTCTTTCGCCTATGAGGAACGTTTTCGTATCAATGAGGAGAACATATCCAAGGAGAATCTATGCTTTTATATGGAGAAGCTGAAAGAAGTCTCAGAAGAGATGGTGCAGGATGGCTTAGATCATCCGACCATGTTTGAAATCGAAACAGCGCTCAGCTTTTTGTATTTTGCAGATCAAAAAACCGATGTGGTTCTTTTGGAAACCGGAATGGGAGGCAGACTGGATGCGACAAATGTAGTTTCCAGGCCAATCTGTACCGTGATCGGGTCAATCGGCTATGATCATATGCAGTATCTTGGGACAACATTGCCTGAGATTGCGGGGGAAAAAGCAGGAATCTTAAAAGAAGGATGTCCGGTTATATCCTATGATAATGGGGAAGAAGTGAACGCAGTGATCGAGGCGGCGGCACGTGAAAAACATTGTCCGATCGAATTTGTAAATTCTGCAGGAATTCGGGTGTTATCTCAGAATTTGGAGAGGCAGAGCTTTGCCTATCGAAGCAGCCGGGGACGCTTTTATGAGAAGATCGAGATTCCTTTGCTGGGGAGTCATCAGATACCAAATGCGACGACAGCGCTGGAAGTGCTGGAAATCATAAAAAATTATTATTGCATCAGCGAGTTTCAGACGGAAGAAGGATTTCGAAATACAATCTGGAGAGGAAGATTGGAAAAGCTTTCCGATCATCCTCTGATCTTTTGTGACGGAGCTCACAACCCAGATGGTGCGGCCCGTCTGGCAGAATTTCTGGAAAATAATTTTACAAACAGAAGAATCATTTATATAATAGGAGTATTGGCAGACAAAGAGTACGAGAAGATGATAGAGACTACAGCGAAGTTTGCGAATCGTATTTATACGGTGGCGCCGGACAATGAGAGAGCTTTATCAAGCCGGGAACTGGCTTTTGTGGTTCGGAAATATCATACAGACGTACAGGAAAGGAGCCGTTTGGCTTCCTGTCTGGAAGAAGTGAAGAAAGAAGCCGGAGAAGAGGATGTGATCGTAATATTCGGTACATTGTCTTTTCAGAAGGAATTATAGAGGAAAAGGTTGTGGAACGATTCCAAAGAATCATTCAAAATAAATATTTTAGGGAAGAATATGACAGATTAAAGGAACTGGAAAAGGACAGAAGGTTTTGCTGTCATGATATGGAGCATATCCTTGCAGTCGCCAGAATATGTTATATCATCGTTCTTGAAAGACAGGCAGAGGTATCCAAAGACGTGGTTTATGGAACAGCATTCCTTCATGATCTGGGAAGAAGGGCACAATACGAAGAAGGGAAGTCTCACGAGGAAGAAGGAGCGAGACTTGCAGGGAAGATTCTTCCTGCGTGCGGTTATGAACCCTGGGAAGTCGAAATGATCGTTGAAACGATCAGAGGACACCGTAAGGAGAGCTTTGGAGACCCGGATCACTTTGCTAATATCTTTTACAAAGCGGATAAGCTCTCCAGAGACTGTCTTCATTGTGAGGCAAAAGAAGAGTGCTATTGGCCCGAAGAGAAAAAAAACAACAAGTATCAATATTAGGAGATTATATGATTATAGGAAATAAGGATTTTCAGACAGAACAACGCGGCTATATTATGGGAATCTTGAATGTGACGCCGGATTCCTTCTCCGATGGAGGGAAATATCGGGATCTGGACAAAGCTCTTTGTCATACTCGGCAGATGCTGGCAGAAGGCGCAGACATCATCGATGTGGGAGGAGAATCGACCAGACCGGGATATACGCTGATTTCTGATGAAGAAGAAATCGAGCGGACAGCACGGGTCATTGAAGCAATCAAAAAAGAGTTTGACGTTCCTGTCTCTTTGGATACTTACAAATCAGGAGTAGCGAAGGCCGGAATCGAAGCCGGAGCGGATTTGATCAATGACATCTGGGGACTGAAATGGGACGGGACGATGGCAGAGGTTCTGGCAGAGTCCGGCGTGGCAGCATGTTTGATGCATAATCGAAGAGATACCGATTATGGGGATTTTTTGGTGGATGTGATGGCGGATCTTCAGGAAACAATGGATCTGGCAGCAGAGGCAGGAATCGCCAAGGAAAAGATCATGCTGGATCCGGGCATTGGCTTTGCAAAGGATCTAAATCAGAATCTCAAAATGATGAAACATTTGGAGCTGATGAGCAGATGGGATGTTCCGGTGCTGTTGGGCACATCGAGAAAATCCATGATCGGTCTGACGCTGGATCTGCCGTCGGATCAGAGAGTCGAGGGCACTGTTGCAACGACCGTGTGCGGTTATATGAAAGGGTGCCGGTTTTTCCGGGTTCATGATGTAAAAGAGAATAAAAGAGCATTGGATATGATCGAAGCAATATACGCTGTATAAAAGGAGAGTGGGGAAATGGCAGATCAGATTATCATTAAAAATTTAGAGATTTACAGCAATCACGGGGTCTATAAAGAGGAGAAGGTTCTTGGCCAGAAGTTTTTGGTGTCTGCGATTCTTGATACGGATACGAAACGCGCCGGTGTCAGTGACCGGATCGAATATTCTGTGGATTATGGAAAAGTCTGCCGCCGCATTGCGGAAATTATGGAGAACAATACGTTTGATTTGATCGAGAGAGTCGCAGAAACCTTGGCAAAGAGTTTGCTTCTGGAATTTCCGCTGGTAAAGAGCCTGGAGATCCAGGTGAAGAAACCATGGGCGCCGATCGGAATTCCGATTAGCAGCGTTGCGGTCAAAATCCATCGAGGCTGGCACAGGGCTTATATCGGAGCAGGTTCCAATATGGGAGACCGATTGGAGTATATCAGCAAGGCCATCGAGCAGATCGAAGAGCAGGAAGACACGAAAGTGGTACATGTATCCAGTTTGATTGAGACAAAGCCATACGGAGGAGTCGAGCAGGATGATTTCTTAAATGGATGCATTGCGGTCGATACCTTGAAAGAACCAATGGAGCTTTTGGATTTCCTGATGGATCTGGAAAAACAGGCCGGAAGAAAACGAATGGTTCACTGGGGCCCTAGGACATTGGATCTGGATATTTTGATGTACGACGACCGTGTGATGAATGAAAGGGAATTAACAATCCCCCACAAAGAAATGCACAAGAGAATGTTCGTATTGGAGCCGCTTGTAGAAATTGCACCATATCTGATGCACCCGCTGCTTCATAAGACGGTGATCGAACTAAAGGAAACATTGGAAGAGGAATTAGCAAATGAGAGAGTTAACCAAAATACGACAGGAAATTGACAAAATTGACAATCAGCTGGTGGAACTGTTTTCAAAAAGAATGCAGTGCGCCGCAGAAGTGGCTGAGTATAAGAGAGGAACCGGAAAAGCGATTTATGACCCGGTCAGAGAGCAGGAAAAGCTGGAAGTCCTTACCAAAGGAGAAGAAAATCCTTTTATGAGAAAGGTAACAGAAGAGATTTTTCAGCATCTCATGTCGGTCAGCAGAAGATATCAGTACAGCATCTTATCTCAGGAAGATCATTATATTCAGGAAAATTTTGAAGAAGTGGATCAGCTGGAGATCGATGATGATACGAAGGTTGTCTATCAGGGAATTCCGGGGGCTTATCAGGAACAGGCGATGGTGAAATATTTCGGAGAGGGAGTGAAGAATTTCTCTGTGCCGGAATTTAAAGACGTGGTGAAAACGCTGGATGCAGGAGAAGCAGATTACGGCGTACTTCCGATTGAAAATACATCTGCAGGAACGGTAAGCGGCATCTATGATATGATCTTGGATTATGACATTTGTGTCGTTGGAGAAGAGACTGTGGAATGCCACCATGTATTGGCAGCGCTGCCGGAATCTGACATGGATCAGATCAAGAAAGTATATTCTCATCAACAGGGATTGATGCAGTGCAAAAAGTTCCTGGATCAGACGCCGTGGGATCAGGTAAAAGTTGCAAATACGGCGATCAGCGCGAAAAAAGTGGCAGATGACAATGATCTGACCAAGGCAGCGATCTGCAGCGAGAGAGCAGCGAAGATTTATGGACTGAAGATTTTGAAAAGAGAAGTCAATTACGAAGGAAATAACACTACTCGGTTTGTGATTATGTCCAAGAAAAAGCAATATCGAAAAGATGCAGGAAAAGTCAGCATCAGTTTCAGCACCCCTCATGAATCCGGTTCTCTTTACAGCATCTTGATGCATTTCATGTTCAACGATGTCAATATGTGCAACATCGAATCCAGACCGCTTCCGGGAAGACAGTGGGAATACGGATTCTATGTTGATGTGATCGGGAATCTGAATGATCCGGCAATCCGAAATGCGTTGGCCGGTATCCGGGAAGAGACCAGAGATTTCAAGATTTTGGGAAATTTCTAGCATAAAATGACAGCAGAACGGCACTCTGCCTTGACAGAGTGCCAAAAACAATATAGAATGAAAATGCTGTCATTCTGTCTATAGAAGGATAGGAAGACAGCAGAGCGAATCGCTAGAGGAAATTAATTTTAGGAGGATACACATATGGTAAAAGCAGTTGTTGGAGCCAATTGGGGAGACGAAGGAAAAGGAAAGATCACGGATATGTTAGGCGAGAAAGCTGACATTATCGTTCGTTTCCAGGGAGGAGCAAATGCAGGACACACCATCATCAACGATTATGGCAAATTTGCGCTGCATACCTTGCCATCTGGAGTATTCTACAGCCATACAACCAGCGTGATCGGCAATGGCGTAGCGTTAAATATTCCCGTATTATTTGAAGAGATTGAAGGTATCGTTGCACAGGGCGTGCCAAGACCGAAGATTCTGGTATCTGACCGTGCACAGATGGTGATGCCGTATCATGTGTTGTTCGATCAATATGAAGAGGAGCGTTTGGGCAAAGAGTCCTTTGGTTCTACAAAATCAGGAATCGCGCCGTTTTATTCTGACAAATACGCAAAGATCGGATTCCAGGTCAGTGAATTATTCGATGAGGAATCTTTAAAACATAAGATCCATAAAGTATGTGAGACGAAGAATGTTCTTTTGGAGCATCTGTATCAGAAACCGCTTCTGGATGAAGAAGAACTGTTCCAGACACTGATGGAATACAAGGCGATGGTAGAGCCATATGTATGCGATGTTTCCTTGTTCTTAGACCAGGCGTTAAAGGATGGAAAAGAGATTCTTCTGGAAGGACAGCTTGGATCTTTGAAAGATCCGGATCATGGAATTTATCCGATGGTTACGTCTTCTTCTACATTGGCAGGATACGGTGCAATCGGTGCGGGAATTCCGCCATATGAGATTAAGAAGATTGTGACGGTCGTAAAAGCTTATTCCAGCGCAGTCGGCGCAGGTGCGTTCGTCAGTGAGATCTTCGGCGAGGAAGCGGATGAGCTTCGGAAACGCGGAGGAGACAGCGGAGAATTCGGCGCTACAACAGGACGTCCAAGACGTATGGGATGGTTCGACGTTGTAGCAAGCAAATATGGATGCCGTCTGCAGGGAACGACGGATGTGGCATTTACCGTATTAGACGTTCTGGGATATCTGGATGAGATTCCGGTTTGTGTCGGATATGAGATCGACGGTGAAGTTACAACAGATTTCCCAACAACAGCGAAATTGGAAAAAGCAAAACCTGTATTAGAAGTTCTGCCGGGATGGAAGTGTGATATCCGCGGTATCACAAAATATGAAGATCTTCCGGAGAACTGCAGAAAATATGTAGAATTTATCGAGGAGAAGATCGGATATCCGATCACCCTTATTTCAAACGGACCAGGAAGGAATGAGATCATACGCCGCGGTTTTGAGGACTGATCATTATGACAAAAAAATCAAAAAAGAAAAAGACTTCATGGAAGTCGGAGGTATCCAGCTGGATTGTTTGTATCGTGATCACTCTTTTGCTTACATGGCTGATTACGAATTTTGTGATTATTAATGCGAATATTCCAAGCGGTTCCATGGAGAATACAATCATGACAAATGATAAGCTGATTGCTTTGCGCACGGCGTATTGGTTCCATGATCCTGAGCGCGGGGATATTATTATCTTTGAATATCCGGATGATGAACAGGAATGGTATATCAAAAGAGTGATTGCCCTTCCGGGAGAGACGATCGAGATCAAAGACGGAAAGGTATATATCGACGGCAGTGATACGCCGCTGAATGAACCGTATCTGAAGGAGGAACCGGTGGGCGATTTCGGTCCGTATACCGTACCGAAAGACAGCTATTTCGTCATGGGAGATAACAGGAACAATTCCAATGATGCCAGAGATTGGTATACCCATTATGTCACCAGGGATGAGATTCTCGGTAAGGCATGGTTCCGATATCATCCGTCATTTGGCTGGATCGAATAAGAGATTGACAGAAAGAAGAAGGTGAGAGAGATGGAAAAGAAGATGATAAATGCACAGCATGCGCCGGCAGCAGTAGGACCTTACTGCCATGCAGTGCAGGCCGGTGATTTTGTATTTACATCCGGACAGATTGGTCTGAATCCGGAAAACCAGGAATTGGTGGAAGGAATCGAAGCGCAGACGAAGCAGGTACTTGAGAACCTGACCGAAGTTTTAAAGGCAGCAGGACTTGATATGTCTGATGTTATCAAGACAACGGTATTTTTAGATGACGTTAACGATTTTGCGGTTGTGAATGGGATTTATGAGACCTATTTCGGAGACAGCAAGCCGGCAAGATCTTGTGTTGAGGTAGCGGCGCTTCCAAAAGGCGCTTTGATCGAGATCGAGGTCATTGCGGTAAAATAAAACAATCAAAAAGCTTTCTTCTCAGAGAACGGCAGGAAAAGCCAAGTTCGAGAAGAAAGCTTTTTTATATTGAGATTCTTTCTTATGAGGTCAATATTTTTAATAAACGATCGTTTTCTTCGGGCCTTTGCATGCAGAATCGGATATATTCACCTTCCAGGCCATTGAAACTGCTGCAGTCCCGAATCATCATTCCTTGTTTGATACATCGTTCAAACATTTCCAAAGAAGTAGTTCCATTCAGCAAACGAACTAAAATAAAGTTGCCGTAAGCCGGGTAAGTCTTGATTCCGGGAACGGCTGAAAGAACTTTCAGACATCGATCCCGTTCACCGGAGATTAATTCTCTGGTACGCTTTATATAATCTTGATCCGCAAACATGGATCCGGCACAAACGGCGGCCAAAGTATGGATCGTCCAGGGATTCTTGATGGCTTCCAATTTCTCCCGAAGGACAGGGTCAGAACAGATCCCATATCCCAAACGCAGTCCGGGAGCTGCAAAGAATTTGGAAGTTCCGCGAAGAATCATCAGATTTTTAAATTCTGATATTAGGGAAGCTGCGGAAATCTGCTGAACATCCGGAGCAAACTCTACATAAGTCTCATCAATCATAACGAAAATCTGCTGCCTTTGGCAGTGTTCTAAAATCTCACGAATCTCATCTCGGTTCAATGCGCTGGAAGTAGGATTGTTTGGATTGCAAAAAGCAAACAAATCCACATCCGGAGTAAGCCGAGATTTTAAATCGTCCATATCCAATTGAAAATTCTTTGATTCTTTCAGAAAATATTCTTGATAAGAACCGCCTGCCAAAGTAATTTCCCTTGTGTATTCAGAGTAAGTCGGAGATAGGATCAAAGCGTTTTTCGGCCGAAGAAGCTGAAAGATCAGACCAATCAGCTCGGTAGCGCCATTGCCCGGAATGATATCTTCGGCAGGAACCTTTGCATACTGTCCGATGGCGGTTCGAAGCTCTTTATAATCTCTGTCCGGATATTCGCAGACAGCATCTAAATGAGAGGCCATACTTTGCTTTAAAAGAGGTGAAATGCCCAGAGGATTCACATTCCCTGCAAAGGGGATAATATCCTCTTTTTTGATGCCGTAGATTTGTTCTGCTTTCTCTAAATCACTTCCGTGAAACGCTTGTTTTTTTTCTTCCATAGCAATCCTTCTTTTCCTTTTCTATTCTGTCGAAATTTGATATAATAAAATTTAATTGGAATCTATTATATTATACGAGGAATCGATTTGATTGGCAAGGAGCGAGAGACGGATTATGTCAGAACAGTTACAAAGTTTTGCAGAGATGGTAAAAGAGGATAAGGACAGAGCCAAAGCCCTCTTTTTTTCAGAAACTTTCAAGAAAGAATATTTAGAAAATGATACAAAACGACAGGATGTCTATCATCAGCTTCTCATGGGAAGGAATCGGGAACAGATCTTAGAAGAGTTCCTGATTACGGCAGAACTCAAAGAACCGGTACGTTTGACTGCGGCGAAGAGAAAATATCAGATTTTCCAATGGAACCTGGATGATCCGTTAAAGATAACGGTGAAGAGAGAAGGCTGGGGATATATGGAAGGCAGAATCAGAGTACAGGGGAATTTCCTTTCCGCAGCGGAAGAAGGATTCACCGGCGAAGATTTCGAAGATGGCTTTTTTCATCTTCCGGTCTACCTGGAGCGAATTCCGGAAGATGGAAGCATCTGTCATGTCATTTTTGAGACTGTACACGATGTGCTGGACATTGAGGTCACATTTGAGGAGAATCTGGAAGAGAAGATCAAGCTGGAACGGTCAAAACAAAAGAAGATGTTCCAGGCCTATATCGATTTCTGTACAGGAAGAATTGAACAGGATGAGTACGAAAAACGAGAAAGTCAGATTTTAAATCAGATGCCGGCAGGATTAGAGCACAGCAAGATTTACCAGCTGGCAAGACTCCATATAGGAATTCTTGCAGGAGAAAAAGAGATCGAAAGCCGTTTAAAAGACGCAGGACATATGGTTGCGGAAGAGGATCCGGCTTCTGTAAGAGGGTACTATGCTTATTTGAACGCACTGCTTTACCGGACCAAGGAAGCAGTCGAGCAGGCGGCAGGTATGATCCGCCGGCTGAGGGAGATAGAACCAAGCAATGGCTTCTTGTTATGGCTGCTGTTAAATCTTGATTCCTCCATTGCCTATGATGGGAAACTGCAGCTTGCGAAGATGAAAGAAGTATATCAGCAGGGAGACCGAACGAAGCTCCTTCTGTTTGAAGCATGCTGTTTGTTCGGAGAATCTCCGGAACTGCTCCACAGACTGGAAGCTTTTGAAATGGACGTTCTGGAATTTGCGGCAAAAGAGGAATTATTAAATGATAAGTTAATCCAAAGGATTTGTTTCCTTATATCACGGGAAAAAGTTTTTTCCGAGGGATTATTGTGGCTGCTGGTCTGCATCTATGAAGAATATCCGATGACAAATGTACTGCAGGGGATCTGTGCACTTTTGATCCAGGGAAATTATATGGAACCGGACTGCCATCCTTATTATGAGAAAGCCCTGGAGGAAGGAATCCAGCTGATTGGCCTCCAGGAAGCGTTCCTGCGGACGATTCCGGAAGATCAGTATCCTATGCTCCCGAAAGAAGTCCTGACTTATTTTTCTTACAGCAATACCCTAAGCCGGCATGAGCAGAGCTGTCTCTATGCGAATGTGATCAAGAACCGAAGAAGATACCAAGGGGTGTTTGCCAACTATGAAGAAATCATCTTCCCGTTCTTAGCGGAAGAATTGAAAAAAGGTCATTTAAACCAACATCTTTCTTTGTTGTATCACTATTATTTCGAAGAACTTTTGGAGAATGAAGAGACGGCGGATGATTTGGGAAATATTTTATTTTACAAAGAACTTTGCTGCTCACAGGAGTTTTTGAAAAAAATTGCTGTTTTTCAGCGGCAGAAACGTCAGCCGGATCTAAAATTCTTAAAAGGAACAACGGTATATGTTGAAATTATGGATCCTAAGGCAATGATGGTATTTTTTGATCGGGAAGAAAACCGATACATCGGTTCCGTTTCCTATCAGCTCAGACCGCTTTGGTCAAAAGAGCAAATCCGGGCTTACTGTCAAAAATGCAGCGGATTGAATGAACACTATTTGTTATATAAGAGTCTGGAATTTCTGCAAAAAGAGCAATTGACGAAAGAAGATTTTCCGGAAGTTACAGCAGTCGCTGAGTGTGGGTCACTGGAAGAGGGCTGCCGTCAGGAGATTTTTGAAAAGATATTAAATTATTACTGGAAGAACGGAAAAGATAATGAGTTAAAAGAGGCTCTAATGTATGTGGACTGGAGGAAGCTTCCGCCGAAGAACCGGATCCATATGATTGAATATTTTATTGCCGGAGGACTTCATGACGAGGCATTAAAAGGGATTCAGCAGTATGGATACCATTTTCTGAGACCTGATTTGTTAAAAGAAGTCACAGTTCATGCTTTAACAACTTTAAGCAATCGAAAATTGGATATGTTAATAGGAATGTGCAGCCGGGCATTTGAGCATGGACAATATAATATTGAGATTGTCGGATACCTGCAGAAGTATTTCAAAGGAAGCAGAGAACAGATGATCAAAGTCTGGGAGGCAGGATATGAAGTAGGGATGTATCATAACTCTTTTACCGAGGAAGTATTAAGAAGCTGTATCCGAGATGGCATCGGGGAAGAGGAGTTTCCTGTGTTTTCCAGATATCTGATGGAAGATGGGATGAACAGAGAATTAGCGGATGCAGTCCTTGTAGAATATGTGGATTACGCCTGCCGCAGCAAGAAAGAACTGCCGGAGCAGTTCTATGAACAAATCGGCCGTAAGATCGATGCAGGAAAAAAGGATTCTGTTTACCAGGGATTATATTTGGAGTATTATAAAGGAAAGAAATTAGGCAGCAGGCAAAAAGATCGTCTGGAGAAGATCAAAGAGATGCAGATTCAGACAGGGGACATTTTCCCGGCCTTGTTTGAATTCACGGATGTGCTGGAACTGCCCAAATATCTCTTTGCGCAGACGTTTATCGAATATCAGGCAGCCGAGGGACTGCAGATGATGTTTCATTATGCCTTTTCCAGAGGAAAGCAATGGCGGGAACTGCCGATGAAAGAATTGTTCCCCGGCTATTATGTAACGACTGCAGTGATCTTTGCCGATGAGCTGAATGATTATTTTATTACGGTTCCGGGGGAAGAGAAGCGCAGAAGGAAAGATATCCGTTTCATTCGGCATATTGATCAGAGCAAAGGCAGCCGTTTTTATGAACTGAATGAGATTACAAGAGAAAAATACAGGGATGCGGCATTTGCATCCATGGAACGATATCAGTTGAAGAGAAGTATGGTGGATTTTATAAAACCAATGATAGAGGATTAAAAGATGCAGACAGGATTACATTTTGAGCATGGACAAGTTTATACCTATGTCATAGAGGGAAGCAGGGCATCGGAAAAAGAACCGTTGACGTATGAAAGCTCCTGGACGGATTATATGTCTGAGATTTTAAAAGATGGAGCAGACGGAGTGTTTGGGATCGTAATAGATCAGCTCAATCCGATTGCGGTCAAAGAGGCACAAGAGCTGTCTGCACAGCTTGGAGGGGAGGGAACAGTACGCCTCTATACAAAAGAAAAAGCGATTGTCGGCATGGTACGATTCCAGCGGAATGATCTAAGGAGAGGCAATACGGCGGTCTTTGACTATAGTGAGGAACAGTTCGCCTATTATGACGTAAGAGAAAAATCCGGAAAGATCATAGTAGAGAAACAAGATTATACGCAGATGATGGAGCAGGCCAATTCCAAGAACGATAAAGATCGATTGTTTTCCGAGATCATCCGGAAAGTGTTTGCACGAGGCGTCACATCTACCGTTTACCTGTGCGGCATCGGATTTGAAGGAGAGTGGTTTCAGCAGGCAACGAGGATTTTATGCCGGGGAAGAAGAGTTTTTATGGGAAATCATCTGTTCGCCTGCGGCGCAGCTTATCTGGCAGGGCAGGAGAGTGGATTTGAAGCGGAGAATGCTTGCCTGATTACAGAGAACATGACGGTATGTCAGATTGGACTTACATTGTATCATCACGGAAGAGATGTTTTTTATCCGCTGCTTCCGGAAGGAAGAGCCTGGTTTGAGGCAAAGGGAGAGATGGAGATTTTTGTTTCCGGCATTACAAAATTGATCTTTGAACTTCGGACAAAAGAAGGGAGAAAGACGGCTTCCGTATGCATGCCGCTGTCAGGAATCAAGAAGAACAAAGATTTCGTATATAAGCTGAAAATACAGGGAGAATATATTTCCTCTGAACGGTGCAGGATTAAGATAACCGATGAAGGATTCGGAAGTCTGCGTCCGTCCAGCCATCAGGTATGGCAGCAGGTGATCCGTCTGGAAAGGAGTGAATCCCATGAGTAAAATCGTTTTATGTGAGACCCAGGAAGCCCCATATCCGTATCGAATCGAAAAGATCCGTCAATCTTTTGCAAGTTATGAAGAATTGTGCTATTTGCTGGAACATTATATGATATTTTTCCTGATGAAAGGAATCGATTTCCGAATGAAATCTTATATGAAGGAAACTTTGGGAATTGCTTTGGAGAATGAAGATACCGTACAGCAGATGAAAGATATCATCAATTTTCGAAATTATTTTACAGCGGATGAAAAACAGCAGTTTCAGCAAAAACTTCGAACGACATATCTTTATTCCGCGGCAAAAAAGCAAAAGCTTCTTGCAGATTTGTATTTGGAGCATCATCAGTATTTGAGCGCAATGAAATGCTATCAGACCCTGGGAAGATCAGCAGGACAGTTCTCCGGAAGAGAACAGCTTGAGATCTTATATCACCTGGGCTTGTGCCAGAGCAGAGCCTTTTGTTTTGAGGAAGCGAAAGAATCGTTTCGAAAAGCATTGTCCATAAAGCAGAAGAAAGAAGTACAGGAAGCCTATTTTATGGTATCCTATCTTCAGGGAGATTACAGCTCATTCGTAGAAGACGGGAAGAAAATCTCATTTTCGGAAGAGCGCTGCAAGACCATTTATGATAATATAAAGCAAAGAGAGGAAGAGATCAAAGAACAAGAAGAATTTGTCAAATTGCGAAAAATCGATTACCATAGAAAGAAAGCGGATGACGTTATGACAAGACGGCTGACAAAAGCAGTATTGGAGAGATGGAAAGATGAATACAAGAGAGAGATTGTTTGAAGATCTGGGAAATGCCAAAGAAATGCTTTTGGAGGAACGATTTACAGTTCTCTATGAGGAGGAAATCGCGGAAATCCGGGCAAAGAAAGAGGATCTCAAGATAATAGAGAATCTGGATGAGGAGACGGCAAAAGAGGTAGAGGAAAAAGCAAGGCTTTATCATCGTGCCTTTGCAAGGAATTTCTATGACGAATCAAAAGGGCGTATCAGCGATGAGGAGTTTTTTCCTTTGTGGGAAAGAGAAGAAGAGGTGATGACGGGACTGCAGACGATGCAGTCTTTAGAGGGAGAGAAAAAGCAGCTGGAAAAAGAGCTTGATGTTGTCTCAAAAGAAGAAAGCATGCTGAAAAATAGAACGGAAGATGCTGTTTCCGTGCGGGAAAACAAACAGGTCATTTTTCGGTCTTTTGTCTGCATGGCAGTTACAGCGCTTGTATTGGCAGTCATTGCCGTTTTCTATTTTGAACTGCCTGTCCGCAGCTTTTTGTGGCAGATCGCCGCTGTTGTTATCGTCGTGTTTTTGTGCCTGACGATTCTGTATCAGAATAAGAAAAAAGCCATGGAGGCGGAGAAATTCTATCGAATGATGAGCGGCCATAAGCATAGTTCCAGAGCACGCCTGGAATCAGATTTTCAAGACATTGCGAATGATTTGAAATTCTATTATGAAAAATTCGAGGTACTGCTTTCTTATATTTCCGAAGAGCAGTGGAATTTGTTTGAATTTTGTATGCAGATTTCATCCAGACTGCGATTATGTGAAGATATGAAAGAATCCGGGGACGAATTGGTCGATGTGTTAAATAAATGTGGATTAAAGCAGGCAGAGAGCTGGCTGTATTATCCAAAGGCATTGTTCGATGTTCCTAAGAGGATCACATGCCGCGAGCGGCTGGATGACAGGGAGAATCTTTGTGCACAAAGACTGATGCGGCACGAAAGAGAAATTGAAAAGAATAAAATTGACATATAGGAGTTTTAAAATGAAAAAAGAATTAGAAAAAACTTATAATCCGGGCGAGATTGAAGATCGCTTGTACCGGAAATGGCTGGACAACAAGTATTTCCATGCGGAAGTGGATGAGGAGAAGAAACCTTATACCATCGTGATTCCGCCTCCGAATATTACCGGGAAGCTGCATATGGGTCACGCACTGGACGAGACGTTACAGGACATCCTGATCCGTTTTAAGAAGATGCAGGGTTATAATACCCTGTGGCAGCCGGGAACTGACCATGCCAGCATTGCGACGGAAGTCAAGATCATCAATGCTCTGAAAGAAGAGGGAATTGAAAAAGAAGATCTGGGAAGAGAGAAGTTCTTAGAGCGCGCCTGGGAGTGGAAAGAAGAATACGGAGGAACCATCGTAAGCCAGTTGAAGAAATTAGGCTCTGCCTGCGACTGGGACAGAGAAAGATTTACCATGGACGAGGGATGTTCCAAAGCTGTTCAGAAAGTATTTATTGAGCTTTATAAAAAAGGATATATTTACAGAGGATCCAGGATCATCAACTGGTGCCCGGTATGTCAGACTTCGATTTCCGATGCGGAAGTAGAATACGAAGATCAGGCAGGACATTTTTGGCACATTAAGTATCCGGTTGTTGGAAGTGATGAATATCTGGAGATTGCAACTACACGTCCGGAGACTATGTTAGGAGATACAGCGGTCGCTGTTCATCCGGAAGATGAACGTTACGCTCATCTGGTAGGAAAGATGCTGGAACTTCCGCTTTGCGATCGTCAGATTCCGGTTGTTGCGGATGAATATGTTGACCGGGAATTCGGAACCGGAGCCGTTAAGATTACGCCGGCCCATGATCCTAACGATTTTGAAGTCGGGAAACGTCATGATCTGGAAGAGATCAATATCATGAAGGATGATGCGACGATCAACGAAAATGGCGGAAAATATGCCGGAATGGATCGTTATGAGGCAAGAAAAGCCATCGTAAAAGATCTGGAAGAACAGGGATATTTGGTAAAAATCAAAGATCATGAGCATAATGTCGGAACCCATGACCGCTGCGGATCTACGATTGAGCCTATGGTGAAGCCGCAGTGGTTCGTTAAGATGGACGAGCTGGCAAAACCGGCCATTGAGGCAGTGAAAAACGGTGATTTGAAGTTCGTGCCGGAGCGTTATACAAAGACATATCTGCACTGGCTGGAAAACATCAGAGATTGGTGTATCTCCAGACAGCTGTGGTGGGGCCATAGAATTCCGGCTTATTACTGCGATGAATGTGGTGAAATTGTCGTAGCAGAAGAGAAACCGGAAGTTTGTCCGAAATGCGGATGTAAGCATTTGACTCAGGACGAAGATACCCTCGATACATGGTTTAGTTCTGCGCTGTGGCCGTTTTCTACTCTGGGATGGCCGGAGAAGACGCCGGAGATGGACTATTTTTATCCAACCAACACGCTGGTAACAGGATATGATATTATTTTCTTCTGGGTTGTCCGTATGGTATTTTCCGGCTATGAGCATACAGGAAAATGCCCATTTGATACCGTATTGATCCATGGACTCGTAAGGGATGACCAGGGACGAAAGATGAGCAAATCTTTAGGAAACGGAATCGATCCTCTGGAAGTCATCGATCAGTATGGAGCGGATGCTCTGCGCTTCACCCTTGTAACCGGAAACGCACCGGGCAATGATATGCGTTTTTACATGGAGAGAGTAGAAGCCAGCAGAAACTTTGCCAATAAAGTATGGAATGCTTCCAGGTTTATTATGATGAATATGGAGCAGGCAAAATTTGATGAGGTAACTCTTGAAGATCTGACCAGTGCAGATAAGTGGATTTTGTCCAAATTAAATACATTGGCAAAAGACGTCACAGAGAATATGGAAAAATATGAACTGGGAATCGCAGTTCAGAAATTGAATGATTTCTTATGGGAAGAATTCTGTGACTGGTACATTGAGATGGTAAAACCGCGTCTGTATAATGATGAGGATCAGACAAAAGCAGCTGCTTTGTGGACGCTGAGTACAGTTCTTACAGAGGCGTTAAAACTGCTTCATCCATATATGCCGTTTATCACAGAAGAAATCTACTGCAATCTGACAGAGGAAGAATCCATTATGCTGGCAGAATGGCCGGTCTTTAAAGAAGAATGGAATTTCAAAGAAGATGAAAAGGCTGTAGAGACGATCAAAGAAGCGGTACGGGGAATCCGAAACATCCGCGCAGAGATGAATGTATCACCAAAGAAAAAAGCGCAGGTATTTGTCGTATCTGAAAACAAAGAAGTGCGGGATATCTTTGAACAGGGCAAAGTATTCTTCGGAACTTTAGGATATGCAAGCGAAGTCATCATCCAGAGTGATGAGACAGGTATCGAAGAAGACGCGGTTTCCACGGTTATTCCGGAAGCTGTGATTTATATGCCATTCGCTGAATTGGTAGATATTGCCAAAGAAAAAGAGCGTCTGTCCAAGGAAGAAAAACGTCTTCAGGGAGAGATCAAGCGATGCGAGGGAATGCTTGGAAACGAGCGTTTCGTAAGCAAAGCTCCGGCTGCGAAAGTACAGGAAGAGAAAGATAAACTGGCAAAATATCAGCAAATGTTAAGCCAGGTAAAAGAACAGCTGACACGATTCAATAAATAAAAAATCATATAAAAAAGACGCGGTCCTTGCAAAAAATATGTAAGGGCCGCGTTTTTGTGGTTTAAAAAACTTCTGATGGAATAAACAGCCTCCGGGTGATTGACTAGACTTCTTTCGGCCTTGAGCAGGAGTCTCGGATCACCAGAGAACATGGAAGGGTAAGACGGACCGGTGTGTGATATTTTAGACTGTTGTCCTGGGACAGTAAGGTCACATAGTGGGCTGCGTATTCTCCCATGAATTCAGCCGGTGCATGGACGGTCGTCAATGGAGGGTTGGAAAAGCTTGCTACATTGATATCGTCAAAACCGACCACGGAGACATCTTCCGGTACCTGATATCCTTTTTCATACAATGCCCGTATAGCGCCGATAGCCAAAGGATCACTAGCAGCAAAGATCGCGGTTGGAAGGGTATCTTTTTCAATGAGATCTAAAACCATCTGATAACCGGATTCTGCGGAGAATTGATCTTCTCTGAGATAAGGCGCATATTCTAGCTGATGTTCTTGGCAGTAACGAATAAATGCTTCTTTTCGCTCTTCGAAATAGATCTTGTCTTTCTGAAGTTTTTCTTGTCCGCCCAGGTAGGCAATCTTTTTATGTCCCAGCTGAGTCAGATAATCCAGAACATCGATGACCGCCTGCTGGAAATCCAGAACGATGGTATTGCAGTGAATTCTGGAAGTTTTCATATCTACAAAGATTACATTTGGAGTTATTTCCTCGAAAGAGCGAATCTCATCTTCATTAAATTTGCCAATACAGATCAGAGCCTGAACGCCTTTGAGGGCGCTCATATAATCGGAATCACTGCGAAAAGCACGGATGACTCCGATCTGGCGGTCGGCACAATATTTTTCAATTCCTACACGGATGGCTTGATAATAGGGATCTTCCAGCTCCTGAAATAAGGAATACCACTGAAAAATACCAATGGTCGTGCGCGCTGCCGGAGATTTCTTTTTTGTATAACGGAGTTCCTGCGCGATTTTTAATACTTTACTTTTTGTTTGTTCCGTGACGCTGAGTGTTTCGTCGTTATTTAGAATTCTGGATACGGTTGCGGCAGATACGCCCGCTTTTTCAGCAATTTCTTTGATAGTAGCCATAGCAGAGTCCTTTCTTTCGTTTCGTACTGTTGCTTCTTATTATAACAGATTCTTTCAGTAAAAGGAAATAAAATAAAATTAGTAAAACTTAAGTAAAAAACTATTGCAAAGTTTACTAAAAAGTGTTACTATAAATTTACCGAAAGAAGACATCAATGAAAAACAGGAGGATATTATGGAACAACAAACAAATAAGGTACCGGGAAGAGTAAAATATACATTTGCTTTTGGTGCACTTGGAAAAGACTTAATTTACGGAATGATGGCTACATTTTCTATGATTTATTTTACGGATGTGCTGAAAGTGTCGCCGGGATTCGTAGGAATGGTATTTTTTGTAGCAAAATTATGGGATGCGTTCAACGACTTATTCATGGGAATGATCGTAGATAATACAAGAAGCCGATGGGGAAAATTTATACCATGGCTGGTGATCGGAACTTTAGTAAATTCGATTGTATTCGTTACTTTGTTTACTGATTTCCATCTGACAGGAACAACACTTTGTATTTTCGTGGCAGTGATTTATGTGTTATGGGGAATGACTTATACGATTATGGATATTCCTTATTGGTCTGTAATCCCGAACCTGACATCAGATCCTCATGAACGAGAAGTCGTATCTGTACTTCCGAGAATCTTTGCAAGTATTGGTCAGTCATTGATTATCGCCGGTTTTGGTGTACAGATCATTGCTGCATTAGGCGGAGGATACATTGGATATCATAGATTTGCGGTAATGATTGCGGGAACTTTTATCTTTACGATCGGTGTTGCAGTTGTGAATTTGAAGGTAAAAGAAGATCATGCACCGAAGGCGAAAATATCTTTCAGAGGTGTATTTTCCATTATTAAGCAAAATGATCAGCTGCAGTCAGCAGTCGGCCTGATCCTTTTATACAACGTAGGAATTCAGTTTATCATGGGCGTAGCGGTATATTACTTTACATATGTGTGCGGAAATGCCAACATGTTATCTGCATTCATGATCAGCGCCTCTATCGCGGAAGTCGTCGGATTGATTATTTTCCCAAAAGTGGCAAAAAATCTTTCCAGAAAAACATCATTTTTACTGGCCTGCATTTTACCGTTTATCGGATTAGCGCTTTTATTGATCGTTGGCTTTGTCAGTCCGGAAAATATTCTGCTCACAGCAATTTCCGGAATCATCGTTAAAACAGGTACCGGTCTGGAGCTTGGATGTGCAACCGTATTCCTGGCAGACGTGGTAGATTACGGAGAATATAAATTAAAAACAAGAAATGAATCCGTTGTATTTTCTCTGCAGACACTGATTGTTAAATTTACAGCGGCGCTGACATCATTGTTTATCGGTTTTGCGTTGGAGAGAACCGGATATATTCCGGATGCAAATGCCGTGCAGTCAGCTTTGACATTAAATTCGATTCGCTTTTTGATGTGTGCGATCCCGGCGGTTTCCATGCTGGCAGCATACGTTGTATATAAAAAGAGCTACAAATTAAATGACAGCTATATGAAGAACGTGATTGAAGTAATAAGCAAAAGAAGAACAGAAAACCAAGGAAAGGAGAATGAGGAACATGGCAAACAGTACGACCCAGCTCATGGAACAGTTTAAGGAGGGAAAGTATAGAGATCTGTTAAAGGATATCTATGCAGATGAAGGGATGCTTGCATATCAGGAGGAACGATATGAAAAAGCATTACAATCTTTCGAAGAGATTTTCGGTGCAAAAGAGGTAGAGATTTACAGCGCGCCGGGACGAAGCGAGGTAGGAGGAAACCATACAGACCATCAATATGGAAAAGTGCTGGCAACTTCCATTAACTTAGATGCCATTGCGATCGTAGCAAAAACAGATGATAACAAGATTCGTCTGAAATCAGAAGGATATAACATGATAGAAACCGGTCTGGATTCTATGGAAGCGAAAGAGAGTGCATATGGAACATCTGAGGCTCTGATTGAAGGAGTGGCTTCTAAGTTTGAAGAGGAAGGCTATAAGATCGGCGGATTTGAAGCTTATGTAACCAGCGATGTGTTAAACGGAGCAGGAATGTCTTCTTCCGCAGCATTTGAAGTCCTGATCGGAAATATCTTTTCCGGCCTTTACAATGATATGAAGGTAGATCCGGTCTTTATTGCCCAGGCAGGACAGTATGCGGAAAATGTATTCTTTGGAAAACCATGCGGACTTATGGATCAGATGGCGTCTTCGATCGGCGGATTGATTAATATCGATTTTGAAGATCCAAAACATCCGATTGTAAAACAGGTACATGTGGACTTTGACGCATATGATCACAGCCTTTGCATTGTAGATACAAAAGGATCTCATGCGGATCTGACAGATGATTACGCTGCAATTCCAACAGAAATGAAACAGGTAGCTAACTATTTCGGTGAAGAAGTATTAAGAAAAGTTGATAAAAACGAATTCTATTTAAATCTTCCGAAGATTCGTGAAATCATGGGAGATCGTGCAGTGCTTCGTGCTATGCATCTGTTTGAAGAAAACAAACGTGTAGATGAGCAGGTAGAAGCTTTGGAACAGGGAGATTTTG
>DXEM01000031.1 GCA_019114985.1 Candidatus Anaerostipes excrementavium
TCAAAGCATCCGGAGATTCTTCTTTTAAATATCTGCAGAACGTATATACCAATCATGAAATCAATAATCAGAGCATGTCCATCGGACTGGCAGTCAGCGAAATCGCATTAGGTGATAAAGGAGTCAGCCGCGTGCATGGCGGAGGATTTGCAGGTACGATTCAGGCATTTGTACCAAATGAGATTACAGGAATGTACAAAAAAACAATGGAAAATGTATTTGGCCAGGGCGCTTGCCACATTTTGAAGGTGCGCAAATACGGAGGAATGAAGGTTTTATAAAATGACAAAAGTAGAGATTACAGGACAGAAAGATAACAGGATCGTATTTTTTGAACTATCCAATGAAGAATTAAGAGTAAAAGCAACCAATTTGGGCTGTCATATTTTATCCATCTTTGCAAAGGACCGCAGCGGCAAGGCCGAGGATGTGGTTCTTGGACTGGAAGATTTGGAAGACTGTTACCATGACGGAACTTATATGGGAGCAGTGGTTGGAAGAGTAGCGAATCGTATTGGCGGAGCAAAATTTGACTTAAACGGAGAGACATATCATCTTGCTGCCAATAACGGACCAAACAGCCTTCATGGCGGAAACGCAGGATTTGATCAGAAAGTATTTGAATATGAAATTCTCGAAAACGGAGTGCGTTTTATTTACCTTTCCCCGGACGGAGAAGAAGGATACCCTGGAAGCATGTACTTAAAAGTTACCTATTTACTGGAAGGGAATACCTTGAAACTGAAATATGATGCGGTTTCTGATCAGGATACCTTGGTAAATATCACAAATCATACATATTTTAATCTGACCGGAGGAAAAGATAAAATCTATCATCACCAATTAAAGGTAGCGGCAGATCAGTTTGCATGTGTGGATGCAGATTGTCTTGCAACGGGAGAGTTCCGTGATGTGGATGGTACACCGTTTGATTTCCGTCAGTTCCATGAGATTGGAGAACGGATTGAGGAAGAAGAGGAACAGCTTAAGCTGGCAGGAGGCTATGATCATTCCTTCGTGTTTGACAGCTCCGAAGATCAGGCGGAACTTTACGATCCGGAATCCGGACGAAAACTGGTGATCTCTACAACGCTGCCGGCGATGCAGGTTTACACGGGCAACTTTTTAGCGGGCAGTGCCAATGGAAAACATGGAAAACCTTATGAAAATCGAGATGGAGTTGCGCTTGAAACACAATTTTTGCCGAACTCTATTCATATTGAAAAAGAACCAAAAGTGATTTTAAGAAAAGGAGAACAGTATCAATCTGAAACTTCTTTTAGATTTGAGGTGGAATAGCATGAACCTGGAAAAAGAAATTGCGAAACTTGTAGAATATGGATTGCAAAAAGAATTAATAGAACCGGAAGATAAAACTTTTGTAATCAATCAATATTTAGAGATCTTTCGTTTGGATGAATACAGCGAACCGGACATTTCCGGAGAAGAGATCATTTTAGAAGATATCCTGAGTCACTTGCTTGATGCGGCATATGACCGGCAGATCATCAAAAGCCAGGATATTGTTACCAGAGATTTGTTTGATACAAAATTAATGGGAGTATTGGTGGACAAACCAAGTCATGTTATCAGGAAATTCTGGAATCTGTATGAGCAGAGTCCGGAGACAGCGACCGATTATTTTTACAAATTCAGTCAGGACACGGACTATATTCGAAGATATCGAATCAAAAAAGATATGCGCTGGACGGTAGAAAGTCCGTATGGAACCATTGATGTAACGATCAACCTTTCCAAACCGGAGAAAGATCCGAAAGCGATTGCGGCAGCAAAGAACGCAAAACAAAGTTCTTATCCGAAATGTCAGCTTTGCATGGAAAATGAAGGATACGCAGGAAGGATGAATCATCCGGCAAGACAGAATCATCGAATCATTCCATTGACGATCAATGACAGCAAATGGGGATTCCAGTACTCTCCATATGTGTATTACAACGAGCATTGTATTGTATTTAACGGAGAGCACATTCCGATGAAAATCGATCGGAATGCATTCCGCAAGTTATTTGACTTTGTGAAACAATTCCCACATTATTTCCTTGGTTCCAATGCGGATCTTCCGATTGTGGGAGGCTCTATTTTGACCCACGACCATTTCCAAGGAGGACATTATGAGTTTGCCATGGAAAGAGCGGAGATCGAAAAGGAAATTCAAATTCCGGGGTATGAAGATGTGGAAGCAGGAATCGTTCACTGGCCATTGTCTGTAATCCGAATCCGCTGCAAAGATGAAAATCGCCTGATTGATCTGGCAGATCATATTCTGACAAAGTGGAGAGGATATACGGACGAGGAAGCATTCGTTTTTGCCGAGACAGATGGGGAACCTCATAATACAATTACTCCGATTGCAAGGAAAAAAGGCGATGTTTACGAATTGGATCTGACGCTTCGCAATAATATAACGACAGAGGAATGTCCTTTGGGACTTTATCATCCACATAACGAATATCACCATATTAAAAAAGAAAATATCGGACTGATTGAGGTCATGGGACTTGCAGTGCTTCCTTCCAGACTGAAAAAAGAAATGGAATTGCTGGCAGATTGTCTGGTGCGCAAAGAGCCGCTGGAAAACTACGAAGAATTGGAGAAACATATTGACTGGGCGCGTGGTTTTATGCCAAAATATAGTGAGATAAACCAGGAAAATGTTATGGATATCCTGAAAGAAGAGATTGGTCAGGTATTCGTAAAAGTTCTGGAAGATGCAGGAGTTTATAAATGTACGAAAGAAGGAAGAGAAGCCTTCGATCGATTTATAAAGACGTTATAGAAAGGCGGATGAGAGTATGAAGATTTTAGTGTTAGGCGGAGCCGGATACATTGGTTCCCACACGGTTTATGAACTGATTGACGCAGGAGAAGAGGTTGTCATCATTGACAATCTGGAAACCGGTCATATCGAAGCAGTGCATCCAAAGGCAAAGTTTTATCAGGGAGACTTAAGAAACCGTGAGTTTGTTGACAGTGTGTTGGATCAGGAGAAAGATATCGATGCAGTGATTCACTTTGCGGCAAATTCTTTAGTCGGAGAAAGTATGGTAAAACCACTGAAATATTATGATAATAATATGTGCGGAACCAAGACGATGCTGGAATCCCTGGTGGCTCATGGAATTGATAAGATTGTCTTTTCTTCCACAGCTGCAACTTACGGAGAGCCGGAAAAAGTGCCGATTCTTGAAACCGATAAGACAGAACCGACCAATACTTATGGAGAGACCAAACTTTCTATGGAAAAGATGTTCAAATGGGTTGGAAAGGCTCATGGACTTCGCTATGTATCCCTTCGTTACTTCAATGCATGCGGCGCTCATGTAAGCGGAGAGATCGGGGAAGCGCATAATCCGGAGACACATCTGATTCCGTTGATTCTCCAGGTGCCGAACGGACAGCGTGAAGCCATTAGTATTTTCGGAACCGATTATGATACAAAAGACGGTACTTGTGTCAGAGATTACATCCATGTAACGGACCTTGCTCAGGCACATATCCTGGCGGTAAAATACTTGATGAAAGGAAATGAAAGCAACATTTTCAATCTTGGAAATGGAGTTGGATTTACGGTAAAAGAAGTAATCGAGACAGCCAGAAAAGTAACCGGAAAACCAATCAAGGCAGTAGAGGAAGAACGCCGCGCAGGCGATCCTGCAACATTGATTGCTTCCAGCGAGAAAGCGCAGACGGTATTAGGATGGAAACCGGAACATGCGGATCTGGAAGAAATCATTGCGACAGCATGGAAGTGGCACAGCACTCATCCAAATGGATATGCAAAATAGATAAAAACAAAAAATGTAAATTTTCCCAAAAGAAAATCGCTGAAGCTGTGACACTTCAGCGATTTTTTGACATAATATTTTTTATTGTGGATCTTCTTTCCACTGGAAGTTCTCTGTTCCGGCGCCTATTTCAAAGTGGTATTTTGCAATTCCGAGATCTGTTTTGCTGTAAAAACCAATGCCTGCTTTTAAAGAAACGGTCTGATCCTCATGCAATGTAAAATAAAATTTTTGCTGATTCATCGCGGTTGGCGCTAAAAGCGCTGCCTCTACACCGTTTCGAAACCATTCCGGAGAGTCGTCGGTAAGATTGGATACATCCTTGGCAGATTTGGATTTGTGAGTATGTCCTTCATTTTTTCCATATCCGATGGCAATCACCATATAGACTTTTTCATCTTTTTCTAATTGATAAGCACTTTTGACCTTGCCGTATGTCATTGCGACCCAGCAGGTATTCAGTCCGAGCTGCTGCGCCCTTAAAACGATTCTTTCCCCATAATAACCACATAATATTTCGTCGCTGCCATCCTTTTTTCCGATAACGGCGATATAATTTTCTACACCGGAAAACTTCCCGAAGTGTGCCATAAAGCCGTGAAAAGCTTTGGGTTCGCCAAGGACCAGCTGCATATGCAGACCACTTGCCTGATTGTATTCCTGAAGGAGAGATGATAATTCATCTTTTATATCGCCTTCGATTTTCTGGCTGGTATAGGAACGCACGGAATGTCGTGTTTTTATTGCTTCTAAGAGATCCATGTTCATTCCCCCTTCCGTTTAAGAACAGATTTGTTATATTATATCATATAAATTGCAGAAAGTCCCAAGAATACGGAAAGGAAAATTAGAAAATCTCATCTTTTTTAGGAAAATTCCCATTTTGAACCAGATCAGAGATTTTATCATATATTAATGAAGAAACAATGAAAAGGAAAGGAATTTATGAAGTATGATTTTGCAGTCGTCGGCGGCGACCGCAGGCAGGTGTATCTGGCAAATTATTTGAAAAATCGACGATATCAAGTCATTTTATATGGTACAGAAAAGAAAGATCTGGATCCCGGATGCCGTCAGGCCGGAAGTTTTCTGGAAGCCATCATGAATGCGGATAATATCATTGGGCCCATCGTATTTTCAAAAGATGAAATCAGCCTGACTTCTCCGGAGATGGGAGAAGGATTGTTGTTGGAAGAATTTCTGGCTAAGATAAAAAAAGGGCAGAGTGTTTTTGGCGGATGTATCTCGGATATGGTTCGAAAACAATGCGAGGAGAATGGTATTGAAGTCTATGATTTTATGAAAATGGATGACGTAGCCGTCTTTAATGCGATTGCAACAGCGGAGGGAGCGATTGTAAAAGCGATGGAATTAAAGCCAATCAATCTTCATGGAAGTCAATGCCTTGTGCTTGGCTATGGAAGATGTGGGAAAGTGCTGGCGGATAAATTAAAAGGACTGGGAGCGAAAGTAACGGTATGTGCCAGGAGTGCGACTGCCAGAAGTCAGTGTATTGCTTTTGGGTTGGATTGTTTGGAATTTGACAGTCTGGAAAGATGTATCCTGCGGTATGATTATATTTTCAACACGGTACCGGCTATGGTACTAAAGTACCTTGAGCTGAAACGGATGGCGAGAGATGCGTGTATCATAGATATTGCTTCTGCACCGGGAGGCGTCGACCGGGAAGCAGCCCGAAAACTGGGCGTTCAAGCCTATCTATGTCCGAGTCTGCCGGGGATTTATGCGCCAAAGTCCTCTGGTATCCGATTGGCTCAAAAGGTTTTGGAATTGAAGGGGAGAGATGATGATGAAGTTAGGAAATAAGCGGATCGGTGTGGCGATGACCGGTTCTTTTTGTACTTTCGCAAAAGCAATTGGCAAGATAGAAGATTTGGTGGAGGAAGGAGCAAAAGTACAAACGATATTTTCCGATGCTGCGCAGGTCATTGACAGCCGCTTTGGAAAAGCCAAAGATTTTGTCAGCAAAGTTACAGAGATTACTGGACAGGAGCCAATGAGGACAATCGAGCAGGCGGAGGTCATCGGACCGACCGCATGTTTTGATCTGGTGGTGATTCTTCCTTGTACCGGCAATACGATGGCAAAGCTGGCAAATGGGATTACGGATACGCCGGTTTTAATGGCGGCGAAAGCCCATTTGAGAAATGGGAAACCATTATTGATCTCTATGGCAACCAATGATGCCATGGGAATGAATTTTAGAAATATTGGGCATCTTTTCAATTGTAAAAACGTTTATTTTGTTCCTTTTGGGCAAGATGATCCGATCAAAAAGCCAAATTCCATGATTGCGGAAACAGATCTGTTAATTCCGGCGATGCTGGAAGCCCTGAAAGGACGGCAGATTCAGCCGGTCATTGGAAATTGGAAGATGCAGGGAAAAAAATAGAAGAGGTGAGAAGCTATGTGCGGCATTGCAGGATTTTCCAATCCGAAAGAAAAGTATCAGAAGACGTCGGATGTTTGGATGAAAATATTGAATACCATGAATCAGGTACAGAAACATCGAGGACCGGATGATGAAGGAACCTATCTGGATGAGGGCTGTGGTTTGGCTCACGTGCGGCTTTCGATCATTGATTTGAAAAATGGGCATCAGCCGATGCTTCGAAAGAAAGACCAAAACGAATGTGCCGTCATTTTTAATGGAGAGATCTACAACATGGTTCCGTTAAAACAGGAATTGGAACGAAAAGGAGCCAGATTCCAAACGACCAGCGATACGGAAGTCATTTTGGTCGGATATATGAGATATGGAATATCATTCATTGAGAAATTAAATGGGATTTTTGCGATCGCCATATGGGATGGTGCGTTGGAAAAATTATATTTGATTCGAGATCGTTTGGGGGTAAAGCCTTTATTTTATTGCAGAAGGGGAGATACTTTGGTATTTTCCTCTGAATTAAAGGGACTGTTCCAATATCCCGGAATTGAACCTGTGATTGACCGGGAAGGTCTTGGAGAAGTGTTTGGATTAGGACCTGCCAAGACTTATGGAAAAGGAGTTTTCCGTGGGGTGTTGGAAGTGCTCCCGGGACATTTTTTAGAGTATGGAAAGGAAGGTCTTAAGGATCAGGCGTATTGGAAATTGGAAGCAAAGCAGCATGAAGACACACCGGAACAAACCGTGGAGAAAACATCATGGCTGATCCACGACGCAGTGAAACTGCAGATGCTTTCTGATATTCCGATTTGTACGTTTTTATCCGGAGGGGTAGACAGCAGTTTGGTTACTTCCATCTGTGCCAAGGAGCTTCATAAAGAAGGCAAACAATTAAATACGTTTTCTTTTGATTTTCGGAACAATCATCAATATTTTCAGGCCAACGCTTTTCAGCCTTCTGAGGATCGGCCGTGGGTCGATCGGATGGTAGAATATGCAGACACCCATCACACTTATTTGGAATGTGAAAATACGAATTTGATTTCTAATTTGTATCAGGCAGTGGAGGCAAGAGATCTTCCGTGTATGGCAGACGTGGAATCTTCTATGTTGTATTTCTGTTCTAAGGTGGTCAAAGACAACAAGGTCACGCTGACCGGGGAATGTGCGGATGAAATCTTTGGCGGTTATCCGTGGTTTCACAAAAAAGAATGTTTTGAGGCCGATTGTTTTCCTTGGTCGATGGATATGGAGCCGCGGAAGGCATTGCTGCGGGATGATATTCTAGGAAAAGTAGATTTGGAAGCCTACTCTAAAGCGGCATATCAGAAAACGATAGATGAAACGCCGGCGCTTGATGGGGAAGATCCCCTGGAAGCCAGAAGAAGAGAGATTTCTTATTTGAACCTTCGATGGTTTATGGTGACGCTTCTGGATCGTATGGATCGTACCAGCATGTATTCCGGATTGGAGGCCAGAGTACCTTTTGCGGATCATCGAATTGTGGAATACCTTTATAATGTGCCGTGGGAGTTAAAATGTTTCAACGGCGAGGCAAAAGGCTTGCTTCGGGCGGCAGGAAGAGAAGATTTGCCGAAAGAAGTATTGTATCGGAGGAAAAGTCCATATCCAAAGACCTATGACCCGAATTATGAGAGACTTTTGGCAGATGAATTAAGGCAGGTCATGAGACAAAAAGAAGCGCCGATCAATCAGCTGATTGATTTGAAAAAGACAGAACGTTTCTTGGAAAGTCCAAAGGATTATGGAAGGCCATGGTATGGACAGTTAATGGCAGGCCCTCAGATGATTGCCTATCTGCTTCAAATCAATTACTGGCTGGAGCATTATAAGATTCGTTTGGAAATATAAGAAAAGAAAAATGTAAGAATGAACGGATTTCTTCTCTATGTTGTGATATAATAGCTCTAGACAAAGATTGGAACAAGAGAAAAAGGAGGCGGTGAACAATGGATTACAGACAAAGCATTGCAAACAAGTATTCAGTACGAGATTACAAAGACAAAACCATCGATGCCAAAACAGCAAAAGAGATCAGGGACTATGCCAGGACCTGTCCGAAGCTCGTAGAAGATATTGCGGTGGATATTCGATTTATGGACTACGATATGGTTTATCGCCAGTTGGATGGCTTTGCAGGCTACAAAGGAATCATGATCCAGGCTCCTCATTATGCGATTCTTCTTTCAGAAAAGAAAGATCACTATATTGAAAATGCAGGATATGTAGGGGAAGGGATTTCCTTGAAAGCCAATGAATTAGGCGTTTCTTCCTGCTGGATCACATTTGAAGACAGCAAGACGGTCATCCATAAGCTGAATCTTGTAACGGACAAAGAGGTCGTAGGAATCCTTGCGCTTGGATATGGAAAGAAAGCAAGGAAGATCACAACAGGCGCAGTGCAGACCGGCGGTAATTATACCCAGGCAGATATGAAGAAGAAGGCGTCTCTGGGAGCAGGAAGGCTGCCATTGCAGAAAATTGTTTATATTGATCAGTGGGGACAGGAAGCGGATGTGGATACATTGACAGAACGTGCGCTGTATGACCCGATGGATTACGCAAGAAGGGCCCCTTCTACATTGAATCGTCAGCCGTGGAGATTCTTGATTGACGGATCAAAGATCATATTAGCTGTGCGGGATGATGAGGAGACCAATGAATATGAAGAGCAGATTGATGCCGGAATCGCTATGCTGTATTTTGAAGGCGTGATTGAGCAGTCTCTGTGCCAGATTCAGTGGAAATTAGGACCGGCAGATCTGGACTATCAGATTCCGGAAGAATATAAGGTGGTTGCGACCTGCGAGGTATAGAGAAGATATCTTGATATAGAGGGAAAAAGGTTCGATGAAGGAATTCATCGGACCTTTTCTAAATGAACATGAAATGAAATCTGTCTCGGGGTATCCATGCGGTCAAATTGGATCAGATAGGCACTTTGAGATGAATCAACGGAAAGAATCGTGCCAAGACCAAAAATCTTATGGCGAATCTTATCACCAATTTGAAAATTTCCTTCTTTTGGAAGATAGCCGTCTAAATACCGATCGCTGTATCGGATGTATGCGATGGTGTCGGAAATCAGCGGATCCGACGGCCTGCGGTCATAAGTCAGCAAAGACTCGTCGATATCCAATAAGAAGCGAGATGGATACTGCATGGAGCCGTCGAAATTCCTTCCTTCACTCTCCGATAAATAAAGCCCTTTCTGAGCTCTGGTCATGGCCACAAAGGCAAGGCGGCGCTCTTCCTCCATGCCATCGATGTCAGAGGTCTTTTTGGAAGGAAAGATTCCTTCATTCATAGCGCATAAGAATACATAAGGAAATTCCAGTCCTTTGGCAGCATGAACCGTCATAAGTTTTACCTTGCCCGCGCCATCCTGTGCGTCACTGTTGGAAAACAATGCCACATGAGCAAGATAATGTTCCAGGGTGCTTTCCTCGCCGCAGGAAATTTCATATTCATAGACCGATTGCTTTAGTTCCGCTAGATTATCCAGGCGTTCCTGACTCCCGGCAGTTCGAAGCATCTTTTCATAACCGCTCTGATCAAGGACCTTGGCAAGCAGCTCAGAAATGGTCTGCTGTTCGTAAATACCGGCGTAAGATTCAATCAAATCTACAAAATCAGAAGCCTTTGTCCCCTTCATGATCGGATGGCGGAGACTTTCTTTCAGTGCATCATAAAGAGAAACACGATTTTGCTGTGCGTATTCCTGCAGGAAACGAATACGGCGTTCTCCGATATTGCGTTTTGGTACATTGACGATCCGCAGGAAAGAAAGGTCGTCTTTGAAAGCGATCATACGGAGATAGGAAAGAGCGTCTTTGATCTCCATACGGCCAAAAAACTGCACGCCGCTGTATATAGTGTAAGGAATCTCCTCTTTTTGCAAAACTTCTTCTATGGTACGGGTGATATAGTGCGCCCGATACAAAATCGTCATATCATCATAAGAAATATCGTTTTCCTGGAGCTTCTTTATCTGGGAAGCAACCCACTTGGCTTCTTCCAAAGAGCTGTCTCCATGGTAGCAAAGGACAGACTGCCCATCCGCCAGCATTGGGAGGAGATCTTTTTTCATCCGGTGTTCATTCTTATCAATCAGAGAATTGACAGCAGCAAGAATCTGAGGAGTTGATCGATAATTTTGGTTCATCATGATCGTCTTGGTACCCGGAAATACTTTATCAAAATGAAGAAGATATTTCACATTGGCGCCTCTCCAGGAATAGATGGTCTGATCCGGATCTCCAACGATGAAAAGATTCTTGTGGTAACCGCATAAGACTTCCATCAGCCGGTATTGAAGCGCATCGATATCTTGAAATTCATCGATCATGATATATTCCAGCCGCTGCTGCCATTTTAATCGGATGTCTTCATTCTGTTCGAAAATATATAAGGAAAATTTGATCAGATCATTATAGTCAAGTCCAAAACATTTCTTCTCCTGATACAGATAACCATAGAAAATGATGTCAGAAGGATCAGCGGCATGCTGATATTTCTGCTGCAGAGTATCCAGCGACATGGTAATCATGTCCAGATAATACTCGGGATTCTTAAATAACTTGCGGATCTCGATCATATCGCGTGCTTTTGCAAACGTCATATGACGAAGGGTCAGCCCCCGTTCCTCGTAAATGATCTTTAACATGGAATCAATATCCGAATTATCCAGCACAAGGAAATTCTTCGGGTATTGAACCGCGTGACTGTCTTCTTGAAGGATGGACACACAGAAACCATGAAAGGTATTGATATATCCGGTATCATTGTCGCCGGTCAGGCGATGGATTCTCTGGCGCATCTCATTGGCGGATTTATTGGTAAACGTAACACAGAGAATATTGCCCGGCAGGATACCGACGTCATTGACAAGGTAGGCAAAGCGGTGAGAAAGAGCCCGGGTCTTTCCGGAACCGGCGCCTGCGATCACTCGTATAAATCCCTCTGTCGATGTAACAGCCTGAAGCTGATCTTCGTTCAATTGTTCCAAAGAATATTCCAATCGTCTTACCTCCCACATAAAATGAACGTATGTTCTAAAAATATTTTAACAGAAATAGACGCCGCCTGCAATGGGAAGAGAGAAAAAATACAGGTTGCTGATTGTTAAAAGATTTTATATACTAATGAAAAACAATGAGGAGAAGGTTTATGGGAAAATTATTAATTGGTATGTCATTTTTGTCAAAATCTTGTTGGTTGGGCTTGATTTTGACTCTGCTGTTCTTTGCAGCAGATAAAATTGTGCGAAAGAAGAGCCGAAGGGGAGAGGATTATGTTCTGGTGTTCATCATGTTTGTTTATTTGATTACGCTTTTGATGATTACAGGTGTCTTTGCTCCGTGGTCGCTTCAGAATGCGCATAATTTTCAGCTGATTTTGTTCCGGGATTTTAATGGAATCTACTTTTTATTAAATATCCTTGTATTTTTGCCGATGGGAATTTTATTGCCAGCTCTTTTTCAAAAAGATGGGAAATTTCGCTGGAAGTATATTGTTTTTGGATTTGTGGGATCCATGGGAATTGAAGTGATACAATTTCTTTTTACAGGAAGATTGGCAGACATAGATGATGTTGCTGCAAATACCATAGGGTGTTTCATAGGGTACTTGGTTTTCTGGAGCATAAAAAAGTACTGGGATATCCGAAAGATTCGATTGCCGGGCTATGGAACTTACGGATTTTGTTTATCCCTGCTTGGCTATATATTTGGAATTCCCTACCGATTAGGTTTGTGTCTCGGTGATATGCTGCTGGTTCAATGGGGTGTTCCGATCTGGTCAGGCAACCAAGGAGGAGCATTGTCCTTTCAGGGAATCCATTATTCATTGGTCGTGTACTTTGCGATTCAGATTATCTCTTTCTGGATCGTAATGAAAAATAAAAAAGATCCGGGAGCGAAAATTGGCAAAGTGTCAGCCATCATCGGAATGGTGTTTTTTGGAATTTTAATAATAAAAAATATGATGCAAAATATAGGCTGAATCGCTGATGATTTGTGATATGGGTGTGAAAAAGCCGAAATCTTGGTTGACAAATGGTCTGAATCAGCATATAATAATAAAAAATTTAACAGATTAGAGTGATAAATCCGATGAGCAAAAGTAAGTAGCTCATACCCCAGTCTCACAGAGAGCAGTTGGACGGTGCGAAACTGCAGATATGATATGAGTGAATGGATTTGTGAGGAGCACAGAGAACTGTTTTAGCAACGAAGTAACTGTCGCCGTTATCCCACGTTACGGGAACGAGGTATAAAAGCTTTGAATAGCGGAGTACCTTAAGGAGGAGAGATTTTGTTGATCTTTATGTTCAATCAGTGATTGGCGGATTCTCTTGAATATGGGTGGCACCACGGTCTATCGTCCCAGGTTTTGGGATGATAGGCCTTTTTTGATTCAATCGGAAGTCTACAAGACTTTCCGATTGAATCAAAAAAGCCCTCTGGGGCTTGTAGGGACAAAAGTTTTATCTGCCGCCGGCGACCGACTTTTTAAGGAGGCAAATTATGTTATATCCATCATTGAAGGAAGTCAAAGAATTATTGAGAGAGTACAAAAGCGTACCGGTTTTTTATGAAGTTTTGGCGGATTATATGACGCCGATTCGTATGTTCTGGGCGCTTCGCAAGAAAGGCACATCCTGCTTTATGCTGGAGAGTGTGGAGAATAAAGATCAATGGGGAAGATATTCTTTTATCGGGATTCATCCAAAATCAGAGATTAAAATACAGGGCAAAGATGCAGTCATTGACGGAAAGAAACAAGAAATAGAAAACCCGGCAAAGTTTTTGACAGACATTGCGGAGCAATATCACTCACCGGTGATGGAGGGAATGCCGAATCTGACCGGCGGGCTGATTGGTTATTTTGGTTATGATATGATTCGTTATACAGAGAAGACACTAAAAAATGTGCCGAAAGATGATCTGGAAATGCCGGACTGCCATTTGTGCATGTACGATCAACTGATTGCGTATGATCATTTATCTAATAAAGTGATCGTGATTCAAAACATTCACCGGGAAGATTCTGTGGAAGAAGTATATGAAGAATTGGAAGATCGGGCAGAGCTGCTCCTTCGGAAAATGGAACGTCCGGTGGCGATCCAAAGAGATCGTTTTCTAACCCGGGAGACCCAAATAACCTCCAATCTTACCAAAGAAGGCTATGAAGAAAATGTAAGGAAAGCAAAAGATTACATCAAAAAAGGAGATATTTTCCAGGTGGTGCTTTCTCAAAGATTTGAAGTAGAAAGTGATGCGGATCCCTTTGATGTGTACCGGTGCCTGCGGACCAGCAATCCGTCCCCATATTTATACTTTTTTGATTTTGCAGATTACCAGGTGGTTGGGGCTTCTCCGGAGAAATTGGTCAGTGTGCAGAATCAGATGGTAACGACGAAGCCGATTGCCGGGACGGTGCCGCGGGGAGCGACCAAGGAAGAAGATGATATGCTGGTACGGCAGCTGGTTCATGATTTGAAAGAGCGGGCGGAACATACCATGTTAGTAGACCTCGGACGAAATGACGTGGGCAAAGTCAGCGAATTCGGCACAGTGGAAGTAAAGAATTTTATGACCGTAGAGAAATATTCCAAAGTAACGCATCTGGTCAGTGACGTTCAGGGAAAACTTCGAAAAGACAAAACGCCGATGAATGCGCTGTTTAGCGTTCTTCCGGCAGGAACCTTGTCAGGAGCGCCGAAAGTAAGAGCGATGGAGATCATCGATGAATTGGAAGAAACAAAACGGGGAGTTTACGGAGGAACCGTTGGTTATCTGGCATTTGACGGCCGAATCGATACCTGCATCGCCATCCGAACCGTTGTATTTAAAGACGGAAAAGGGTATGTGCAGGCAGGAGCCGGAATCGTAGCGGATTCTGTGCCGAAGAAAGAGTATGAGGAAACCAGGAACAAAGCACAGGCAGTGATAGATGCGATGAAGGAGGCGGCGCAGTTATGATTTTATTGATTGATAATTATGATTCTTTTACTTATAACATTTATCAGTATGTGGGAGAGCTTCATCCTCACATCGAAGCAGTAAGAAACGATGAAATTACCATAGAAGAAATCGAGCAAATGGCGCCGGAAGCTATTATTATTTCACCGGGGCCTGGATATCCCCAAACAGCGGGAATCTCCGAGGAAGTGATTCGGCAGTTTTCCGGAAAAATTCCAATTCTTGGAATCTGTCTTGGACATCAGGCAATCGGAGAAGTCTTCGGAGGGAAAATCGTGCCGGCAGCGGAACTGATGCACGGAAAAATGAGTAAGATTTTTATAAAGAACCAGGATTCTTTGTTTGACGGATTGGAAGAAACCATTTATGCGGCAAGATATCATTCTCTCGTGGTAGATGCAAAGCAGATTCCGGATTGTCTGGAAATTTTGGGAACCGACGAAGAGGGGCAGATCATGGCGCTCAAACACAAGGAAATGCCGGTCTATGGCATTCAGTTCCATCCGGAATCCATCTTGACGGAAATGGGCATGAGAATTTTAGAGAACTTTTTGATCGATGTTGCAGGAATTGATATTGACAACAGAAAGAAGGAAGAAGATATGACTACGATGAATCAGGAAACCTTAAAGCCATTTTTAGCAAAAATCGTAGACGGAAATCATTTGACCACCGAAGAGTCTTATAAAGCGATGGACTGTATTATGTCAGGAAATGCAACGGAAGCACAGATTGCAAGTTTCCTGACAGGGCTTCGCATGAACGGCGAGACGCCGGATGAAATTACCGGTTTTGCCAGGGTGATGCGTGCCAAAGCAGCCGTTGTTCCGGAAGAAACAGAGGCGATTGATATCGTGGGAACTGGAGGAGATCTGGCAAACAGTTTTAATATATCTACGACGTCATCTTTTGTCATCGCGGCAGCAGGAGCCAAGGTAGCGAAACATGGAAACCGAAGCGTCTCTTCCAAAAGCGGGGCTGCCGATGTGCTGGAAGCCTTAGGAGCGAAAATCGGATTGTCACCGGAGGAAGGGAAACAATGCCTGGATGATCTTGGAGTCGCATTTTTATTTGCACAGACTCATCATGGATCTATGAAATACGCAGGTCCGGTCCGCGCGCAGCTGGGGGTTCGCTCTGTGTTTAATATTCTTGGCCCTTTGGCAAATCCGGCCATGACCAATTATATTGTGCTGGGAGTCTATGAAGAAGAACTTTTAGAGCCGATGGCCAATGTATTAAAGAATCTCGGCGTTAAGCATGCTCTGATTGTTTACGGAGACGATCGGCTGGATGAATTATCTATTTCCTCTACGACCAGTGTCTGTGAGATCAAAGACGGAGAAATCACGAAATATAAAGTGGATCCAAGAGAGTTGGGATTATCCATGTACACCAAAGAAGAAGTAGCCGGCGGAACGGCGGATGAAAACGCAGTCATTACAAGAGAAGTACTTTCCGGAGAAGAGCAGGGAGCAAAAAGAGATATTGTTCTTTTAAATGCAGGAGCGGCTCTTTATACGATCGGAAAGGCTGTGACTATGAAAGAAGGAGTCGAGCTTGCAAGGCAGGCCATTGACTCAGGAAAGGCGTTAGCCAAATTAGATGAATTTGTTCAATACACCAATGCTTGTTAGGAGTGTCATATGATTTTAGATGATATCGTTGAAAAAAGAAAAGAACAGCTTCAGAGGGAAAAGGAAAATTTCCCTCTGGAAGATATGAAAGAAATGGCATTAAATTCGAAAAATCAGAATCGTGGGTTTAAGAAAGCAATGCAAAAAGAAGGATTGTCCATTATTGCGGAAGTAAAAAAAGCTTCTCCGTCGAAAGGAGTCATTGCAGAAGATTTCCGACCGGTGGAAACGGCTCTTGCCTATGAAAAAGCCGGTGCCGCTGCCATTTCTTGTTTGACAGAAGAACATTATTTTAAAGGGGGCAGCAAATATTTTGCAGATATTCGAGCAAAAGTTAATCTGCCGATGTTACGAAAAGATTTTATCATAGACGCTTATCAAATCTATGAGGCAAAAGTTTTGGGAGCGGATGCAGTTCTGTTAATCGCCGCGATCCTTTCCGAGGAAAAAATGAAGGAATTTTACCAGCTTGCAAAGAGTTTGGATCTGGATTGTCTGGCAGAGGTTCACAATGAAGAAGAATTGGAAAAGACAATTCGCTGTAATTGTGATATCATAGGGATTAATAACCGCAATTTAAAGACATTTGAAGTAGACTTGAATACGACATCAAAGTTAGCGCAAAAGATTCCATACGAGGCAGTGCTTGTTTCCGAGAGCGGAATGCTGACAAAAGAAGACTTGCTGCATGTGAAAAGACAGGGAGCCGACGGCGCTTTGATTGGGGAAGCGTTTATGAGATCCGATAATATCCAGGTGACGATGGAAGAGTTAAGGAGTCGTCTATGATTGTGAAAATGTGTGGAATCCGCAGAATGGAAGACGCAGAGTATGCCAATGAGGTTCATCCGGATTATGTAGGTTTCGTGTTTGCAGAAAGCAAAAGGAAAGTGACCGGCGAGATGGCTGCGAAACTCCGGGAGAAGTTGGGAAAAGAGATTTGCTGCGTTGGTGTGTTTGTAAATGAAGAGCCGGAACAGATTGCAAGGATTGCTGCGCAGGTTCCTCTTGATGTGATTCAGCTTCACGGAGACGAGGGGGAAGAGCAGATCCAGAAGCTTCGGAGTGTGTGCGGTCAGGAGATTTGGAAAGCGGCAAGGGTGAGAACCGTAAAAGATATGGAAGATGTTCAGAAATTATCAGCGGATCGGATCCTGCTGGACAGTTTTTCCAAAGAAGCCTATGGAGGAACGGGCAAGACGATTGACTTGGCTTTGCTGAGGAAAGCAAACATTACGAAGCCATATTTGCTGGCCGGCGGTTTGACGACAGAGAATTTAAAATACATTTTAGATCAGATCCATCCGGAAGGAATCGATTTGTCCAGTGGAATCGAGACGGATGGATGCAAAGATTTAAGCAAGATGAGAGAAATTATGAAGATAGCAGGAGGAAACGATGAGTAAGATAGGAAGATTTGGAGAGTACGGCGGTCAATATGTGCCGGAAATCGTGATGAACGCAGTCAATGAGCTGAATGAGGCTTATGAGAAATATAGGAATGATCCGGATTTTTTGAAGGAACTGCATGATTATTACAGAGAGTATGCTAATCGTCCGTCTCTCCTGTATTATGCGAAAAAAATGACAGAGGATCTGGGTGGAGCGAAGATTTATATGAAAAGAGAGGATCTGAACCATACCGGAGCCCATAAGATCAATAACGTGCTAGGGCAGGCGCTCCTTGCCAAACGAATGGGAAAGAAACGAATCATCGCAGAGACCGGAGCCGGACAGCATGGTGTGGCGACCGCAACCGCAGCGGCATTGTTTGACATGGAATGTGTAGTATATATGGGCGCGGAAGATGTAAAACGCCAAAGTCTGAATGCTTATCGTATGGAGCTTCTCGGAGCAAAAGTCGTTGCAGTAGAAAGCGGCACGAAAACCCTAAAAGATGCCATCAATGAAGCGATGAGAGACTGGGCGACCAACATTGAAACAACATTTTACTGTATTGGCTCCGTTATGGGACCTCATCCTTATCCGGCTATGGTAAGGGATTTCCAGAAGATTATTGGAGAAGAGACTAAGAAACAGATGCAGGAAAAAGAAGGAAAACTTCCGGATTGTGTTGTAGCCTGCGTCGGCGGGGGATCCAATGCGATGGGAGCTTTTTATGATTTTATCAAGGATGAATCCGTACGTTTGGTAGGGGCAGAAGCAGCCGGAATGGGTGTGGATACAAACAAACATGCCGCGACCATGACAAAAGGAACCAAAGGCATTTTCCACGGCATGAAAAGCTATTTCCTTCAAAATGAAGAAGGACAGATCGATCCGGTTTATTCTATTTCCGCCGGACTGGATTACCCGGGAGTCGGACCGGAACATGCGTATTTAAGAGAAATCGGAAGAGCAGAATATGTAAGCATTACCGATGAGCAGGCAGTCAGAGCTTTTGAATATCTCTCCAAGCTGGAAGGGATCATTCCTGCCATTGAATCTTCCCATGCAGTAGCGGCGGCCATGGAGATCGCACCAAAGATGAGCAAAGATGAGACAATGGTCATTTGTTTGTCAGGAAGAGGAGATAAAGACGTATACCAGGTAGCAAGATACAGAGGAGTGGAATTAGATGAGAATTAGAGAGGCATTTGAGAAAAGAAAGAACAACGGACAAAAAGCGTTGATTACTTATATTGTTTCCGGCGACTATGGATATGAAACGACCAAAGAAAATATCCGGGAGATGGTACGTGCCGGAGCAGATGTTATTGAGATTGGAGTCCCTTTTTCTGATCCGATCGCAGAGGGAATCGTGATTCAGGAGGCGAGTCAGCATGCGCTTTCGGAAGGGACGACTTTAAAAGGCATTTTTCAGATGGTAAAAGAATTAAGAGAAGAGATCAAGGAAACTCCGTTTGTGATGATGATGTACCTAAACAGCATCTATCGTTTCGGAACAAAGAAGTTTTTTGACCTGTGCAGTACATGCGGAATTGACGGAGTCATCGTGCCGGATATGCCATATGAAGAAAAAGATGAAATTCAGGGGGAAGCCACAGCTCACCAGATAGACAATATTAGTTTAGTGACACCGGCGTCTCACGAAAGAATTTCTATGATTGCAGGAGATGCGGAAGGATTTCTTTATTGTGTTTCCTCAATTGGCGTGACAGGAACAAGAGACGAATTCTCTACAGATTTTGATGCATTTTTTGATGTCATCAAGAAAAACTCCAAGATTCCTTGTGCAGTCGGTTTCGGAATTTCAGGACCGGAGCAGGCAAAACATATGAGCCAGTATTGTGACGGAGTCATCGTAGGAAGCGCGATTGTAAAACTTATCAGTCAGCATGGAACCGAAAGTCCGAAACATGTATATGAATTTACTCATAGTTTAAGGAAAGCCTTGGATGAATAAATGACAAGGAAAACTTGCTCAGATACTCCCTTTGTTTTACAATGAAGTGAGAAAAGGAGAAGAATAATGTTATCAAAAGAAGTATTAGAATTATCAAAACAACACTCTGTGATTCGTGATATTTTTGAATTCGGAATGCAGCGGGCAAAAGAAGTCGGTGCAGAAAATGTATTTGATTTCAGCATTGGCAATCCAAGTGTTCCGGCGCCGAAGGAAGTGGATGAGACGGCGATTCGATTCTTAAAGACACTGGATCCGGTCGAAGTTCACGGATATACCAGCAATGCGGGAATCACGGAAGTGCGCAAAGCGGTTGCAGATTCCCTAAACCGCAGATTTGAAACCGATTATACGGAAAATAATGTGTTTATGACGATTGGAGCGGCAGCAGCTCTTGGAATTTGCTTTCGTACATTGACAGATGGGCCGGAGGACGAGATTATTACGATAGCGCCGTATTTTCCGGAATATCAGGTCTATGCCCAGGGAGCGGGATGCAAACTCGTAACGGTCCTGGCAGATACAAAGACATTCCAGATTGATTTTGAGAAACTTGAGAAAGCGATCAATGAACATACAAAAGCTGTCCTGATCAATTCTCCGAATAATCCGACAGGAGTCGTATATTCAGAAGACACGATTCAGAAACTGGCAGACCTGCTGGAACAAAAACAAAAAGAATACGGGCACAGCATTTATATTATTACCGATGAGCCGTATCGAGAGATTGCTTATGATGGTTTTGAGGTACCTCATGTACCAAAGTATTATAAAAACACATTGGTGGGATATTCTTTCAGTAAATCCTTGTCACTGCCGGGAGAGCGTGTGGGATATATTGTTGCACCATCCGAGGCGGAAGATTTTGACGATTTGATTCCATCGTTTATTGCCGCAGGAAGACTTCTGTCCTTCGTAAGTGTCCCGAGCCTGTATCAAAAGGTGATCGGTGAATGTGTGGATTTGACTTCTGATATTTCCATCTATCAGAAGAATAAAGATTTGTTCTATCACGCATTGATCGATATGGGATATGAATGTGTAGAGCCGGGAGGAGCGTTCTATTTGTTCCCGAAAGCATTGGAAGAAGATGCCAACGCATTTTGCGAGCGAGCGAAAAAATATGATCTGCTGATTGTACCCGGAGATAGTTTTGGCTGTCCCGGCTATGTAAGGGTGTCTTACTGTGTGCCGACAGAGAGGATTGAAAAAGCCCTTCCGCTTTTCCAAAAACTGAGAGATGAATATCGTTAGACAGGAGAAATGTATGAGCAGTTGGAGAGATAATATACGCAAAGTCGAACCCTACACACCGGGCGAGCAGCCAAAGGAAGATGGGGTTATTAAATTAAATACCAATGAAAATCCGTATCCGCCGTCTCCGAAAGCATTGGAGGCAGCTGCTGAGATCCGTAATTTAAGGAAGTATCCGGATCCTGCGGCGACAAAATTAACCAATGCCATTGCTTCCTACCATGGCGTTCCAAAAGAGCAGGTGTTTGTGGGAGTCGGATCGGATGATGTTTTGGCCGTGGCATTTATGACATTTTTTAACAGTGAGAAACCGATTCTGTTCCCGGATATTACTTATTCATTTTATCCGGTCTGGGCAGAACTTTTTGGGATTCCTTATGAGAAAAAGCCGTTGAATTCACAATTTCAGATTGAGCCCAAAGACTATTTCGGAGAAAACGGAGGCGTGGTATTTCCAAATCCGAATGCTCCGACAGGAATCTATATGCCTCTTGAGGAAGTAGAAGAGATTTTGGAGCATAATCGGGATGTGGCTGTGATCGTAGATGAAGCATACATCGATTTCGGAGGAGTATCTGCAAAAACATTAACAGAAAAATATGATAATTTGTTAGTCGTTCAGACTTATTCCAAATCTCGTTCTATGGCAGGTCTTCGAATCGGATATGCTATTGGAAATCAGGAGCTGATTCAGGCGATGAATGATGTGAAATACTCCTACAATTCCTATACCATGAACGAGCCGTCGATTCTTATGGGAGCGGCTGTGCTGGAGGATGAGGCATATTTCCAGGAGACGAGAAAGAAGATCATCGATACGAGAGAATGGTTCAAAGAGGAAATGAGAAAATTAGGATTCACGTTCCCGGATTCCAAGGCGAATTTTATATTTGCATCTCATGAACGAATTACAGCCAAAGAGCTGTTTCAGGCGGCCAAGGAACAAAAAATTTATGTAAGATACTTTGATCAGCCGAGGATCAATAACTATCTAAGGATTACCATTGGAACAAGAGAAGAAATGGAGACATTGCTTCGTTTTTTCAAAGAATATATAGGTTAAAATCAGAAGGAAATTTTCTGTCAGGGAAATTTCCTTCTTCTCTTAGATAAAAGACTTGAAAACGCTTGTAAATTGATTTAGAATATGAATTGGAAAATATTTACAACAACGAAAAAACATGAAGGAACTGGCAGAGCCAGGAGGGGGTATGACATGAGTTTTTCGACCTTTTGGGAAAGGAGAACGTCATGTTGAATGAAAAAGAATTTTATGGGTATGTGCAGGAGCATATTTTGGAGTATGTCAGGGAGCCGGCCGGCAAAGTGGTAAAAGTCCAGCGGATCTGTAAGAATAATCAGGTTTTTATGGCAGGGATGTCGATCGGGGATGGGAAAGAGAGTTTGCAGCCGGTATTGTATCTGGAACCATATTATCAGCAATATAAAGATGGGAATCGTTTTTCCGAGATTCTGGCAAGAATCAGTGCAGATTATGAAGAATGCAGTCTTGGATTCGCGCTGGAGGAGGAGCGGATTAAGGATTATGATTTTATCAGAGACAAACTTTTCTTTCGCTTGGTTCATTTTGATAAGAATCGTGAGATACTGGAATTTTGTCCTTATGATCGGATCGAAGATCTGGCGGTTACTTATCGCTGGATAGCCTATCGCAATGAGGACGGCATGGCAAGCGCAATGATTCGCAGAAAAGATCTTGAGATGTGGGGCATTTCAGAAGAACAGATAAAGCAGGATGCAAGAGCAAATACAGAAAAGATGTTTCCGTCTTCGATTAAAAAAATTGAGAACGTGATACCAATAGAGATTGAAACAGGGAATCTTCCGATCTTTGTTTTGTCCAATGGTGATTATATGAATGGGGCTTCGGCTATGGTGTATGATAAGGTACTTTATGATTTTGCTTCCACGATGGGAGAGAACCTTTATATTCTTCCAAGCAGCATTCATGAGGTAATTTTGCTGTTGGAACGAGATGCCGGAGATATCAGAGAATTATCTTATATGGTGAAGGAAACGAACCGAACGGTCGTAGATCCTGAAGAGGTTTTATCGGATCACGTCTATTATTATGACAGACGAGAAGACAAGATCCGCATCGCAGATGACGCAGGCTGGACGGACAAGATGTGATGCGGTATAATAAGCAGGACAAAAGACGTTCAAGGACATGGAGAAGGAAGAGATACTAAGATGACGAGGAGTGAAGACTGCATATGAAACGTTGGGAAATATATCTGGATATAATTATGGAACTGCTGGTAATTGCCGTAGGTGCCATATTACTCATTTTTGCGGTTCCAAAATGTTTGGGGTTTTTTTGGCCGTTCGTGGCAGGATGGATTATTGCGCTGATTGCTCACCCTGTGATTGAATATTTGGAAAAGAAGATAAAGCTTCCCAAGAAGTTTGGTTCCATGATCTTAATTGCTGCTGTCATTACCGGGATTATTGCCCTGTTTTATCTGTTTATCCGAGGAATTGTGGGACAGGTGATATTGTTCATTCAGGGATTTCCGGATTTTCAAAAAGATGCGATTCACCAATTTGAGTTCTTTCGTCAGAAGATGGAATATCTATTGGAAATGCTGCCTCCGGCAGTAGAGAACCAGTTGGATCATGCTGCGCAGTCGATTGGAAGCGGGATTGCCGGCCTTGTTTCTAGTATAGGAAATTATGGTATGTCTCACGCCGGAAGTATGGCAAAAGGCATGACAAATGGCCTGATTGGCGTTGTTGTTATGTTCTTTTCTGCCTATATGTTTTTAATCGATCGGGAAAAAATTGTGAAATGGTACAATAGAACGATTCCGAAAGTCGTAAAACATAAGATCGATATCTTTTTGCACAATACGCTGGGTGTTTTGGGCAGCTATTGTCTGGCGCAGATTAAGATTATGTTCATTATCATTGCTATCTTGTGGATCGGTTTTAAGATCGCCGGTATCAGCTATGCTTTTCTGTTTTCCGTCTTAATCGGGATTGTTGATATTTTTCCGATTCTTGGAACAGGGACGGTGATTATTCCTTGGGCATTGTTCTGTATTGTTACGGGAGATCTCAAAAGAGCTGTTATATTATTGATCGTTTATGCAATCTGTCTGGTATTAAAACAGGTCCTTCAGCCAAAGATGATGGGAGACAGCATGGGGATTTCCGCAATGACGACGATCTTTCTCATCTATATTGGATGGAAGCTCGGAGGCCTTGGCGGTATGCTGCTTGCGCTGATCATCGGCATGTTCGTGATTAATTTATATCGTCTTGGTATTTTTGATCGTAAGATTAATTTCTTTCGGCGAAGACTTGAGATGCTGACAGCAAACAGTGAAACAGAAGAGATGGAAAAGGAGAAAGAATAAGAAATGAGTTACGCAGATCAGCTTTTTATTAATATGTGCAAAGATATTTTGGAGAATGGGACCAGCACGGAGGGGGAAAAGGTTCGGCCTCATTGGGCAGATGGAACATCTGCCTATACGATCAAACAGTTCGGAGTTGTGAATCGATATGATCTGTCCAAAGAATTTCCTGCACTGACTTTAAGAAAGACTTATGTAAAATCTGCCATTGATGAGCTGCTTTGGATTTGGCAGAGAAAATCCAATAATGTCAACGATCTGAAAAGCAATATTTGGAATGAGTGGGCAGATGAAGACGGATCCATCGGGAAGGCTTACGGCTATCAGATGGGAGTCAAGCATCAATATGCAGAAGGACAGATGGATCAGGTAGATAGAGTCATCTATGATTTGAAGCATAATCCTTACAGCCGTCGAATTATGACGAACATTTACGTACATCAGGATCTTCACGAGATGAATCTGTACCCTTGTGCCTACAGTATGACGTTTAATGTGACGAAGAAACCGGGGCATGACAAGTTAACATTGAATGCGATCTTAAATCAGAGATCTCAGGATATTCTAACTGCGAATAACTGGAATGTTGTGCAATATTCCGTTTTGGTCTATATGCTGGCTCAGGTATGCGGTATGGAACCGGGAGAATTCGTCCATGTCATTGCGGACGCTCATATTTATGACAGACATATACCAATCATCAAAGAATTGATTCAGAGAGAGACTTATCCGGCGCCGAAATTCTGGATGAATCCGGAAGTCAAAGACTTCTATGAATTTACGTTAGATGATTTCAAAGTAGAAGATTACCGGACCGGGGAACAGATCAAAGATATACCGGTCGCAATCTAGGAGGATATTATGAATTTAATCGTAAATGCAGATAAGAATTGGGGAATTGGAAAGAACAATGAACTTTTGATCCGAATTCCCAATGATATGAAAATGTTTCGTGCAGCAACCATTGGAAAAGTCGTTGTAATGGGGAGGAAGACATTGGAAAGCTTTCCCAATGGAATGCCGCTTCCAAAGAGAACCAATATTGTTCTGACAAGAAATAAGGATTACGAGGCAAAAGGCGCTGTAATCGTCCATACAAAAGAAGAATTGCTGGAAGAATTGAAAAAATATCCGCAGGAAGATATTTTTATCATTGGCGGAGAAAGTGTTTACCGTATGATGCTTCCATATTGTACGACGGCCTATGTAACGAGGACGGATTATGTCTATGATGCGGACACATATTTTCCGGATCTTGATAAAGCTAAAGACTGGGCGCTGATCGAAGAAGGAGAAGAGGAAACATATTTTGATATTGAGTATAGGTTTACAAAATATAAAAAAATAGAAACAATACTTGACATATGAAAAAAAAAGTTTCACAATATAAAAAAATACAAATAGGAAGGAAGAGATGAGGATGTTAGACATCAAAGTTAACAAAATAGAAACTCCAAAAGCAAAACCTGCAGAAGATGATCCTTTATTGTTCGGAACCATCTTTACAGATCATATGTTTGTTATGGATTATGCGGAGGGAAAAGGATGGTATGATCCGCGAATCGTGCCATATGGTGATATTTCATTACCGCCGGCTGCTACGATTTTCCATTATGGACAGGGTGTTTTTGAAGGGTTAAAGGCTTATAATGGAGTGGATGGAAGTGTTCATCTGTTCCGTCCGGATATGAATGCAAAACGTTCCAACCGTTCATCAGATCGTTTGTGTATTCCGGAGATCCCGGAAGAAGATTTTGTCCAGGCAATCAAAGAACTGGTGGAACTTGATAAAGACTGGATTCCAAACGAGCCGGATCATTCTTTGTACATCCGCCCGTTCATTATCGGTACAGATCCGTTCTTAGGTCTTCGTACTTCTGCATATTATAAGTTTATCGTAATTTTGTCTCCAGTTGGACCATACTATCCGGAAGGATTGGATCCGGTAGGAATTTGGATCGAAGATGATTACGTAAGAGCTGTCAAAGGCGGAATCGGAGAAGCTAAGACAGGAGGAAACTATGCAGCAAGTATTCTGTCACAGGTAAAAGCTCATGACGAAGGATATTCTCAGGTATTATGGCTGGATGGTGTCCACAGAAAATACATAGAAGAAGTCGGAGCTATGAACATTTTCTTTAAGATCAACGGAAAAGTAGTAACTCCAATGCTGAATGGAAGTATCCTTCCGGGAATCACAAGAGATACCGTGATCCAGCTTTGCAAGGAATGGGGATATGAAGTAGTCGAGAAGCGAATTGATATTGCTGAGATTGAAGAAGCATGGAAGAACGGAACCCTGGAAGAAGTATGGGGAACCGGAACAGCAGCTGTAATCTCTCCGGTTGGAAAACTTCGCAAGGGTGACGAGATCATGCAGATCCAGGATGGAGGAATCGGAGAACTGAGCCAGAAGCTGTATGACACAGTAACCGGAATCCAGCTTGGCAAAGTGGAAGATACACATGGATGGATTGTAAAGATCGATTAGTAAAAAATGAAAAATATACAGTGAAAGATGCCGCAGGAGATAGATTTCTTCTGCGGCATCTTTTTGGGATTATGAGAGGACATATCATTGCTGACAATATACCAGTGAAAAAATTAGTAATTATCGTGTAAATTAGTAAATTCAAAAAAATTTATATAATTATAGATATTATTGCAATAATGTTATATGATTGAGATGGAGAAACCATCGTTTATGGCAGTCGAATTTACGGGTGAATCCATAATGTTTAAGCATATATAATTGAAAAGAGGAGGTTTTCATGAATAAGTTTAGTTCTAGAAAGTACATAGGTATACTTGCAGCAGTGTTGATTATGCTGTTTGCCTCAAGTATCGTGATCTTTGCGGCAGAATCACAAGGTACAAATGATTCGTCACAAAATATTCAGACAAACAGGGAGATTGCATCCCCTGAAATGGTAAAAGTACAGGCATTGGATGTGCATACATTTGAAATTAGTTTCAGAAGGCAGGATCAGGCCGACGGCTATGCAGTATACCGTCGGAGTTCGAATACTGGAGAATGGGGCAGCGCTATAGCCGAATTTTCATCAGATTCATTAGAATGGAAAGATGTCGGAGACGGCATTTATAAGTACCAGGATACTACAGCGCTTGCGGGAGTTGCGTACTCTTATAAAGTTGAATCTTATGCAGCAGATGAAAACGGTGACAGGCAGTACAGCAATAATGAAGAATTTTCAGGGATGAAAGCTGCCGGAAAAGGATATGTTGAATTAGATAAAGTAAAAAATGTTACAGCCAAGAAAACCGGATACCGTCAGGTGACAATCGGCTGGACTCCGGTAGATGGAGCCGGATACTATAAAATATACCAGATAAGCGGGAATACACTGAAAGAAATGCAGACGGTAAAGGGACAAAGCAGTTCAAGATGTGTCCTGACAAATGTGCCGCTGTCCGAACAGCCATATACTTATACTGTTCGGGCATATGCAGACGGCAATGACGAAGTTTACAGCCAATCTGCGCAGGATGCAAAAGTATCCGTTATGTTGGATACACCTGTACTGACAGGGGCAAAGGCATCGGCGTATAATAAAGTAACAGTAAGCTGGAAAGCAGTAAGTCATGCAGATGGGTATTATGTATATAGAAAAACTTCCGGTTCATCCTGGAAGATACTTACCCAAAATTCGATTAACAAGTTATCCTATACCGATACGTCGGCAAAACCGGGAATCAAATATTACTATACAGTAAGAGCGGTTGATCATGCATCCGGTTCCAGATCAGATTACAATCATACCGGTATTTCCGCACAGACAAAGCTGGGGAGCACAAAATTAAGTTCTGTTACAGTATCTTCAAGCAGAACTATAAAACTGAATTGGACAAAAGTTTCCGGCGCAAAGGGATATTACGTATATCGTCAGTACGGCGGTAAATGGAAAAAGGTAGCTACAGTAGATGGAAAAACCAGTTACACCTTTACAACGGCATCTTCTTCCAGTGCGTATAAATATTGGGGACGTAACTTCGCATTTAAAATAAAACCATACTGCAGTACTTATACGGGAGGATATTCCAATCGGGTGCAGGTGACGATGAAACCACAAGCGGCGGTTTTATCCAAAGCATCATCCAAGTCGTATAATACAAATACAGTATACTGGAAAAAACTTTCAGGAGCTTCCGGTTATAAAGTATATCGAAAGACCGGTTCCGGTAAATGGCAGAAGCTGGCGACCGTTTCTGCTGGTAAAACATCTTACAGCGATAAAAAAGCGGTTTTGGGAAAAACGTATACTTATACAGTGAAGCCCTACTGGAAATATAAAAATAAAGTACAGGATGGGTATTACAACGCAAAAGGAGTCAAGGCCACAACAAAATTAAGTACTCCTGCAATTAAGTCTGTATCTCCAAGCGGATTAAATTTAAAAGTGACCTGGTCAAAAGTTTCAGGAGCACAGGGATACAGGGTGTACCGGAAAGCCGGCGGAGCCAAATCCTGGACCAGAGTGGCAACTGTTACAAAGGGAAGTACAGTTACATATACAGATAAAAAAGTAAAACGGAATACAAAATATACCTACACAGTGCGTGCTTACCGGAAAAGAGGAAAGACGACATATCTGAGCGATTGTAATAAAACAGGGAAAACCTCCAGTGTAAAAATCACAGTTAAGTACAAAAAAGTAACAAACAAAAGTTCCATAATGTATGGAAAAACATTAAAGCTTTATTATGATTCAAAAGGAAAACAAATACAGAATCTGGAAGGTATTGTGGGAAAGAAAAGCAGATATTATCTGTATGTAAATAAAGCGAAATCAATGGTTACTGTGTATTATAAAGACGGTAAGTACTATGTACCATACAAAGCAATGATATGTTCTGCAGGGGTGGTATCCAGTTATACTCCAACCGGAACTTTTTATACACCGGCAAAATATCGGTGGCATGAGCTGATGGGACCGAGCTGGGGACAGTGGTGCACCAGAATTCACGGAGGGGTATTGTTCCATTCTGTGTTTTATAATTCAAAAAATAATAACAACAGATTGTCAGTGAGCGCATATAATAAGCTTGGTTCACCTGCATCTCACGGATGCATCCGGCTTACCGCAGGAGATGCAAAATGGATTTATGACAATTGTAAATTGAAAACAAAGGTTGTAATATACAGTAAAACAGGATACGAGCCTTTAAAGAAACCAACAGCACATAAATTGCCATTCTGGCATACCTGGGATCCTACAGATCCGAATATGAAATATAAATGCAAACAGCGGGGATGTCACTGAGGGATGGTTTAAGGTATTTCTTGCAAAACAACAATAAGCAGCTAAAATTCCACAAATATGGTTTTTTAGCTGCTTTACTGTTTTATTTTTTTAGTTCAGCTCTGCTATTCGACTGACTCCTACATAAATCTCGCTGATCTTATACCAGGTAGGATAATCCACAACTCCGGTTTCCGGAAGACCAAATACGTTCTGAATCTTTCGAACTGCTTCGGCAGTTCTTTCTCCATACTGACCGTCCGCAGCAATTGTAGGAATTGATGGATAATCTTTAGCAATTCGGTTGATTTGCTCCTGCATCTGACGTACCTTATCTCCGCTTGATCCGATCGTTAAATCATGTCCCGGCCAAGACGCCGGAATTCCTGCAATCTGTTCCGCCGTGTTGATATACATATTTTCACCGTAATAATAGCGAAGGATTTCAATAGGCGCATACCCCTGATCCCCAAGATACTTAGAACCCCATTGTGTCATCCATTCCGGGCATGTGACCCTTTTCCCGTCGCAGTACTGGGTTAAGATCGGCTGCCTTACGTTTGGTCTGGATAAAAAATTAGAAAATATCTCATCAACGATTGAATTAATGGAATCGTAAGTTGTCTTGCCGGACATCCATTTATGATCATATGCGGTAGACGATGTAATCGTAAAATCATGCCCTTTATTCCGGTACCATTCTGTATAAACCCGATTTAACGTAAAAGACATGATAGCCAGAATATTTGCCTCCAGTGTTGATCTTGGCCACGTAGAATATACTTCGCAGGCAGCTACATTTTTTATATAATCTTTGTACCTTACATAATAATTTTGAGCCGTTGTATCTCCTACGGATCCATCGTGGACAATGATGTATTCAGGAATTACCACTCTGCTTAAAACAATTTCTCCGGTTTCGTTGACCGGTTTTATCTCTGCCTCTGCAATCTTCGGCGGGTAATCTCCCCATAATGTATGAGGCCCGATTACAAACGTATCAATATTTGTTTCCGATGTTTCTCGCGGCTGCATCTGAACATTTTGTATTCCTCGAACGCCTGATAAAATTTGTGCCCCGGAAACCGTTACCGGTTCATAATCCGGAGCCGTAATTTTTACATTGTACTCCGCATACGGTTGATTTTCACCGGGTGACAAACTATATTCTACCGGAGGCGCTGCCAACTCCACATTTTCTGTCTGACCATTTTCATCTGTTTCGATTGTTTCGACTACTGATTCCGGATCTCCTGTAAAAGAAATCTCCACTCGAGCGTCGGCAATCGGTTTGGCTCCGGTAGTGGAATTTACCTGAACCATTAATCTGCCGCGGTCGATCTGTTCATTTCTATCTTGTTCCGGCATATCGTACTTCCTTCCAAAAAAATCTTTTACTCTAATATATGTGTGAGGAAGAAAAACGTTTCCTTTCCTGTGTTTTTATGTTTCGGAAAAATTGAGATGGATTGACTTGGCGATTTTTGATAAAATAATGAGTAAGAAAATCAGGAAGATTTTAGCCCAAATGTTAGCAAATTAAGGATGGGAAGGAGCAAGTCATGGCTTTAGCAGAAGAAAGAATTTATACAATAGATGACATTTATGAACTGCCGGAAGGACAGAGAGCGGAATTGATTGATGGGAAAATGTTTATGATGGCGCCGCCAAGCAGGATGCATCAGCAAATTATTTCTGAATTGAACTACAGGATAACAGATTATATTAAGAAAAAGCAGGGAGGGTGCGAAGTATACCCAGCTCCGTTTGCAGTATTCTTAAATGCAGATCATAGAAATTATGTAGAGCCTGATATTTCGGTTATTTGTGATAAGGACAAGTTGGATGAAAAGGGATGCAATGGGGCGCCGGACTGGGTGATCGAGATTGTATCCCCTTCCAGCCGGCAAATGGATTATTACAGGAAGCTGTATAAATATCAAAACGCAGGAGTCCGGGAATATTGGATCATAGATAAAGAAAAGAACCGAATCGTGGTACATCAGTTTGAGAAAGAAGCAGGAGAAGAGTACACATTTGAGGATGTTATTCCGGTGGGAATCTATGAAGATTTCCGTATCGATTTTAAAGAAATAGACATATAGACTATCTTGTTTCGATGACGCATACAAATGCGGAATGGATGACCCAATGGAGATCTAAGTATTTGAAACTTCTTCTTTTTGCAGAAAGATGATATAATATGAATAGTTTAAAATGTTCTGAAGGAGGTCGTTTTATGTTTAAAGATTTTGTATATGAGCGTTATTTAAAGGAGCCCAATGCGATTTCGTTTGAAGAGGCAATGAAGATATATGAAGAAATCATCGCACAGGCTCCGGAAGAGAATGAAATGTTTGACAAAGCGTGGGATGAAGCAATAGAGAAGATGACGGCATATGCCGACCTTCGCGCCCACTGGAAGATCACACCGAAACCGCAGAGAGATAATGATGCAAGAACCGTCAAACATGATAGTGTGATTTCATCATTGAATCAATTGGCGCAAGTCATGAAAGAATTAAAACTTGATGCATCTTGGAGAGAAGAACTGGGAGATCAGAGAAAACGGATCGGAGATTTTGCCTGTTATGTATCTTTGATATACGGCGTGTTTGCTCGATGATCTCATCTGAAAATTTCGAAAAGACAGCAGTTTTTTTGTATACTGCTGTCTTTTTTTATGGTATAATGTGCAGGTGATCATACATAAAAATCAGCAGCTTTGTACTCCGGACAGAGGAATACAGGACAGATGCAGTGGAGGGAGGATACGTCATGGCAAAAAAAGAACCGAAAACAAACGCCATGAGAATTTTGGAGAGAAAAAAGATTGCCTATGAGATTCATCGATATGAATGCAAAGAGTTTATTGATGGAATTGCCATTGCAGATATGTTGGACGAACCGTATGAGAGAGTATTTAAAACTTTGGTAACTGCAGGGAAAAGCGGAGATTATTTTGTGTTCGTTATTCCAATCCATAAAGAGTTGGATCTCAAAAGAGCAGCAAGAGCCGTAGGGGAGAAGGCAGTGGAAATGATCCACGTAAAAGATATCAATAAGATCACAGGATATATCCGCGGCGGATGCACGGCAATCGGCATGAAGAAGGATTATCCGGTTGTGCTGGATGCAAGCGCCATGCTGCAGGAGACAATTATGGTAAGCGGGGGAAAGAATGGGATTCAGATCGAACTGAAGCCGGATGATTATCTTGCGGCCTGCCGGGGGAAAACAGCAGAGATTACAAGAGAAGGAGAAAGTGCAGAAGGATGATCGAAGAGATATTAGAATACAATAAAAAGTTCGTAGAAGAAAAGCAATACGAAGAATATAAAACAAGCAAATTTCCGGATAAGAAAATAGCTATCATCACATGTATGGATACCAGATTGACGCAGCTGCTTCCGGCAGCGCTTGGATTAAAGAACGGTGACGTTAAGATCATTAAGAATGCAGGCGGCGTAGTCAGCCATGCATTTGGAAGTGTTGTTCGAAGTGTCCTGGTTGGGATTTTTGAACTTGGAATCGAGGAAGTCATGGTAATCGGGCATACGGACTGCGGTGTTCAGCATATTAATAGTGAGATGATGATTGAAAAGATGAAGGAAAGGGGAATCGACGGGGATAAGATCGATCTGATCCGGCACTGCGGGGTGAATTTTGATACCTGGCTGGAAGGATTTGATTGCGTGGACAGTTCTGTGGCAGATTCTGTGGATATGCTGAGGAAACATCCTTTGATTCCGAAGGATGTAAAAATTTCCGGGTATGTTATGAATTCTGTGACCGGAGAGCTGTCAGTCGTTGTACCATAAATAGATAGAAGAAGGAGGATGTGTATGAAAAAGTGTCTGATGCTTCTTATTTTAATGGTATGTGTGTGTTTTGCCGGCTGCAGGAAAAACGGCGAGGAGAAAAAGACGTCTGATCATCACAAAGCATCCGAAGAGACTGCACAGAAAGTGACAGAAGAAGCAGCAGCGGACAAGGAAAAAAAGATTATGATTGCCATTGATCCCGGTCATCAAAAGGAACAGATGACGGATCAGGAACCAATCGGACCGGGGGCATCGGAGACGAAGCCGAAGGTTGCATCCGGAACACAGGGAGTTGTGACGAAGGAGCCGGAATATCAGGTGACTCTGCAGGTTTCTCAAAAGCTGAAGCAGGTTTTGAAGACCAAAGGATATGATGTATATATGATTCGGGAGACGAATGATGTAGAACTTAGTAACCGTGAGCGGGCACAGATGGCAAACGGAAGCGGGGCATCTGTTTTTCTAAGGCTTCACTGCAATGGAGATGATAATTCATCGGTAAATGGGGCATTAACGATGTGCCCGACGGAATCCAATCCATATTGCAGTGAGATTGCAGGAGATAGTTTGAAGCTTTCCGAGGTCATAGTCAGCAGCCTGTGTCAGAGTACCGGGGCGAAGAATCGGGGAGTCATTCGGACGGATCAAATGTCCGGAATCAATTGGTGCGAGATACCGGTAACGATTGTAGAGATAGGATTTATGTCGAATCCGGAAGAAGATCAGAAATTGGTCAGTGAATCTTACCAGGAAAAGTTGGCAAAAGGGATCGCAGAGGGTGTAGATCAATATTTTAAACAGCAAAAGGAGGATGATGAGTGAGGAGAGAGGAAAAACAGCTGATAACAGGGTTATCTGCCGCAATCATATTAGTCGCGGTTTTGTTGGTTTACTGTCTGATTGTGGAAAATCGTTCATCCGCAGGAGAGCAGAGTGCAGTGGTCTATGAAGATCAGGAGCAGGAAGAAGATAAAGAAATAGCACAGAATGATTCTTCAGATGAAAAGAAAGATTCAGAGACGTCAGAGGAATCGTCTGTTGCTGACTCATCAGAGGATGCTGATGATGATAAAACGCCGGCTCAGATCATGGATGCGGATGATGGATACATTTTTCCTGATGTCGGCAGTGCGTATCTTGATGAAGAAGATATTAAGGCATTGACAACAGAAGAGATCCAATATGCTATCAATGAGGTATATGCCAGGCACGGATTAAAATTTACAAAACAGTCCAACAAAGAAAGATTTGAAAAAAAGAAATGGTATACTGGTACAGTTGATGATCAGGATGATATTAAGTTGAATCAATACGAGAAGAAAAATGTTGATTTGATGGCAGATATCCTTGAACAAAAAGGTGCCAGATAGGGAGGAGTGAGAAAAATGTTTTGTCCAAATTGTGGAAAAGAGTTGGAAGACGGCGCATTGTTTTGCGGTGAATGCGGTGCAAAAATAGAACAAGGGCAGCCGGAACCGAAAAAGGAAAAAACAGTGAAAAAGACAGCGCCGAAAAAAAGCGTTGTAAATCAATTAAAAGAAAAGGGCGGGGCTTTCAGTCCGAAAGCGAAAAAGATCATCATAGCACAAGTCGTTGTGCTGGTTGTTTTGGTTGCAGCCTTTTTCTATCTGGGAACAAGGAGCGGCAAACCGGAGGCCGCGGTAAATCAGTTTGTAGAGGATTACAATAACAAAGATTGGGCGAAAGTGTATGACGCATATGATTTTGACAGCAGTGAAAACAAGTTCCTCACAAAAGATGCGTTTGTGGGAACGATGGAACAAAGCGATACAGAAACCCTTTCTGCAGCGACCGGCGGTTATTATCGGAATGGCGAATATATTTATCAGATCAAGAAAGGTTCTTCTTATATAACAGCCAATGTTGCAAAATCTGCGAAAAAGTCGTTCTTCTTCTTTGATAAATATGAGGTAACCAATGTAACGGACAGCACTGTTTTGACACAATCTGTAACAGTACCGAATATTTCAGGGGTTACGCTGAAAATTGATGGAATCAAAGCTGAAAATACATCTTCAAGCGAAGATGCGACCTCTTATCAGGTAGTTCTTTTCAAAGGAACTCATAAAGCAACTTTTTCCGGTGCAGATGATATGTTTGATAAGAACAGCTATACGTTTACAACGGGCAGCAATGATCTTACCAAACAAATCGAGTATTCAGATAAAGCAAAAGAAGAGGCAGCAAAAGCTTTAGAGGGATATCTCCCTGACATCACAGAAAATTATATTAAAGAAAACGATAAAGCAGATTTGGAATCTTGTTTCTCCTCTGAATCTAAAGCGCAGACATATGGAAACAGTTTGTGCAGCTATACTTATTACAGAGGAAGTGACACAAAGAGCTTAGGGGATGTAACAGTCAGCCGCTGTGCTGCGGTAAGCCCAACCAGCTCTTATTACAGTGTTGCCAACGGAATTCCGGTAAGTGTCAGCGGAACTCGTTCTTATCAGGCAAAATCATTCAGCGGAAGTTATATGCCTCAGTCCTGCATAATCCGTGGTGTTGCTTATATGGTGAAAAAAGATGGAAAATGGGTGATTAATTCAGTCACATATTCATATTATTAAGAAAGAGAGGATGTTATTATGGCAAAATTTTGTACAAAGTGCGGAACACCGTTGGTAGACGGCAGATGTCCGAATTGTGACAAAGAGGTAGAAAAGAAAGTGGATACCTCACCGAAAGTGACAGAAGTTGAAGAAACCGAAGAAGAAGTGACGGCAGTTCATGAAAACTATGTTCATGCAATCCTTAACATGATCAAGCGTCCGGTCAGCGGAATGCGTGAATCTGTAGCAGATGCAAACAGCAAAGTAGGATTGATTATGATGGCGTTGGAAGCGCTGACTTCCGGACTCTTTGTTTTCTTCATGATCGACAAAATGGTATCAGCGGCAACCGGAGGATTAAGTAATTTCGGAAGTTATGGAAGTGCGATCAGCAGTCAGCTGCCTTCCGCCGGAGGTTATTTTGTGAAAGAGATTCTTTTCTCTTTGGCAGTGTCATTGATTCTGTCAGCGCTTGTGCTTGGTCTTTTGAAAGGAATGGGCGGAGCTGATATCAACTGGTTCCAGAGCTGCCAGATTGCCGGATTAAAGAGCCTTGGATGCTCCATGGGATGGCTTCTTGGAACAATTGGGATGGTAATGGAATTATATGTTTTTGCGATTATTATCCTTTTGCTTGGAGTAGTATTGGGGAATATTTATTTTGTGGCAGGCATGCTGAATTATCCAAAGGTGAAGAAAGATGGAACAGTTTATGCGATTTTCCTGCTTACTATTATTATGGCAGTGATTACATACTTATTCCTTACACAGTTGGTATCTTCAGCAGCTACCAGCGGACTTGATTCCTTACAGAGCATCTTATAGAGTGCAGGGAGAGATCATGCTGCCGAAAGATCCGATCATGCTGCTAAGTTATATCAATACGCAGCTGCGTGATTATTATGAAAGTTATGAAAAATTATGTGATGATTTGGACCTTGATGGCAAAGAAATCGAAGACAAATTAAAATCGATTGGATATGAATATAAAAGCGAAATAAATCAATTTCGATAGTAGCCGAAACCTGTGATCTATGTTAAAATTCTTATATAAGGAGAAGCAAACATGGAGATCATTCGGTTAGAAAATGTGAAAAAAATTTACCAGACAGGAGAAGTCATTACGAAAGCTGTAGATGGCATTGATTTTACAGTGGAGAAAGGTGAGTTTGCCTTAATTATCGGCGCCAGTGGAGCGGGGAAGACAACCGTACTGAATATTTTAGGAGGTATGGATACCGCGACCAGTGGCGCTGTTTTTGTAGATGGAAAAGACATAGCCAAATGGAATGGAAAACAGCTTACCAAGTACCGGAGAGATGACATAGGATTTGTATTCCAGTTTTATAATCTGGTGCCTAATCTAACAGCTCTCGAGAATGTAGAACTTGCGATGCAGATTTGCGAAGATCCGTTGGATGCCAGGGAAGTTCTAAAAGAAGTCGGATTAGGAGACAGACTGAATAATTTTCCTGCGCAGCTGTCAGGGGGAGAGCAGCAGAGAGTATCGATTGCCAGGGCGATAGCAAAGAATCCCAAGCTTCTGCTGTGTGATGAACCTACCGGAGCTTTGGATTACCAGACAGGAAAGTCGATTTTAAAGCTGCTGCAGGATACCTGCCGAAAGAAAGGGAAGACGGTCATTGTTATCACCCATAATCTTGCCATTGCGCCGATGGCGGACCGAGTGATTGAGATAAAGAACGGGAAGGTCAGCAAAATTACGAAAAATGAACGGCCGACACCGGTAGAAAACATTGAATGGTAGGGATGTACATGAAGAAAAAAGCGCTGTATAAGGACATCGCCCGGACGATACGAAGAACTCTGCCAAGATTTTTGTCCATCTTCTTTATTGTAGCATTGGGAGTAGCTTTTTATGCCGGTATACGAGTGACGGAAGAAGATATGAAGATCACGGCGGATCATCAGTTTGATGAGAGTGACTTCATGGATATTCAGGTCTTGGGAACACTTGGATTAACAGAGCATGATTTGGATGCCATACAGGATTTGTCCGGCGTGATACAAGCGGAAGGAGCTTACTCTGTAGATACGATCTGCCAAAAAAAAGGAGAAAACGATGAGTATGTAACGAAAGTTATGTCGGCGGCAGATCAGATGAATCAGATCGAAGTGACAAAAGGAAAGATGCCAAAGAAATCATCAGAATGTCTGGCAGATGAAGTTTTTGCACAGGAACATGATTTAGAGATTGGAGATACCCTTTTTCTGTCATCCGGAGCAGAGGACGATCTAAGTGAGAGTCTGAAAAAAGATAAATTTAAAATTACAGGCTTTGGAAAATCTCCGGCATATTTATCCATGGAGAGAGGAAGCAGTACGATCGGCAGCGGAAGCGTCGATGGATTTCTTATTGTCTCAAAAGAGGCATTTTCCATGGAAGTATTTACGGAGATTTACATAAAGGCTGCCGGAGCAGAGGACGAATTGGCATATACAGATTCCTATAATGATACGGTGAAAAAGACAGAAAAGGAATTAGAGAAGATACAGGATCAGAGAAATGCAGTTCGTCTGCAGGAAATCAAAGATGAGGCCAATGAAGAGATAGAAAAACAGGAAAAAGAATTTCAGCAAGAAAAGCAAAAAGCATTGGACGAGCTGGAGAAAGCAAAAGATCAGTTGGAAGATGCGGATGCTCAAATCAAAAAGTCAGAAAAAAAACTGGAAGAAAGCCGGCAAGAAATCAAAGACGGAGAACAGGAAATTAAAAAAGGATGGGCTCAGTATAACAATGGTATTGAACAAATACAGGCGGCAAAAAAGAAGATTCAAAGTGGAAAGACGTCGTTAGAGGAGCAAGAGGAAACGTTAGATGCCAGTGAAAAGCAGCTGGAAGATCAAGAGGACGAGTTGGATACTGCGGAAAAGAAGATTCAGGAAGAGGAAGGCAAGCTGAAACAAGCGGAGCAAAAAATCGATGCGCAGGAAGAGTCTCTTAATCAGTTGGAAGAGCAGATCAAGGCATATGAGCAATCTCCGGATGTTTCTGCAGAGCAGCTAAATAAGATGAAGGAACAGTTGTCCCAGGGAAGGACAGCGGTGGAAAAAGCAAGAGGAGAAATCTCCTCCGGCAAGTCAAAGATAGAAGCTTCCAAAAAGCAGCTGACAGGCGGAAGATCACAAATCAGTGCTGCGAAACAAAAATTACAGTCCGGAAGATCAGCTATAAATTCTTCGAAAAAGCATCTGGAATCATCCGAAGCAGAGATCAAGAAACAGGAAGGCAGTCTTACAGAAGCAAAACAGACTTTGGAACAAAGTGAAAAAGAGATAGCAGAGGGAAAGGCACAGTTAGCAAACGGAGAAAAGCAGCTGAAAGAGGCCAAAAAAGAATATCAGGATGGATTAAAAGAATACGAAACGTCCAGAGAGAAAGCGATGAAGGAACTGGATGACGGAGAAAAGAAGATCCAAGAAGCGAAAGAAGATGTAGAAGCGAAAGAAAGCGGAGAATGGTACATCCTGAATCGCCGTCAGACACAGTCCTATGTGGAATACGGAGAGGAAGCCAAGAGGATCGGCGCCATTGGAAAAGTTTTTCCGGCCATCTTTTTCTTAGTAGCTGCTTTAGTCAGCTTAACGGCTATGACCAGGATGGTAGAGGAACACAGGACGCAGATTGGAACGATGAAGGCTCTTGGATACAGCGGAAAAGATATTGCTTCCAAATATTTGATTTATGGGCTTTTGGCTACAGTAACCGGCAGTGTGCTGGGCGCAGTGGTTGGAGAGAAGGCTCTGCCAAAGATCATTATAGAAGCCTACAAAATGATGTATGCAGGACTGGGAGAGGTCCGGACGCCTTTGGAAGCGCATTATACGCTTATGGCAGCAGGAATCGCAATCGGGGTCGTAGTATTAGCAACATTATCGGTTTGTTACAAGGAACTGCGGGAAAAACCGGCACAGCTGATGCGGCCGGCTGCTCCAAAAGAAGGAAAGAGAATCCTGCTGGAACGAATCGGTTTTATTTGGAGACATTTGAGTTTTATATGGAAAGCGACGATGCGGAATATGTTCCGGTATAAAAAACGATTTTTCATGATGATTTTTGGAATCGGCGGTTGTATGTCGCTTTTGCTGGTAGGATTTGGAATCAAAGATTCTATCTCCGCAATTTCAGATAATCAGTATCATAGGATCATTCGGTATGATATTTCTGTGGGAATCAAAGACAGCGCGGATCAACAGGAAGAAGGGGATCTTATGAACTGGCTTTCCGGACAAGATGGAGTGACAAATACGCTAAAAGTCGATGAATCCACAGTGGATCTTGAGGCAAACGGAGAAAGCCGTTCTGCGACGCTGATTGTACCGATGAATGATAAAAATTTTGATGATTTTATATCGCTTCAGAGCAGGACGAGCGGTGAAAAAATGGAACTTGGAGAAGAGGGCGTCATCTTAGCCGAAAAGACAGCAAGTCTGCTGGATGTGGAAAAAGGAGACTTCATCGAGATAAAAGAAGGGGAAGAAAAGGGAATTAAAGTACAGGTAGCTGGAATTACGGAAAACTATATGATGAATAAGGCCTATATGTCACCGGAATTATATCGGAAATTTTATGGGGAAACGCCGGAGGCGACGAATATTTACTGCAAGAGTGATGAATCTTCCGCAAAATGGGAAAATACCTTTGGAAAGGATGTGCTGGAACAGGACGGCGCCGGATCGGTCTCTTTCATTTCCGACGATGCGCAAAGCATGGAAGATATGGTGGGGAATCTGAATATCGTTGTCTTTGTGTTAATCATATCCGCAGGTCTTTTAGCTTTTGTCGTATTATATAATTTAAATAACATCAATATTTCCGAAAGACGGGCAGAGCTTGCCACAATCAAAGTATTAGGATTTTATGATCTGGAAGTCGGGGAATATGTATACCGCGAAAATATTATTCTTACGATTTTAGGGATTATCGCAGGGTGTGTCATGGGTATTTTCCTTCACCGTTATGTGATTTTGACAGCAGAAGTTGACCTGATCATGTTTGGAAGAAATATTTATAAAATAAGTTATCTATATAGCATCTTGCTGACAACGGGATTCGCTGTTATAATTAACTTCCTGATGTATTTTCAATTGAAGAAGATTAATATGGTGGAATCTTTAAAGAGCACAGAATAGAAAGGACGAGTATTATGAAAATGAACGATTTAATTATTTATCAGATTTTCCCATTAAGGGCATTTACGGATGAAGAGACCGAACATGGGATCTTAGAGGCGATCGATTGGATTCCTCATATCAAGAACATAGGAGCGAATGCTGTTTATTTTTCTCCGGTGTTTGAATCATCAGAACATGGATATGATACAAAGAACTATTGCTTGATCGATCATAGGCTTGGAACAAATGAAGATTTCAAAAAAGTTTGTCAGGCATTCAAAGAAGCAGAAATTCAGGTGATTCTTGACGGTGTATTTAATCATGTAGGACGTGAATTCTGGGCTTTTGAGGATGTAAAAGAGAAAAAATGGGACTCTGCGTATAAAGATTGGTTCTGCATCAATTTTGACGGAAACAGCGGATATGACGACGGATTCTGGTATGAAGGATGGGAAGGTCATTATGAGCTGGTAAAACTGAATTTAGACAATCCGGATGTGAGAAAATATCTGCTGGATTGTGTGAAAATGTGGATAGAAGAGTTCGGAATCGATGGGCTTCGTCTGGACGTGGCTTATATGCTTCACCGCGGATTTATGAAAGAGTTGGTTGATTTCGTAAAAAGTGAGAGCGAAGATTTTATCATGATCGGCGAGATGCTCCACGGAGATTATAATGAATTGGTCAATGAGCAGCTGTTGGATTCTGTAACGAATTATGAGTGTTATAAGGGTCTGTACTCCAGTTATAATACCCATAATATGCATGAGATCGGATTTTCCTTAAATCGTCAGTTTGGTCCGGAAGAGTGGACCTATTACAAAGGACTTCCTCTCTATAATTTTGTGGATAACCATGATGTGGAAAGAATTGCCACACAGCTGGAGGATGAGGAACATTTGCCTTTGATCTATGCATTGCTTTACGCAATGCCGGGAATTCCAGGCATTTACTATGGAAGTGAATGGGGAATCGAAGGGAAAAAGGAACAAGGCAGCGATGACAGCTTGAGACCAAGAATTCATCCAAAAGATCTGGAAGAGAATGAGCTGACAGAGTATATCGGACATTTATCAGAGATTCGAAAAGCAAGTCCGGCTCTGAAATACGGCGATTATCTCCAGCTGGCAATTGAACCGAATGTGCTGGTTTTCCAGAGAGCGGGAGAAGGCGACCGTATTATCGCAGCGATTAATATCGGAGATGAGGAACGAGTGATGCATTTTAATGCCAATGCAGGACAGGGAATGGATCTGATTTCCGGTGAAAAAATCGATTTTGGCGGAGGCCTTCGTGTGCCGGCGAAAAAAGCTTTGTTGATTCGTACAGAAGACGCAGTGATTTCTTGACTTTTATGTTAAAAACATATAAAATTAAATGAGTGTGAAAACACTAAAAATTGAATAAGGAGGAAACCTGTGGAGTGTTTGGTATTGTTATAGCCATTATCGCAACACTGGCCATTGCAGTTCCGGTATCCGTTTACGTAGCTAATGCAAGAAGCAAGAAGGCTATGGAGATCACAATCGGGAATGCGGAAGACAAGGCCAGAGAGATTATAGATGAAGCAATCAAAGCAGCCGATGCGAAAAAGCGGGAAGCTTCTTTAGAAGTAAAAGAAGAAACTATAAAAGCGAGACATGACTTTGAAAAAGAGACAAAAGAACGCAGGGCAGAACTGCAGAAGTATGAGCAGAGAGTTCTTTCCAAAGAAGAATCTGTCGAGAAGAAAGCAGATCTTCTGGAACGCAAGGAACAGTCTTTGAATGCAAAAGAGAAGAATGTTGAATCTGAGAAAGCTCATGTGCAGGAACTGAAGTCAAAACATCTGCAGGAACTGGAGAGAATTTCCGGTTTGACCTCTGATCAGGCAAAAGAACAATTATTATCAGCAGTAAAAGAAGACGTGAAACACGAGACAGCAATGTATGTCAAGGAAATGGAAACAAGAGCCAAGGAGGACGCGCGCAAGAAGGCGAAGGAATATGTAGTAACTGCCATCCAGAAGTGCGCGGTGGATCACGTTGCTGAGACAACGATTTCCTTGGTACAGCTTCCGAATGATGAGATGAAGGGCCGTATTATTGGACGGGAAGGAAGGAATATCCGATCCATTGAAAATATTACAGGTGTGGAATTGATTATTGATGATACTCCGGAAGCAGTCGTACTTTCAAGTTTCAATCCGGTGCGCCGAGAGATTGCGCGAATTGCCTTGGAGAAACTGATTGTAGACGGCAGGATTCATCCTGCGCGCATTGAAGAGATGGTTGAGAAAGCCACGAAGGAAGTAGAGAATCAGATGCGCGAAGAAGGAGAAGCTGCAACTCTGGAACTGGGTGTTCATGGAATCCATCCGGAGCTTGTAAGACTTTTGGGAAGGATGAAGTTCCGGACAAGTTATGGACAGAATGCGTTAAAGCATTCCATGGAAGTTGCCCAGCTTTCCGGACTGCTTGCGGCGGAAGTCGGAGCAGACGTAAGGCTTGCGAAACGGGCAGGACTGCTTCATGATATTGGAAAAGCGATCGATCATGAAGTAGAAGGTTCTCATGTAGAACTTGGAGTTAATTTGTGTAAAAAGTATAAAGAAAATCCAATCGTGATCAATGCTGTGGCGTCTCATCATGGAGATGTAGAGCCGGAGTCCATGATTGCGTGTCTGGTACAGGCAGCAGACGCTATATCTGCCGCAAGACCGGGAGCCAGAAGCGAGACATTGGAAAGTTACACCACAAGATTAAAACAGCTCGAAGAGATCGCAGATTCATTTCAAGGTGTTGATAAAACTTTTGCAATTCAGGCAGGTCGGGAAATTCGTGTCATGGTAGTTCCTGAACAGATCAGTGATGATGATATGATTCTGCTGGCAAGGGATATTTCCAAACAGGTAGAAGAGAATTTGGATTATCCTGGACAGATTAAGGTAAATGTTATCAGAGAGTCACGCGTTGTAGACTATGCAAGATAGGAGATATGGGCGATAGAATTATTCTATCGCCTTTTCCAATGGAAAGGAAAAGAAAGGACGAAGAAAGATGGAAGGATATGAAAAGATTGAACAGAGGCTGATGCACCAGGGAAAAGTGGTTGGTTTCTATGAGGATATTGTAAAACTGCCAAGCGGAAAAGTCGTAACCTGGGACTTGGTGAAACATAAAGGTGCGGCAGCAGTCGTTCCGGTGACGGAGAAGGGTACGATTCTTCTTGTAAAACAGTATCGGAATGCATTGGATCAGGAAACCTTGGAGATTCCGGCAGGGGGAATCGAGCCAGGCGAAACTTCGCTGGAATGTGTGACCAGAGAGATTGAAGAAGAGACAGGATATCGAGCAGGAAAGATGGAACATTTGATGACAATCGTTACAGCGATTGGATTTTGTGATGAAAAAATACCAATCTATGTGGCTTCGGATCTTCGGCCGTCAAAGCAGCATTTAGATGAAGACGAATTTATTGATGTAAAAGAATTCACGATAGAAGAAATCAAGGAAATGATATTTGATGGGAGAATTATAGATGCTAAAACGATTTCCGGTGTATTAGGATATATTGCCGCTCAAAAATAGATGGATTTCTGGCATGATGACGGACAAAGCCGCATAGGATGTACTATGTGGCTTGTTTTTTAATTTCATAGGAAACTTCGTTCCTATACAAAATTATAGCCGCAAATAGATCAATTGTGGGAGGAAAAGGTGGAACGGAGAAGATTTTTTGCAGGCTTATTCTTAATGGTTGGCTTGGTTTTAGGAAGCCTGTTTACAAATTTTGTGTACAAAGACTATCTGGCTTATGGAGGTCAAATTGATTCTTTGGTTTTAAATAATAAGGATCTCTATGTATCAAGCGCCAGTCTGCTGCCGTATATTCTGTTTAAACGAGGCAAACAATATGGAATTTTATTTCTTGCCGGATATCTGCTCCAGCCGGCAGTGTTTTTGTTTGGCAGTTTCTTTTGCGGAGCCTTTTTCCTGGGATCCATGCTATCGCTCCAGATCATACAGATGGGACTGAAAGGACTTATTATTGTCTTATTCAGTTTTTTTCCTCATTTTATTTGCTATGGAGGGGTTGTGCTTCTTTTGTTTCGAAGAAACACGGAGGGAAATGAAAGAGAAGGAACAGCCTTTTATGGAGGACGCTCCTTCTCGGAAAGATTTTCGATTCAAATTGAAATTATCCTGGTCATCCTGGGATGTGTCTTGGAAAGCTATGTAAATCCGTCCGTGATGGCGGAAATATTAAAGCTGTTCTCCTAAACCGTGTCTGCCATGCGATATAAAAGAGCAGAAGATTTATCCCAGCCAAGACAAGGATCTGTGATGGATTTGCCATAGATGCCGTTTCCAATGGACTGATTTCCATCCTCAATATAACTCTCGATCATAATTCCTTTAACCAGAGATTTGATTTCCGGCAGGAAGCTTCTGCTGTGAAGAACTTCCTGGACGATTCTTGGCTGCTGATTCCATTGTTTTCCGGAGTTGGAGTGGTTGGCGTCAACAATAACAGCCGGATTCTTTAACTGGAATTTCTCATACATATAAGCCACTCGAATCAAATCTTCATAGTGATAGTTCGGAATGTTATTCCCATGACGGTTCACGGAACCGCGAAGGATCGCGTGAGTCAGAGGATTGCCGTCCGTGTTGACTTCATAGCCGTTTGAAATAAAATCATGCGGATGCTGTCCGGCAGTGATGGAATTCATCATAACCGTCAGGTCGCCGCTGGTAGGATTCTTCATTCCGGCTGGAATATCAAAACCGCTGACTGTCAGACGGTGCTGCTGATTCTCTACAGAACGAGCGCCTACCGCTACGTAAGATAAAATATCTTCCATATACAGCCAGTTGCCCGGATAGAGCATCTCATCTGCGGCAGGCATATGGAAAGCTTCTAAAGCGTCAATATGGAGCTTACGGACAGAACGAAGTCCTGCTGCCATATCCGGAGCTTTCTCCGGATCCGGCTGATGCACCATTCCTTTGTAACCATCCCCGGTCGTACGCGGCTTATTGGTATAGATACGAGGGATAATCAGAAGTTTCTCTTCCAAATCCTTCTGCACTCTTGCCAAACGGCTTAAATAATCCATAACAGCATCTTCGTTGTCTGCAGAACAAGGTCCGATGATGACGATAAATTTATCAGATTCGCCGGTAAATACTTTGCGGATTTCCTCATCTCTGTCTGCTTTTATCTTTTTTAATTCTTCACTCATTGGAAATTCTTCTCGCAATTCTTCAGGAGAAGGCATTTTTGCAATTCTGTGTGTTCCCATTGTTTCTCAATCTCCTTTATCTAAACAATTCGTATTTTATAGTTTAGCAAATAATGAATCCGGTGTAAAGTAAGGAAAATGAAACATTCTCTTTACAAATATAGGAACATTGATTATAATGGAGAAGTCAGAAAACACTTTCATTTTCTGAGAATTGAATATTGAAGCAGAGAGATAATTGTTCTCCGACTTCAGGGCAGAGTGAGATATGTACATATCAATTCTCGACTGGTGGTGATGCCCCGCAGGGGATGAGTCCACGAGCTTCGGCCGATCGGGTCAGAATCCCGAACCAACAGTATAGTCTGGATGAAAGAAGTAGCAGGATGGCGCCTTTTATTTTTGTGCCATTCAGATTTTTGTAGTGCCCTGTCGTTTTGTAAGTTGAACGAGAGGGATTTTTTTGTTGGAGAGTTTTTCAGATTTTCCGGCAAAAGGAACAAGGAAAGGAGAATTTTATGACAGGAGAGACGATGACAATGCAGAAAGAAAGAGGAAACATTCGAACAATTGCGGTAACAGGAATGCTGGGAGCTCTGGCAACGATTTTAATGTATCTGGAATTCCCGATTCCAATGCTGATCCCGCCGTTTATCAAATTTGATTTTTCAGAATTACCGGCTTTGCTGGCAGCCTATGCCATGGGACCTGTGTCCGGAATCGTAGTATGTCTTATTAAGAATTTAATCAATTTGTTCCACACTCAGACCGGTGGAGTGGGAGAGCTTTCCAACTTTATTTTAGGGGTATGTTTTGTACTGCCGGCCGGATTGATCTATAAGAGAAAGAAAACACAGAAGAATGCCTTAATCGGAGCCTTTGCGGGAGCTGTTTTAATGGCTGTAGTCAGTGTGTTTTCAAACTATTTTATCGTATATCCGGTATATACCAATTTCATGCCGATGGATGCAATCTTAGGTGCATACCGCGCGATTAATTCCAATGTATCCAATTTGTGGGATGCGCTGATTTGGTTCAATATGCCATTTACATTTGTAAAAGGATTATGCAGCGTGCTGATTACGTTCTTAATCTACAAGAGAGTATCACCAATCCTAAAAGGAACCGGAAGATAAAAGTTCATAATGTGGATAAGATAAAAAGGGGAAAGCGCTGCTGTAAAAACGCTTTCCCCTTATAAAATTAATCAAATTTGTGTTCTGCTTTTTCCATAAAAGGTTCCGCTGCGACGATAAAACGTTCGTGAGTTCCGATGCCTACACGGCCTTTCGCATCTTTTACTTCTACATGGATCTCCAGTCGTTTGCGGTCGATCTCTGTCAGTGTGCAGTGACATTCAATGGTTCCGCCAACAGGTGTTGCGGAAACGTGGGCAATGTTTAAATTCGTACCGACACTTGTCATGCCCTCATCCAATTTTCCTTCCAGAAGTTTGACTGCGGCTTTTTCTACTAAAGTAACCATAGCAGGAGTTGCATAGACTGGAAGGCTTCCGCTGCCCCATGCCTTCGCGGTATTCTCCGGTACTACCTTTTCGGACAGTGTGATTTCGTCTCCAACATGAATATTCATAAGAATCCTCCTATATTTTTCTTTGATTTCTATAATCAAAGTATAGCAAAGTTTCGAAAAAATGCTATAGTTTTCGATGCAAAACATTAAGAATTTATAAAAAAGGAATTGATATGACGCAATGAGCAGAAAAGTTATGCTATAATGTGCGGTAGATAGGGAAACAGCCAGCATTTTGGAAGGAGGAAAAACGTGAGATTATACCTGATCCGTCATGGAGAAACTGATTGGAATAAAGTACGCAGGATTCAAGGCAGTTCGGATATCAGCTTAAATGAATTTGGAAGAGAACTGGCAAGATTGACAAGAGATGGATTAAAAAAAATCCCGTTTGACATTGCTTTTACCAGCCCCCTTGACAGAGCGGTGGAAACAGGGAAAATTATCTTAGAAGGAAGAAATATTCCTTTGCATAAGGATCAGCGGCTTGCGGAAGCGGATTTTGGCGAGTATGAAGGAATTTTGGAAGAAGAATTGGAAAAGAAGGAAGACTGCTTTTTGGATTTTTTCAATCGGCCGGAAGCATTTCAAAAAAAAGCCGGAGCAGAAGATCATAACGATGTAATAGAAAGAGCAGCGGATTTCTTGATGAATGTAGTTTTGCCTGGGGAGAAAAACTATGAGCATATGGCGGTGTTTTCTCACGGAGCGCTGATTCATGGAATGCTGACCAAGATATATCAAAGAGAAGTGAAAGATTTTTGGCATCCGCCGAGACAGGAAAACTGCGGAGTATCGGTTGTGGAGATAACCGATGGAACATGCAGGGTCTTGGAGGAGTCTACAATTTTTTATTCTTTAAAGAAGTAAGACAGAAGATTGCTGATAGAAGGAGGAAAAATGACAAAAAAAGAATTTATCCGAGAGCTGAGAGAGGCTTTAGATGGCATAGTTCCCTCGTCGATCGTGGAAGAAAATGCAGCATATTACGAAGGATATTTTGAGTCTCAAAAAGATTTGGGAAAGACAGAGAAAGAGATTTGTGAAGAATTAGGGAATCCCAGACTGATTGCAAAATCGATTGCGGAAGCCAGAGGCGGAGAAGGTTATGGAGCATATCAGGAGATGGATGAGGAGATTGATCGGAAAGAGACGGACGGACCGAAAGTGAAAGCAAGGGTTTATGATTTGAATTCTTGGAAGGTCAAACTTGGATGTTTCCTTTCAATTTTGGTAATGATTTTGATTTTTGTCATCATATTTCATGTATTTGCTGCTTTAAGTCCGTTTATCCTTGCTGCTCTCGTGATCTATTTTATTTTCCGGCTAATCAGAAAGTCATGAGAAAGGTGAGGATTGAGTGATATGGATATTAGGAAAGAAGCAGAACAAATAGAGGAAGAGGTCATTCAATTTCGGCGGGATCTGCATCAATATCCGGAGCTTTCCGGCCACGAAGTAATGACGACAGAATATATCAGGGAACATTTGGAAAAATGGGAAATTTCTTATCGTTTGCTGGAGCCGACCGGTGTTATCGGAGTGATCGGAAGCGGACGAAAAACAATCGCGCTGCGGGCAGATATCGATGCTCTGAAAATACGGGAGGAGACGGATCTTCCATTTCAGTCTCAGAATACAGAATGTATGCATGCCTGCGCCCATGATGGGCATACGGCGATTCTTTTAGCCGCCGCAAAAATATTAAAAGAGCATGAAAAGGAACTGGATCGCCGCATTATGCTGGTGTTTCAGCCGGCGGAAGAGACTGCGCAAGGTGCAGCAGATGTAATAGGAACCGGAATTTTAGATCAGTCAGACAGGATATTCGGACTGCATATATTTTCCGGGATTGAGAAAGGAAAGATTTCTTTGGAAGCAGGTCCAAGGATGGCATCTACCAATTGGTTTTCCATTCGTATTGCGGGAAAATCAGGACATGCGGGAAAACCCCACGAATGTGTAGATGCAGGAATAGCGGCAGCAGCTTTGGTCATGAACCTCCAGACGCTTATCAGCCGAAACATCGATCCGCTGGATGATGCAGTGCTGACAATCGGCAGACTGGAAGCAGGAACAGCCAGGAATGTTATAGCAGGCGAGGCGGTTTTGGAGGGAACGGTTCGGACTTTTTCCAAGGAAGTGGAGGAACAGATTCGTGAGAGAATGGAAGAAATGGTGGAGGCGACAGCCTCGATGTATCGGGTAGAAACATCTTTGGATTTTCAGCAGGCCAGCCACCCGGCATTGAAAAACGATCAGACGGCGGTGGCGGAAGCAATGAGAAAGGCCGGAGAAGTGTTCAAGGAAAAAGATTTCATTCATGTTCCGCCGATGATGCTGGGGGAAGATTTCGCCAATTATCTGGGAGAATTGACAGGGTGTTTTGCTTTTATCGGCGGAGGAGGAAAATATCCGAATCATCACAGCTGTTTTGATTTTGATGAAGATGTCCTGGTTCAGGGAGTCAAACTGATGTTGGTGTTCGGACTGTCCTAAAAGAGAAACAACAGAAGAATAAGTTGTGACAAAACAAAACATATGATATAATCAGAAACCAACAGGAACCGAGAATGAAAAGAAAAGGTAGGGAAATATGGATTTAGTATATCGCAGTACAAGAAATGGAGAGGAAACAGCCTCTGCATCAGAAGCAATTTTAAAAGGACTTACCAGCGACGGAGGACTTTTTGTGCCGGATACCATTCCAAAACTTGGAATTGAACTTGGCAAACTTGCCGATATGTCTTATCAGGAGATTGCTTATGCAGTCATGAAAGAATTTTTGACAGACTTTACGGAAGAAGAATTAAAAGACTGTATTAAGAATGCTTATGATGATAAATTTGACACAGAAGAGATCGCACCGATGGTAAAGGCAGGAGATGCCTATTATTTAGAATTGTTCCATGGAGCAACGATCGCGTTTAAGGATATGGCACTTTCGATTCTCCCATATCTGCTTGTAACGGCAGCAAAGAAGAATCATGTGGAGAATGAGATTGTGATCTTGACAGCGACTTCCGGAGATACAGGGAAAGCTGCTCTGGCAGGATTTGCGGATGTACCGGGAACAAAGATCATTGTATTTTATCCAAAGTCCGGCGTAAGTCCGATCCAGGAACGTCAGATGATTACACAGGAAGGCGAGAACACCTATGTCATTGGAATTCGTGGAAATTTTGATGATGCCCAGACCGGTGTGAAGAAGATGTTCGCCAACGAAGAGTTAGGAAGTAAGATGCAGGAGGCGGGTTATCAGTTTTCTTCTGCGAACTCCATTAATATCGGACGTCTGGTTCCTCAGATCGTTTATTATGTGAAAGCATATGGAGATTTGCTGAAAAATGGGGCCTTAAAAGAGGGAGAACCGATGAATGTAGTTGTGCCGACCGGCAACTTCGGTAATATTCTGGCATCTTTCTATGCAAAACAGATGGGAATTCCGATTGGAAAGTTCATCTGCGCATCCAATCAGAATAAAGTGTTATTTGATTTCTTCCAGACCGGTTCTTATGACAGGAGAAGAGAATTTTATGTAACCTCATCTCCATCCATGGATATTCTGATTTCCAGCAATCTGGAACGATTGATTTATCGTATTGCCGGAAATGATCCGAAGCAGTGTGCGGCATTTATGCAGGCGTTGACGACGGAAGGTGCTTATACGATTTCCGAAGAGATGAAGGATCAGTTATCCGAGTTTTATGGAGGGTATGCAACGGAAGAGGAGACTGCAGAGAAGATCAAAGATGTCTATGAGAAAGAACATTATGTGATCGATACCCATACGGCAGTTGCTGCAGCGGTGTATGATCAGTATGTAGAGGAGACCGGAGATAAGACTCCGGCGGTAATTGCTTCTACAGCAAGTCCGTACAAGTTCGCAAGAAGCGTTATGGAAGCAGTGGGCTCAGAACAGGAAGATGCGTCAGACTTTGAACTGGTGGATGAGCTCCATGAGATCTCAGGGACAGAGATTCCGAAAGCGGTGGAAGATATTCGTACAGCTGCAATTCTCCACGATACAGTTTGCGAAGTAGATGAGATGGAGCCGGAAGTAAAGAAAATTTTGGGAATTTAAATATACAGAGAATAGAAAAAGAAAAGCAATTCATAAAAATGGGTTGCTTTTTTTCTTTTATAGTGATACATTAATATACAAAGATAGAGATGGAAATAATTTACAAATCTAAGCAGGGTTCTGGAATTCCAATCTGACCGATTCTGTGTCTGGAGCCATAGAATGCCTGCGTGATTCCAGTCGATGATGATTCCAGGAGATGAGACAATTGAATAAGACCATTTTCCGGTACGTTCGAGAAGACATATCCCGCCATGATCTGAGATTTCAGGGAGCGAACTATGGATATGATAATGAGACTTCTGCATGGTCATGGAAGTGAGTGCAGCCTGTCATAAGAATGAGGGGAGCCAAGCAAGGGGCTATGAGGTGATTTTGCCTGCCGGAAGATGTGGGAAGGCTCATAATACAGCAAGATTAAAGGAGTAGAGGAATGAAAGTAAGGAATTGGAAGGCAGTATGGAAGCCATTTTGTATTGCTGCTGTTTTTTTCGCTGCGCTCTTGTTTCCGAGACAGACAGCTGCCCAGATTCATTCGGGAGATGCGAAGAAGATCGACGCCAGCTGGGAAGGTGATGGGCGGAGTTTTTCTTCTTTTGATGATTCGAAGGCATTGAAGGCTGATGCAAGCTATGGCTTTAAATTAAAAACCACAGATCAGACGAAGACAGTTGTCGTTCAGGGAAAGAAGACCAGCCAGCTGCCGGATTTGGAACTTCCGGCAATGCTGGAGAAATTCACCTGGTTTAAGACCGAGGAGAATGAAGAAGGGAAAATCAAGATCAAGAAGACCAATATGGAGATCTATCAATGTGAGCCGGATGGGAGCAATGGACGCTGGGAGATGGTAGACTTGCTGCTGACTGTGACAAAGATTGAAAAATATCAAGAAAGAGATGGCTATATTGCAATTGGAACGGATATATGCGACTGTGCCTATGTAGGGATTGAAGAGATGACCTTGAAAAGTCAGTTTTATAAAGCGGGAACCAATACACCGATTACACTGAAAAGCAATATGACATTACGTGATATTGATGCCAGGCAGTATATCGGAGTGAAGGCTGACAGTGTAAAAGGACAATATGTATCAAGGAATACAAAATTAAGTTATGCACAGGAGAACGGATTTCATATATATTACGCGCCGTATGATGACAATTATACGAGTGAGGATTTCACCTGCGCAGGATTTATTTTCGAGTCGGATAACTTTGAGTATGTTTTTGGAAAGGTGCGGGAGACAGGGCCTACAAAAGAAGATCAGTACGTTGGATCCGGACAGAATATGGTTCGTTTTGATTCCGTAGATCCTCAAAAATATGTTTCCAAAGAGAGTGGAGAGCGCGGCAAAAGCCGTCATGCAGAAAGTTTATCCGAAGGATGGACATATGAGGTAGAACAGCCGATTGCAGCTCAGATACCGTCGGCTCATTATTATGAACAATTCGCTTTTCGGGATCAGATCGAGGAATGTCTTACGATTGAGGATGTTAAAGTATATGGAGATGACAAAGATGTGACCGGAGAATTCAAAGTAACAAAAGAAAAAAATCTTGTCACGGCAGTCTTAAAGAATCCGAAAGATCCGGCATTTTATCAGCGGGGTGTTTATCGCCTGGAAATCAAGGTTCGAATGAACATACCTGAGAATGCGACAAAAGAACAGCTGGATGGACTGAGACAAAAGTGGAAAGCCCACGGACATTATAACACCTCTGAGACCACGATTACGATTGATAATCAGGCGGAGACGACAGTAGATGAGAAAACAGCGCCGACGGACAAAGTAAAAGTGATTGTAGATCTGCCGGAAGTATCGTCAGGAGTACCGGGATTAAATATCACTAAGACGGCGGATCAATATGAACATCAGGCGAAAGATCGAGTTCGTTATACGGTAAAAGTACAGAATAAAAATGAGAATGCAAAGACAGCATATTTTACAGTTCAGGATATTTCTCTTCCGGATCGCCTTACATTGGATCCGAATTCTGTTCAGATCACAGGAATTGAAAAAAATAATTATACGTTGAATTTTACAAAGAACGGATGGATTCTCAAGTCAAAAGGAGATTATGAACTGCCGCAGGATAAGACGATTGTCATTACTTATGAAGCAAAAGCAGAGATCAGAGCCAATGGAACATTAACGGACAACCTTGCACAGGCATGGGCCGCCGGAGTTCCGGAAAAAGAAGATCGGTGTCAGGTATATGTGAATTCTCCGAAGCTTTGCATGACGAAGGAGGCGCTGCAGAAAGAGTACAAAAAAGGAGATCGGATCTTCTATCGGGCTGTTCTGGAAAACATCAATCAAGGAACTTTTATGAATGATGTGATTTTGACAGATGAGATTCAAACAGATGGAGTTTCGATTATACCGGGAACGATGGCAATTTTGGCAGATGGAAAGGACATCACAGAAAAATGTCAGATTTCCTATGGAGAAGATGGGAAAAGTTTTCGGGTTGCTACTGGATACAGTCTGAAAAAGGGAGATGTTTTGGCGATGTCAGATGTGGGAATGCAAAAAGAAATATACCAAAAGATTTCTTTTGCAGATGAGATTGCCATTAGTTATCAGGCTTTGGTAGAAAGCGATGATCTGGATGGAAAAGAGATATCTAATATGATTAAAGCGCCCGTTACAAAGAATATTTGTGGAGAAATCATTCGGGAAGATGAGGAAATTCCGTCTGGAGGAGCTCAGGCCGGAGAGATGGTCAAGATGAAAACTCCAAAGCTCAAAATTGAGAAACAGTCAGATCGTTCAGCATATGGCGTAGGAGGAATCGGTATTTATATGTTAAAAGTTACGCAGCAAAGAGAAGGAGTGACAGCGCGTAATGTGATAATTTCAGATGCCTTCGATCGGGAAGGGATGAAGATTTCCGAGGTCAGTGTTCTTTTCAACGGAAAGGATATTACAGATCAATGTAAAATCCAGACAGGCGAGACATCTTTTCGTATTGAAACTGGAAAAAATTTGAAAGAAGATGATGAAATACAGGTAAAATATCAGGTATTGTTCCAGGAGATGGTGGAAGGCAATATCCAAAATACTGCAGTAGCAGAAAGTGAGAATGGAGGAAAAGATCAGGATATGAATATTGTAATTGTGCGTCCGGCAGTATTAAAGATAAAGAAGACCTCAGACCATAATTCCTACAAAGTAGGAGAAACAGGAATTTATCAGCTCACGGTAACTCAGGAAACGGAGGGAGCAACGGCTCGACAGGTGGTTATTGAGGATATATTTGAAAAAGAAGGGATGGAGATACAAGATTTTTGTGTGAAGTATAATGAAGAGGATATTACCAAACAGTGTGAAATTACAACAACGGCCGGGGGAAACCGTTTTCAGATTAAAACAATGAAAGATCTTGGGAAAAAGGACAAAATCACGGTTTCATACCGCGTCTTATTCCGGGAAGCTGATCCTGGAACATTAAAAAATACAGCTGCAGTCTATGCAGAAAATGCAGAAGAAGATCAGGACGATCATAAAGTAGAGATAAAGGAAATCGTTCCGGAATTATCGATTCAGAAAACGACGGAGCAAAAAACGTATCAGATTGGAGAAATCGGTCGATATCAGGTTGTCGTTTCTCAGATAAAAAAAGGAGCAAAAGCAAAAAATATTACGATCGAAGATCAATTGTTGGAGGACAGGGCAGAAATATTAAAAGATACCTTAAAAGTCATCGGACCGGATGGGACAGATATAACCGATCAGTGCCGTATTTCTATCGAAAAAGGAAGCTATAAGATCGAGACCGGAAAATCTTTATCCTATGGAGAGAAAGTAACAGTCAATTACCAGGTAAAATTTTCAGGAGATGATCTTGCAGGAGAAACGATACGCAACGTGGCAAAAGCGAAAGGAGAAAACGCTAATTGGGTTTCAACAGAAAATCAAGTCCGGATCAATGCAAAGGAACAGACAATGAATTCGGGAACAGGATCCGGAAGTTCCTTTGGAAGCAGCACGCCGAAGACCGGAGATCGGGGAGCAGGTATGTGGATGACTGTGGCTGCAGCAGCAGGTGCTTGTCTTGTTTTTTTCTTGAAAAAAAGGTATAATAGAAAAAAATAATAGGAGTGATCGCGTATGGCAAAAGATTTTTTTGGACGTCTCGAGGAGACGATCTCTACAACGGGAAAAGCAGCTGCAAATAAAGCCAGAGAAGTAGCGGATTCTGCGAAAAGGCATAATGATATCCGAATCGCGAAGAAAGACCTTGACGATCTTTATCGTCAGGTTGGGAAAAAGTATTTTAAAGAGACGATGGATTATCCGCAGGCAGAATACATAGATTTGTTTAATCTGATTGAAAAACTTCAGGGTGACATTGAGATTCTCCAGAAAGAGATCGATGGAGAAGAGGAAACAGGAGATACAAGAAGAGCATAGGAAAGATATAGAAGACCTTGCAAAGAATTTCTTTGCAGGGTCTTTTTCTTTTAGGAGGGAAATATGGTACAAGTAATTGAAATGACAGATATTGGGAATGGAAGACCTTCAAATCAGGACGCTTATTTAATGCGGCAGAAAGAGTATCAAGGGGAAATATGCCTCTTGGCTGCAGTTTGTGACGGCATGGGCGGACTTAAAAGAGGGGAAATTGCCAGCAGATATTTGATTGAAGTGTTAAAGCAGTGGTTTGATGAGGTTATGCCGAATTTGATTAAACAAAAAAATATGGATCTTATTCGAAAAGATTTAATTGGTCTGATACGGAAATCTAATCAGAATCTTTTGCTTATGAGCGAGGATATAGACGAGACGATGGGAAGTACTCTGACACTTTTGTTTGCTTTTAAAAAACGTTTTTTTGTATTAAATGTAGGAGATTCAAGAGCTTATTGGTTCGATCAGGGCAAAAAATATGTCACAACCGACCATACCCTGGCGCAGCTGGAAGTAAAAGCGGGACATATGACAAAAGAACAAGCCAAAAAGGATCCAAGAAGACACATCCTGATTCAATGTGTCGGCGTAACAAAAGATATTAAGATTGATAGTTACTGCGGCACATTGGAGCCGGGGATGGAATTTTTGTTATGTACAGATGGGTTTTACGGTTTGCTGGAGGAAGAGGAGATTTATCATGTGGATTCGGATCAAAGAAAGATGAAGATTTGGGTCGAGCGGTGCTTTGAGAAAGTAAAGGAACGAGGGGAGTTGGATAACCTTTCATGTGTCTTGATCAGAGTTCCTTAAATGGGAAATTGCTTTTGGAAAAATATAAGTATCTGAAACCTCTTGGCAAAGGAGGCATGGGGACTGTTTTTCTTGTAAAAGATGAAGCAACCGGAAGGAAATATGCTGTAAAAGCAACATCGGCAGATGCAAGAGGAAGACGGGAGCAGGAATATCTTATGAAAGCAAAAGAGATATCGGGGATCCCGTTTTTGTATGACTGGAAAGAAGAAAACGGTGTTCTTTTTCTGGTAATGGATTATATCCGGGGAAAATCATTAAAAGATCATACAAGAAAGATCAGCCAAACGAAAATGATTCGTCTGGCGCTCTCCTTATGTAAAATTTTAAAGAATCTGCACAGTCAGGAACCTGGAATTGTATGTTTGGACTTAAAGCCGGGGCATATTTTGATCAGTCCATTCGGCAAAATTTATTTAATTGATTTCGGGATTAGTGCATATATAGGAGAAAAAATCGAACCATATGGGACAAAAGGATTTGCAGCTCCGGAACAGCTTTTTGGGACCAGGCCGGCCGATCCCCAAATGGATCTATTTAGTTTTGGGAAGATCATGGCATTTTGCAGGAAAGGCAGGAAGTGGAGCAGGCTGGATAAGATGATGAAAGATTGTACGAAAACAGATTTGAAAGAGCGTTATCAATCTATAGAATCCTTGGAAAAAGATTTAAAAAAAGAGGCAGGAAGGATGATCAAAAAGCAGGCAATGCTGCTGTCTCTGGGACTTTTTTTGCTGATCTTTTGTTTTGGAGCAATCGAGGAACGAAAGGATTCCATGAAAGATCGTATAGGGGATCAAAAACAAAAAATTCAAGATTGTTTGTTTGGCGATTTGAATTCAGCTCCGGATTATATCCTTGCCCGGCAGTATCTTAAGGATTTTCAAGGAAAAGATTCGGAAATTGCTCGGTATCAGAGACTTTTGAATTGTTTGGAAAACAAAGAGAAAATCCTTTCCTGGAAACAAATATGGAAGGACCTGGAACATTGTCGAAAGCGGAAATCAGATTTGTACGAGACGTACTTTTTGGTGAAGGTTTATCTTTCCTGTGAGAAACAGCTGACTCCATATGGAAATTCTGCGAAGAGAGCGTGGGAAATGCTTGAAAGGGCAGAAATAGAAGAAAGTATGAAACAATCCAAAGAACCGTGGGATGCGAAAATAGAAGAACAGAAACTTTGGGCAGCATTTCGGCTGGCAGATGACGGAGAGATGCAGTATCTGGATCAGTGGGGAAAGAAACAGATAGAGAAAGCGAAAACACAAGAAGATAAATGGAAAATTTATCAGAGGATTGCAGCTTATTTGGAAGGAAAAGGAGAAGATCCGGGAAGAATGTATGAAACATTTCTGATAGATTATCCTTCCTATGGTGATGTATATATCGAATATGGAATTTATTTGTGCCGGCATAATCAATGGAAGAAAGCCAGAGAAATATATGAACGGGGAGAAAAAAACGCTAAGCTGACAGGGGAGAAAGCAAAGGCGTTAAAAGGGAAATTGGGAATATGATAAGAAAATATAAAAAAACGCTGACCGTGTTGGGAATCTGTTTCGTCTCTCTTGTCTCATTCCAAGCAGGGGTATACGGCCAAAAAAAACAAAAGCATAAGCCGCAGAAGGTAATCGTAGAGTGCCAGGGGAAAAAACAAAATGGATGGTATCGAACGATGCCGGTGATTTCCTGGAAACATTATACAGCAGGGGATAGGAAAGAAAATGTCTTTTTTCAATTGAAATCTCTTAAAAATGGCATAAAAACTACGGGGAAGAATCGAATTCCTCCTATGAATGGAGAAGGAAGATATGAGCTTTTAGCCTGGGCAGAGGATGAGCGGGGAAATCGTTCGGATCTCACAGGCCCCTTGGCAATTTCTATCGATCTCACAGGCCCCGGAGTCACAATGAAATGGAAAGAAAAGCTAACGAAACAAAAATACTGCAGACATCAGTCGGTGGAAATCTTTGTGGAAGATGAGCATTTAAAGGAAGATTCTGTGAAACTGGAAACATCCGGAAAGTGGGATGGTTCCTGGGAGAAATCGAAAAATTGCTGGAGAACAACCGTTATTTTCCAAGGGGAAGGGAAACAGAAACTTGAGGTGAAAGCCTCAGATGATGCAGGGAATCAAAAAACAGAAAGTGCAGAGTTTATCATCGATGATCAGCCTCCCAGGATCGAGATTCAAGGTGTAAAAGATGATTATTCCTATAAAAAAACTGTGGAACTTAAAGTGACGGCAGAGGATTTATCATCTTGTAAGGTCCGAAAAAAGGTGTATCGAAATGGAAAGGAAATAAAACAAACAACCCTATCGGAAGATGGCTATTATAAAATATTGGTAACCGCCATAGATGAGGCTGGGAATCAGGCCCGGGCTGAAAAAAGTTTTACGATCAATAAAAAAGGAATTCGAGTTCATTTTCTTGAGCCTGAAATTCAAGATAAAACAATCAACCGAAAAGATTACTGTCCATCATTTCAATATGAAAGCCTGGATCCTGTGCAGGTCATGGGGTTTTTGGTGAATGGACAAAGCAAAGATTATCGAATGGAAAAAGATAGGATACGATTGGAGAAACCGCTGAAAGAAAATGGAAAGTATAAGCTCCAGCTGATTTTGTGTGATGCATCGGGAAATTATGGGGTATCAAAGGAAATTCATTTTTTCTATGATACCAAGGCTCCGAAACTGAAAATAAAGGGAATCAGGAAGGACCAAACCATATCTTATGGCGAAGAAATTCAAATTGCCATAGAAAATGAAAAGGATTTTTTTATTTCCGTGATGTTGGACGAAGAAAATATGGAAGCAGAAGAAAACAAAATATCGATTCCATCTGGAAATCTGGGGAAACATCATTTGACAATTATAGCGTCAGATGCAGCGGGAAATATAACCGAGCAAAAACGGATGTTTACCGTAGAAAAAGCAGTACCCGAAGTGATTCGAAATGCCGCATGGCATATGGAAACAAAAGCTTTTTGTTTTTTGGTGATTGTCGTAATATGCATATTCAAAGGGAGAAGAATCATAAAAAACTGGGTTACGAGGTTATAATCTTTCAAATTCTATGCTATAATATTATTCGTGTATGATTAGAAGCAATGGAGGAAAAGTTTTATGGCAGAAGAATTAAAAGAAACAAGAGAAGAATTTGAAAAGGAATTAGAAGCCTCTTTGGAAAAAGCAGAGACGAATGAAAGTGCAGTATGGGCACGTTTGGAACAGATGAAGGAAGAAGGTACGATTCTGTCCTTGACCGTTGGAGGAGTTGTAAAAGGCGGAGTCATTGTTTATGTAGAAGGAGTCCGCGGATTCATTCCGGCTTCCTTATTGTCTGCAAAATATGTAGAAGATCTGAATGTATGGCTGCAAAAGGACGTAGAAGCTAAGATTATTACAGTTGAAGAAGAGAACCAGAGACTTGTCTTATCAGCAAAAGCAGCGGCAAAAGAAAAGGAAAAGAAAGAGAAAGAAGAAAAGATTGCCCAGCTGCAGGTTGGGACTGTCATTGAAGGAACCGTAGAAAATATCATGCCGTACGGCGCTTTTGTTGATATTGGAGACGGAATCAGCGGATTGGTTCATATCTCTCAATTCAGCAAAAAGAGGATCAAATCACCGGAAGAAATGGTGAAAGAAGGACAGCAGGTCAAAGTAAAGATCCAAAAAGTTGCAGATGGGAAAGTAAGCCTGAGCATGAAGGCAATCGAAGAAGATGAGGAAGCAGCCAAGAAGGCGAAAGAAGTAGGTGTGGAATATACAGAAGAGGCCACAGGAACCAGCTTAGGAGATCTTTTAGCGAATATCAAATTATAGAGAGGTACATATGGCAGGATCAAGTTTTGGGACGATGTTCCGTATTACTACATGGGGAGAGACACACGGCGCAGGAGTCGGAGTCGTAATCGATGGGTGTCCGGCAGGGTTAGAATTGAGCCGGGAGGATATCCAGAAGTATTTAGATCGCAGAAGACCGGGACAGTCTCGCTATACGACCCAGAGAAAGGAAGGCGATCAGGTAGAGATTTTATCCGGTGTCTTTGAAGGTAAGACAACAGGAACTCCGATTTCTTTAGCAGTCTATAATCACGATCAAAGGTCAAAAGATTACAGCAATATCAAAGATCTTTACCGCCCGGGACATGCGGATTATACTTACGATGCGAAATATGGATTTCGAGATTACCGCGGCGGAGGAAGATCTTCCGGACGTGAGACCATAGGACGAGTCGCAGCGGGAGCCGTTGCTGCAAAAGTGCTGGAGACACTGGGTATCCGTATTTCTGCTTATGCGAAGGCGATTGCGGGCATTGAGATCGATCCGGATGCTTTTGATGAACAGGAGATTTTTCATAATCCTTTTTACATGCCGGATGCGAAGGCAGCTGCAAAGGTGAAAGAATATGCCGATCAGATGATCAAAGAGATGGATTCTGTAGGAGGAATCATTGAATGTGTGATTCAAGGGGTAAATCCGGGAGTTGGTGATCCGGTTTTTGATAAGCTTAGTGCGGATCTTGGCAAGGCAGTGTTGTCGATTGGATCGATCAAAGGTTTTGAAATCGGTGATGGATTTCGCGTGGCAGAGGCAAGAGGATCCGAAAACAACGATGAATTCATGGAAAAAGACGGAAAGATTGTGAAGAGGACAAATCATTCCGGAGGAGTCCTTGGAGGAATCAGTGACGGAAGTCCTATTATCTTCCGTGCTGCAGTTAAACCGACGCCTTCTATCGCCAGGGAACAACATACGGCAGATCGTTTTGGAAAAGAAGTTCCAATCGAAATCAAAGGACGACATGATCCAATGATTGTTCCAAGAGCGGTGGTCGTTGTGGAATCAATGGCAGCAGTAACATTATTAGATGCTGTTTTAAGGGGCCTTGGTTCTACGATGGACAATCTGAAAAAAATTTATGAATAATGGTGGAAACTTATGTATGAATTGATTAAAAAAGACGGAAGGGCGAAAAGAGGACGCTTGACAACGGTTCATGGAACGATCGAGACGCCGGTTTTTATGAATGTAGGGACGGTAGGGGCGATCAAAGGTGCGGTCAGTACAGATGATCTAAGGCAGATAGGAACGCAGGTTGAATTGTCCAATACCTATCATCTGCATGTGAGAACAGGAGATAAGCTGATCAAAGAATTCGGAGGCCTTCATAAGTTCATGAATTGGGATCGTCCGATTTTGACAGATTCCGGTGGTTTTCAGGTCTTTTCTCTGGCCAATCTCAGAAAAATCAAAGAAGAAGGAGTTTCTTTTTCTTCTCATATTGACGGCAGGAAAATTTTTATGGGTCCAGAAGAAAGTATGCAGATTCAGTCGAATTTGGGATCTACGATTGCTATGGCGTTTGATGAGTGCCCGCCTCATCCTGCAGCGAGAGAATATATGCAGAATTCTGTGGATCGTACCAGCAGGTGGCTGGAACGATGCAAGAGAGAGATGGATCGCCTGAATTCTTTAGAAGATACAATTAATCCGCATCAAATGTTATTTGGAATTAACCAGGGAGGAACATTTGAGGATATTCGTATTGCCCATGCAAAGACGATTTCAGATCTGGATTTGGACGGCTATGCACTTGGAGGTCTTGCGGTTGGAGAAAGCCACGAGGAAATGTATCGAATCCTGGATGAGACGGTGCCGTATCTTCCGGAAGATAAGCCTACTTATTTAATGGGAGTCGGAACTCCGGCCAATATTTTGGAAGCTGTAGAGAGGGGCGTAGACTTTTTTGACTGCGTCTATCCAACAAGGAATGGGCGCCATGGACATGTCTATACGAACCATGGAAAGTTAAATCTTTTTAATAAGAAATATGAGCTGGATCATCGCCCGATTGAGGAAGGATGCCAGTGCCCGGCATGCAGAAGTTACAGCAGAGCCTATATCCGACATCTGTTAAAAGCGAAAGAAATGCTGGGAATGCGTTTATGTGTCTTGCATAACTTGTATTTTTATAATACAATGATGGGTGAGATTCGTGAAGCCATCGAAGCAGGAAGATATATAGAATATAAGAATCAGAAGCTTGAGGGCATGATGAATTAATTAAATTAGAAAGATGGAGGAAACAAATGAACACAACAGGAATGATTGTTTGGGTCATTATCATTATCGCATTCATGTATTTTGTTACAATCAGACCTCAGAAAAAGAAAGATGAGCAGATGAAGCAGCTGATGTCTTCTTTAGAGGTTGGTGACAGTGTACTGACGACCAGCGGTTTTTATGGAGTCATTGTTGACAATGTGGATGATTCAACGATTATCGTAGAATTTGGAAATGACAAACATTGCCGTATTCCGATGGAGAAATCTGCGGTGACTGCCGTGGAAAAAGCGAATGCGGAAGCGGAAGAAGAATAAAAGGAAAAAGGTCTTGCGGACAAGCAGGACCTTTTCTTTCTTTGGATTACTTCAAACGAGACAAAAGTTGATCCATCAGGTGATTTGGGACATGAAGAGAGCCTCTTCCGGTTCCTATGGAGATATCAGGTTTATTGCTTCCGTGGAAATCAGATCCTCCTGTTCCGATTAAATGATACTTTTTTGCCCATTGAGTCAAAGCAATCGTTTGATTGATATGCTGGGAGGAATGATAGATTTCCAATCCCTGCAGTCCCTGTTTCGTCAGCTGTTCAATGAGATTTTGAAGCTCTTGATTAGAAAATTTATACTGGAACGGATGTGCAAGAACAGGAACTCCGCCGGCCTGCAAGATAAGATGTAGTGCATCTTCCGGTGCAAAAAAGGGTTTCGGAAGAAAATATTTACAATTTTCCCCCAGAAATGTACGAAAAGCCTGATCTTTACTTTTGCATATGCCTTCTTCCAAAAGGACACGGGCAAAGTGCGCTCTGGTAATGACCGTGTCTGGATTGCCGTTCTGAAGTTTTTCTAAAGTAATAGGATAACCATCTTTTTGGAAAAGTTTTATCATATCGAAATTTCTTTTTTGGCGGCCTTCCCGCAGAGAAGAAAGCTGTTTGGAAAGATGAGAATTTTTCCAGTCAATTCCATAGCCGAGGATGTGGATCTCATGTTTTGCGGCATCACAAGATAATTCGATTCCGGGAATAAAAATAATCTCTGGATCCAGCTGGGATGAGAGAATTTCAGGAATCCCTTCGACGGTGTCGTGATCTGTCAGGGAAAATCCATACAAATGCAAATCGTTGATTTTCGCGGCAAGTTCTGTCGGCGAGAGTGTTCCATCGGAACAGGTAGAGTGAAGATGCAGATCGATCATATTGGCGGCCTCCTTAATAGCAATTCTTTTTATCATTCGTTTAGTCTATCACAAAAAAGCATAGAAAACAAAAATGCGGCATAGATTATAGCAAAAGAGAGGCTTTTTGCAGGAGGACGTGTTATGCAGATTGGGAAAAAAGGAATTTATGTTATGGAGAGTTTGGTAATTTCTTACATAGTAACCGGTATTTTTTTATGTGTGCTTGCGTTTGTGATGTATCAAATGAAATCGGGAACAAAGATCGCGGGCATCGGTGTAACAGTGACTTATATTTTAGCTTCCATGATTGCAGGGTGGATTGCCGGAAGAAAGATTGGAAAAAGAAAGTTTTTGTGGGGGCTGGCAGCAGGACTGCTGTATTTTCTAATCCTTTCTCTTGTCTCTATGGCAATTTACTCCGGAGGAACGATGGTATCCGCTGAGAAATTAACGGTTCTCCTTCTTTGTGCCGCCGGAGGGACTCTGGGAGGAATGCTTGGATAAGACGGATTTTGCCATTGTCAAGAAGAAGCAGATATGATATAATATTTCAAGTTATATTGGGATTACAGGAGGAAGATAAGATGAAGCATATTAAGACCCTGACGAATAAAACATTACAGAACACAGTAAAGAAAGGCGGATGTGGAGAATGTCAGACATCTTGCCAGTCAGCTTGTAAGACATCCTGCACAGTAGGAAATCAGACTTGCGAGCACAGCAAATAGTGTAAAAGAGTTGATAAGCGAGTGAGGCGTTCCAAGAGGGCCGCCTCATTTCATTTATTATTGGGAAAATCCCCGAGAAGGAGATTTTTAAGAATGGAAAACAGCGGATGATTTCCGCAATTAAAATACAAAATAGAATGATAAGAAGAAGGAGAAGGTAACGATGGTTCATCAATACAAAAATAATGGATACAATATGGTACTTGACGTGGAAAGCGGTTCGGTTCATGTCGTAGATGATTTAAGCTATGAGGTCATTGCCAGATATAAAGAACATTCCCTGGAAGAGATTCAAGAGGAGCTTTCTGATCATGATCCGAAAGAGATCAAGGAGGCATATGAAGAAGTCGAAGAACTTGCCAAGGCAGGAGTATTGTTCACGGAAGATGATTATGAGGATTATATCTGTGAGTTTAAGGAACGTCCAACAGTTGTAAAAGCGTTATGTCTTCATATTGCTCATGATTGCAATTTGGCATGCAGATACTGTTTTGCGGAAGAAGGAGAGTACAAAGGAAGGCGTGCGTTAATGAGCGCCGAAGTCGGCAAGGCAGCATTAGACTTTCTTGTGAAAAATTCCGGCAGCCGAAGGAATCTGGAAGTAGATTTCTTTGGAGGAGAACCATTGATGAATTTTGATGTGGTGAAAGAGATCGTAGCCTATGGCCGTTCTCTGGAAGAACCAAATCATAAGAAGTTTCGATTTACATTAACGACCAATGGAGTTTTGCTGAATGACGAAGTGATGGAATTTGCAAATCGGGAAATGGATAACGTGGTACTGAGCATTGACGGCAGAAAAGAAGTACATGATTATATGCGTCCGTTCCGAAATGGCAAAGGAAGCTATGATTTCGTCATTGATAAGTTCAAGAAATTTGCAGATAGCAGGAATCAGCAAAAATACTATGTAAGAGGTACTTTTACTCACCACAATCTGGATTTTTCAAAGGATATTTTCCATCTGGCAGACGAGGGATTTGAACAAATTTCTGTTGAACCGGTTGTAGCGCCTGATACGGAAGATTATGCGATCAAGAAAGAAGATCTTCCAAAAATCATGGAAGAGTATGATCTTTTGGCGAAAGAAATGATAAAAAGAGAAAAAGAAGGGAAAGGCTTTACCTTTTTCCACTTTATGATTGATTTAACAGGCGGGCCTTGCGTGGCAAAACGTTTATCCGGATGTGGCTCAGGAACCGAATATCTTGCGGTGACACCATGGGGGGATCTGTATCCGTGCCATCAGTTTGTGGGACAGGATGAATTCTGTATGGGAGACGTATTTGAAGGAATCAAGAGAGAAGACATTGTGAAAGAATTCAAGGCAAGCTGTGTTTACACAAAAGAGGAATGCAGGAATTGTTTTGCTCGTTTTTACTGCAGCGGAGGATGCAGCGCCAATTCCTATAATTTTAACGGAACCATTGATGGAACATACGAGATCGGATGCGAATTGGAACGCAAGCGAGTAGAATGTGCTTTGATGGTAAAGGCAGCTCTTGCTCTGGAAGAGGAGAAAGAAGATGGGGAAGCAAAGTAGAAAAGGAAGATATTTTGCAGGCATTATTCTTTTGCTGGCCTTTTGTGCGCTGGGCGTATGGATTGCGGCAAAAGGAATTACAAAAGATAAGGTTGGACGAGTCAGCAATATTCATCTTGGATTGGATCTGGCCGGAGGTGTCAGTATCACCTACGAAGTAAAAGGAGATCATATTTCTGATGAAGATATGAAGGATACGATCTATAAACTTCAAAAGCGTGTGGAAAATTACAGCACAGAGGCGGAGGTTTATCAAGAGGGAGCAAACAGAATTAACGTGGAAATTCCCGGGGTAACAGACGCCGATAAAATTCTGGAAGAATTAGGGCAGCCGGGAAGCCTTTCTTTTGCGGTGCCGAAGGAAGAAAAGGTTGCTGAAAATGGTGAGGAAACAACGCAGACTACGCTGGATACGATTTTGACCGGTAAGAATGTAAAGAACGCCAAAGCTGTGACAGATGAAGATTCGGCTACAGGGAAGAAGCAATACCTGGTGTCTCTGGAATTTGATAAAAAAGGAACAAAAGCATTTGCTAAAGCTACAAAAGATAATGTAGGAAGTTCGATTTATATCATTTATGATGGAGAAATTATCAGTGCCCCGACGGTAAAGGAAGAGATTACAGAAGGAGAATGCTCCATTGATGGCATGGAGAGTTATGAAGCCGCAGATAATCTTGCGTCTTCTATAAGAATCGGCTCTTTGCCGGTGGAGTTAAAGGAATTACGGTCTAATGTGGTATCGGCAAAACTGGGGAATGATGCAATTGAAACAACAGTAAAAGCGGGAATTATAGGATTTGCAGTCGTTTGTCTGATTATGATCATTTTCTATGCCCTTCCGGGAGTGATCGCCTGCCTGGCTCTTGCAATTTATATTTTAATGACGCTGCTGGCGCTGAATGGTTTTGATGTGACATTAACACTTCCGGGACTTGCAGGAATCGTATTAGGAATCGGCATGGCGGTGGATGCCAATGTCATCATTTATGCAAGGATAAAAGAAGAGATCGGAGCAGGGAAAAGTGTTGCGGCATCGATCAAAGCCGGTTTTCATAAAGCGGCATCGGCAATTATTGACGGAAATGTAACGACATTGATTGCCGTGGTGATTTTATGGTTCAAAGGTTCAGGAACTGTCAAAGGATTTGCGCAGACACTGGGAATGAGTGTATTAATTTCGATGTTCACAGCGTTGGTGATCAGCCGATTTTTAGTAAAAGCCGTCTATTTATTTGGCCTGCGCAGTCCGAAACTATATGGCAAGGCAAGAAAGCTTCCGACTTTTGATTTCGTGCGTGCCGGGAAAAAGTATGCAGTCATCGCAGGTATCGTGATCATTGCCGGACTGGCGGCTCTGCCGATTCAAAAAAAGATGCAGGGGAGTGTATCGAATTTTGACTTGGAATTTTCCGGAGGAACGTCTTCGACGATTGCCTTTGAGAAAGATCAAAAGGTCGATGATTCGCTCACAAAGAAAATTGTGCATGAATATGAAGAAATCAGCGGTTCTTCTTCTGTTCAAAGTCAAAAAGTAAAAGATGAGAATCAACTGATTATAAAGAGCGTAGAATTAGAACGAAGTCAGAGAGAAAAGATGGAGAAAACACTGACGAAAGAATATAAGGCAAAAAGTGTTGCAACAGAAAATATCAGTTCTACGATCAGCAATGAGATGCAGAAAGATGCGGTCATTTCAGTTGTGATTGCCGCGGTATGCATGCTGATTTATATCGCTGTTCGGTTCCGGGATTTGCGATTTGGATCCAGTGCAATCATTGCATTGCTCAATGATGTATTGGTTGTGTTTGCGGTTTATTCCGTTGGCCGTTTGTCGGTCGGAGGAACATTTATTGCCTGCATGCTGACAATTATTGGATACTCCATCAACTCGACAATCGTCATCTTTGATCGTATCAGAGAACATCTGAAGAAGGCAGAACCTTCCCAGGTGAGAGACGTTGTGAACAACAGTATCAGTCAGACCTTGACCAGGACAATCAATACAACGACTACGACGTTTGTTATGGTATTGGCCCTCTTTATTTTGGGAGTGACATCCATCAAAGAATTTGCATTGGCACTGATGGCAGGAATTATCGGAGGAGCTTTTTCTTCTGTCTTTTTGACAGGACCGTTGTGGTATTTTATGAAGTGTGGTTTTGGAAAAGTCAGAGTAGGAGATCTTCAAAAAACAAATTTAAAACATAAGAAAAGAAAACAAAACAGAAGATAGTGGGAAATCAATGGAACAATGGTACGTATATAAGAAAAAAGCAGATTTTCAGACAATCGGAGAAACATTTCAAATTGATCCGGTGATTGCACGGCTAATTCGCAATCGTGATATCATAGACGAACAGGATATCAAGAAATATCTCTATGGAACGATGGAGAATATAGCGGATCCTTTTCTCATGAAAGGTATCGAGGAAGCAGTTCATATTCTGAAAGATAAGATAGCAGAGAAAAAGTATCTGCGGATTATTTCGGATTATGACGTGGATGGCGTCATGTCAAACTATATTTTGTGGAAAGCGATAACGGATCTGGGAGGAAATGTGGATTTTACGATTCCTAATCGAATGAAAGATGGCTATGGAATCAATCAGCACTTGATTGAGCGGGCGCTGGAAGAAGGCGTGGATACGATTATCACCTGTGATAATGGAATTGCAGCTACAGAGGCGATAGAGTTTGGACGGGAAAAAGGACTTACGATGATTGTGACAGATCACCATGAGGTTCCTTATGAGGAGCTTCAGGATGGTTCCAGGAAAGAAATATTGCCGAATGCCCATGCTGTGGCAGATCCAAAACAGAAGGAATGTCATTATCCGGATCCGCTGTTGTGCGGCGCCGGAGTTGCATTTCAGCTGATGCGGGGACTGTATCGAAAATTAGGGAAAAGCGAAGCAAAGCTGGAGAGTTTGCTGCCGTTTCTTGCACTGGCCACGGTATGCGATGTAGTTGACCTGACAGGAGAAAATCGTATTTTTGTAAAAGAAGGGCTGAAAAGATTTCATGACACGAAAAATATCGGTTTAAAAGCACTGTTGAAAGTCCATGAGATGGAAGAAAAGAAAATAGGATCTTATGACTGCGGATTTATTCTCGGACCGTGCATCAATGCCAGCGGGCGGCTTGACACAGCGGAAAAGGTTATGAACCTTTTCTTAGAAAAAAATATGGAAAAGGCAGAAGAAATTGCTCTGGAATTGAAAGGTTTAAATGAACAGCGAAAACGGCTTACGGAAGAAGGAGTTTTAGAGGGATTAGAACAAGCCCGGCGATGGATGGATCGAGGAGATAAGGTTCTTGTGATCTATCTCCCGGATTGCCATGAAAGTGTGGCGGGAATTATCGCAGGAAGAATCAAAGACAGACTGCATCACCCGGTATTTGTTCTGACAGATTCTGAGGATGGGTTAAAAGGATCCGGCCGGTCGATCGAAAGTTACTCTATGTTTGAAGAAATGATGAAAGTCAAAGACGTTTTTACAAAATTCGGCGGACATCCAATGGCTGCCGGGTGTTCTTTAGAGCCGGATAGGTTGGAAGAATTCCGTGACAGACTAAATCAGAACTGCAGACTGGAAGAAAAGGATTTTATTGAGAAGATACATATTGACATCGATATGCCGGTGGATTACATAACGACAGGTTTGGTTGAACAGATTGCTGTCATGGAGCCTTTTGGAAAGGCGAATAAACGTCCGTTATTTGCTCATCGTAAATTGAAGGTAGAAAGAGTCCGTGTGTTTGGAAAAGGGAAAAATGTTATTAAATTAGCGTTAAAAAGTAGCCAAGGCACCCGGATCGATGGTATGATTTTTGAGGAGGAAGATACTTTTCGTCAGAAAATGGGAGAGATGAATTATATTACCTGTACCTATTATCCGACGATCAATGAGTATCAGGGATATCGGAATCTTCAAATCAATATACAAAATTATTTTTTTACGGAGGATACAATATGAGCAAAATAAAATTGGTGGCTATGGATCTGGATAATACTCTGCTTGATAAAGATAAGAATATTTCAGAACATACAAAAGAAGTATTAGAGGAAGCAGCAAGACAGGGAGTGGAAATTGTTCCGGCTACCGGAAGGATTTTTAAAGCCATTCCTGATTTTTTAAGAGAGATGGATGGCGTTCATTATGCTCTTTGCTGCAACGGAGCAACCGTTTATGACAAAATAAAAGATGAGATTATCTATACCAATCATCTGCCGATGGAAACGGTTTTTGCACTTTTTGATGTTATGGATCAATATCACTGCACCCAGGATATCTATCAGAATGGACAAGGTTACATGGAAGAGAAATTTTACCGTAATCTTGCAGAATATAATGTGGAAGGACATCTATTGGATCTTGTACTTCGCACGAGAATCGAAGTCAAAGATCTGAGAGAATATATCAGACAAAATCCATTGGGAATTGAAAAGGCAGCAGGATTTTTTGATGATATGGAAGTTCGTGAAAAGGTCAGGAAAGAGCTTGGCGCTCTTCAGGTCAGCGTATCAAGCTCACTGCCAAATAATCTTGAGATCAATCAGCTGGGATGTGATAAAGGAGATGGACTAACACATCTTGCCCAATATCTTGGACTATCTATGGATCAGGTCATGGCATGCGGAGATGCCGGAAATGATGTTCAGATGATCAAGGCAGCCGGTCTGGGCGTTGTGATGGAGAATGGCGAAGAAGAGCTGAAAGCGATTGCAGATTTTGTAACGAAGACGAACAATGAGGATGGAGTTGCCTACGCCATCGAAAAATATGTACTAGATTAAGACTGTAAAAAGAGCTGTTTTTCGGAGCTAAAAAATGTGTCAAAAAAAATTAAAAAAAGTGTTGACATTTGGTTTCAAACGTTGTATATTAATATCTGTCGTCAGGAAAAACGGATGACAGAACGGGATCATAGCTCAGCTGGGAGAGCATCTGCCTTACAAGCAGAGGGTCACAGGTTCGAGCCCTGTTGGTCCCATTTTCTATGAGATTCATAGAAGGAAATTTCATATATGGCGATGTAGCTCAGTTGGCTAGAGCATACGGTTCATACCCGTAGTGTCAGCAGTTCGAATCTGCTCATCGCTACTGTGAGAGAGATGTATTTTTAGGAATACATCTCTTTTTTCTTTTCTCCGGGTGGAAATAAGGGTATAATTATATTAGAAAAAATATGTCAGGAATAAAGGAGTACGATATGCGGATAGGAACAGGATATGATGTACATCGATTAGTGGAAGGAAGAGAATTGATCCTGGGAGGGGTTCATATTCCATATGAAAAAGGACTGCTGGGACATTCAGATGCAGATGTGCTGCTGCATGCGATTGCGGATGCGCTGCTTGGAGCGGCGGCTCTTGGAGATATCGGAAAACATTTCCCGGATACGGATCCTGCGTTTGCCGGGGCAGACAGTTTGAAATTGCTGGGAGAGACTGTTCGTCTTGCTGAGGAAGCAGGGTATGTGGTAGGAAATGTAGATGCCACCATCATTGCTCAGAAACCGAAACTCGCTCCGTATCTTTTGCAGATGAAAGAAAATATCAGCAAAGTACTTAAGGTCGATGAGAGTCAGGTCAACGTGAAGGCAACGACAGAAGAGCATTTAGGATTTACAGGAGAAGGCCTTGGAATCAGCGCCCAGGCAGTGTGTCTTCTGGAGGAGAGATCATAAGATGGATTTATTATATGAGCAGAAGGACAGAAGAGAAGAAATCTACCAGCTGTATCAAGAGATTTTTGAGGACCCGGAAGAGTTTGCAGCATATTATTTTCGTGAGATCTATCCGGGGAATCAGATACTAATCGCGCAGGAAAAGAAGATTCTTGGAATGATTCATTTAAATCCATATAAAATCCATATGGGGGATAGAGAACAGGTTCTGCACTATATTGTTGCGGTAGCGGTCAGACAAGAACATCGAAGGCGTGGGATCATGGCGCAGATGCTTAAGAGATGCCTTCGGGATATGGCGGAGAGAAAAGAACCGTTTACTTATCTGATGCCGGCAGACAGAGCCTATTATGAGCCATTTGGATTTGTGTTTGTTATGGATTGGCAGACAGAGGAGGTTTGGGGAAGAGAAGAAGATTCCTGCGGATCCGTTCAGCCTGCAATGGAAGAAGAATACAGGGAAATCTCAAAATTTCTAACAAAATATGTTCAAGCCTCAGCAATTTATACAGTGCCTGATTTGGATTATGTAAGGAGAACCGTCAAGGAAAGTCAGAGCAGCGGCGGCGGGCTTATGACGTGGAAAGAGGAAGGCAGGATCCGAGGCGTTTTTGCAGAAGGATATGAAGGCGAAGATGTATTTTTGCGATGGGCCTTTGCCGATGATCCGGGGAAGATGCTTTCGGTGATTCGGAATCGTTTTTTGGGCAGGAAGATTGAGATCACAGGAGGAAATGTAACAAAGGGAAAACCAGAGCCTAAAATTATGGCAAGAATGGTTTGTTTGGAAGCATGGGAAGGTATTTTAAAAGCAAAAGGGACGTTTTCTTTTTGGCTTCGGGTAGAAGATCCGTTGATAAAAGAAAATGACCATGTATTTTGCTTTTCCGGAGACCAGGGATTATTAAAGATAACAAGAACACAGAAAGATGGTGGTGAGAAAAAGATATCAGTAGAAGATCTGACACAGGTGTTTTTTGGATATGAGGCTGACCATATCTTGGAGAAGCATCCATATCTGAAAAATATCATACCGGCTGGACCTATTTATATTTCGGAGGAGGTATGACCTATGAAATTAATGTTTATCGGAGCGGATCATGAGGTAACGGGGAGCTGTCATTATGTGGAGGCATGCGGCAAACGATTCGTGGTAGATTATGGAATGGAGCAAGGCGTCAATATTTATGAGAATGCGGAATTGCCGGTCAGCGCGGCCAAATTGGATTTTGTGCTTTTGACTCATGCACATATCGATCATTCGGGCATGCTGCCATTGTTGTACGCAAAAGGATTTCGGGGACCGATCTATGCGACAAAAGCAACGACAGATCTATGTCAGATCATGTTGCGTGACAGTGCTCACATTCAGGAATCAGAGGCAGAATGGCGCAGCCGCAAGGCCAGACGATCAGGCAAGCCGGAAGTAGTACCGGTCTACACAATGGATGATGCAGTCAATGTCATGGAACAATTTATTCCGTGTTTTTATGATCATAAAGTATCAGTCTGCGATGGAATTCAGATTCGGTTCACAGATATCGGACATTTGCTGGGGTCGTCCAGCATCGAAGTGTGGCTGGATGATGGGAAAGACGAGAAAAAACTTGTATTTTCCGGTGATATCGGGAATTATAATCAGCCGCTGATCAAAGATCCCCATTATACGGACGAGGCAGATTATGTCATTATGGAATCCACATACGGTGATCGTTATCACGAGAAGCATCCCAATTATGTAGATGAGCTGGCGCAGGTCATTCAAAGGACGTTTGACCGCGGAGGAAATGTGTTGATTCCATCTTTTGCGGTCGGAAGAACACAGGAACTTTTATATTATATTCGTCAAATCAAAGAAAAAGAGATGGTAAAAGGCCACGGAGATTTTCAGGTCGTTGTAGACAGCCCTCTTGCTGTAGAGGCCACACAGATTTTTAACAAAGACGTGGAAGAAACCTATGACGAAGATGCGATGGAACTGGTTCGGCAAGGAATTAATCCGATTACTTTTTCGAATCTGCATCTGTCAATCACGACAGAAGAATCGAAGGCGATCAATTTCGATGAGCGATCCAAAGTCATTATTTCTGCGTCAGGTATGTGTGATGCAGGCCGTGTCCGCCACCATTTGAAACATAATTTATGGAAACCGCAAAACACAGTTGTGTTTGTAGGATATCAGGCTTATGGAACTCTCGGACGATCTTTGGTAGAAGGGGCAAAAGAAGTCAGATTGTTTGGTGAGACAATAAAGGTTCAGGCAGAGATCCTGCGTTTGGAAGGAATCAGCGGGCACGCAGATAAAAATGGACTGATTCGCTGGATCCGGGAATTTAAGAAGCGTCCGGATATGGTCTTTGTTGTTCATGGGGAAGACAAGGTCTGTGATATTTTTGCAGAAGATCTGAAGCAAAAATATAATTTTGAGGCGAAGGCTCCGTACAGCGGAGATGTATTTGATTTGATATCGGGACAATGGATTGCATGGGGATCCAGAGAATTGGCGAAGAAAAAGCCTCGCCCGGCGAGCGGCGCTTATATTCGCTTACAGTCAGCAGCAGAACGTCTGCAGGCAGTGGTAGAACATAATCAAGGAGGTGCCAATAAAGATCTGGCAAAATTCGCAGATCAGATTCTGGCTCTCTGTGAAAAATGGGAACGCTGATGGGAATATCAGGAGGAAGATTGACAAAGGGCGGCAAAGCCTGTATGCTATGAGTCATAGATTATTCTTTCCCTTATGAGAAATGAGTGTATGAATCGCACGTAACTCATGATAGGATTTGTTTTCTGTGAGAGATACAGGAGGAAGATAAATAATATGGCAGTTTTAATAGCGGAAGATATGATGTGTGACCATTGCGTTGATCGAATCAAGAACGGTTTAGAAGACGCGGATATCGAGGCAGAGGTCGACCTAGGCGACAAGACAGTGAAGATTGAAGGGGATGATGAAGTGGTGGAAAAGGCCAAAGAGATTCTCGGAGATCTGGGGTTTTTAGCCGAAGAAATCTGAACGTAAGAATCGTAATTCTGTTCCGGGAAAGGCGGGAACAATGATTTTGGGAAATCATATTTCGCTGGTTATGGGACAGAGGTGAATAGAAGGATGAGACAGGAGACTTTCGATTGTCTTTTGTTTGTAGTTTACAGCAGAATAGGGAAAGAGCAAGAGACAGAAGGGATATTGCGAAGCGGCAATATCCCTTTTGCATTTTTTCACGGAGTATGATACCATCTAATATGGAGATTTGGGGACATTTTCCATGAAGAGGAGCCAGATGCGATATGCAGGAAATGAAGAGAAAACAAGAAGAACTTATTCGTATTAATAAATATTTAAGTCAGGCTGGTGTCTGTTCAAGACGGCAGGCAGATGTTCTGATCAAAGAGGGAAGAGTAGAGATTGATGGGGAAGAAGCATCCAGCGGAGCAAAGGTACGCGAAGGACAAAAAGTTACCGTCGACGGAAAGCCAATCCATATACAGGAGGATCTGGTATTTTTAGCTTTTCATAAGCCGCGGGGCATTGTTTGCACGACCAGCCGCAAAGAAAAGGATAACATCATCGATTATATCCATTATCCGGTCAGAATCTACCCGGTAGGGCGTCTTGATAAAGATTCTCAAGGATTGATTCTGATGACCAATGACGGAGAAGCGGCAAACCGAATTATGAAAGCCAGGAATTATCATGAAAAAGAATATGAGGTGACGGTAAATAAAAGAATCACCAAAGAATTCATAGAAGGAATGCGCCAGCCGGTACCATTGGAGGAAATCGGAGCGGTTACGAGAAGGTGCAAAGTCATAAAAGAAGGACCCAATCAGTTTAGAATTATTCTAACTCAGGGATTGAATCGGCAGATTCGGCGCATGTGTGAATATTTTGGCTATCGGGTCATCAAACTAAAAAGAGTGCGGATTATGGATATCCGTTTGGGAGATCTGAAAGAGGGAACTTATCGCTCTCTGACTCCACAGGAACTAAGACGATTGAAAGAGGAATTAGACCGTGAATGATGTAAAAAGAATGAAGGAACTGATCGCCATTTTGAACCAGGCAGGAAAGGCGTATTATCAGGAGAACAAAGAAATCATCAGCAATTTTGAATATGATAAGCTCTATGATGAATTGAGCAGCCTGGAAGAGAAGACAGGGACGGTTCTGTCTTCCAGTCCGACGATTCATGTAGGATATGAGCTGATGACATCGCTGGAAAAGGAAGCGCATGCTTCACCGATGTTATCTTTAGATAAGACAAAAGATCCGGAAGAGCTGTCAGCATGGCTGGGAGAGAAAGAAGGACTTTTATCTTGGAAATTGGATGGATTAACCATTGTGCTTACTTACGAAAATGGACAGCTTACGAAAGCGGTCACCAGAGGAAACGGAGAAGTCGGAGAAGTCGTTACCAACAATGCAAAAGTCTTTTCCAACATACCGAGAAAAATTTCCTATCGGGGATCGTTGGTGATTCGCGGGGAAGCAGTGATCCCGTACTCTATTTTTCAAAAAATGAACGAAGAGATTGGAGATGTGGACAGTCAGTATAAGAATCCAAGGAATTTGTGCAGCGGTTCTGTAAGACAGTTAAACAGTGAGATCACAGCCAAAAGACACGTTCATTTTTATGGATTTAGTGTGGGAGATGTGGAAGAGATGGAATTTCATAATTCCCTGGAAGAAAAACTCAAATGGGCGGCCGGTCTTGGATTTGATATGGTAGAGTACGTAAAGGTAGATCGGCATAACGTGCAGCAGGCCGTGGATGCTTTCGCTGAGCAAATCAAAACCTTTGATTTGCCTTCCGATGGATTAGTGCTGGCATTTGACGATATTGCTTATGGGCAGAGTCTCGGAAGAACGGCGAAGTTTCCAAAGGATTCCATTGCATTTAAATGGGCGGATGAAACGGCGGATACCCATCTTCTGGAAGTGGAGTGGAGCCCGTCCAGAACAGGACTGATCAATCCGGTAGCGATTTTTGAACCGGTGGAACTGGAAGGAACGACCGTAAGCCGCGCGAGCCTTCATAATATCAGCGTTCTGGAAGAATTAGAATTGGGATTGGGTGACGAGATTACCGTTTACAAGGCCAATATGATCATTCCGCAGCTGGCGGAAAATAAGACAAGAAGCGGCAATCTTCCGATACCGGAAGCCTGTCCTGCCTGCGGCGGAGAAACAAAAGTCAAGGATGAAAACGGAATCAAAACTTTGGTTTGTACCAATGAGTTTTGCAGTGCGAAGAAGATCAAGTCTTTTTCACATTTTGTTTCCAGAGATGCTATGAATGTGGAAGGCTTATCGGAAGCTTCTTTAGAAAAAATGATTGCCCAAGGTTATTTGAAAGAATTGTATGATTTGTTTACATTAGACCAGCACCGAGAGGGAATCATTGCGATGGATGGCTTTGGAGAAAAATCTTTTGAGAATCTGATGCGTGCAATCAATCAGTCCAGAGAACCGGCGCTTGCAAACTTTATTTACAGTCTTGGGATTCCGAATGTGGGTCTTTCCAATGCAAAGCTGATCTGCCGCCATTTTCACAATGATCTGCAGGCGATAAGAAATGCTTCGGTAGAAGAATTCACGGAAATCGATCAGATCGGTCCGATGATCGGAGAAGCGATGGTTTCTTATTTTCATACACCTCACAATGCGGAAGTGTTGGATGAGCTGCTCCATCATCTTCACTTTAAGAAAGAAGAGGAAAATAGCGAACAGCAGATTCTGGAAGGAAAGACAATCGTCATAACCGGTTCTCTGCAGCATTTCGGAAATCGAAAAGAATTAAAAGAAAAGATCGAACAGCTTGGAGGAAAGGTGACCGGTTCCGTTTCTAAGAAAACAGATTATTTGATTAACAATAACAAAGAATCATCTTCGTCAAAGAATAAAAAGGCAAAAGAATTAAATATTCCGATTATAAACGAAGAAGATTTTCTTGCAATCATACAGAAATAAAAAGGAGAGATATTATGCCGATTCGAATTGATAATGATCTGCCCGCCAAGGCAATATTAGAGGAAGAAAATATTTTCGTTATGGATAAGGAAAGAGCATGTACGCAGGACATCAGACCCCTGCGTATTGCAATCCTCAATCTGATGCCGAATAAACTGGATACAGAACTTCACTTGCTGCGCAGTTTGTCCAATACACCGCTTCAGTTAGACATTACATTTTTGCAGACAGAATCTTATATTCCGACCCATGTTCCGGGAACTCATCTGGAAAAGTTTTATCATTATTTTTCAGAAATCCAGGATCATAAATTTGATGGTTTGATCATAACGGGAGCTCCGGTAGAATTAAAAGAATTTGAAGAAGTGGACTATTGGGAGGAAGTTGCTAAAATTATGGAATGGTCAAAAACTCATGTGACTTCCACGCTACATATCTGCTGGGCTGCCCAAGCCGGACTTTATTATCATTACGGAATTAAGAAATATGTGTTGGACAAAAAGATTTCCGGTGTATATGAACATCACCCGCTGCATAATAAGATTCCGTTGGTAAGGGGCTTTGATGATACTTTTTACGTTCCTCATTCCAGGAATACCGCTGTAGATGGAGAAGCGATCCATCAAAATAAAGAATTAACGATTGCTGCGGAATCTGATGAAACAGGTCCATACCTGATCTTAAATCAAGACGGCAGTCAGATCTTTGTGACCGGTCATCCGGAATATGACGTAATGTCTCTGGATCAGGAATATAAGAGAGATACAAAGAAAGGCTTAGATCCTGAGATTCCGAAAAATTATTACAAAGATAACGATCCGGCAAAAGGACCGGTAAAATCATGGAGATGCCATGCCAATGCCATGTATTCCAATTGGCTGAACTATTATGTATATCAGGTAACTCCGTATGTACTGTAGAAAGACCAAAGATAAAAGAAAGGAAATTTGATGATTAAATTAATTGCGACGGATATCGACGGAACGTTGGTTGAGGATGGGAGTTTGGATCTGAATCCGGAATATTATGATGTGATCCGCGAATTGAGAAAAAGAGGTGTTTTGTTCGCGGCTGCCAGCGGAAGACAGAGATCAAGCATTGAAAAAGTATTTGTTCCGGTGCTGGATGATATGATTTTTATTTCCGAAAACGGAACATGTATTTATTCAAAGGATTATCAATATGTTGATCAGATTCAGCCGGAAGTGGTACGTGCTTTCATCGATGAGGCAAGGAGATGTCCCGGCTGTGAAGTCGGCGTAAATCAGGATAATATGGGCTATTATGAAAATATAGGGATTTACCAGCATTTGGTTCAGGATTATGGATACCGGGGAGAACTTGTGGATAATATCTGCGACTACTCCGAAGGAGTGTGTAAGATCAGTATTTTTCACCACAGCAATGCAGAACAAGCAGTAGGAAAAGATTTTTTGGAACGGTGGAACCGTGTCATGCATGTTACGGTATCCGGAAAACTTTGGGTAGACGGAGCAAACAAAAATGTTAACAAAGGATCGGCATTGAAACATTTTCAGGATGAATATGGGATTTCTCCGGATGAGACGTTAGCATTTGGCGATAATATCAATGATATTGAGATGCTTCAGCGTGCCAGCCATAGCTTCGCGGTAGCAAATGCAAGAGATGAAGTAAAGGAAGCTGCCAATTTCGTGACGGCTTCCAACCGAGAAGATGGAGTTTTACAGGTTTTAAAAGCAGTAATTCGAGGTGAGCTATGTTAGAAGCGGTCATTTTTGATAAGGTAGGAAATAGCAGATGACATACGAAGAGGCAGTAAATTATTTGAATCAAACGGCAGGTTTCGCCAAAAAAACTTCTTTGGATAATGTAAGATACTTCATGAAATGTTTGGGGGATCCGCAGGACAATCTTCGTTTCATACACACAGCGGGAACGAATGGAAAAGGTTCGGTCTGTGCCTTTATGGAAGCTTTTTTGATTGAAAAAGGATGGAAAGTGGGTGTATTTTCTTCGCCTCATTTAACGGTTATCAATGAACGGATTCGTTTGGATGGTCAAATGGCAGATAACGAAGAGTTTTCATGGGCATGTGAAGAAGTGTATAAAGTCGTTCAAAAAGGAAAAGAAAACGGAAAGGAACACCCCTCTTTTTTTGAATTTTTATTTTTGATGGCATTATTGATCTTTCAGAAAAGAAATTTGGAATTTTGTATCATAGAGACCGGCATGGGAGGAAGATATGATGCAACGAATCTGGTGGATCCCGAGCTTTGTGTGATTACTACAATTAGCATGGACCATATGGAGTTTTTGGGAAGTACCATCGCAGAGATTGCTTCTCATAAAGCAGGAATCATCAAAGAAGGGAAAAAAGTACTTTGTGCAGGGCAGCAGGAGGAAGCGAAACGTGTAATTTATCAAGAAGCAGAGAAAAAACATGCTTCTTTGGAAATAGTTTCTGAAGATAATCTTAATTTTCATGAAAAACTAGGAAAATATATTGATTTTTTAAATTCCAATGCGTATGATAAGAAAAGAGTTGTTGGGGATTTCCAGATGGAGAATATGGCCCTGGCGATTCGGGCAGTGGAATGGATTGCGGGCTCTCTCTCAGATGATATGATACAGAGAGGACTCAGACATCTTGTATTGCCCGGCCGTATGGAAGAGATTTTTCCGGGAGTTTTTGCAGACGTGGCTCATAACGAACAGGGAATCGAAGCGTTTTGTCATACGGTGGAGAAATATTTTGCCGGAAAGAAACGGATTCTTTTTGCGGCATCACATAAAAATGAAGAAGAAATCATGCGGAAGGCGTTGGACAATCTCTCATCGGTAGAAAGATTCTGCCGCCTCAATATTGACGGAAGAAGGATTGATGAGAAGGAATTTGCCGCCGCATTTCAACAATTGATAGAGAATAGAGACGACGATACGGTATGTTTTATTGTTGGATCGTTTTATTTGGCAGGGATTGCAAAGAGTTATAATATTCAGGAGGAAGTAAAATGTTAGACTTTAACGAAGAGTTGGAGAAATTTCAGCCTTGTGCAGATTTAGAAGACGCAGAAGAGAACTTTAACGGAGAAGAATTAGAGCAGATTAAGAAAAATAAGACGGAATTATATAAAGCGAATCAGATGATTAAGAAATATAACCAGGCATTAAACTACGCCAAGCAGGGAAATGATGATCTGGCGATGCTGCAGCTGAAGAATGTAGTAGCTGCGATTCCGAATTTTATAGATGCCTATCTTTTAATTGCGCTTTTATCTATGAAAGCGGAAGATTATGGTATGGCAAAAGATGCCTTAGATCAGATTTTCGAGATCGATCCGCAGAATGAATCTGCCAAAGAATATATCAAAGAGTTCCAGGCAGAGCCAGAAGAGGCAGAAGAGGAAGAAGGAGAAAGAACCGAGAAGAAGAATAAGGTTAAAAAAGAGAAAAAGGAAAAGAAAGACAAAGAACCGGCAATCACGGCTCCTAATATTTCGAATCCTTTTAAGAGCAATATGGAGCAGGAGAGCGGAAAAACGAAGAGTCCGATGTTCTATACAGTTGCAGGAATCATTATCGGCATCGTTGCGGCAGCGGTTTTGATTTATCCGACAGTAAAGGCAAGCGTCAGCAACCGTTCAACCAGTGAAGTGCAGGAATATAAGGATCAGCTTGAGACGAAAGAGACCCAATTGGAAGCCAGCCAGGATAAGGTAAAGGAAGCTCAGGAAGCTCAGAAGAAGGCGGAAGAGGAATTAAAAGAGTATACAGGCGATGGCAAAGAAGGCGGGGTATATGATATCCTTCTGGACGCAATGCAGAAATATGATGCGAAGAATTATACAGCGGCAGCAGAAGCCCTTTTAAAGATCGATGGAGATAAACTGGCTACAAAAACAGCGAAGAGTGTTTACAAAGATCTGACGGCCAAGGTATATCCAAGTGCGTACAGTCAATTTTACAGAACAGGGTATAATGCGTATAAATCAAAAGATTATAAAAAAGCGATCACTTATCTTAGCAATGCGATCAAAGCAAATGATACAAGTGTGAATGCTTATTATTATCTTGCCAGAGCATACGAGGAATCCAAAGACACAGAAAATGCTGTGAAAGTATATAATCAGGTAATTGAGAAATTCCCTTCTACTAAGAGTGCCGCAAGTGCAAAACAAAAAGTAGAACAGCTTCAGTAGGGAAAGAAAACCGGCAGAATACAAAAGATAAAAGAAAGAAGAATGTAATACAATCCACTCTTCTTCTCTTTTATCTTTTTTTATTTTACTGGATTATTCAATATAAAAAAGGAGAATAAACAGGATGGCAACAGAATATCAGGTGGAAAATCGGACCCTTTATATTCGATTAGATGGTGAACTGGATCACCATTTAGCGAAAAAGGTCCGCAAGCAATGTGAAATTATTTTAAAATCATATCCGATTCGGGATATTGAATTTGATTTTTCAAAATCAGGGTTTATGGATAGCTCCGGCGTGGGGGTGATTCTTGGAAGATATCGCCAGGTGCAGCCTATGGGAGGAAATGTTTTTTTAAGCCATATGAATGAATCGGTAAAAAGAATCGCCTATATGGCAGGGCTGCATCAAATCATGAAAGAAAAATAGAGAGAAACGGGAGGAAAGTTCATGGTACATTTAGAATTTAACAGTGAATCTGAGAATGAAGGGATCGCCAGAGTGGTGACCGCCGCTTACATGATGCGGTTCGATCCTACAATGGAGGAAATGGCGGATGTAAAAACAGCGGTTTCGGAGGCAGTAACCAATTGTATTGTTCATGCCTATCCGGATAGAGACGGAAAAATTATAATGGATGTTTCTCATGAAGATCGATGTCTGAAAATTGAAGTAGAGGATTTTGGAATCGGCATTTTGGATGTCCGCAAGGCGATGGAACCAATGTACACGACGAAGGCGGAAGAAGAGCGGACTGGAATGGGATTTTCCTTTATGGAAGCTTTTATGGATGAAATAGAGGTGACTTCAGAACCGGGCAAAGGTACCAGAGTCGTGATGAGCCGGACGATTGGAGGAAATGAAGCTCTTTATGGATGAGACGAGGGAACTGCTGAGGCTTACCAAAGAAGGAGATGAAGATGCAAGAGAAAAAATAGTAATCAATAATATGGGTCTGATCTGGAGTGTGGTAAAACGATTTACAAATCGAGGCTATGACCCGGAAGATTTGTTTCAGATTGGAAGTATCGGGCTTTTGAAAGCAGTAGATAAATTTGATCTTTCTTATGATGTGAAGTTTTCTACTTATGCGGTTCCAATGATTACCGGAGAGATCAAACGTTTTTTGAGGGACGATGGAATGATCAAAGTCAGCCGTTCGCTGAAAGAGAATGCTTATAAGATTCGTCAGGCGATGGAAGCGTTTTCTATGGAACATCAAAGAGAAGCCACGCTGGAAGAATTAGCGAAAGAGACCCATTTGGCCAGAGAGGAAATTGTCGTTGCCATGGAAGCAAACAAGGATGTGGAATCCTTGCATCAGCCTACTTATCAAGGGGATGGAAGTGAAATCCTGCTGATGGATCGTCTGACGAAAGAGAAAGACGAAGAGGAAGCGGTCATCAACCATGTAATATTGGAAGAGTCAATGAAGAATTTGACTTCAGAAGAGAAAGAGCTGATCCAATATCGCTATTTTGAGGGAAAGACACAGCAGGAAATTGCGGGAATTCTTCATATATCCCAAGTGCAGGTATCACGGCTTGAAAAAAAGATTTTGCGAAGGCTTCGGGAACAAATACTTGGATATTCCGGGAAAATGTGTTAAAATGAATTTATCAAATCTGTGGATAAATCATCCATTTTCCCAAAACAAAGGAGAAGTATATATGATATATCAAGAAAAGTCAGTGTTGGAACTGCGTGAAATTGCGAAAGAGCGGAATATGAAGGGCATTTCGGCTCTAAAGAAAAAAGAACTGATCGAAGCATTGGAAGAGTACGATAAAAAACAGAACCAGAAGAAGAATGGGGTCAAGGAGTTTCCGAAAAGTATAAAGAGTTTGGACAGCGGAGAAAAAGCCAATGGTATTTTGGAAGTTATGCCGGATGGATATGGTTTTATCCGATGTGAAAATTATCTGCCGGGAGAAAATGATGTCTATGTTTCACCGGCACAGATCCGTAAATTTAATTTAAAGACAGGAGATATCTTATCCGGAGCCACCAGGGTAAAAACACAGGGAGAGAAGTTCAGCGCTCTGCTGTTTGTGGAATCGGTCAATGGATATCACCCGGAAAAAGCTGCGAAACGACAGCATTTTGAAGATTTGACGCCGATCTTTCCGCAGGAACGTCTTAACTTAGAAACGGGAGCAGCATCCCTTCCGATGCGTATGGTAGATTTGTTATCGCCGGTGGGAAAAGGTCAGAGAGGTATGATCGTGTCTCCTCCAAAGACAGGAAAGACAACACTTTTGAAACAAATTGCTCAGAGCATCAGCCACAACTATAAGGATATCAAGCTGATTGTCCTGTTGATTGATGAGCGCCCGGAGGAAGTAACGGATTTCAAGGAATCCATTGAAGGGAAAAATGTAGAAGTTATTTATTCCACCTTTGATGAACTTCCGGAGCATCATAAAAGAGTTTCTGAGATGGTATTGGAACGAGCAAAGAGACTGGTGGAACACAAGGAAGATGTGGTGATCCTTTTAGACAGTATTACCCGATTAGCAAGAGCATACAATTTAACGGTACCGCCAAGCGGACGTACCCTGACCGGAGGATTGGATCCGGCAGCGCTTTACATGCCGAAGAAATTCTTCGGAGCAGCCAGAAACATGAGGGAGGGCGGAAGTCTCACGATTCTTGCCACAGCTTTGGTTGAAACAGGAAGCAAGATGGACGACGTTATTTTTGAAGAATTTAAAGGAACCGGAAATATGGAAGTGGTGCTTAGCAGGAAACTTTCTGAGAAGAGAATCTTCCCGGCAGTCGATATTGCCAAATCCGGAACCAGAAGAGAAGAACTTCTGCTGGGCAAAGATGAGGTATCTGTCGTAGCGGCGCTTCACAAGGAATTAAGCGGAAACAGATCCGAAGAATTCTTAGAACAGATGATGGATCTGTTCAAACGAACGAAAAACAACGAAGAATTTGTAGCATTAACGAAAAGATCTCTTTTAAGACGTTAATAAAAGTAAAAAAATATTTGCATTCTGCCTCTGACTGTGTTAAAATAAAAAAGCTGTTATGAAAACAAGAAATGACGAAAGTCAAAGTATGTATACGTTGGCAAAATCCAACAGAATTTTTAAGAAGAGGTGAAAAACATGCGTAAAGGAATCCATCCAGATTATTATCAGGCAAAGGTAGTCTGCAACTGTGGAAATGAGTTTGTGACAGGATCAACAAAGGAAGATATCCATGTGGAGATCTGTTCTAAATGTCATTCATTCTACACAGGACAGCAGAAAGCGACTCAGGCTCGCGGACGTATTGATAAGTTCAATCGTAAATATGGTATTAAGTAAAAAAACTGGAAATCAGGTTGAGGTTATCATTAATCTCAACCTTTTTTTGTTATATCAGAATAGGAGACGGAGATGGCGGTTCGTATAGGCGGGCAGGCAGTCATGGAAGGCGTTATGATGAAGAACATGGATCGTTATGCGGTTTCCGTGCGCAGGCCTGATGGAGAGATTGAGACAAAAGTAGAAGAGTGCAGAAGCATTGCAGAGGACCATCCGGTGTTAAAGCTTCCGATCCTTCGAGGTGTGGTCAACTTTATAGAATCTATGGTGATCGGGATTTCGACTCTGAACTATTCCGCGGGCTTTTTTGAGGAAGAGGAAGAAGAACCGGGGAAGTTAGACAAGATTGCGGAAAAGTTCCTTTCAGGAAAGGGAGAAAAGATCTTAATGGCGCTGGTTATGATTGTTTCTTTTGCGATATCGATCGGTCTGTTCATGATTCTTCCGTATCTTGCGTCGGAAGTGTTAGGAAGGTGGATTCGGAATCCGTATGTGATTTTATTGGTGGAAGGTCTGGTCCGAATTGGGATTTTCCTTGGATATATTGTTATCATATCCAAGATGGAAGATATTCGAAGAGTTTTTATGTATCACGGAGCGGAGCATAAGACCATCAATTGTCTGGAAGCAGGAGAAGATCTTATTCCGAAGAATGTCATGAAGCACTCCAGGCTTCATAAACGGTGCGGAACCAGTTTTATCTTTATCGTTATGATCATAAGCATGGTATTTTTCTTTTTTATCCGTGTCGATACGATTTGGCTGAGAGTATTGCTGCGCCTGCTTTTGCTGCCGGTGGTGGCGGGAGTGTCTTATGAATTCATCCGTCTGGCAGGAAACAGCGAGAACTGGCTGGTGCAGTTGTTTAGCAGGCCGGGGTTATGTTTGCAGAAGCTGACAACGAAAGAACCGGATGAATCGATGATCGAAGTCGCGATTGCTTCTGTGGAAGGTGTTTTCGATTGGAAGAAATACTTGGAAGAGGAACGAAAAGGTCATGAATAGAAGAGAATGGGTCCAGTATGGGCAAAGGCAATTGGAAAAAGAACAGATTGATAATGCTTCCGGGGAGGCTTGGTATCTATTTTCTCATTGCATGAAACTTAATCGGGAAGATTATCTGTTTGGAATGACAGAGGAAGTTGAGGAAGGTCCGGAGACCAAGGCATATGAGGAAATGTTGGAAAAACGAAGAAAAGAAAGAATTCCGCTGCAATATCTGCTGGGAACCCAAGAGTTTATGGGGCATTCTTTTGTTGTGACGCCGGATGTTTTAATTCCAAGGCAAGACACGGAGACTGTGCTGGAGGAAGTCATAGCAACCGGAATACAGCCGGAGAAGATCTTGGATCTTTGCACCGGATCCGGGTGTATCGCAATTAGTCTGGCATTGTTTTTTCAGCCGAAAATCTGCATCGGAACAGATATTAGTGAAAAAGCCTTAGAGATTGCGAAAGAAAATGGAAAAAGGCTCTGCCCTATGGTAGAATTTATACAAAGCGATTTGTTTGAGAATGTGGAAGGAACGTATGATTTGATTATTTCCAATCCGCCTTATATTACCTCAGAAGAATGCAGGAAGCTGATGCCGGAAGTAAGAGATCATGAACCGATGCTTGCCTTAGATGGGAAAGATGATGGTCTGTTCTTTTATCGAAAGATTATAAGGGAAGCTTCCGGCTATCTAAAAGCAGGAGGAATGCTTGCGTTTGAGATCGGGTATGATCAGGGAAACGCGGTAAAGGAAATGATGGAAGAAAGCGGATTTCACGACGTAAAGATAAAAAAAGATCTTGCAGGATTAGAACGTATGGTCTTTGGGAATAAATAAAAAGGAGAAAGGTATGTTTGATAAATTAGAAAGTTTGGTAGACCGTCTGGATGCGGTGCTTCAGGAGTTAAACGACCCGGATGTGGCGGCAGATCAGAAACGGTTCCGTGATTTGATGAAGGAACAAAATGAACTGACCCCGATTGTTGAGAAGTTCAAAGAATATAAGGCAGAGAAACAAAATGTAGAAGAAAGCCTGGAACTTTTAGACGAGGAGACAGACGAAGAGATGAAAGAGCTGGCCAAAGAGGAGCTGGCTGAATCTAAGGAAAATGTGGAGCGTCTGGAAGAAGAATTAAAGATCCTTTTGATTCCAAAAGATCCGAATGATGATAAAAACATTATCGTAGAAATGCGTGCGGGAGCAGGCGGTGATGAGGCTGGTCTGTTTGTTGCGGATGTGGCAAGGATGTACCGCAGTTATGCAGAGGGCCGTCGCTGGAAAGTGGAAACACTGAGTTTTAATGAAAGCGGTATTGGCGGATTTAAAGAATTGGTATTTATGATATCCGGGAGCGGAGCATATTCCAGATTTAAATATGAGAGCGGAGTTCACAGAGTACAGAGAATTCCGGCAACAGAGTCCGGTGGAAGAATCCACACATCTACGATTACGGTTGCAATCATGCCGGAAGTAGAAGATGTGGAAGTAGAAATCGATTTAAATGACTGCCGTTTTGATGTATTCCGTGCTTCCGGAAACGGAGGACAGTGTGTCAATACGACGGATTCCGCTGTACGTTTGACCCATATTCCGACAGGAATCGTCGTTTCCTGCCAGGACGAAAAGTCTCAGCTGAAGAATAAGGATAAAGCATTAAAAGTTCTGCGTTCCCGTTTATATGAGCTGGAACAGCAGAAAGCTCATGATGAGGAAGCAGCAAAGAGAAAGAGCCAGATTGGTACCGGAGACCGTTCTGAGAAGATCCGTACCTACAATTATCCGCAGGGACGTGTAACCGATCATCGCATCAAACTGACACTCCATAAATTAGATTCTATTATGAATGGAGATCTGGATGAGCTGATTGACAGCTTAACGGCTGCGGACCAGGCGGCAAAACTGAGCAATATGGAAGATAATTAAAGAAAGATATCTGAGGTGTGTGATGAAAGATGGATTTATAAAAGCTGCATGTGCAACGCCGAAGGTAAAAGTCGCAGATCCGGCCTATAATGCCGGTGAGATCATAAAAATTATTCAAGAGACTGGGGAAAAAGGCGCCAGTCTTTTGGTGTTTTCTGAACTAACGATCAGCGGCTATACCTGCGGGGATTTATTTCTGCAGCAGCCGTTGCTGACAGAATGCAAAGAACAATTGATCAAAATTGCAGAAGCAACAAAAGAGAAAAATATGTTGGTTGTTGTCGGATGTCCTTTGGTTGTAAAACAAAAGCTTTATAATTGTGCGGTTGTCCTTCATAAAGGGCATATTCTGGGGGCTGTACCAAAAAGTCATTTGCCGAATTATTCTGAGTTTTATGAGCTTCGCCATTTCGCATCAGGAATCGGTCTGGATGAAAACATTGTAATTGGGGAAGAACAGGTTCCTGTATGCACCAATCAGCTGTTTGTATGCCGGGAAATTCCGGAATTGATTGTTGCCTGTGAAGTATGTGAGGATCTGTGGGTTCCGCTTCCTCCAAGTACTTATCATGCAATGGCGGGAGCTACGGTGATCTGTAACCCATCTGCCAGTGTGGAAACGACAACGAAGGAAGTTTATCGAAGAAATCTGATTTCCAACCAGTCAGCCAGGCTGCTGGCCGCTTATCTCTATGCAAATGCAGGAGAAGGAGAGTCTACTCAGGATGTGGTATACAGCGGACATCACTTGATTTGTGAGAATGGCTCTGTTTTGGCAGAAGCCGAACGCTTTACCAATGAGATCATATATGGGGATATTGATGTTTGGCGTCTTGCCGCAGAGAGACGGAAGATGACATCATTTCCGGGCGGCGAGACGGCAAACTATAAAGAAATTTCTTTTTCACTGGAAATTCGGGAAAATCATATTTCCAGAGCGTTTCCAAAGGCGCCGTTTGTTCCGGCCAATAAAGAAGAAAGAGAAAAACGATGTGATGAGATACTATCTCTTCAGTCTATGGGACTTAAGAAACGATTGGAGCACACGAACTGCCGTTATGCGGTCGTAGGGATTTCAGGAGGACTTGACTCTACTCTTGCGGTTTTAGTGACAGCACGTGCATTTGATATGCTGGATATTCCAAGGGAAAATCTGATTTGTGTCACAATGCCGTGTTTTGGAACGACAGACCGAACCTATCAGAATGCGGTATCCTTGATTCGGGAACTTGGAGCGACCTTAAAGGAAATTCGCATTGAAAAAGCGGTACGTCAGCACTTTGAGGATATTGGACATGACGAAAATATTCACGATGTGACCTATGAGAATTCGCAGGCAAGAGAGCGCACTCAGATTTTGATGGATCTGGCGAACCAATACAATGGAATGGTCATCGGAACCGGAGATATGTCAGAACTTGCGCTGGGATGGGCCACATATAACGGAGATCATATGTCAATGTATGCGGTGAACTGTTCTGTGCCAAAAACGCTGGTTCGCTATCTGGTTCTTTATTATGCAGATACGACAGAGAATCAGAAATTATCCGATGTATTAATGGATGTCCTGGATACCCCGGTTAGTCCGGAACTGCTTCCGCCGGTTGATGGAGTAATCTCTCAGAAAACAGAAGATCTGGTGGGACCATATGAACTTCATGATTTCTTCCTTTACTATATGATGCGTTTCGGTTATCCAAAGAGCAAGCTGTTCCGGATTGCGCATCAAACATTTGAAGGTGTTTATGACGATGAAACGATTCAAAAATGGCTGGATAAATTTTACTGGAGGTTCTTTAGCCAGCAGTTCAAACGTTCCTGTCTTCCGGACGGACCGAAAGTCGGAAGTGTGGCGGTCTCTCCAAGAGGCGATTTAAGAATGCCGAGTGATGCCAGCCCAACAGCATGGCTGTAGAGAGCAGCCATACGCATAGAAAAAGAAAGCCATGAACGCGGACAATCGATAAGATTACCGGTTCATGGCTTTTTAGGCAAACATTTATATACGAAGAAAAAGCTACGCTAATTTAGCAACGTTTTCTGCCTGTTTCCCTTTTGGTCCTTCTGCAATGTCAAAGCTTACCTGCTGTCCTTCTTCCAAAGTCTTGAATCCATCGCCCTGAATTGCGGAGAAATGTACAAATACATCATCTCCATCGGACTGTGAGATAAATCCGTAACCTTTTTCTGAGTTAAACCATTTTACTGTCCCAGTATTCATTTGGGTACCTCCATCTGTTAAAAAATAAATAAAATTAGTATGAAAGATGTGATTTTGCAAAAAAAATCACGATCCTTGCAAATCAGCGCATTCATAGAATCGAATGCAGCCTGAAGGTCGTGAACATTACATCTATCAATAACAATGTCCATGATAACACAACCAAAAGAAGATTACAATTGTTTTTTCAGGCCGTTGGCCTATATGACAACCCTCTTCTTATTAAAATGTCCCAACTGGGTTTTTCCTATACATCAAATGAGAAATATGTTAAAATGAAACGGTCGAAAGAAGAAAGACGTTGGAGGAAATGATGAGCAGAGAAACATTTGAAGCCCATATGAAAAAACGAATGGAAGATCTGGAACGCAGCGGAGATCACAGTATATTTCATGAATTACAGGGCAGAATCATAGATTATAATTATGATGAGAAGAGTCTTGCGATGGTATTTGAAGCGACAAAATTCCATGAAAACGGGTTCGGCATTATGTTTGGCGGATCCTTGGTCGGGATGTTCGATATAGCGTTCGGAACATTAACAGCTGGATTGGGAGACTATGATATCGCGCCGACGGCACAGCTTTCTGTAAGCTTTTTAAAAGGAATCCCGACAGGGGCGAAGGTCGTGATTCAGGCAGAAGCGGTTTCTGCGGGAAAGAGCCTGATGAATTTTATGGGGAAAGCCTATGTAGAAGAGGAAATCGTAGGAAGCGCCACGGGAGTCTTTATGACGCCGCGGCCATTTAAAAAATATGTAGAGGACAAATCACATGAAGGATAACTTGATTTATTTTCCTGATGTATGGCAGGATAGCATGGAAGATCTCTATGAGAACTTGACGTTGGATGAATTAAAGGAGATCGCGCAGATCCATGAGATCCCAGGGTTGTACAAATATAAGAAAAAACAGAAAATTGCTTTGATCATAAGCAATATTTTGAGCAAAGAATATATGTGGGATTTTTTCTTATGTGCTTCAGAAGAAGAATTGGACTTATTTGAGCAGATGATGGACGATGAAGAGATCTTAGAGGAAGATTCGGAAGAATTAAGTCTTATGATGTCTTATTTCTTTCGTGGGGGATATATGATATGGGAAGATGATAAAGGCATTACGATTCCTGCAGAGGTAAAGGATGCATATGATCGGATGAATACGCCAGAGTTCCGGAAGGCCCATCAAGAATATCATACCGCTTATAATTACTGCTGCGGACTGACGACTCTCTATGGCATGGTGTCTTTGGATGAGGTTACTCGTCTATATAATACCTATGAAAATAAGAAAATAAAACCGGAAGAGATGTTGTTTGATGTATTTTTTCCGTCTTTAAAAAAGACAAAAGCCATTATTTATACAGACAATATGCTGGTGGAGCATATTCTGGTTCATGAAGACGGGTTGATGGACGACATTCTAAAGATACGCAGTTCTTGTGATCCGTATATTCCGACCAGGGATGAAATTTATGAGCTGTCCCATGAGATTGAGAAGCCTCTTATGGTATTTGGAAATTATCTGATGGAGCATATGAGATTTCCGGTACAGACTGCCATGGGAGTGACGGAACTGGTAGCGCGGATGCTAAAGATCGGTGCGGATCCGGAAGACGTCTTTGAACTGCTGCAGCAACAGGACGTAACCTTTATCAGTCAGGAACAGGCAGATGCATTTGCGGAGGAATTGGTAGAATTATGGATGCATCTCCGTCTTTATACCATGTATGGACATACACCTTCCGAATTAGAAATGGAAGAATTGTGATTTGATTATGCAATTTCAGAATGATAAGCGGAGAATCCTGCAAAACAGGATTCTTTCTTAATTTCACAGAAAACTTTGTCCCTATGAAATTAAAAAATTTCATTAAGAAATTCTCTCAGCTCGTTTGCAAATTAAGGCTTTGACAAATTTTTTGGAAGTAGTACAATAGCTTTATATCAGGAAAGCAGAAAGAAGGAAATAAGAAATGGCAAAGATAGATATTATTTCAGGTTTTTTAGGAGCAGGGAAGACAACTTTGATTCAGAAACTTTTGAAAGAAGCGTTAACAGGAGAACAAGTGGTTCTGATTGAAAATGAATTTGGAGAAATCGGAATTGACGGCGGATTTTTAAAAGATGCGGGGATTGAAGTAACAGAGATGAATTCCGGATGCATCTGTTGTTCTTTGGTAGGTGATTTTGGAGCTGCGCTTCGAAAAGTGACAGAGGAATATGCACCGGATCGGATTATCATTGAGCCATCCGGCGTCGGAAAACTTTCTGATGTCATTCGGGCGGTACAGGATGCTGCAAAAGATGTTGATCTTACACTGAATAGTTTTACAACGGTAGCGGATGCGAAAAAATGTAAGATGTATATGAAGAATTTCGGGGAATTCTATAATAATCAAGTGGAGCATGCCGGAACGATTATCTTAAGCAGAACAGACAGCATCTCCGAGGAAAAATTAAATCAATGCACGGCATTATTGAGGGAACATAACGAAAACGCCGCCATCATTACGACACCATGGGAGCAGCTTACAGGAGAACAGATGCTGAAAGTCATGGAAGAAGGCAATACACTGGTAAAAGAGCTGATGGAGGAAGAGGATGTATGCCCTGTCTGCGGGCACCATCACGATCATGAGCATGAACACGAACATCATCATCACGGCCATGAACACGGGCACCATCATCATGACCATGGTCATGAACATCATTATCACGAACACGGCCACCACCATCATGGCCATCATCATGCGGATGATGTATTCATCAGCTGGGGAAAAGAGACACCGGAAAAATACGAGAAAGACAGGTTAGAAGCAATTTTGCAGAAATTAGAAGATGGAGAGCAATATGGTATCATTCTCCGTGCAAAAGGAATCCTTCCAACAACGGATGGAACATGGATTCAGTTCGATCTGGTTCCGGGAGAATATGAGATTCGAGAAGGAAGCGCAGATTATACGGGAAGGATCTGTGTGATCGGTTCCGAACTGAAGGAAGATAAGCTGGAAGAATTGTTCGGCACACAGGCGTAAGGAGGAGAGAAAAATGTATGAATTGCCGGCATATTTGTTCTGGGGATTTTTAGAAAGCGGAAAAACTACGCTGATCAAAGATACGCTGAGCCAGGATTATTTTAATGACGGGGAAAGAACGATGATCCTATCCTTTGAAGAAGGAGAAGAAGAGTTTGACAAAGAGATGCTTAACAAGACCAATTCTTTTGTGATTCAGCTAGAGAGCCTGGAAGATTTGACAAAGGATTTTATCATTTCCTGTCAGAAAAATTACCATCCGGATCGTGTCATGATCGAGTACAACGGTATGTATCAGATTGAGGGATTAATGGATGTGATTGACGAGACAGATTTGGAGCTTTATCAGGTGATTGTGACCGTCGATGCGCAGACGGCGGAAATATATCTGAAAAATATGAGATCTTTGTTTGTAGAAATGTTTAAAATGGCAGATCTTGTCATTTTTAACCGCTGTGATGATCATACGAATGTGGGAAGTTATCGTCGAAGTATTAAGGCAGTAAATCCGCGGGCTCAAGTAGGATTTGAGCGGGCAGATGGAAGAGAAATGGAGATGGAAGAGATGCTTCCGTATAATCTTCAAGATGATGTGATCAAGATTTCAGATGAGGATTATGGTATCTGGTATATTGATGCCATGGAACGACCACAGGCCTATGAGGGCAAAACAGTGGAATTTAAAGGGGAAGTAAGAAGAAGTCCGAAGATGCCGCCCGGTGTGATCATCCCAGGCAGGAAAGCGATGACCTGCTGTGAAGATGACATTACATTTATTGGCTATTTGTGCAGGCTTCAGAAGACAAAATCAAAGACCTTAAAAAGAATCCTGAATAAAGAATGGGTCACAGTTACGGCCCAGATCCATACAAAGTATAACGAAGCTTATGACAAAACGATGCCGATTCTGACGGCAACTCGGATCGAAAAGGCAGAACCGCCGAAACAGACGCTGGTTTATTTTTAAATAGGAAAGACATACTATAAAAAGCCTCTGCATAGATTGTAAAAAACAAATTATGCAGAGGTCTTTTTATGAAGGATTATATTGAGGAAAGGGCGGTAGAAATTGCGTATTATATTATTGAACACAAGGCGACGGTGCGGCAGACAGCAAAGATATTCGGCGTATCAAAATCTACGGTCCACAAAGATGTGACGGAACGTTTGTTGAAGATCAATCCGGCTCTTGCCAATGAAGCAAGAAAGATTTTAAATATCAATAAACAGGAGAGACATATCAGAGGGGGATTCGCAACAAGAGAAAAATATCTGGGGAAACAAAAGCATGCTTAACGGATCAGACCCGAAATCAAGAAGTATGCCGATTATGGGATAAGAAAGAATAACAGGTACTTTCTATATGATAGAAGTACCTGTCGTTAGTTTATTCAAGCAGTGAATTCTGAAAGCTTAGGAGGCTTTTCATAGGTTCTGACAAAGTCAGATACTGCCTTGTGCTGCGTCTTAGGTTGTTTGAGTTGATGTTCTTTAATTTGGCCGGTTCTTCATCAAAGAAATCTTCTCCTTTATAAGGAGTACGTACGATGGAGATATCTACAATCTCATCGAGGAATCGATTTTGATGGAAGATCTTGCGGATACATTCCTTCTTATAGGTAGGCCGGAGTCCATTCACCGTAAATTGAAAATAGAGAGAATTAAAAGATGGCTCATCGCTGTCTAAAAGAAACTGATAGTCTCCTCTTAGGATCTTACGACCTTGATCCATGGTCAGTGTATACTTAGTTTTATGTACAACACCGTTCTTGCGCTGCCTCTGGATTAAGAAAAGGGACTCTCTGTTCTCTTCAAAAAAATAATACGTATACAAAGGATGTTCCTCGACTCCCTGAAGCATCAATACTCGGATCGGAAGACTGATCATATACTTTTCAGGAGACTTAGAAAGAAGATATTCTTCCTGTGTCCTATTATATTCAGCCTGACTGATATTTCTTGTTGCTTCCGTGTAAGAGATCTTTTCTATTAATATTTTTTCCATAATGACTCCATTAAGGTGCTTTGTTATTGACTGATTTTATTATAGCAGAGTCCTATGACGAAATCATGTCCTAAATATAAAAAAACTCTTAAGAATTCATAGATTTTATCTGACTGCTGTGCTAAGATGATTTTTGGAGGAAGATCATGGATTTATTTGAATATGCGAGAGAAATAAATAAAGATAAAGAAGCTCCGCTTGCAGGCAGGATGCGGCCGACAACGCTGGATGAAGTAGTAGGACAATCTCATATTATAGGAAAAGATAAACTGCTGTATCGTGCGATCCAGGCGGACAAGATCAGTTCGATCATTTTTTATGGCCCGCCGGGAACCGGGAAGACCACATTGGCGAAGGTCATTGCCAATACGACGAAGGCGAATTTTGTCCAGATGAACGCTACGACTTCGGGCAAGAAAGAAATGCAGGAAGCAGTCAAAGAGGCAAAAGAGGCTCTGGGTATGTACCAGAAGAAGACGATCCTTTTTATTGATGAGATTCATCGGTTTAATAAAGCACAGCAGGATTATCTTCTGCCGTTCGTAGAAGACGGCACGATCATTTTGATCGGAGCGACCACAGAGAACCCATATTTTGAGGTGAACCAGGCGTTGATCTCCAGATCCAATGTGTTTCAGCTGTATGCCTTGGAGAAGGATGATATTAAGGAATTGATCAGACGTGCGGTTTATGACGAGGACAGAGGGATGGGTATCTATCATGGCAGGATTACGGAAGATGCCCTGGATTTCCTTGCGGATATGGCGGAAGGAGATGCCAGGAGCGCCCTTAACGCAGTGGAATTAGGGATTTTAACAACGCAGCCGGATGAAAATGGAGATATTGTGATTGATATGGAAGTCGCGCAGGAGTGTATCCAGAGACGAGCGGTTCGGTATGACAAAGATGGGGATAATCATTATGATGTTATCTCGGCATTTATTAAGAGTATGCGGGGATCAGATCCGGATGCGGCGGTCTATTATCTGGCCCGTATGCTGGATGCCGGAGAGAGTATTACGTTCATCGCCCGCCGTATTATGATCTGTGCATCGGAAGACGTGGGAAATGCGGATCCGCAGGCACTGCAGGTGGCAGTGGCGGCTGCTCAGGCAGTGGAAAGGATCGGGCTTCCGGAAGCCAGGATTTTGTTATCCCAGGCGGTCTGTTATGTGGCAAGCGCCCCAAAGAGCAACGCATCTTATATGGCAGTTGACAATGCACTGCAGACGGTCCGGACCCGGAAAGTCGGTGAGGTGCCGAATCATCTGAAAGATTCTCATTATAAAGGAGCGGCAAAACTTGGTCATGGAATCGGATATCAATATGCACATGATTATCCGGAACATTATGTTGACCAGCAATATCTTCCGGATGAACTTCTGGGAACCGTCTTTTACGAACCGACCGAGAATGGATATGAAAAAAAGATCAAAGACCATTTGGAGCATTTAAAGAAGCGAAACAAATAGAAGGAATTTTACTTCTTGTTCTTTGTCCTCATGCCCCAACGGTGAAGCAGCGCCATTGCCCAGAGGAAAACCGGGTAGAAGATCATCAGCACGAGCATGGCCCAGAAATAGTCGCTGCCGGTGACGGCAAAGTATAAAGTAAGTCCTGCAACAGCCAGCAAAGAGATGACGAGCAGCAGGGCAAAAATTCTTTTTATCATTGAAATCATAAGATCATCCTTTCTAGAGTGAAAAGTTACAGATTCAACTATCTGGTTTCATCCTAGCATACTTTGATCGGAATGGCTATATGAAAAATTTCAAAAAGAATGTATAAACACCGGGAGGATGGACATAATAGGAGTATCCAATCAATGATTGGATGCGAAATACTTATCCTCCCCTTGACCCCGCTTTGCAATATCAGATTGTGGAGCGGGGTTTTATAATGGAATCGATTCTTAGGATTCTTTCTGCAGTTGGTTTGGAAAGATATTGAAAAGTCCCGCAGAATTTGTTATAGTAGCAAAGGTAAATAACATGTTTTAAAGAAAAGGATGGAAAAGAAAATGGCATTATTACAGGAGTGGCGTGATTACGCATATAAATTTGACGACAGAACAAAAGAAGGCCAGCAGTTTTGGCTTACATATTTTAATATCGAGAAAGGAATCTACGAGAAGCTTCTGGCAGATCGTGATCAGGTCGTAACAGGAACGGTAAAAGAACTGGCAGATCAGTACGAGACAGATCTGCAGATGTTCGTTGGTTTCCTCGATGGAATCAACGACAGCTTGAAAGAGCCGAATCCAATCGAAGAGATGGATGAGAATACACAGGTTTCTTTGGATATTGATTATGAAAAGTTATACTATAACATGGTAGGATGCCGCGCAGAATGGCTTTACACTTTAGAGGCATGGGATGAGATTCTGACAGAAGAGAGACGAAAAGAATTATACAAAGAGTCAAGAAATTCCCGCACGGTTGTAAAAGGAAAGAAAGTCGGACGCAATGATCCATGTCCATGCGGAAGCGGCAAAAAATATAAAAAATGCTGCGGAAAGAACGCATAATAGATGAAGAAGGGAACACGCCAAAAGTGTGTTCCCAATAAAAGTATGCTCATGACAGAGGATATTTCACAAGTCGTATCATACGATTTGCGAATCGCCTCTGTCTTTTATTTTTTCAGGCTGTTTGATCCAAATCGCTGATTGGCTTTTCTCCACTGGCTGGGGGATTGACCATAGACGTTTTTAAATGCCCGTGAAAAATGAAGCTGGTTTTGATATCCAACAGATTTTCCAATTTCGTTGATTGACATATCGGATAGGCGAAGTAATTCGGAAGCTTGTTTCATCCGATAATAGATCAAAAATTGCTGAGGAGTTTTACGCACCGTTTCTTTGAATAGTTTTCCAAGATAACTTCGATTAAGATTGCAAAATTGAGCAATGTCTTCAATCGTAATGGAACGCATATAATTTTGTTCAATAAAAGTAATCGCTTCCCGAATATAGAAATCTTTCACTTTGCTGGCGGATAGATCTTTGGAATTAAATGAGGTTTTAATCAAAAGATCCAGGAACAAATACAGATGTCCGATTTGAGAGAGCGGCGATGCGGTATTGTCGTTTTTTACGATCGTTAGAAGCTCATTTTCAAATTGTGGATCTTTTTTGTCACTTCGGTAAATAGGGTGATCGATTGTCAGTCCTGCATTATCAAGATATTCTTTTGCTCTCAATCCATCGAATTCGATCCAGGCATATTCCCAGGGATCATTTTCATCGGCAATATAAGTGTTGACTTGGCGAGGTGAGATCAGGAAACCTTGATGTTTTGAAATCGAGCAGGTATGAGTATTGCCGGTAGAGTCTGTGGTATAAAGGACTCCTTTGCCATTCAAAATGTAATGAAAAAGATAATGATTCCGAATGACCGGACCAAAAGAATGGGAAGGTTTGCAGCGTTCCCAGCCATATTGATACAGGGTAAGATCCATGTACTGCTCATTGGGGAAAATGTTAAAAATTAAATCGTCCATAGTGTGTCCCTCCTTTGCTGATATACCAAAATTATAACATATTATGCAATTTTTTTGTATATCTAGCATTTTGGTATATTTCACAAGTCCAAAGGTATTTATGGCTATGTAGAAGATTGATATAATTCTTGGTGAAAGTAAAGAGTATTTTAGTTATTTTACACAAAAATACGAAGCGTTCGGCCGATGCACTTACTTTGCGACAGTTCTTGACAACGAAAAAATGGAATATTTTATTTTGTTCTTTCAGCGTCCCACATAAAAATAAAGAAAAAGGAGGATATTTTGTGAAGAGTCTAAAGAAAATCATAGCCGTATGTTTGATAGGAATTATGACATTTTGCATGTGTGCATGCGGTAATTCATCATCCAAAGACGGCAAAACCCATCTTACGTTCCAGATTTGGGATGTGGCGCAGAAAAAGGGAATGCAGGCTGTTTGCGATGCGTACACCAAAAAACATCCGGATGTCTCCATCGAAGTTCAGGTAACAAGCTGGACAGAGTATTGGACGAAACTGGAGGCAGCGGCGACCAGCAATAAGATGCCGGATATTTTCTGGATGCATACGAATGAGATCCTGAAGTATGCAGACTATGGAAAACTGGAAGATCTTTCAGACCTGTATGACGATGAAGACAAGGATTATTACAAGAAGCATTTTTCAGATATTTCTTTGAAGAATTCTCAAGGAAGTAACGGACATATGTACGGTATTCCAAAAGATAAGGATACAGTATGTCTCGTGTATAATAAAGAAATGTTTGATGAAGCCGGAGTAAAATATCCGGATGAAAGCTGGACTTGGGATGATCTGACGGAAGCGTCAGAAAAGATTCACAAGAAAACCGGCAAATATGGATACATGGCATATGGAGACGATCAGTTAGGATATTGGAATTTTGTTTATCAAAAAGGCGGATATATCCTTACAGATGATAAAGAAAAAGGCGGCTTTGACAATAAAGCAACGAAAGATGCCATGAAGTTCTATATCAATCTGCAAAAAGAAGACTGGTGTCCGGATCAGAACTACTTCTCAGAAACATCACCAGGTACGGCATTCTTCTCAGAAGAAGGGGCCATGTTCTTTGAAGGAAACTGGAACCTTTTGGCAGAACTTGACAACTATCCGGAAATGGTAGGAAAATGGGATGTGGCCGTTCTTCCGAAATGCCCGGATCCGGTAAAAGGTGATGGAAGGGCAACAATTTCCAACGGTCTTAGCTATGCAACGAGTAAGACAGGCAAGAACAAGAAGATAGCAAAAGATTTCTTAAAATTCCTTGGAAGTGAAGAAGGACAGAGAATCCAGGGAGAATCCGGTGCAGCGATTCCGGCTTATGAAGGATTGGAAAGCACATGGATGAATGTATTTAAAAAGTATGATTATGTATTAGATGTACAAAAATGTGTTGATATGTTTGATTATGGCGTACAGAGCATTAACAATAAGTACCGCAGTGTTTGGAAGACAAAAGTTTCAGAAGAACTGCTTCGTATTTATTCCGGCAAAGTTTCCGTTGATAAGGGACTGAAAAACATGAATGAGTACATTAATACCGCAAAAGATGAATAAGAGGGAGGAGGGATATTATGAAGAAAAAGAAAAACAGGCTTGCAAAATCAGAAAGTATGTGGGGCTATATCTTAGTGGCGCCGACGATTATCGGTCTTTTGGTCTTAAACTTTTATCCGTTTATCGACACATTAAAGTTAAGTTTTGCTAAGACACTGCCGTTTGGTCTCTACAAGATGCAGGGAATTGATAATTATGTCAAGATGTTTTCAGATCCTGAATTTTGGAAAGCTACGTGGAATACGATCTATTTTTGTATTTTGACAGTACCGCTCGGAATTTTCCTTGCGTTAGTCGTAGCCATCATGCTGAATGCAAAAATTAAAGGAAGGACAGCATTCCGTGCGATCTTTTTCCTTCCGATGATCGTTGCTCCAGCTGCAGTTGCAATGGTATGGAAATGGATGTTCAATACAGAATACGGAATTATCAATACAATCATCGGACATAACGTTAACTGGGTTACAGATCCGAAAATTATCATGATTACATGTGCGATTGTTGCGATTTGGAGTGCGATCGGTTATGATGCGGTTCTGCTGCTGTCCGGACTTCAGAACATTTCGAAATCTTACTATGAAGCAGCCAGCTTGGACGGAGCCACAAAACTTCAGCAGTTTTTCCATATTACTCTGCCGATGGTATCTCCGACATTGTTCGTAGTTATGATCACCCGACTGATGGCTTCCCTGAAAGTCTACGATTTGATTTATATGATTGTAGAGGAAGCAAATCCGGTAATTAACGATGCACAGTCGCTGATGTATTTGTTCTACCGTGAATCCTTTATTGCAGGAAATAAAGGTCTCGGATCAGCCATTGTTATCTGGACCGTGCTGTTGATCGGTATCGTAACGATTGTCCAATTCTGGGGACAGAAGAAATGGGTCAACTATGAAGTATAAAAAGGGGTGATAGCATGAAATCATTAGAGAAAAGTAAGAAAAGAAGGACAATCGGAATTTATGCATTTTTTGCCATCGGCTCCATTATTATGATTTTTCCATTTGTCTGGATGTTTTTAACAAGTTTTAAGACAGTTGCGGAAAGTATGCAGATTCCGCCGGATATTCTGCCAAAATCATGGTCACTGGACTCATTCAAAGATGCGCTGAACAGTTTGCCGTTTGCAGCATTATATAAAAATACGATTTTGTTAATTTTTTGGCGTGTTGTTTGTGCCGTTGTGTTTAGTTCCATGGCAGGATATGCATTTGCGAAATTAAAATTTAAAGGAAAAGAATTGCTGTTTGGAATTGTTCTCGTTCAGATGATGCTTCCATCACAGATTTTCATTATTCCTCAGTATCAGATGTTAGCGAAAGTGGGATTGACCAATACTGTTTTTGCATTGGTATTTCCGGGAATTGTCAGTGCGTTCGGAACATTTTTCCTAAGGCAGGCTTATATGGGAATTCCGGATGAAATCTCAGAGGCTGCATATTTGGACGGATGCAATCAATGGCAGACATTTACAAAAGTTATGGTACCGCTTACGACTTCATCCATGTCAGCGCTCGCCATCTTTACTGCGGTATTTGCATATGGCGATTTGATGTGGCCATTAATTGCAAATACAGATTTGAATATGATGACACTTTCTTCTGGTTTAGCAACTTTAAGAGGACAGTTCAGTACGAACTTCCCTGTTTTGATGGCGGGATCACTGCTTGCCATGATACCGATGATTATCTTGTATCTGATCTTCCAGAAACAGTTAATTGAAGGTGTTGCCATGACAGGAGGCAAATAAAAAACTTTTAACGGAGGCTTAAAATTATGTCAGTCAGATATGTAGAAGACAAAAAAACGTTTATTTTACAAACCAATCATTGTACCTATCAAATGAAAATCAGCGATTATGACTATTTGCTGCATTTATACTATGGGGAACGAATCGATGATGAGGATTTGAGTTATTTGATTCAGCCACAGGATCGTGGATTTTCACCAAATCCAAATGAGGTAGGAAACGACAGGACTTTTTCTTTGGATGTGTTTCCGCAGGAATTCTCCAGTGACGGCTGCTGTGATTATAGAATCAGCAGCATTGAAGTAAAGAACGGAGATGGAAGTTATGCTTTTCTTGGAAAAGTAACGGATTATAAAATATATCCTGGTAAATATCATTTAGAGGGATTACCGACATTGTTCCCTTCTGAAAATGATACGGTAGATACATTGGAAATCTGGCTGAAAGACGTCTCCTCAAAAGTGACAGTCATACTGTGTTACAGCGTGTTCGAAGAAAAAGATATTATTACAAGGGCTGTGAAGGTATTAAACGAAAGTGAAAATACGATGTACTTGAATCGGATTATGTCCGCTACGATAGATTTTATGGAATCTGATTTTGATTTCGTTCATTTTGACGGAAGACATACGATGGAACGGAATCTTACCAGAGAACCAATTGCGTATGGGGTACAGAGTGTTGGAAGCGCGCGTGGTGCATCCAGTCATCAGCATAATCCTTTTGTGATCTTATGTGATCATAATGCCAATGAAGATGTGGGAAACTGCTATGGATTTTCCTTTGTGTACAGCGGAAACTTCCGGTGCGAAGTGGAAAAGGATCAGTTTGATCAAACCAGGATTCAGTTTGGAATCAATCCGAAAGGATTTTCGTATCAATTAAAATCCGGAGAGAAATTTACTGCGCCGGAGGTTGTGCTGGCCTATTCTAGTCAAGGCTTTTCAAAATTGTCTCATCTGTACCACGATGTATTTCGGGAAAACCTGTGCAGAAGTCCATGGGTGAACAAAATGCGACCGGTGGTAATCAACAGCTGGGAAGCGACATATTTTGATTTCGATGATGAAAAATTGCTTGATATTGCTAAGAAGTCCGTAGATATGGGAGTTGACCTTTTCGTGCTGGATGATGGATGGTTCGGAAAAAGAGACAGCGACAGTTCAGGATTAGGCGATTGGAAAGTAAATACGAAAAAGATAAAAAGAGGCCTAAAGGGATTGGCTGACGAAATCAACAAAATGGGCCTGAAATTCGGACTTTGGATCGAACCGGAGATGGTATCGGAAGACAGTGATTTGTATCGGACGCATCCGGACTGGTGTCTTACGATTCCGGGCCGTGCGGCAACCAGAGGACGTTACCAGCTGGTTTTGGATCTGTCCAGAAAAGATGTCTGTGATTACATTATCAGAGAAATCAATCAGGTATTGGAAAGCGCCAATATCGAATACATCAAGTGGGATATGAACCGCAATATAACCGAAGTGTGGTCCCATGTAGTGGAACCTGAAAAGCAGGGAGAGATCTATCACCGCTATATTTTAGGGCTGTACTATATCATGGATCATATTATCCTGGAACATCCGAATATCTTGTTTGGCGGATGTGCAGGCGGCGGCGGACGATTTGATCCGGGAATGCTTTACTATCATCCACAGATTTGGTGCAGCGATAATACGGATGCAGTGAACCGTCTCATGATCCAGTACGGAACTTCGTTTGCCTATCCGATTTCTACGATCGAGTCTCATGTATCGGTTTGTCCGAATCATCAGACAGGACGATCCGTTTCCCTGGAAACAAGAGGTGTCGTAGCAATGGACGGTATATTCGGCTTCGAATTGGATTCTACGAAAATGGCGGAAGAAGACAAAGAAATCTGCAGAAAACAATCAGAGTTTTATAAAAAGCATTATGACCTGATCGTCAAAGGAGACTACTATCGATTGACAGATCCTTTTGAAAACAAAGAATATGCAGCATGGCAGCATGTATCAAAAGATCAGAAGGAAGCCCTGGTAAGTCTGGTCTTAACAGAAAAAGAACCTAATGCGCCGCAGCGCTACTTAAGATTTAAAGGTTTAGACAGTACAGCGTTCTATCATATTGCAGGAGATGACAGGACGTATTCCGGAAAAGTACTTATGACAGTCGGAGTACCAATTCCGAATTTGGCACAATATGAATCCATCCAGTATTATTTAAAAAAGATAGAGGAGGGAAAAAATGGGTGATGTTGTATTAGAATGGGTAACCCCCTATATCCTTACACAAAAAAGACGCTTGATCAAAGCAATCACACTTTCGGCAGCCGTTGTTTTTACGATTGATGCGATCTTGTTTATGCCTATTTTCTGGTTTATTGTGATACCGATTTGGCTCGTAGAGTTCTTTGTATTTCGGAATTGGAAATATGAATATGAGTACGTCTATGTAAACGGCGATTTTGAGATATCAAAGATTATCCGAAAATGTAAAAGAAAACTGGCGTTCCATGGAGATCGGAAAGATATGGAATATATTGTAAAAGGACGTCAGGAAGAAACCGGCATGACGGCTGTGGATTATACGTCCGGAGTACCAGGAGCACCTGTGTATACGATGAAGATTAACGGACAGCTGATTTATTTTGAGCCGACACAAGAGTTTATTGATGAAATGAAGAATTACCACAAAGTAAGATTCTAAAAAATGGAGGAGAAAAGATGGCGAATTTATCTTTAAAGAATATATGCAAAGAATATCCAAATGGTTTTAAAGCGGTCAAAGATTTTAATTTGGAAATCGCAGATCAGGAATTTATTATTTTTGTTGGTCCTTCCGGGTGCGGAAAATCAACAACACTTCGTATGATTGCAGGATTGGAAGATATTTCTTCCGGTGAATTTAAGATTGATGACGTTCTGATGAACGATGTAGAGCCAAAAGATCGAGATATCGCAATGGTATTCCAAAATTATGCATTATATCCGCATATGACGGTTTATGATAATATGGCATTTGGATTAAAACTGAGAAAAACGCCAAAAGATCAGATTGACAAAATGGTAAGAGATGCGGCAAAGATCCTTGATCTGGAAAAATTATTGGATCGTAAGCCGAGAGCTTTATCCGGAGGACAGAGACAGCGTGTGGCAATGGGAAGAGCTATTGTAAGAAATCCAAAAGTATTCCTGATGGATGAGCCTTTGTCTAACTTGGATGCAAAATTACGTGTTCAGATGCGTACAGAAATTTCTAAGCTTCATAAACGCTTGGGAGCAACGATCATTTATGTAACACATGATCAGACAGAGGCTATGACTCTGGGAACAAGAATCGTTGTTATGAAAGATGGAGTGATCCAGCAGGTAGACAGTCCGCAGAATTTATATAACGAACCATGCAATTTATTTGTAGCGGGATTCATCGGTTCTCCGCAGATGAACTTCATTGACGCAAAATGCTGCAAAGAAGGAGAAGAGGTATATCTGGATGCAGCAGGCGCCAAAATCCCTCTGCCGAAGAACAAAGCAAAGAAATTGACTGACGGAGGATATATCGGAAAAAGTGTGATTGCCGGTATCCGTCCGGAAGACGTAACGGAAGGAAAAGTTACGGATCCGGAAAATCAGGCTGCGATCAAAGGAAAGATCAATGTATACGAATTATTGGGAGCAGATGTGTGCCTTTATTTTGAAATGGGCAGCAATCAGATGACAGCGAAAGTCAGCTCTCAAACAAAAGCCAGACAGGGTGATGTGATTGATTTTGTTCTGGATGTAAATAAATTACACGTATTTGATAAAGAAACGGAAAAAACGATTACAAATTAATTAGCAGGAGCAATGCTTATGAAACAAGAATTAGAGTATGAAAGAAGGTTCCAACGGCATTATGATGAATTGAAATGGCTCTATTGCGAATTATATGAAGGCGGGATGCCATTTTTCGAGGACTTATGCGAAAAAATGCGAAAAAAGTACCAGTATAGGAGAAGAGATTTAAAAGAACTTGATCGAGAGAGAGAAAGTCATCCGGATTGGTACAAGGGCAATGATATTCTTGGTATGATGATGTATACAGATGCGTTTGCAGGTAATCTTCAAGGTGTGGAAAGCAAGTTGGATTATTTGGAAGAGTGTGGTGTAAATTATCTTCATCTTATGCCGCTTTTATCTTCACCAAAGGGGAAAAGTGACGGCGGTTATGCCGTAGCGGATTTCACAAAAGTACAGCCGGAACTTGGAACCATGAGAGATTTGGCGAATTTGACAAAATCATGTCATCAAAAGGGGATCAGCGTTTGTCTGGATTTTGTTATGAATCATACGTCAGAAGATCACGAATGGGCCCAAAGAGCAAGAGCCGGAGAACCAGAATATCAGCAGCGCTATTTTATGTATGATACCTATGACATACCGGGACAGTTCGAAGAAACTTGTCCGCAGGTTTTCCCGACAACTGCTCCGGGAAACTTCACATGGCTTGAGGATCAGAGAAAACATGTGATGACAACGTTCTATCCGTATCAGTGGGATTTAAATTATGCAAATCCGGTTGTCTTTAATGAAATGACCAACTATATGCTGAATCTGACAAATCAGGGAATCGATATTATCCGCTTGGATGCGGTTCCATATATCTGGAAAGAATTAGGCACCACGTGCCGAAATCTTCCGCAGGTACATACCATTGTGCGAATGATGCGTATGATTTGTGAGATCGTATGCCCGGGTGTGCTGCTGCTTGGAGAAGTCGTGATGGAGCCGGAAAAGGTCGTTCCTTATTTCGGTACGGTGGAAAAGCCGGAATGTCATATGTTATACAATGTAACAACGATGGCATCCACATGGCATACGGTAGCAACAAAAGATGTATCTTTATTAAAACATCAAATGGATATTGTAAACCAGCTTCCGAAAGAATATATTTTCCTCAATTATCTGAGATGCCACGATGATATCGGCTGGGGCCTGGATTACGAGTTCCTGAAAAAGTTCAAGATCAAAGAAGTACCGCATAAGAAATTCTTAAATGACTTTTTCCTTGGACATTATCCGGGGTCAATATCAAGAGGAGAATTGTATAATGATGATCCAAGACTGGGAGATGCAAGACTTTGCGGCACAACAGCCTCATTATGCGGAATCCAGGGAGCTTTAGAATATCATGATTCGTATTCTATGGAGCAGGCAGTACAAAAAGTAAAAATGCTTCATGGATATATGCTGACACAATCAGGAATCCCGGTGATTTACAGCGGTGATGAGATCGGCCAGTGCAACGATTCAGATTACAGGCAAGACCCGGAAAAAGCGCCTGACTCCAGGTATCTTCATAGAGGAAAATTCCAGTGGGATTTGGCAGAATTAAGGGAACAAGAAGGAACATACCAATACGATATTTTCCATGCGATTCGTCAAATGGAAACCATTCGAAAAGAACATTCTGTTTTCCTGAATCAGGCGGGAGTTAGAAGTTTAGAAACTTACGATCCTGCGATTTTATGTCTGGTACGGGAATATGATGGAAATAAATTAATTGCTTTATTTAACTTTAGTTCAGAAGAGAAAACAGCTTGGATTCATGAAGAAGGAATGTACAGCGATCTTTTGACAGGCTCAGAAATGAGCGGAACCAATGTTGTCATACAGCCATATGGAATCTTATGGCTTATGAACCATAAATTATAACTCTTTCTTACGTATGCGATAACAAGCAAACGTAGAGGAGGGCTGATGCGAACGATTATTTCGTAGCATCAGCCCTTTCCTCGTTTTATGTGAAGAAAGAATTCATTCCGGAACCGGACATTCAATCACATATTTCTCAAAGGCATTTACGATAATTGTTTGTTGATACTGAGAAATTCTTTTGGATCTTCCGTAATTCAGATGCATATGTCCATGAATAAAAAACGGAGGAGCATATTTATCCAGAAGATCTCGGAAAGCATCGAATCCTTGGTGAGGAAGATCCTCTCCGTCTCCCAATCCTTTGGCAGGAGAATGTGTCACTAAAAGGTCAAACCCTTTTTTTCGTCTTATTTTAAACCAAAGTTTTCGTATGCGCCAAGTCATTTCTTTTTGGGTATACTGAAAATCACCCGGACGATAACGCATAGATCCGCCGAGACCTAAAATACGAAGCCCCTGGTATTCGTAAAGACAGTCGTCGATACAAATACATCCTTCCGGCGGTGTGTCGGCATAGCATTCATCATGGTTGCCGTGGACATATAAAACGGGTCCGGAACAGAAGGTGGCCAAAAAAGAGAGATACTGTGGGGCAAGATCTCCGCAGGAGATGATCAGATCGATGTCAGCGAGTTTCGATCGATCAAAATAGTCCCATAAAGCCGGCGATTCTTCATCGGAAATGATAAGAATTTTCAATATTTTCATAAATCGGCGATTCCTTTCATGGTTTTTGTAACTCCCTGGTATTTAACAACTGTCTGAGCATCTTCCGTAAGCTCATTGATGGATGGAATATCTCCAATGACATTATCACACAGCCAGTCCATAGTGATGATTTGCTCCGGAGTTATGCTGTCATGATCACTTTTGTGAACCAAACCGTCCTGAGAATAGATTGTGCCGGCAAATGGGTGGAATTCACCGGTGCAGATCGCCATTTTTAGTAAATCCATTAATTGCCGTGTCCTGGATGGAATACGGCTGGAGTAAAGAATGTCGATCATTCCGGAAGACATCCCCCACCAATAATTGATAGAAGTCTGAGGATCCATCTGAGGTTTTTGCTTCCAGGTTCCGTTTAGAATACTGCGGACAGTTTTTTCATAAAAGGCTCCCCAATTCCAAACAGCCATGGCAAGATTGTCAGGTGCTTGTCCCGAAGATCGGTACAGACCAAATTGTTTGGTCTCCTTGTTTGGCATGACAAGATCCTGTCCGGAGATAAAAGAAATCTTTGGATCCTGAAGCAGCGCATCAAGATGGTTTTCTTTTTGTGTCGACCATTCCAGATGAACTTTCGCGTCCGGATTCACCATTTTGGCTCCCAGGGCAAAAGAGTTAATGTTAGAGATCATTCCATAGAGCGGATAATCGGCAATATATCCAATATGATCCGTCTTTGACATGATTCCGGCGATTGCACCCATCAAAAATTTTGCTTCATAGAGTCTGCCGTAGTATGTGCGAAGATGACCGCAATTTGTATTCAGCGAACAATTGAGGATTTTTAACTTCGGATATTTCATGGCATACTGGATGCTTAAGCTAAGGAGCCTTGGTGAGGTGGTAAAAATAACGCTGCAGCCCTCGGAAATTGCCTGATCAAAACAGCGCCTGCCGTCTGCTAAAGTATCTGCATTAGAAAAAGCTTTGGTCTGTACATCGTTATAAAAGACATCTTTTAGATGAAGCCGGCCCAGTTCGTGGCCATAGGTCCAAGCTGAGGTATCCGAAGATTTTGTATGGATAAATGCAATTTTTAATGGAATGCTGATCTGCGGGAGAATCCGATTAAAAAGAGGCTTTTTCTTTCGAACATCCTGAGCGTCCATACTAAGTTCGATCTTAGGTTTCTTTGGATACATCAGAAAATCATCCCAAATTCTCAAAACATCTTTTTGAATTTGAGTATATTCCTTTTGGGAAAAATCTTCATATCCGTAAATATCCAAATAAACCAGGAAAGCATCACCGGTAGACAGCGCCAGCTTTTTCCCGCCCTTTTTTTCAAAAATATCGCTGAATCGTACGTAGCAGGAATAAAAATCTCTTTTTTCATCTTCATCCCAAACATGATCCGGCTTTTTCCCGATTAATTGAAGAAGCTTTTTGTAGCTTCCGATTTGAGTAAAATAAAAGTAATTTACTTTGGATAATTGATAGAAGCGGAGATATTCATAATAAATCTGATTTTCTTTGGAATCATTTCTTTTTGGTATGATGCGTGTAACATAAGCGGGAACTGTCACTGCATCACAGAATTTTAAAATGCTGACCCGCTTGTTCCCTTCTACAACATAGAATCGATTCATAAATTCGTAGACTTTGATTGGATCGCGGATTCCTTCGTCCAAATGTGTCTTATAAAGACTGCACCATTTCATGGCAAATTCAGAGTCTTCGGAAAGCAAAGGCATAAAGTTGCTGGCAAACGCATTGGTGCGGCCTGCGCTTTTTGTACCTGCGACAAATTCCAGAGGAATATCAATAAGTCCCAGATCTACCTCTGCCGATGTTTCTGTATAAGAGAGAATTTCGTCCAGAACCTGAAGGTAAGGATAGGTTCCGTGGGAAGAATCACTGCGGAATTGCTTTAGCGCAAGTTTATGTGCTTTTTCATATATTTCTTTTGTCATAGCTGTCTCCTTCCATTTCTATAGTTTTATTTTAGCACTTCTTTTTGAGATGGTAAACATGGATACAATAGATGAGCAGTTACAATTTACAATTTTTTGTTGATTTTGTGTATACACTGTGCTACTATTTCTATTAGCTGCCTAATGATTAGGTGACTAATGAATTGATGAAAGGAGTCGAAATGGATAGGAAAGGAGGCATCTATCATTTATTAGGGAAAGTGGGCCATAAAAATTTTCAATATGGATATTCTCTGTTAAAGGAAGAAAATCTTCATCCGGGCCAACTGCCGCTGCTGATCCTGCTTTGGAAAGAAGAAGGACTTAGTCAGAGAGAATTGGCTCATAAAATGGGGATTAAGCCATCGACCTTAAATGTAACAATTGGACGTCTCGAAAAAAACGGATTTATCCGCAAAGAGAGTGATCCAAAGGATCAGAGAAAGAGTCTGATTTATTTTACAGAAGAAGGGAAAAGAACATTTAGAGTATTAAAAAAGCGGATGGACTGTCTTCAGATGCAGATTTTGGATGCTTTTTCAGAGGAAGAGAAAAAAGAATTTTGCAGGCTCTTAACTAAATTTTGTGACTGTTTAGATGAACAGATGCAGGAAATAGAAAATGGGAAAGGATGAAAACGATGCTGAAATTATTTCGTTATTTAAAAAAAGCATATTTTCCGGTTCTATGTATCATTGCGCTGCTGGTGATTCAGGCGATCTGTGAGTTATCGCTTCCGACTTACACTTCCAATATTGTAAACGTCGGAATCCAGCAGGGAGGAATCGAGGATGCAGTACCGGAAGTTATGCGGGAAGAAACATTCCAAGGTCTCAGTGCGGTCATGGAACAAGATGACGCCAAGGAGATGAAGGACGCTTACGAACTTTACAGTAAGAAACAGGTACAGGATTCTGATTACAAGTCCTACAAGGACGGACGTTTATATGTCCGCAAGAATTTATCATCTGATGAAAGAGAAAAATTAGATACAATGATGTCAAAGGCTATGCTAACCTTGTCGTCTCAGATGGCGCAGCAGATGCAGGCAAATCCTCAGGCATCTGCAAATTTAAGCAAAAGTCAAAAAGAGATGCTCCAGGAAATGCAGCATATGGATATTGACGAGATGCCGGACAGCATTATCAGTCAGGCAGCCATTACTTTTGTAAAATCCGAGTATCAGGCGGTAGGAATTGATTTGGATGATGTCCAGACGAAGTATCTTTTAAAAACAGGCGGAATCATGATTGGAATCGCTTTCTTTGCCATGGCAGCAGCAGTGCTTGTAACGCTGACATCTGCAAAGCTTGCGGCCAGACTGAGCCGTGTGCTGAGAGATAAAATCTTTAAGAAAGTTATGGACTTTACCAATTCAGAATTTGACCGTTTTTCTACGGCTTCTCTGATTACAAGAAGTACCAATGATATCCAGCAGATCCAGATGTTCATGACTATGATGTTCCGAATCGTTGTGTATGCTCCGCTTCTTGGAATCGGCGGTATTATTAAAGTATTGGGAACCAACGTCTCCATGACCTGGACCATAGCCCTTGGTGTTGCTGCGATTATGTGTGTGATTTTTATCTTATTTAAAGTAGCGATGCCGAAGTTTAAAAGTCTTCAGAAATTGATTGATCGTCTGAATCTTGTAACAAGGGAAATTCTGACCGGATTATCTGTCATCCGTGCCTTTAGTACGGAAAAACATGAGGAAGAGCGATTTGATACGGCCAACAAGAATCTGATGAAAACCAACTTGTTTGTAAACCGTGCGATGACATTTATGATGCCGGCAATGATGCTGATCATGAATGGAATGACAGTCCTGATCGTATATGCCGGAGCAGGAAATATTGATGCCGGCAAAATGCAGGTAGGAGATTTGATGGCCTTTATTCAGTATGCAATGCAGATTATCATGGCATTCTTGTTTATTTCTATGGTATCCATCATGATGCCTCGTGCCCAGGTAGCGGCAGAGCGTGTCAATGAAGTGTTGGATACAGATATTATGATCAAAGATCCGGAAGAACCGAAACCATTCCTGCCGGAGAAAAAAGGAGAAGTGGAATTTAAGGAAGTATATTTCTGTTATCCGGATGCCGATGAAGCAGTGCTTCACAATATCAGTTTTACAGCGCCTGCAGGAAAGACAACGGCGTTTATCGGAAGTACTGGAAGCGGTAAATCAACACTGATTAATCTGATTCCTAGATTTTTTGATGTGACAAGAGGAAGCATTTTGGTAGATGGCCAGGACATCAGGGAAGTAAAACACGAAGATCTCTGCGATAAGATTGGTTATGTACCGCAAAAAGGTGTTTTATTCTCCGGAACAATCGAGTCAAACCTGAAATACGGCAAAGAAGATGCAACGGAAGAAGAAGTCAGACGCGCGGCAAGAATTGCACAGGCGGCAGATTTTATCGAAGAAAAAGAAGAAGGATATCAGTCACCGATCGCACAGGGCGGTTCCAACGTATCCGGAGGACAGAAACAGAGATTATCCATTGCCAGAGCCGTTGCAAAAGATCCGGAAATCTATATTTTCGATGATAGTTTTTCTGCACTGGATTATAAAACCGATGTGGCTCTTCGTGCCGCATTGCAGAAGGAAACACATGGAAGCACGACATTGATTGTGGCGCAGCGTATCAGTACGATCCTGCATGCAGATCAAATCATTGTGCTGGATGAAGGAAACATCGTAGGAAAAGGAACTCACGAGCAGCTTCTTCAGACATGTCCGGTATATCAGCAAATTGCAAAATCTCAGTTGTCTGAGGAGGATTTAAAGAAGGCAAAGGAGGTGTCCGCACATGAGTAATGAAAGAAGACGGCCGATGGGAGGACACGGACCAGGCGTAAGAATGGCCGGAGAAAAAGCAAAAGACTTAAAGGGCACAATGATCAAACTGATCAAATACATTCGGCGATATTATGTTCCGATTTTATTTGTCATACTGTTTGCGATCGCAAGTACTGTGTTTAATATTGTAGGACCAACGATTTTAGGAGATGCAACAACAGAAATTTTCAATGGATTGATCCGCAAAGTCAGCGGAACCGGCGGTATTGATTTTGATAAAGTAGGAGATATTTTGATGATGCTGATGGGACTCTATGTGGTAAGCGCTGCATTTTCATTTATGCAGGGACTGATCATGACCCATGTATCCAACAATATTACCTACCAGATGCGAAATGATATTTCCGAGAAGATTCATCGTATGCCAATGAAATATTTTGAGAGCAGGACATACGGAGAAGTCCTGTCCCGTGTGACCAATGATATCGATACACTTGGACAGAGTCTGAATCAGAGTATGACGCAGATCATCACGTCAGCGACCCAGATCATCGGTGTATTTATCATGATGATCCGAATCAATATTCCAATGACGATAGTGATTCTTTTGACACTGCCGTTATCGGCCGGAATTATTGGTATGATTATGAAAAAATCACAGCCTTATTTCAAGGCTCAGCAGGCAAACTTAGGAGAACTCAATGGTCAGGTGGAAGAAATCTACAGCGGACATAACATTGTAAAAGCGTTCAACAAAGAGGAAAGTGTGATCAGAGATTTTGAAGAAGTCAATGGAAGACTGTATCAATCTGCATGGAAATCACAGTTTTTCTCAGGTGCTATGATGCCGCTGATGCAGTTTATCGGAAATATCGGCTATGTTTTGTCAGCGATTCTCGGAGGATTCTTTGTTATCAAGAACACAATCGAAGTCGGACAGATTCAGTCTTTCATCCAGTATGTCAGAAGTTTTAACCAGCCGATCACACAGCTGGCACAGGTAGGAAATATGATGCAGACCACAGCGGCATCAGCGGAACGAGTATTTGAATTCCTGGAAGAAGAGGAAGAAACAGAAGTTTCCGAAAATGCTGTACCAGTTGAAACTTTAAAAGGGAATGTATCCTTTGATCATGTAAGATTTGGATATCGGCCAGATCAGACGATTATCAAAAACTTCTCTGTCAATGTAAAAGAAGGACAGAAAGTAGCCATCGTAGGACCAACAGGAGCAGGAAAGACAACACTGATCAAACTGCTGATGCGATTCTACGATGTCAACGGAGGATCCATCAAGATCGACGGACATGATATTCGGGAATTTGTAAGAAGTGATATCCGCCAAATGTTCGGAATGGTACTCCAGGACACATGGCTGTACAACGCAACCGTAAGAGACAATATTCGATACGGAAAATTAGACGCAACAGAAGAAGAAATCCAAGGAGCAGCCAGAGCGGCATTTGCCCATCATTTTATCGTGACACAGCCGGGCGGATATGATATGGTAATAAATGAAGAAAGCAACAACATTTCTCAAGGACAAAAACAGCTGCTAACCATCGCAAGAGCGATCCTGGCAGATCCGAAGATCCTGATATTAGACGAAGCAACAAGCTCCGTGGACACGAGAACAGAAGAAAGAATCCAGATGGCCATGGATAACCTAATGGAAGGAAGAACCAGCTTCGTTATCGCACACCGCCTATCAACGATCCGAGACGCCGACGTCATCCTAGTCATGAACCACGGCGACATCGTCGAACAAGGAAACCACGAAGAACTTCTCGCCAAAGGCGGCTTCTACGCAGATCTGTATAATAGTCAATTTGAAAGCGCCTAGAAATTGTGAAAACAATTTCTAACTCGAAAACAAAGTTTTCGAGGCTTTGCTTGCCAAGCGCATAGCCGATTCATCGAGCTATGAGCGGCAAGCAAAGAGGCGCTTTCAACGAGAAACAACGAAGTTGTTTCGAGTCTGAGAAAAGCGAAAGCGAAGAATTTATTCGGCGCTGAGCGGAGCGCAGGAAGCGGACACAACGAGAAGCAGTGGAACTGCTTCGAGTCTGAAAAGAGGCGCTTTCAACGAGAAACAACGAAGTTGTTTCGAGTCTGGGAAAAGCGAAAGCGAAGAATTTATTCGGCGCTGAGCGGAGCGCAGGAAGCAGTGTAAAAAGAATATTTTATGGGGAAGGCAGCGGAAGCTGCCCCTCTTTGTTCTTTTATAGGAAATTTGTCTATTTTGTTCTGAGAAATGTATATGACAAGGAGGGACTTTTATGGTACGTTTGGCTACGATTGGAACGAATTTCATCACGGATTGGCTGATGGAAGGTGTTCAGGAATTAGACGACATTCAGCTAGTGGCCGTTTATTCCAGAGATATGGAAAAAGGGAAGACATTTGCGGCAAAATACGGAGTAGAAAAAGTTTATGATAATTATGAGGAGATGGCGAAGGATCCTCAGATTGATGCAGTCTATGTGGCGAGTCCTACTTATATGCATTATACCCACTCCATTACCATGATAAATTATGGAAAACATGTTCTTTGTGAAAAACCGGTATGTTCAAATCGAGAAGAATTGGATTTGCTGATCGAAGCAGCAAAAGAAAAACAGGTAGTATTTATGGAAGCAATGAAAAATGTCCATTCACCGGGATTTCAAGCGATCAAGGAAAATCTTTCCAAGATCGGAGATGTGCGCAGGGCGACGATACAATATTGTCAGTATTCTTCCAGATACGATAAATTTAAAAATGGTATCATAGAAAATGCATTCAATCCGAAACTTTCCAATGGTGCGCTGATGGATATTGGGTCTTACTGCACCCACTTTCTTGCCAGCCTTTTTGGCGCCCCGAAAAAGATCCTGTCAGACAGTATCTTTCTGAAAAACGGCGTGGATGGAGCAGGAAGCATCATTGCATCCTATGAAGACAAACAGGCAGAGCTTTTATATTCTAAGATCACAGATTCCCAACTTCCTACCCAGATCCAGGGGGAGAAAGGCTGTATGATCATCGAAGAATGCCCGATTATCAAAAAGATTACGATCCTGTACCGAAATGGAGAAAAAGAAGAATTGGAATTTGAAGCGAGGGATAATCCAATGATTTTCGAGACAAAAGATTTCATTCAGCTGATTGAAGAAAAGAACGTAGATCATGAATTCCTCGAATCATCCAGGATCGAAATGGATATTTCAGATGAAGTAAGACAACAAAATGGAATCGTATTTCCGGCAGATAAGATTAGAGAGCAGTAGGAGGATTGAATAGGATGAAAAAGATAATTTTAGCAGGATGTTTTATTTTTATGATGGCGCTGTGCACCGCCTGCAGCTCAGACAGCGGCAGCGATACAAAAGAAAACACATCTTCTGCAGAAGAAAAGAAAGTATTATCAAAATACAAGGTTCCGGAAATAAAAGGTGCGGATGAGACAGATCAGCTTAGCCAGCCGACAAAAGGGGAAACGATCGCAGTGATGAAGATCAAAGGATTTGGAGAAATCAAATTCAAATTTTTCTTAAATGATGCGCCGTTGGCGGTGAAGAACTTTGTGACTCTGGCGGATAACGGCTATTTTGACGGACAGAACTTCCATCGAATCATTGATGATTTCATGATTCAGGGAGGAGATCCGACCGGAACCGGAACCGGAGGAGAAAGCATTTGGGGCGAAGAATTTGAAAATGAAATTACAAGTGATTTGCTTCCGCTGCGAGGTGCTCTCTGCATGGCGAACTCCGGACCGGATACCAATGGAAGCCAATTTTTCATTGTACAGGCAAAACCGGATGCAGCGAAAGAAATTTTAGACTCCGGTGCGGTCAATCTCACAGACGAACAGCAAAAATTGTTTGAAGAACAAGGCGGAGATCCATCTTTGACTGGAAGTTATACAGTTTTCGGTCAGATCATTGAAGGATATGATGTCCTGGATCAGGTCGCAGGAGTGGAAACAGAGGATAACGGAAGCGGAGAACAGAGCAAGCCGGTTGAAAATGTAACGATTGAAAAAGTAACGATCGAGAAAGCAAAATAGGAATTTGCTATGCTGATGGTAGAGATAGACCCAGACAAAAAGAAACCGCTTTATGAGCAGATTTATGAAGAAATTAAAAGGCAGATCCAGGTGGGAACTTTGCCGGAAAAGACCAAGCTTCCATCTGCCAGGGCCCTTGCAAAGCGCCTGGAAATCAGCAGAAATACCGTGGATCTTGCTTATGGACAATTGACGGCAGAGGGTTATATTGAATCCCGGCCCAGGAGCGGCTACTATGTGTGTATGGTGGAAGATCTGGCGGCTTTGGATATTCAAGTTGAGACAGAGGAGATCGATCCGGAACCGAAAAAAGAAGAAATGCCTTATGATTTTTCGCCGTCCGGCACAGAGATGGAACAATTTCCGTATCAGGTGTGGAGAAAACTCTTAAAAGAGGTCATGATCAATGATAACAGTGAATTGTTCCAAAAGGGGGATGCACAGGGGGATCTGGGCCTCCGGAAAGCGATTATGTACTATCTAAGGCAGTCGAGAGGTGTAAAAGTCCATTGTGATCAGATTATTCTTGGAGCCGGAATGGAGAATCTCCTTTTCCTTCTGCGTCAGACCTTTGGGACAAAACAGATCGTAGGAGTGGAAAATCCAGTGTATACCAATGCTTACGGAATATTAAAAGAGTTAGGCTTTGGTGTCCGTCCGATCTCCATGGATCAAAATGGTATGAAGATTGATAATCTTAGGAAATCGGATGCAGATCTGGCGTATGTGACCCCTGCCCACCAGTATCCAACGGGGATTGTGATGCCGGCGGGAAGGCGGGGACAGCTGCTTCGCTGGGCAAAAGAAAAAGAAGGGCGATACATTATCGAAGACGATTACGACAGTGAATTCCGATACTATGGAAAGCCGATTCCGGCGCTTCAAGGTACGGATCATCATGAGAAAGTCATCTATATCGGTACCTTTTCCAGAGTCATAGCTCCGGCAATCCGTGTCAGCTATATGGTACTGCCGCCGAAACTGCTGGTGAAATATCGAGAAAATGTGACAGCATTTTCATGTTCTGTTTCCAGGATCGATCAGGCAGTTCTTACTTTGTTTTTGTCAGAAGGACATTTTGAACGGCACCTGAATCGGATGCGGAATATTTACAAGGAAAAGCATGATCTGCTTCTTCACTGTATCCGTCAGTTTATGAATGGAGCGGATATTTCCGGTCAGGGAGCCGGTGTTCATGTGATGATTGATTTTCATATTAGGCAAAACGAACAATTCGAGCGGGAACTCAGGAAACAGGGAGTTGTAATTTATCCGCTTTCGTTTTATTATATGGAAGGTAAGCCGAAAGAAGAAAAATATATATTAGGCTTTACCAGAATGAAGAAAAAAGATATGATAGAAGGAACGAGGATCATAGGAAACGTACTTTCTACGATAAAATGAGAAATGAGGGACACAGTATGTCAGAAGAAAAAAACAATCATGAGATTGAGGAAGTAAAACAGGAAGATGATAACAGAGAAGTAGAACATTACTGCTATCTCTGCCATCGTCCGGAATCAATGACTGGAAAGATGCTGACGCTGCCAAACGACATTCATATTTGTACAGATTGTATGCAGAGAACACTGGATTCCATGGGAAGCGGTCAGTTTGGATTTATTGATGCAAGGAACATGGATTTGGACAATCTGGATATTTCAAAACTTATGGGAGATATGCAGGGAATGCAGCCAAAGCCTGCTCTGAAGAAGAAAAAGAAAGACAAGAAGGAAAAGACAGAACTAAACCTTAAGGATATTCCGGCTCCTCATAAGATCAAGGCCATGCTGGATGAATACGTCATTGGTCAGGATTATGCGAAGAAGGTGATGTCCGTTGCTGTCTATAACCATTATAAGAGGGTTGTTACGAATACGATGGATGAGATTGAGATCGATAAGTCCAATATGCTGATGATCGGTCCGACAGGAAGCGGTAAGACATATCTGGTAAAGACGTTGGCAAGGCTTTTGCAGGTACCGCTTGCAATCACAGATGCCACCTCTCTTACAGAGGCAGGATATATCGGAGACGACGTTGAGAGCGTTTTATCAAAATTGCTCCAGGCAGCGGATAATGATGTAGATGAGGCAGAGCACGGCATTATTTTCATTGACGAGATTGATAAGATTGCCAAGAAACAGAATACCAACAGCAGAGATGTCAGCGGGGAATCTGTACAGCAGGGATTATTGAAACTTTTAGAAGGCGCGGAAGTGGAAGTGCCGGTAGGCGCTACCAGCAAAAATGCGATGGTGCCGTTAACAACGATGAATACAAAAAATATCCTGTTTATCTGCGGCGGCGCATTTCCGAATCTGGAAGGAATTATTAAGAAACGTTTAATGAAGAGGACGTCCATTGGATTTGGAGCAGATCTTAAGGATCGTTTCGATCAGGAGAAGAATATCATTGCCAATGTAACCAACGAAGACCTGAGAGAGTATGGAATGATTCCGGAGTTTATCGGAAGACTGCCAATGGTGTTTACGCTGGAGGGTCTGACAAAAGATATGTTGGTTCAGATTTTAAAAGAGCCGAAGAATGCGATTTTAAAACAGTATCAGAAGCTGCTGGAGCTTGATGAGGTGAAACTTGAATTTGATGACGGCGCTTTGGAAGCGATCGCAGAAAAGGCTTTGGAGAAGAAGACCGGGGCAAGGGCGTTAAGAGCCATTATTGAGAAATTTATGCTGGATATTATGTACGAGATTCCGAAAGACGATACAATCGGAAAAGTCATGATTACCAGAGACTATATCGAGGGACATGGAAGTCCGCGGATCGAGTTAAGAGACCAGTAAAAAGATGCAGTTTGTGTCAACATGATGCAGACTGCATTCTTTTTTGAACAAAAAGCTGTGAAATCCGGTTTGCTCTGGGAAAATAGGATTCACAGGATTCTATTATATGAAAAGAATATGCTATAATGGAACACATGATGGAAAAAGGGAGACGAAACCAGGGAACAGACAGGAATAAGGAGGTCCTAGAATGAATCAAATGAAGTATCTAAAAGAACTGGCGGTACGCTATCCCAACATTGCGTCAGCATCCACAGAGATCATCAACCTGCAGGCAATCTTAAATCTTCCGAAAGGAACAGAACATTATGTATCCGATCTGCATGGAGAATATGAAAAATTCAGTCATATCGTGCGGAACGGATCCGGGGCGATACGAAGTAAAATCGAGGATCAGTTTGGCAATACGCTGACGAAAGAAGAAAAGAAAAACCTTGCCACAGTCATCTACTATCCGGAGCAGAAAATGGATTTGATGGAAGAAACTCTCACAAAAAATGAGATGATCCAGTGGTACCATAAGACTATGATCCGCCTGGTCTATATTGCCAGATTGACCGCAAGCAAGTATACAAGATCGAAGGTACGCAAAGCGATGCCCAAAGAATTCTCTTATATTATGGAAGAATTGATGACAGAGCATCGTACAGGCGATAAGAAAAATTATGTAGAACAAATTTTGGAGACAATCATTACGACCGGCAGAGTGCGTCAGTTCATCGCGGCAATGGCTCATTTGATTCAAAAACTTTGTATCGATCATTTGCATGTAATAGGAGATATTTATGACCGAGGCCCGGGTCCGCACCGAATCATGGACTGCATTATGGATTATCACACGGTGGATATCCAATGGGGGAATCATGACGTTTTGTGGATGGGAGCAGCTGCCGGACATAAGGCATGTATTGCCAATGTAGTAAGAATCTGTGCCAGATATAATAATCTGGACGTTTTGGAAAATGGCTATGGAATCAATCTGATTCCTTTGGCAAGATTTGCGCTGGATGTTTATGGAGATGATCCGTGCGAACTGTTCCATGTATCCGGAGAGGTGCAGAAAGAAGATTTCCGGGAAGAAGAACTGAACCGGAAAATGCATAAAGCGATCGCGATCATCCAATTTAAGCTGGAGGGAGAGCTGATCAAACGCAGACCTGATTTCCAGATGGAAGATCGGCTGCTTTTAGATAAAGTGGATTACGAGAAAGGAACGATTCGGATTGACGGAAAAGAATACCCATTGAAGGACCGGCATTTTCCGACCATCGATCCAAAGGATCCATATCGGCTGACCAAGGAAGAAGAATATGTGGTGGAACATTTAAAAACTGCATTTAAATACTGCGCCTATTTAAATGAACATGTGAGGTTTTTATTTTCCAAAGGAGGCCTCTACAAAGTATACAACGATATGCTGCTGTATCATGGCTGTGTGCCGCTGAATGAAGACGGAAGTTTCCGTGAGGTTGAGATTCAGGGGTCCTTGTATTCCGGAAAAGAGCTTTATGATGTGCTGGAACACCTGGCAAGGCAAGGATATTATGAGGAAAAAGATGCCCAAATCCGTGCCTATGGCCAGGATATTATGTGGTTTATTTGGTCAAATGAAAATTCACCGGTATATGGGAAGGATAAAATGGCGACCTACGAACGGTATTTTCTGGAGGATGCATCGGTCAAAGTAGAGAAGAAAGACTATTATTATCAGCTGTTGGAACATGAAGAAGTCTTGGATCGGATTTTGGAAGAATTCGGCTTAGATCCAAAGGTAGGAAAAATCGTCAACGGCCATATGCCTGTGGCTGTAAAACGGGGAGAAAGTCCAATTAAATGCAATGGAAAATTGTTTATTATTGATGGGGGATTTTCCAAAGCATACCAAAAGACAACGGGGATTGCCGGATATACGCTGGTATCCAATTCTTACGGTTTGAAATTAGTTGCTCATGAACCATTTGAGTCCAGGGAAGAAGTGATTCGGAAAGAAACCGATATTTATTCCGATACGATCGTTATTCGGAAGGTGACCAGGAGAAAGTGTGTAGAGGATACGGATATCGGAAAAGAGATCAAAGAGAAGATAGAAGATCTGGAGCAGCTTTTGTGGTCCTATCAAAAAGGCCTTTTGACAGAACAAATTTAGATTGAATAATCCTTTTTGCCTCATCATATGTTCTATCATAGTAAAAAACGAGGTGGAAGCATGGATTGTGTCGGAGCTGCTGCAAACGATGATTATTTTGAATTTATTGCAGAATATAACGGAGTATTAGAAAGTGTAAAGGAAAGATTCCGAACAGACTGTGTGACACGGATCAACAATCGGTTTTCAATCGCCTACGTGCCGAATCAGGGAAGATCGATATTGGATAACGGAACATACCCTTATAATGCGATTCCGCGAATGTACGGCTTGATGGATGAAGCAGTGCTGGAAGATGTTGGAGTTGCACAGGTGCGCAGATCCAACTTGGATTTGTATGGAAATGGGGTCATGGTAGGGATCGTTGATACAGGAATCGATTTCCAAAATCAGGTATTTTGGTATGCGGATGGGACCACAAAGATCGAATCGATCTGGGATCAGACTATCGAAGACGAGAGAAAACAGCCTCTTTTGGGATATGGAACAGAATACTCAAAAGAAGAGATTGAAAAAGCGGTGCAAAGCGAGCGTCCGTATGAGATGATTCCGTCGGTGGATGAATCGGGGCATGGTACATTTCTTGCGGGATTGATTGCCGGAAATGAAATGTCGGAAGAAGGATTTTCCGGTATCGCGCCCAATGTTCATTTAGCCGTCGTAAAACTGCGGCAGGCGAAATCTTATCTAAAAGAATATTACTGCATGGATCCGGCTTATGAAGGATATTCGGAAGCTGATATTATGCTGGGGATAAATTATATTACCAAATTGGCAGAAAGGCTCCAGCTGCCTATGATCATTTATCTGGGACTTGGAACAAGCCAGGCTTCTCATCTGGGCACAGGACCGTTGGATCAGTATCTGTCCAGTATGGCGCCGCTAAAAGGGATTGGAGTTGTCACAAGCGGCGGAAATGAAGGGCAGGCAAGGCACCATTATTCGGGAAGCGTGGAAAATGGTTCCAGGAGAGTCGAAGTAAAAGTGGGAAGCCGGGAATATGGCTTTACAATGGAACTTTGGGGAATGGCGCCAAACGCTTATTATGTCGATATTGAATCACCGTCGGGACAAAAGACCGGAAGAATCGCAGGAGGGCTTAGAGGACAGCGGAAAGTAAGCTTTCTGTTGGAGCAGACTAATTTGTATGTCGATTACTTTACGGTAGATTCCTCGGCGGGAGCTCCGGGGATTATTATGCGGTTTCTGCACCCGGCGGAGGGAATATGGAATATTCATGTCAGTGATGACGGAATGGGAAGCCGGGAATTTGATATGTGGCTGCCGATTACCAATTTTCTGACAGAGGACACTTTTTTTATAGAATCATCTCCTTACAATACATTGGTTTCCCCCGGAAATACGGATCTTTTAATTGGGGTATCCAATTATAATCAAAATAATGGAAGTATCTATATTGACAGCAGCAGAGGGTTTCCGCGAAATGCGGTCAAACCGGATTTTGCGGCGCCTGGCGTGGAGGTTCTGGGACCGCTGCCAAGGAACCGATTTGGCAGGAAAACAGGAACCAGTGTTTCCGGTGCGATTACGGCAGGAATTGCGGCGCTTGTCATGGAGTGGGGATTGGTAAAGGGGAATGATTTGGATGTGAATACAACACGGATCAAAAACTATTTGATTCGCGGAGCCAATCGAGAAGATGGAAGGATTTATCCCAACCGGGAATGGGGATACGGTACGGTAGATTTATATGAAACATTTTTAAGAATAAGATAAGGGCAGGGGCTTCCGGAATTATAATCTCCGGAAGCCCCTGTTCTTAAGGTGAGGATGATGAAAGTGTTTTTTTCATATGGCGATAGTTTAAAAGAACAAGCAGGATCGAACTTGTCATCAGACCAAAAAGATATCCATAGATACCGTGCAGCGGAATGGCGAACAAAATGAAAAGGATCCGTATAACAAGAGAAATTCCGTTATGCAAAAATGTTGTCTTTGTTTCGCCAAGACCATTCAGTATGCTGGTCAATGTCCCTGAAATGTATAAGAATGGACATAAAAAGGACAAAAGGCGGAGATAAATACCGCAGGCGCTGCTCTGAAAAACCAGAGATCCGATCCAAGGACCCAGGGTAAAAAAGCAAAAAAAGGCAGCCAGACCAAGAAGCATACAAAAAAAGAGAGGATACTTGGAAGCTCGGGAAAGCGTTCTTTCATTGCCTTCTGCTTTGGCTGCGGATATTTTCGGCAGAAGCATGGAAGAAAGGGAGCTGGTTATGGTGGAGGGGAACATGATAAATGGGAGCGCCATGCCGTTTAAAATTCCATATGTTTCAATTGCCAGATGCTGGGTTCCGTAAAATCTTGTAAGCATCATTGGAATTAAAATACTTTCTGCGCTTTGGAGCAAAGTGACGGATAAAGCATTGCCGGTTAATGGAACGCCCAAAGACAACAACTCTGACAATAAGGACCGTTTGGAGCGAAAAGCAGATCCAGGCTCTTTCTTTTTAATAAAAAAGAAAATCAAGGTAAAGAATAAAGAAACCATTTCTCCGATAACCATGCCAAGAACAGCCAGAAGGGCTGCGCTGGGAAGTTTGGAAAAAAATGTTACAGAGATCAGGAAAATACTGGTTACCCTGGTGATCTGTTCAATGCACAAAGAAAGAGCAGGCAGCTGCGGCTTTCCAAGACTTAGAGAGTAACTGTGAAGACAGGCTTTCAAACCAACGAACGGAAGTACAAGGACTGCGATTTGCAGGCAGGCAATACAATCCGTTTCTTTGAAAAAAGTCCGGCAGATTTCGTCGGCAAACAAAAAAACGATGATAGAAAAAATAATCGATAAAAAAACCGTAAAACAAAGAGTCACGGACAGGAGCTTTCTTGCATCCGCTTCTCTGCCTTTGGCATGAAGGGAAGCGGCAATTTTAGACAGAGCTGTCTGGAATCCTTGGAAACACATGGAAAATCCCACCAGGTAAATGGGGAAAATCATCTGATAAACACCCATCTGATGGGCACCAATCAGACCTGCCAGAAATATTCTATTATAGAACCCGATAAAGCGGGAAAAAAGGTTCGCTGCAGTGAGTACCAGCGTCCCTTGAATGAACGGGCTTGCCTTTTTCATGAAATACCTTCTGTGTTTTTCTTCATTGTATGAAAAGAAAAAATAAGATATGCCCGATTTCGGTTGACAGTCAAAAATGAAAATGATAATATTACACTGTAAAACCTACTTAATAGGTAGGGATTGTAAGAATGGAACATCATACGATATATAATATGGTCATTTTCGGCCATTTCAAGAAATAGTGATAAGATAGCGAAAGGCAGGGATAGTAAATGGGAAAGTTCATATACTTAGATCATGCGGCAACGACGGCGGCCAGACCAGAGGTAGTCGAGGCGATGCTGCCATATTTTACAGAAAAGTTCTGGAATCCTTCCAGCGTGTATTCTCCGGCGATGGAGAATAAGAATGTGATCGATCAGTGCAGAGAGATCATTGGAGACAGTCTTGGAACGGACCGTCAGAATATTTATTTTACGGCCGGCGGCTCTGAGTCAGATAACTGGGCTTTGAAAGCTGCAGCGGAAGCATATCAGGGAAAAGGGAAACACATTATTACAAGTAAGATCGAACATCATGCGATCCTGCATACTTGTGAATATTTAGAAGCGAAAGGATTTGAAGTAACGTATCTGGATGTAGATGAGAATGGAATCATTAAATTGGAACAGCTTAAAAAAGCAATCCGTCCGGATACGATCTTGATTTCTATTATGTTTGCAAATAATGAAATCGGTTCAATCCAGCCGATCAAGGAGATCGGAGAAATTGCAAAAGAACACGGAATTATATTCCATACGGACGCAGTTCAGGCCTATGGACAGCTTCCGATCAACGTAGATGAATACCACATTGATATGCTGAGCGCCAGCGGTCACAAATTGAATGGTCCGAAAGGGATCGGATTTTTGTATATCCGAAAAGGATTGAAATTAAGATCCTTTATTCATGGAGGAGCACAGGAAAGAAAACGCCGTGCCGGAACAGAAAATGTCAGCGGAATCGTAGGGCTTGGGAAAGCGGTGGAGATCGCTTTTAAAACGATGGAGGAGCGGACAGCAAAAGAAACGGAGATTCGTGACTATGCCATCGACCGAATCTTATCAGAGATTCCATATTGCAGGCTGAACGGTGATCGCAGAAAGAGGCTGCCGAATAATATCAATATCAGTTTCCAGTTTATTGAAGGAGAATCTTTGTTGATTATGCTGGATATGGCAGGAATCTGTGCTTCCAGCGGATCTGCATGTACGTCCGGTTCCTTGGATCCGTCTCATGTGCTGCTGGCCATTGGGCTGCCTCATGAGATTGCCCATGGTTCTCTTCGAATGACCCTTGGGGAAGAGACGACAAAAGAAGATATGGACTATGTGATTGAAAAACTGAAAGAAATCGTAGATAAATTAAGAAGTATGTCACCGCTTTATGAAGACTTTGTAAAGAAAAGCAGATAGAAAAGCGGCGAAACATGAACAGGAGGAATTTAAAATGTACAGCGAAAAGGTAATGGATCATTTTCAGAATCCAAGAAATGTAGGAGAAATCGAGAATGCAAGCGGCGTAGGAACAGTTGGAAACGCCAAATGCGGCGATATCATGAGAATCTATCTTGATATCGATGAAGATAAAGTGATACGAGATGTAAAATTCAAGACATTTGGATGCGGAGCAGCCGTAGCAACGAGCAGTATGGCGACAGAACTGGTAAAAGGTAAGACCGTGCAGGAAGCGCTGGAAGTTACCAATAAAGCGGTTATGGAGGCGCTGGATGGCCTACCGCCGGTAAAAGTTCACTGTTCTCTTCTTGCAGAGGAAGCAATTCATGCGGCATTATGGGATTACGCGGAAAAGAATGGCATCCAGATCGAAGGATTAGAAAAACCGAAAGCGGATATCAGCGAAGAGGAAGAAGAGGAAGAATATTAGGAGGATCTTGTGAAAGAGAAAGTCGTAGTCGGGTTGTCCGGAGGAGTCGATTCCTCCGTGGCAGCCTATTTGTTGAAAGAACAAGGATATGATGTAATCGGTGTGACGATGCAGATTTGGCAGCAGGAAGAGCAGGCTGTTTCGGAAGAAAATGGCGGATGCTGCGGTTTATCTGCGATTGAAGATGCCAGGAGAGTCGCTCAGGTATTGGGGATTCCTCATTATGTTATGAATTTCAGAAAAGACTTTAAAGAAAAAGTCATTGATTATTTTTGTGAGGAATATCTGAATGCCAGGACGCCGAACCCTTGTATTGCCTGCAATCGTTATGTTAAATGGGAGTCTTTGCTGAAACGATGCCTGGATATTGGAGCCGATTATATTGCAACCGGTCATTATGCCCGCATCGTACAGCTGTCAAATGGCAGGTATACATTAAAACGTTCGAAAACTTTAGCCAAAGATCAGACTTACGCACTTTATAATCTTACACAGAACCAGTTGTCGAAGACGCTGATGCCGGTGGGAGAATATTCGAAAGATGAGATTCGTGCCATTGCGCAAAAAGCGGGAATTCCGGTAGCACATAAGCCGGACAGCCAGGACATTTGCTTTGTGGAAGATGACTATGGAAAATTCATCGAAGAAGAAACGGGAGTTTCCATTGAGCCGGGGAATTTTGTAGATCCGGAAGGAAATATTTTGGGACAGCATAAAGGAATCATTCATTACACAATCGGGCAGAGAAGGGGGCTTGGCCTTTCTCTAAAACAGCCGGGATATGTGATTCGTGTGGATAAAGACAAAAATGAAGTCGTAATCGGCACAAAAGATCAGTTATATTCAAAGGTATTGTATGGCAATCGATGCAACTTTATGTCGATTCCATCGGTAGAAGGAGAAAGAAGAACAACAGCAAAGATTCGTTATAATAGTCCGGAAGTGCCGTGTACGATACGAATGGCAGAAGAAGATCTGATTGAGGTCGTGTTTGATAAGCCTCAAAGGGCAGTTACGCCGGGACAAGCAGTTGTTTTTTATGACGACGGAATCGTGGTCGGCGGAGCGACTATTGTGAAATAGCAGTGTAAAGATAGAGTAAAAAAATCAATTCATGCTTTCCCGGAGCATAGACTTATGATACAATGAGACAGTTGTTTTATAAATAAGCAGTAAGATAGGAGTATTAGCATGCTTAATTTTATCAGAGGATTTTGTATGGCGCTGGCAGACAGTGTTCCGGGTGTATCAGGAGGAACGGTTGCCTTTTTGCTTGGATTTTATGATAAATTTATTACATCACTGGATCATTTTATTTCCGGTACAAAGAGAGAGAGAATCCAAGCGCTTAAGTTTTTGGCTCGCATTGGTATCGGCTGGGTTGTCGGAATGGCAGCAGCGGTTTCTGTCCTGGCAAGTATTTTCGATCAGCGGATCTATGAGATTAGTTCCTTATTCCTGGGATTGATTATTTTTGCAATACCGGTCATTTGGCGGGAAGAAAAGGATTCCCTGAAAGGAAAATATCAAAATATTCCATGGGCAATTTTTGGAGTTGTGATCGTGGCAGCGATCACGTATTTTAATCCGGTATCAGGAAAAGGAGTCAGTGTCAGTGTGGAACATTTAACAGTTCCGCTGGCAATCTATATTTTTGTCGTGGCAATGATTGCAATTTCCGCGATGGTACTTCCGGGAATTTCCGGATCTACTATGCTGTTGGTGTTCGGACTCTATGTACCGATTATTTCTGCATTAAAAGAGATAATGACGCTTAATTTCTCATATTTGCCGGTCATTGTTATCTTTGGATTGGGAATTCTGGCAGGAATCGCAGTCGTGATCAAGACGATCAAAAACGCGCTGGATCATCACCGTTCCCGCATGATCTATTTCATCATCGGAATGATGATCGGATCTTTATATGCGATTGTGATGGGACCGACAACGTTAGAACATACGAAACCGGCAATGACAGTCGGAACATTCCACCCGATTTTCTTTGTGATCGGTATTGTCATTATTTTTGCATTGGAAAGAATCAAGGCAATTTCAGAAAAATAATAAAAAGCTGATGAAGGCAGGAAGGGATTCCCTTTCTGTCTTTTTTCCTTTTATGAAACCAGGATTCTTCCTTGCTGTTTCACATTTTTGACATATTCCTATGGTACAATGTTGGCAAAAGCAGGAGGAAGAAAGAGCATGAGCGATTTAAAGATATTGGTTGTGGATGATGAGAGCAGGATGCGCAAACTGGTGAAAGATTTTCTGGTACGCGCGGGATATCAGGTATTGGAAGCAGCGGATGGAGAAGAAGCGGTAGATTTGTTTTTTTCTACCAAAGGGATCGATCTGTTGGTTTTGGATGTTATGATGCCGAGAATGGACGGATGGGAAGTCGTTCGTGAGATCCGTAAGATGTCCAAAGTTCCGATCATTATGCTGACTGCCAAAGATCAGGAACAAGATGAGCTTCAGGGGTTTGAGCTTGGAGTTGACGAATATATATCAAAACCGTTCAGTCCGAAAATCCTTGTTGCCAGGATCGGCGCGATTCTGCGCCGCACCAATCAGTTGGAAAACGAGAGCATTGAAGCCGGAGGCATCTGCATGGATGTGGGCGCCCATCATGTAACCATCGACGGGAAAAGCATGAATTTAAGCTACAAAGAATTCGAGCTCCTTCAGTTCTTTATGACCAATGAAGGAAGAGCGCTAACTAGGGAAAACATATTAAACCAGGTATGGAATTATGATTATTTTGGAGATGCCAGAACGATCGATACCCATGTGAAGAAGTTAAGAAGCAAGCTTGGGGAGAAAGGAAAATACATCCATACGATCTGGGGCATGGGATATAAGTTTGAGGTTGAATAAACATTGAAGAAACGTATTTTAGAAAGTAAATCTATACGGGTAAAGATGACTCTGATGCTGATCGTGATTATGGCGTCAACGATTCTTTTGTCGGTGTTTATTAATTTTGTTATGCTGGAACCGTATTATGTCATGAAAGAAAAGAAATATATCAAAGAAGCTTATTTCAAGGTGCAGAAAGTGTTTCAAAATGATACGGTCAGCAAAGAAGATATCGACGAGATTGCCGGAGAATATGATTACCGGATTATGATCAGAGACCCGCTCAATCAGATGGTCTACAGCTCAGAAGGTGAGCAGGGGGTCATGTATAAGGATTTAAAGAATATTTTAAATAATATCGATAAGATCCAAAATCAGATCAATGAAAGAGGATATGCAGTCACAACGAATGCAAGCAAGAATCAGGGAACAAGTATCAATCTGATGGGATATCTGGACGGACAATATACGGTCATTATCAATACACCGATGGAAAGTATTAGAGTGAGTGCCAGTCTGTCAGGACGATTTACAGCCTATGTGGGCATCTTTCTGATCTTGGGAGCGGGAATCGTCATGTATATATTTACCAGGCGTTTTACAAAGCCGATCGAGGAGATGTCTAAGGCAGCGGATCAGATGTCGAATCTGAATTTTGATGTAAAGGTTCATAATACGGAAGATGATGAGCTTGGACAGTTGGGTTCCAGTTTGAATGAACTTTCCAGAAAATTGGAAATGACTATTTCGGAGCTTAAGACAGCGAATAACGAACTGCAGAAAGATATCGAACAGAAAGTTCAGATTGATGAGATGCGTAAGGAATTCCTTTCCCATGTATCCCACGAACTGAAGACTCCGATTGCGTTGATTCAGGGATATTCCGAAGGCCTGAAGGACAATATATCCGAAGACGAAGAGAGCAGGAATTTCTACTGCGATGTCATTACAGATGAGGCCAAGAAGATGAACCGCATGGTACAGAAACTCCTGACTTTAAATCAGATTGAATTTGGGAACAACAAAGTGGAGATGGAACGATTTGACATTACAGAGCTGATCCATAACATGTTGTCCTCCAATCAGATCTTATTGGAAAAAGAAGGAATTCATGTAGATTTTAAAGAAGACTCTGTCTATGTATGGGCGGATGAGTTCATGATTGAGGAGGTTGTCAGCAATTATCTGAGCAATGCCAGAAATCATGTCAGTCATCATGGCATTATCCGGATCAGCTATTGTCAGCACGGGGATAATTTAAGAGTGAAAGTCTATAATACCGGAAAGCATATTCCGGAAGAAGATATCGACAAACTTTGGGTGAAATTTTATAAAGTAGACAAAGCGCGAACCAGAGAATACGGAGGAAGCGGAGTCGGTTTATCTATCGTAGAAGCCACAATGAAGGCTCATGGAAAAGATTATGGAGTTTCTAATATTGAGGGTGGCGTAGAATTCTATTTTGAAGTAGAATTAGATAAGAAATGAAAACAAAGGATAGGATAAGCATATGTTAAAAGATTACTTAGAACAGATAAGAGAAGCCGATTTGGTATTAGTAGGAATCGGAAGAGAACTTCGGGCCAGTCGGCTGGTGGATTTTAAGAAGGAGATCCAAAGTCCTCATTATCAGGAACTGCTGAAGAAAGAAGGAGAAGAAGCTGACTGGATGAGGCAGATTTACGAGAGACATTATCTTTTGTCGATGGGAGATACAGATCTTTACCGACAGCTGGAGGAGGCTTTGGAAGGCAAGAATTATTTTATCATCACAAGCAATGACGATGGGCTGATCTTCCATTCAAAGCTGGATAAAGAAAGGATCACTGCGCCTTGCGGCAACGGAGACTTTTTCCAGTGCGGAAAACCTTGTGATGCGCAGCTCTATCCGGCAAAACCGGGATTGGAAGATTTGATTCGCTGTTATGAAGAAACAGGAAAGATTGAAACTTTGGAGTGTCCGAAGTGCGGAGAAAAATTGATTTTTAATGTTCGTACGGAAGATACCAAATCCATTTATGTGGAAGGCGCTTACCTGACATCTTGGGCAAATTATACAAAGTGGCTTCAGGGGACTTTAAATAAAAAGCTTTTTATATTAGAATTAGGAGAAGGATTTGAAAATCCGGGTCTATTTCGCTGGCCGTTCGAGAAGATGGCCTTTTACAATAAAAAGGCGGCTTTTGTAAGAGTCCATAAGTCTCTTTATCAGATCGGAGCAGAGCTTAAGGGCAAAGGAACTGCCGTCCCGATGGACAGCAAAGAATTTTTGATAGACTAGAAGAACAGGCGGTCTTGCCATAGGATGGATTGACCGCCTCTTACTATTTTGAAAGAGGAGGAAGCAGCATATGATCGCAATCATTGATTATGACGCTGGTAATATTAAAAGTGTGGAAAAGGCACTGCAGTATCTCGGAGAGAAGGCAGTGATTACGAGAGACCGGGATGAGATCTTAAAAAGTGATAAAGTGATTCTTCCGGGTGTAGGAGCTTTTGGAGATGCCATGGAAAAGTTAAAGCAATACGGATTAGTGGAGACAATCCATGAAGTCGTGGACCGCCAAATTCCATTCCTTGGAATTTGTCTTGGCCTGCAGCTAATGTTTGAGAGCAGCGAGGAGGCGCCGGGAGTAGAAGGACTTGGCCTTCTTCCGGGAAAGATTTTAAGGATTCCGAAAAAAGATGGAATGAAGATTCCTCATATGGGATGGAATGACCTGAAGATAAAAGAAGGCTCCAAATTATTTGCAGGACTGGAAGAAGATCCATATGTATATTTTGTGCATTCTTTTTATTTGCAGGCGGAAGATCCATCGATCGTTGCGGCGACGACAGAATACGGTGTGACGATTCACGCATCTGTGGAGAAAGATCACATTTTTGCCTGCCAGTTCCATCCGGAAAAGAGCAGTACCGTAGGACTTCAGATTCTTAGGAATTTTATCGCATTATAAGGAGGGGACAAGTTATGCATACAAAGAGGATTATTCCATGTCTGGATGTAAAAGGCGGACGTGTGGTAAAGGGTGTAAATTTTGTAAATTTAATTGATGCAGGAGATCCGGTGGCGATTGGAGCTGCTTATGATAAAGCCGGAGCGGATGAATTGGTATTTCTGGATATTACAGCATCATCAGATGCAAGAAATATTATGATCGATATGGTAAGAAAAGTTGCGGAGACTGTTTTTATTCCGTTTACAGTGGGAGGCGGAATTCGTACGGTCGATGATTTCAAAGCCATTCTCCGGGAAGGAGCGGATAAGATTTCCATCAATTCTTCCGCCATTAATACGCCGGATCTGATCAGTGACGCAGCGGACAAATTCGGAAGCCAGTGCGTGGTGGTTGCCATTGATGCAAAGCGAAGAGCCGATGGTTCCGGCTGGAATGTATACAAGAATGGAGGAAGAATCGATGTAGGGCTGGATGCTGTAGAATGGGCAATGGAAGCGAATCGCAGGGGCGCCGGAGAGATTCTTCTAACCAGTATGGATTGTGACGGGACAAAGGCCGGATATGACAACGAACTGACGAGAATCATTGCAGATCATGTGGATATCCCGGTCATCGCTTCCGGCGGAGCAGGGACAAAAGAGCATTTTTATGATACATTGACGGAAGGAAGAGCTGATGCGGCACTGGCAGCATCATTATTCCACTTTAATGAACTGAAAATATCCGATTTGAAAGATTATCTCGCAGACAGAGGAATCAGTGTACGCAGATAATAGATCATATACCAAGGAAAAAGGAAGGAAGAAAGTATGGGAAAAAAAGCAGAAAAAGCGGTAGAAAACTATAGGAATGGATATACCTGCTCACAGGCCGTGGCCTGTGCATTTTGTGAAGAAGCAGGAATCGATGAGAAAACAATGTTTCGTCTGACAGAAGCCCAAGGAGTTGGGCTGGGCGGCATGCAGGGACACTGCGGAGCACTTTCAGGAGCAGCTGCCATTTTAGGAGCTGTCAACAGTACAGCAGAATTGGAAAAAACCAATTCAAAGGGACAGACGATCCAATTGTCCAGAAAGCTGACAGATCGTTTCCGGGAAAAGAACGGATCTGTGATTTGCAAAGAACTGAAAGGAATGGAAACAGGAGAAATGCTGCGTTCCTGTCCGGGCTGTGTAGAAGATGCAGCGGAAATATTGGAAGATATTTTAGAAAATCGATAGAAATGTAAAAGGAGCATATCATTTGGATAGCTCCTTTTCCTTTTTATGAATGGGTTTCTGGAAGATTTAGTTGGTATGCCTGGCTTCCATATTCAGAACTTATGGTAAATTACATCGGATTTCAAATATTGGATCAGTGTAACGATATCTTTTAGAAAATAGTTCGACTTCAATTACGACCTTTTCATAATCTTGTTCAAATAACGAAGGAAATATATGAGGAGCCTTCTTAATATTGCTTTCTGTTGATATACTGCACAAATATTCGCCGCCGGGGATGCGGATGATTTGTGGGAAATCGCTGAGAGGACTTCCGGATTCCCGGATATCGATAAAGAGATAGGATTTAACTTCCTGACCTTTCCAAAGCAGGAGCTGGCCAGTGTTATATCCTGCCCGTAGTCCGTGAGACTCTACATCGGCAATCAAATGGTAGACCGCAGTATGGAAATTGGAGTCGCTCTGTATTCCTTCATACGGAATGGCCCAGCACAGTCGTTCAGGAAAGCTGCCTTTGGTAAGAATACCTTCCTGACATTCTGCGGCATGGGTCAATTCTTTTTGTACGTCTTCCAGGAAAGTCAGACGTTTTTGTATACGTTCCATCTTCTTATTTGTTAAATGAATTCCATATTCTATCAATTTAGAGTAGTCAATTTGTTCGTCCTCTTCCAGTAAAAAGTTCCGAAATTGCTTTAGAGGGATATCCAATTCTGAGCAGTATTGGATGGCTTCTACAATCTTCATATGTTGAAAGGTATAATAGCGATATCGGCTGTTGGGATCCACAAACGCCGGCCGCAAGATCCCTATTTTTTCGTAATAGCGAAGGGATTGGATATGGACGCCTGTTAGTTTTGATAACTTGCCAATAGAAAATAAACGACTTTTATCTATCATTTCTGCTTTACCTCTTGACTCTGATACTATATTAGACTTTATAATACGATCTTGTCATAAAGAAGTCAAGAAAAGGAGATCGATATATGGATATGTTAAAGGATAGTATCGGAAAGCTATATTTGAAATATTTGCTTCCATCTATGTTTTCTGCTTTGGTTACAACAATCTATAGTTTTGTAGATACGATTGCGATTGGGCAAGGGGTAGGTGCAGACGGGGCTGCCGCCTGTGCAATTATTTATCCGATTTTAGGAATTGCTTCATTGTTTGGGTTCTTGTGTGGGATTGGCGGTTCCGTTCGATTTGCGAAAGCTCGCGGAGAAGGAAAACAGGAGAAAGCCAATGCTTTTTATACAGCGTCTCTTGTGTTGGTCATTGTACTGACAATAATTGTATGGCCAATGACAGCGGTGTTCAAAACGCAAATCTTTACGTGGTTTGGCGCGAGCAAAGCTCTTATGCCGCTGGTATTGGAATATGGAGACTGGATTATCTGGACATTCCCTGCTTTTATTTTGTCTGCCTACTTCACCTGTATGGTACGCTGCGATGGCGCGCCAAATGTCGTGATGGCAGCAGTGGCTGCCGGTGGAATATTCAATGTTTTCGGTGATTGGTTTCTGGTGTTTCCAATGAATATGGGAATGACAGGTGCGGCGATTGCCACAGCGGGAGGAACTGTCATCCAATTGATGGTGCTCTGTGCATTTCTTTTTACGAAAAAGAGTCATCTAAAAATTGTAAAGCCGTGGGAACCTTCCAAAGCCGTTTATAAAGCGGTTACAGCGGGATTTAGTGCATCTGTGCTGGAATTTGCGTTCATTATATTGACCTGCATTTTAAATAACCAGATTATGAGATATGGAGGGGAAACGGCGCTGTCTGTTTTTGGAGTCATTCTTACTTGTTCCGGAATGTTCCAGCATATTTATACCGGCGTCGGGCAGGCTATGCAGCCAATTGCTACGACAAATTATGGAGCCGGCAAAAGAAAGAGAATTGCCTATTTGCGCCGTATATCAGAATGGACAGTGATTGTTATGGGCATATGTTTTATGCTGACGGGAATTTTATTCCCGACTCAGTTGATTCATTTTTTTGTTGATGCGACGCCGGAAGTGCTGAGAGCCGCACCGACGATCATGAGAATATATTTTCTTTCGTTTCCGTGCATGGGCATCAACATATGGGCTACTTTTTATTTTCAATCCATTATGCGCACCAGAACATCCGCTGTACTGACGATATTACGAGGAATTGTGATAAGCAGCATATTTTTGTATCTGCTTCCGATCTGGCTTGGAATTAACGGTGTATGGTGGGCAATGGTTCTGACAGAAGGAATTGTCACAGGAATTACATGTATGTGCATATTCTATGCAAATCGCAAAATGAGCCGAAAATGATCGAAATCAATCAGGAGAAAGGTCCATCAGAAATCAAGCTTTGATCCGAGGACCTAAAATGGATGCGATTGCGTCGGTCAGTGTGTAATAATCCTGTATTAAGGAATCCAGATGTTCTTTTCCGGAAGGTTCCAAATGATAGTAGACACGAGTTTGGCGTTTCCCCACCAATTCTTTGTAATTGGAGATAAAGCCCTGATCTTCTAATTTATATAAAATTGGATACATCGTTCCTTCTGCGATTTTGATTTGTCCGTTGGAACGTTTTTTAACAGATTGAGAAAGCTGGTATCCGTAGCAATCCCCTTCTTCCAGAATTTTTAACAAAAGCATTTCCAGACGGTATAAATTACGATTGGCCATATAATAATATCCTTTCCGTTTCTTACAAATCTATTATAGCAGTAGAAAATATTGAAAACAATCAAAAATAAAAGAAAACCATATCTCAAATTTCGTGAAAATGAAAAAAGAGATATGGTTTTTTCTTACGAAAAATTTTTATTCTGCAGGCAGCTCTCTAATAATTGTCTCTTCATGTATAATGATGGAATCCTGTACATCTCGGTAGGATTTGTATAAAAGTACAAAATGGGAGCCAAATTGTTCTAACAATTCTTCGTAAGTGAGGTTTGGGGAAGAATCAATATGTTCCTGAATTCGATCTCTCAGCCTTTTTATAAATTGTCGTTCTCGTTTCCCGTAAACAGGAAACAAGCGCTTACAATTTCTCAAATATTTTTTTATCAAGATAAGTCCTCTCCTTTGTAAATAAATCCTACTTTACTTTACAGTATTCTATTATAACATAAGAACCATTTAAAACAATACCTATATAATAAAAGTAATTATTGACAAATGATATATTGTGTTATAATATGATTTTAAATTAAGATCTTAATAGAAGGCTGTTAGTATAGTGATATCACTGAGAGAGGGTGGTAATGTATAAATTGTACGAAGGTATTAACAAGGAGGACTTTATGCGTTTATGGAGGGATACAATAAAAGTATTTATGCGTTCTAAAATACTTTTCTTTTCGATGGTCATACTCTATTTTTATTCCATACACTTTACAATGACATATTTTCGTTATCCTTTAGAAGGAAGTATCGTAACAGCGCAGCTGCAGCAGGCGCTAAAGCTATCATTTTATTTATTTTTGGTGGTTTTATTCTTATCGTATGAGTATTATTTAAAATTTCGGCATCACGGAATGGAAGAAGTTCTTGCAGCTGTAAAGTACGGAAAAAAGAAGAAAACACTATGGTGCGCGTTTTTTACAATGACGCTTTGGATTGGAATTTTAACAGTCACATTGTGTATTTGTGTGATCATTGCATATTCTTGGTATGGGATCCATGATCCGCATGGAGAGTATCGATGCCATATAATCCAAAATATGATTGTTAATGTATTTTTGATCATGGAACTTGGGAATCTGATGGGTCTTTTCCTATCTAAAATAAAGAAGAGGATCATAGCCTATGCAATCATGATTCTGGTTGTATATCTTGTTTCGCCATATCCGGAAAGAATTGCAGATGCGCAGTGCGTTGCCGGAAATTATACAAGAAGTATCTATCCTATTATAGAATGTTTCAATATCATGCCGCTGACCAATACAGGTTTTGATACGATTGCCGGATATGGAGAACCGCTTGAAGTGCCGAGGATATCCTTGATTCTTTTTTGGATTGCATGTTTTTGTTTATTGATTTGTCTATCAGAAAAATGTAAGAAATGGAAAATTACATTTTGCAGTATCGCAGCGATCATTTTGTTTTATGGGTATGCGGCTCCTGCATCTGTGGTGAATATGAATGGAAATCCTGACCATACAATGGCACATGATCAATATTATTATGAAGCATCATCAGAAACCAAAACCAAAAATAAAAAAGCAAATTATCATATTACGTCGTACAATATGGATCTAAAGATTGGAAGGCTTTTGAAGGCAAAGGTAACTATGGAGGTGAGTAAATCTTTAAAACAGTATCCAATGACGTTATATCATGGATATCGAATCAATCGCATTTGTGATCAAAGTGGAAATGATTTGGATTATGTCCAGAAAGGCGATTATATTACAATCAATAACCAGTGGGGGAAAGAGATTAAGAAGATTTCTGTAGAGTATAAGGGATATAGCGCTGCCTATTATTCCAATCACCAGGGAATTTATTTGCCGGGAGATTTTGCATATTATCCGAGAGAGGGATATATTCCGCTTCATGATGATGAACAAATGGCAATGTCTTCTTGCTTTGTCCGAAAAGACACAAAATTTAAAGTGAAATTAGATTATGGGAAAAAAGTATATACCAATTTACCGGAAACAAAAGGTGTCTATGAAGGAAAGTGTGATGGATTTACAATCTTTTCAGGATTTTATAAAGAAAAGAAATTTGGAAATGGAAATCGGCTGATTTATAACTATTTATATGGTGAATGCTATTTGGATGGAGGCATTGATGAGATATGTAAATCAGATGAAAAAAGCCTGGAGGAGATTCATAAGCAGGGAGTAACGATTTTTGTTGCGCCAAACGTAAATCAGATGAGGAACCGCGATATAGGAGACCGACAGATTTTATTGAGGAATAGTCCTTGGTTTTAAAAGTGGGGGAAGGATATGTTAGAGATAAGAAATGTAACAAAAAATTTTCGTCGAAAGAGGGCATTGAATCAAATAAATTGTAAAATAGATTCAGGAATCTATGGACTGATTGGCAGCAATGGAGCAGGAAAAACCACATTGCTTCGATGTTTGACCGGGCTTTATCGGGTGAATCAAGGAGAGATTTTGTGGAATGGGGAAAAGATCCAACAGTCGCGTTCTTACAAAGATTCCATTGGGTATCTTCCACAAAAGTTGGAAGTATTAAAAGATTTAAAAGTAAAAGAATATATGGAATATTTTGGGGATGCAAAAGAAATGGATCCTGACCAGATGAAGAAAGAGATACCAGAGATACTAGAACGACTAAATCTGAAAGATCAAATGGAGCAAAAGGTAAGATCGCTTTCCGGAGGAATGACGCGAAGGCTTGGGATTGCGCAGGCGCTGTTAAATGACCCAAAGTTATTGATTTTTGATGAGCCGACTGCAGGTTTGGATCCGGAAGAGAGGATGAGATTTAAAAATTTGATAGCAGAATTGGCGGGTGATCGGACGATCATTATTTCTACTCATATTGTGGAAGATATCGATGCATTGTGTGATCAGGTGATTGTTATGAAGAAGGGACGATTGCTGGGCACTTATTCTTTGGAAGAACTGCACAAACCAACATTGGAGGATGGATATCTATGGATCATGTCAGAAGGAAAGGAATCATAAAGAGAACCATCAAAGAACAGGGGATCCTATTTTTTGTCCCTTTTATTATAAATGATGTAATGATACCGTTCATCGTTTGGACTACATATAAAAAATTTGGGACAGCTGATGAGACAAGGAGAGTGATTTTATCTTTTACCCAATATTTTATGCCGTTTTTTGCGGGGTGGTGGATCTTTTTGAACATGATGAAATATATCGATGGGGAAGGAAATGAAATTTTTTATATCAGGCAAAGATCTAAAATAACAGAAGTGCTGATGTTATATGGTTTTTATATAGCAGCCAACACATGGCCGTATCTGATCTACAGAAATATACTGCAAAATTCAGGTTTGGAGTGGCTCAGAATATGCATAGAAAGTTTTTTATTTGTGTCAATGGTTTACTTTTTCGCTTTTTTATTAAAAAGTATGGCATTTGCTATGATACCGACGGTATGTTATGGTTTTGCTTCTGTATTTGATCGAGGAATGCATCGGCCGGTATTTTATTATTATGATGAACATGCAGTCAGTACGACAATGCTTCAGCAAAAATATGGACTGCTTTTGTTGATTGCCTGTCTGATGCTGTTTGTGGGATATGTTCTGAATCGTAGATTGGAACGATATCATTAGCACCGAAACTTAGAAATAAAAGCCACGTTAAAACAAACATATAGTATAAACTAGGAGGATAAGAAAAATGATCATAAATCAAATTATTTTTTATGGAAGACCAATTTACGCGCTCTGTCTATTATATATTTTGTACAAAATATGGAAAGAACTGCATGATATGAATCATAAAAAATAAATCTGGAGGATAGATATGCAGCTAATTTTCTTTTTAGGATTTATGACAATCATATATATTGTCACAAGAATTTTCTCTCGAATCAAAGGAAATGGAGAAAAAAATTGGAAAGAAGAGATAGGTTCCTTTGTGTTTTGGGAATTTATTTTCGGGTTAATTGGGGTCACGCTTTTGCCAATTTACATAAGGATTGGGTATCAGCCGACATGGTCTGATATTGATATTAATCTGATACCATTTCATTTTATCAAAGAATTTTTTGGATTGATAAAAGAAGATGCTTTTTATATTCAAGTTGCAATAAAGAATGTCATTGGAAACTTGATTCTGTTTATGCCATTTGGCTTTCTAATCCCGATGCGGGCAAAACGACCAATGAAAGTTAGCAGGGTTCTTTTTCTCTGCTTTTGTGGTTCTTTGACGATAGAGATTTTACAGACGATAGAAAGGTTTCTTGGAATTGGATTAAGAATTGCAGATATCGATGATATTATTTTAAATTGTATTGGCGGGGGAATTGGATTTGTAATTTATAAAATTTATAGAAGACGATAAGAATATGAGAAAACCATATCCGAAATTTATTTGACACAAAATTTGGGATATGGTTTTTCTGCATTTATTCATCATCTTCAATAATTGTCTCTTCATGTATAATGATGGAATCCTGTACATCTCGGTAGGATTTGTATAGAAGTACAAAATGGGTACCATAGTAGATCAAGACAATGGCTAAGGCTGAAAATAGTACGATTTTTAAATGTTTTACTAAATTGGTCTTTCGCAATAAATAGTCATCATCAACGGTGTTGTAATATTCAATGACGATATCTTTCGGGGAGCCAAATTGTTCTACCAATTCTTCATAAGTAAGGTTTGGTGAAGAATCAACATGCTCCTGGATTCTGTCACGTAATTTTTTTATAAACTGTCGTTCTCGTTTCCCATAAACAGGGAATAATCGTTTGCAGTTTCTTAGATATTTTCTGATCAAAATAAATCCTCCCCATCATAAATAAATTTAACTATATCCTACGATGTTTTATTATAACACAAGAAATATTTTAAACAATACCTATTTTAAAAAAATATTGTGGAAAAGATGCTAAACAATAAAAAAACACATATCCCTTGATCTTTTGTTTTGAGATGAAAGATCTGAAGTGGGATATGTGTTTTTCTTTTATGCTTCTTTTGATGAGTCTTTTAAGTTCTTTTCTGCTGCGGAAAGCATCAGTTTGATTCGATTGATCTGGTTTACTTCGCTGGCTCCCGGATCGTAGTCGATGGCTACGATGTTCGCTTCAGGGAAGGATTGACGAAGTTCCTTGATGACACCTTTTCCTACCACGTGGTTCGGCAGGCAGGCGAACGGCTGTGTACATACAATGTTTGGCGCGCCGCTGTGAATCAATTCGATCATCTCACCGGTCAGGAACCATCCCTCGCCGGTCTGGTTTCCAATGGACACGAATGGTCTTGCGTAAGCAGCCAGATCCTTGATATATGCCGGCGGATCGAAACGTTTGCTCTTGGCCAGTTCTTTTCTAAGAGTCTGACGGTAACGCTCGACAACCCAGATCGCAGAGTTGCAGACAATCGCTGTTGACTTGGATTTTCCAAGATAGCGGTATTTAAAGTTGCTGTTGTAGAAGCCATACATAAAGAAGTCCAGAAGATCCGGTACAACAGCCTCTGCGCCTTCTCGTTCCAGAAGTTCTACCAGATGATTGTTTGCGTCCGGCAGGAATTTTACAAGGATTTCTCCAACGACTCCGACACGAGGTTTTTTGATATTCTTTAAAGGAATCCGATCGAAATCACGGATAATTCCTTTGATATTTTTCTGGAACGTCAGGAAATTGCCTTTTGCAACATCACGCTTACATTTTGCTTCCCATTGCTTGTGCAGCTTATTCACAGATCCAGGTTTCTTTTCATAAGGTCTTGTGCGGTAAACGACTCTCATGAAAAGGTCGCCGTAGACAATCGCCTGTACTGCCTTATTTAAGAGAGAAGGAGTGAACTTAAATCCACTGTTCTTCTCGATTCCCTGGGTACTGATTCCGATGACCGGAATGTGGCCGAATCCGGCTTTTTCCAAGGCGCGTCGGATAAAGCTGATATAGTTTGTCGCACGGCATCCTCCGCCTGTCTGGGAGATTGCCAGGGCAACTTTGTTCGTATCATATTTTCCGGATAACAATGCGTTCATCAGCTGTCCGATTACGATCAGAGACGGATAACAAGCATCGTTATTCACGTATTTCAGTCCGGTATTGACATCGTCCATTCCGCCCTGCGGAAGAATCTTTGCTTTATAACCACAGGATCTCAGTGCTGGCTCCAGGAAAGCAAAATGAATCGGAGACATCTGAGGGACTAAGATCGTATAGTCTTTTGCCATTTCTTTTGTAAATTCTACTCGTTTGATCGCGGCAGAAACCGGTTTTGGCTGAATTCTGTGTTTTTTACGTACACGGACCGCGCTGATCAAAGAGCGAATACGAATTCTTGCAGCTCCCAGGTTATTGACCTCGTCGATCTTCAAAACGGTATAAATACGTCCGGACTTGGTCAGGATATCTTTTACCGTATCGGTGGTTACCGCATCCAATCCGCAGCCGAAAGAGTTCAGCTGAATAACTTCCAGCTGTTTGTTGGCTTTTGCATAGTTGGCAGCGGCGTATAAACGAGAATGATACATCCACTGATCGGATACATTCAGCGGGCGTTCTACCTTGGACAGATGGGAAATAGAATCCTCTGTCAGGACTGCGATTCCGTAGGATGTGATCAGTTCCGGAATTCCGTGGTTGATCTCCGGATCAATGTGATAAGGACGGCCGCAGAGAACGATACCGGTACGTCCGGATTCTGCCAGGTAGGCAAGAACTTCTTCTCCTTTGTTCTGAATATCATCTCTGACCTGCTGCAGTTCTTCGTAAGCTCTTGTAACAGCACGGTCGACTTCATCTGATGTAATATCCTCATAATGCTGTTTTAATTCTTCCCAAAGCCTTGGCTTTAGTGCATCCTCGTTATCCAATGCCAGGAATGGATTCATGAAGTTAATATTCTTTGTTGTCAATTCCTCCATGTTGTTCTTAATATTTTCCGCATAGGAGGTAACGATCGGACAGTTATAATGGTTGTTGGTTCCTTCCATCTCTTCACGCTCGTAAGGAATGCAAGGATAGAAGATATCTTTTACGCCCTGTTCGATCAGCCACATCACATGACCGTGGGCAAGTTTTGCCGGATAACATTCAGACTCACTTGGAATGGATTCGATTCCTAACTCATAGATCTTACGGGAAGATTCCGGAGATAGGATGACCCTGAATCCAAGATTGGTGAAGAATGTGTACCAGAATGGGTAGTTTTCGTAAATATTTAAAACTCTCGGGATACCGATGACGCCGCGTTTTGCTTCTTCCTCAGACAGCGGTTCGTAATCAAAGGTACGGTGGAGTTTGTAATCATATAGATTCGGGATGTGATCCGCATTCGGCTCTTTTCCGATTCCGCGCTCACAGCGGTTGCCGGTAATGTAACGGCGTCCGTTGGAGAATTTATTAATAGTAAGCAGGCAGTGGTTGGTACAGCCTTTGCATCTGGTCATGGAAGTTTCTACGCTTAAAGCAAAAATCTCTTCAAAGGAAAGCATAGAAGTCTTGTAGCCTTTTTCATAACGTTCTCTTGCAATCAGAGCAGAACCGAAAGCTCCCATGATTCCGGCGATGTCCGGACGAACTGCGTGGCAGCCGGAGATACGCTCGAAGCTTCGAAGGACTGCATCGTTATAGAACGTACCGCCCTGTACCACAATATGTTTTCCCAGATCTTCCGGATTGGTCAGTTTAATAACTTTATATAAAGCATTTTTGATAACAGAGTAAGCAAGACCTGCGGAAATATCCCCAACGCTGGCTCCTTCTTTCTGTGCCTGTTTTACCTTAGAGTTCATAAACACCGTACAGCGGGATCCTAAGTCAATCGGATGTTTTGCCATTAAAGCTACTTTTGCAAATTCTTCCACAGAATGATTCAGTGATTTTGCAAATGTCTCAATAAAAGATCCGCATCCGGAAGAGCAGGCTTCGTTGAGCATAACGTTGTCTACAACGCCATTGTTGATCTGGATGCATTTCATATCCTGTCCGCCGATGTCCAGGATGCAGTCAACTTCCGGATCAAAGAAGGCTGCCGCATAATAATGAGCGATGGTCTCGACTTCGCCATAATCCAGATTCAGAGCTGCTTTGATCAGGTGCTCTCCGTAACCGGTAGAGCAGGAGCACACGATCTTTGCGGTATTAGGCATCTGGTCATGAATTTCGTGAAGAGCCTCGATCACAGCGATGAGAGGGCTTCCGTTGTTATTGTTATAATAGCTGTACAGAAGTTCTCCGTCTTCTCCCGCAAGAGCAACTTTGGTTGTTGTAGAACCGGCATCGATTCCGAGATAACAGTTTCCTTTGTATGTAGAAAGATCTCCGCGTTTCACCACGTGGCGGTTATGCTCTTTCAGGAAATCTTTATAGTCTCGTTCGCTGGCGAACAATGGTTCCAGACGATCCACTTCCTGCTGAAGTTCGATCTTCTTTTCAAACTGTTTTAACAGATGTTCGAAGTCTGTTGTTACGTCATCTTTTGCGTTCAAAGCCGCACCGACTGCCGCAAATAAATGAGAATGTGTCGGAGCGATGACTTCTTCATCCTTCAAGTGAAGCGTACGGATAAAAGCATTCTTAAGTTCCGGGAGGAAATGAAGCGGTCCTCCAAGGAACGCTACGTTGCCTCTGATTGGTTTTCCGCACGCCAGGCCGCTGATGGTCTGATTGACCACAGCCTGGAAAATAGAAGCTGCCAGATTCTCTTTTGTAGCGCCTTCGTTGATCAAAGGCTGGATATCTGTTTTGGCAAATACACCGCAGCGGGCAGCGATCGGATAGATTGTGTCATAATTTTTTGCGTATTCATTCAATCCGGATGCATCCGTCTGCAGCAAAGAGGCCATCTGATCGATGAAAGAGCCGGTACCTCCGGCGCAGACACCGTTCATCCTCTGGTCAATTCCGTTGGTAAAATAAATGATCTTTGCATCTTCTCCGCCCAGTTCAATCGCCACATCCGTGTGAGGAGCGTAGTCTTGAAGCGCAGTAGATACGCAGACCACTTCCTGACAGAATGGAATTTCCAAATAAGAGGAAATTGCCAATCCGCCGGATCCGGTAACGGTTGGAGCGAAAGTCATCTCGCCGATCTGATCCTTGGCTTTCTTCAATAAGGCAGCCAGGGTCTCCTGGATCTTGGCAAAATGTCTCTGGTAATCGGAGAAAAGAATATTATGTTGTTCATCGATAACAGCGACTTTCACTGTCGTTGAACCAATATCAATTCCTAATCGTTTCATGGATTGTTATACTTCCTTTCTAAAAACCACACAAAGAGCACGACGGCGAATTTTGAAAAATCTTGTCAGTGCTCCAGGTATCCCTATATTATAATAGAAAAAAAAACATTTGGAAATAGGCATATTTTAAATTTTTTTGGAAAGAATAAGGGCAACAAATTGTGAAAACTGCATAATCTAATAAAAAAGCAAAGGGAATGCTATGGCAAATCAAACCAGCTGCAAAGGCAGCGTCTATGTAGTAAAAGAGAAAGATACGTTGTATGAGATCGCCAAAAGATATGGAATTCAGGTAAAAGATATTATGCGCCAGAACCCTTATGTGAACGTGTATAATCTTCAGCCGGGCGACGAATTATGTATCCCGGCATTTACGACGGTTATTTCCGGCGCATTCGTCCCATATGTGGTAAAAAAAGGGGATACCGTCTTGGGTATAGCAAAATCTAACAAAACAACAGTGGAAAATTTAGCAAAATCTAACAAAAAAATCAGAGATCTGACCCTTCCAGTTGGTACAGTACTGTTAATTGACAAAGCAAAATGAGTTATTTATAATGAAACTAAACATGTGCAGACGAGAAAAGAGAATCTGCGCTATTGAGCAGGAAGGATGCGGAAGGCTCTTCCTGTTCAATTCAGATGAAATGATTGGACAGGCGTACCGGAGGGAGAAAGGAGCAAGACGATGATTAACTACTATCGCACAATGGACCATCAGCTGAATGAGATCAGTGAAGTGATAGAAGGTTCCTGGATCTCGCTGATCCACCCGACAGCTGCGGAGTTGGTACAGGTTTCCAGGGAATATAAGATTGATCTGGATCATTTGAAAGCTCCTTTGGATGAAGAAGAAAGGTCTCGTATCGAAGTAGAAGATGATTATACACTGATCATTGTGGATATTCCTGTGACGGAAGAACGCAAGGAAAAAGAATATTTTCTGACGATACCCTGCGGAATTATTTTAACAAATGAAGTAATTATTACGGTCTGTTTGATGGAAACGCCGGTATTGATGGATTTCAGAGATGGACGGGTACGCAATTTCTGGACGTTCAAGAGGACAAGATTTATTTTGCAGATTCTTTACCGCAACGCATCTCTTTATCTGCAGTATCTGCGCTCCATTGATAAGAAGAGCGATGAGGTGGAGAAGCAGCTGCATATTTCCACGAAGAATCAGGAACTGATCGAGCTTTTGGAGCTTGAGAAGAGTTTGGTTTATTTTTCCACATCTCTAAGAGGAAACGAGCTTGTTTTGGAAAAACTGTTAAAGATTGAGAAGATCAAACAGTATCCGGAAGACGAAGAACTTTTGGATGATGTCATTATCGAGAACAAGCAGGCGATCGAGATGTCAGATATCTACAGCAATATTTTGAGCGGTACGATGGATGCTTATGCGTCTGTTATTTCCAATAATTTGAATATTGTCATGAAGGTATTGGCGGTTATCACGATTGTTATGTCGATTCCGACGATGATCGCAAGCTTCTGGGGCATGAATGTTCCGGTTCCTTTGTCCGGCTCCGCCAATGGATTTGCGGTTCTTGTAATTGCATCCTTGATTCTGACCGTGATTGGCGGTATTATTTTAGGTAAGAAGAAGATGTTTTAAGAAAGGTTTATTATGTGGCTGAATCGATTAGAAGAAAAGTTTGGCAGATATGCGATACCGAATCTGCCGAAGATCATTGTGATACTTTATGCTGTTGGTTTTCTGCTGCAGCAGATTATGCCTCAGACTTATGCATGGTTTTCACTGAATCCTTATCTGGTCTTACATGGAGAGGTTTGGAGGCTTGTTTCTTTTTTGCTGATTGCGCCGAGTAATAGTTTGATTTTTATTATTTTTGTATTATTATTCTATTATTCCATTGCATCATCTTTGGAACAGGTGTGGGGAAGCTTCCGGTTTAATATGTATTATTTGATCGGGGTATTGGGCACGATCCTCGGAGCGTTCCTTACATATCTGGTACTTTCTTATGCTTATGGAGAGTTTGCTGCAGCCTCTGTATACATGGATACATTCTATCTGAATATGACCTTGTTTCTGGCATATGCCATGATGTTTCCGGATATGCAGGTGTATTTTTATATGATTCTTCCGATCCGGGTAAAATGGATTGCGCTGCTGGATGGAATCTATTTAGCCTATATTTTTGTTACTTCAGGCTTTACAGCTTACGGAATATCAGTTAAAGTATCTATAGTGGTTGCATTGCTTAATTTCCTGCTGTTCTTTTTCTCTATGAAGAGAATTCGAAGCAGGGGAGCGTCTTTTGCAAGGAAGACGGCAAATCGGCAGCGGAAAAAGGAATTCCGGTCAGGATCTCAGACCAGAGCAGGCAGAAAGAAGAATGGAGCTTTGCATGAGTGTGCAGTCTGCCATAGGACAGAGTTGGATGACCCGACATTGGAATTTCGGTATTGTTCAAAGTGTGATGGGGATTATGAGTATTGTCAGGATCATCTGTTTACCCATAAGCACGTGAAAAAGTGAGTTATAATTTAAATATATATGAGGAAAAAGGAGATTATTATGCTAACGAAGAAGACAAAGATTATTTGTACGATGGGACCGGCAACAGATGATGATGCTGTATTAAAGCAGCTGATGCTAGATGGGATGGATATCGCGAGACTGAATTTCTCTCATGGAGATCATGAGGAGCAGCTGGGAAGGATCAAACGTATCAAAAAGTTCAGAGAAGAACTGAATTTGCCGATTGCGATCCTCTTGGATACCAAAGGACCTGAGATCCGTACAGGAGTATTGGCCGGAAGCGGTGATGTGGAACTGACAGAAGGACAGACTTTCACATTGACAACAAAAGAAGTAGAAGGAACCAATGAGATCGTAAGCGTTACATACGCTGAGCTTCCGCAGGACGTAAGCGTAGGAGATACGATTCTGATCGATGACGGTTTGATGGAACTTCGTGTAGAAGAGATCAAAGAAGGTACCGATGTTGTATGTAAGGTTATCAACGGCGGAATGCTGGGAAGCCGCAAAGGTATCAATGTACCGAATGTAAGAGTGAATCTTCCGTCAATCACGGAAAAGGATAGGGCAGATATCGAATTCGGTCTGGAGAATGGCATTGACTTTATCGCAGCTTCTTTCATTCGTAACGCTGATGCGGTAAATGAGATCAAAGAAATCATTGGCGCTCATAATATGCATGTAGGCGTTATTTCCAAAATCGAGAACATTGAAGGCGTGGAAAATATTGACGCCATCATCGATGCTTCTGACGGAATTATGATTGCAAGGGGAGACCTTGGTGTGGAAATTCCTGCAGAAGAAGTTCCGTTTATGCAGAAAGCGATCATTAAGAAATGTAATAACGCATTCAAACCGGTTGTAACAGCAACACAGATGCTGGATTCTATGATCCGCAATCCTCGTCCGACAAGAGCGGAAGTTACAGACGTTGCCAATGCAATTTATGATGGAACAGATGCAATCATGTTATCCGGAGAGACTGCAAAAGGAAAATATCCGGTAGAAGCAGTGCGTATGATGAATCAGATTGCGATTTCAACAGAACTTCATCTTGATCCGAAACTGAAGAATTTCCGTACAGTATATGTACATCGCGGAATTTCTGCGGCTGTTGCTTTCTCTGCTGTGCAGACAGCTTATAATGTAAATGCGAAATGTATTCTTGCATCCAGCATGTCAGGATTTACTGCAAGAATCGTATCAAAATTCAAACCGGATGCTCAAATCATCGGACTTTCTCCGGATCCGGCTGTTGTTCGTAAGATGCAGTTATACTGGGGTGTTCGTCCGTTCCTGTCTCACAAAGCGAAGACAACACAGGCGATTCTGGATGAGGCAACTGAGATCGTATTGAATGCGGGAGTTGCAGATAAAGACGATATTTTAGTTCTGACCGGAGGCGGTGTTGCGGATAATCGCAAACGTGGTGTAACAAATATGCTGAAGGTTGTTAAAATCGGTGAATAATCGACAGAATTATGTGTTAAAATGGGGATGTGGCATAACATCCTCATTTTCTTTTCCTTTTGCAGGGAATCTGATCGGATGTGGCAGGAAGCGATAGGTTGGATGAGTTTTGGAGAAATCAAAATGGGAGAAATGATAATTTCGAACAAAGTATACATATCAGAGATACTGAGAAAAGGAACGAACCGGATGTTTCATCGGATTCGGGAAAGAAAGCCAATACCTTTTTTGTATTGTGTTGTCCTGCCTTTCTGGGAATCAGCTGTTTTAGAGATCTATGAGTATCATGAGCTGCTTTCAGATCTTTATGAAGAGAAAGAGGTCGTGATTGTCGGTCTGGCGGCCGGCAAAGAAGATGCCTTGGTGTTGGTTCGCCGTATCATAGATGATCTGGCGTCAGAAGGAAAGATCGAAAACGTGGAATGGTACTTTTGCGGGGAAGAGACATGAGCATTGTTTTTTTGATTTTAAAAATCATAGGAGTTATAATTTTAATTCCTTTGATCATATTGGCTTTGCTGCTGGTTTGTCCGATTTCCTATCGAATGGAGGCCGGTTATGATAAGAAGCCTTATGGGAAGGCAAGGATCCGCTGGGCATTTCCGCTGTTTGGAGTGAAGGCTGTCTACGAAGACTCTTTTGACGTAACGGTTAGGATCTTAGGAATTCCTGTTTTTCGTACGGATGAAGAGAAGTGGTCTTTGCTTGGAGGTTTTGCGGAAGAGAAAACGGCAGTGGAAGAGATACCGGAGAAAGAAATACAGAAAGACTCTGATGTGAAGGAGAACAGAGAACGTCATTTTATCAAAGAGGTTCCGGAAGATGAGAAAGAAGAAGGACCGGTGACGGATATTTTGGATCTTTCCTGGGAAGAAGAGGAAGAAGAAAAAGTCTCTCTCCCAAAAAAAAGGCGGAAAGAAAAAAAGCAAAAATTTTTCCTGAAAAGGATCGTAGAGTTTTTCCGAAAGTGTTATAATAAGGGAAAAAATATTTTGCAAAAGATAAAACAGCTTGTATCAAAAGGAGCATCGATTCTTGATCTGCTGGAAGATGAAGAACTTCGATCGGCCGCAGGGAGGATCAAAGAATATTTGCTGCGGGGCGGCGGGTATTTGATGCCTCAGAAATTGGAAGGAAGGATTCTTTTTGGGCTGGATGATCCTGCGGTTACAGGAAGAGTGCTTGGCTGGATTGCGGCTGCGATGCCTTTTTATGGGGACAGGCTGGAAGTAACACCGGATTTTACCCGGCAGGTCATAGAGGGAGATATCTTGATTTCCGGCAGGATCCGAAGATATAAGCTTTTGAAACTGGCATGGGATGTCTATCGGGATAAGGACCTGCTTCGCCAGAAGGATCGGGCAGCAAAAATCATAGGAGGTTGACATATGGGAAAAGAAAATCTAAATGAAACAGTGAATTCTCTGTTTCAGGGTATGGAAGGATTCTTAACGTCTAAGACGGTCGTTGGAGAACCGATTTATATTAAGGATACGATCATACTGCCTTTGGTCGATGTGTCGTTTGGAATGGGCGCAGGCGCTTTCGAGGCAGACAAGAAGAACCGGAGCGGAGGCGGAATCGGCGGCAAATTAACACCAAGTGCTGTATTGGTGATTCGGGACGGACAAACAAAGCTTGTGAATGTAAAGAATCAGGAGACGATTGTGAAGCTTCTTGATATGGTTCCGGATGTGATTGATCGTTTTACGAAAAAAGAAGAAACTTTGGAAGATATCGTAGAAGATTTGGAAAAAGAAGATAAGTAAAAGAGTCTTTGCATAGACTCTTTTTCTTTTGCATATGATGTATAATAATGATATGCAGGTGAGGATATGAAAAGGGTATGGGCGATTGCTCTTTGGTTTTTTGGAATCGGGCTGCTGACCGGATTATTTATCAGTCATGATTTTACGCAGATTGTTGTCTGCATTTTATGCGGGATTGTTGGATATTGTTTGTTTTTCTATTGATCAGGAATTTTTTTGAATAGGTTTTGTTTTTGGCAAAATAAAAAGAGCTGGATGACTTCCAACTCTTTGTGGTTCTATATTAAACAAATCAAAGTGATTAGGCACGTTCAACCTTACCAGATCTTAAGCAAGAAGTACAAACGTACATTTTCTTAGCTCCGCCATTAACCTTAACTTTTACAGATTTAATATTTGATTTCCACATTTTGTTTGATCTTCTATGTGAGTGACTGACTGCATTTCCAAAATGAGCGCCTTTTCCACAAATAGCACATTTTGCCATGTTAGCACCTCCTTCTTCAAATCTTCTCCCATTTTCTATTCCGGGCTCGACAACTATTTCATTCTAACAGATAGGTTTCTAAAAATCAAGACAAATTTATTTTTATTTTCAGTAAAAATGGGGATACCTAGAAAGAAGCAGGGAAATCCGATGTCTGATAAGACTGGACGCACCCTGCGGGATAAGGTATAATCATCTTATAAATCTTGGCTGGAGGTAATCAGGATGAAAGGTTCTATAACGACAAAGAATGGTGAGATAACCATTGATAACCAAGTAATTGCGAAATATGCCGGAATCTGTGCGCTTGGATGCTTTGGAATCGTGGGCATGGCGATGGTGAATGTAAAAGACGGAATTGTAAAATTGTTAACAAGAGATAATATTCGAAAGGGTGTGTTTGTCTCTGTGAAAGACAATAAAATCACCATAGAATTTCACATCATCGTGTCTTTTGGGGTTTCTATTTCCGCGGTAGTGAATAATCTGATGGAATCTGTAAAGTACAGGGTGGAGGAATTTACCAGTCTGGAAGTTGAGCGGATCAATATTTATGTGGAAAGCGTGAAAGATATAGGATAAAGATGGAGGCAGATAACATGAAACAGATAGATGCGTCTTTGTTGCAGAAGATGTTGATAGGGGGAGCCAAATATCTGGAGGCACGGAAAGAATATATTAATGAACTGAATGTGTTCCCGGTTCCGGATGGCGATACAGGAACGAATATGACGATGACAGCAATGGCGGCAGCGAAGGAAGTTGCGGCTGCCAATCTTTCCATTAAGGAGATTACCAGAGGGCTTTCCAGCGGGTCTTTACGCGGAGCAAGAGGAAATTCCGGAGTTATTTTGTCTCAGTTATTTCGTGGATTTTATAAAGGGGTAAAGGAAGAAAAAGTCTTAAACACGAGAGCGGCGGCGGCCGGTTTTAAATATGCGGCGGATACAGCTTACAAGGCAGTTATGAAGCCAAAGGAAGGAACGATCCTAACCGTTGCCAGAGCAGCGGCGGATGCAGCGGTCCGGGCGGCACGTCAGGAAGATGATTTTGAAAAGTTCGCAAAGATTGTGCTGGAAGAGGCCGAGACGGTTTTAAAGAGAACGCCGGAGATGCTTCCTGTTTTGAAGGAAGCAGGTGTCGTGGATTCCGGAGGACAGGGACTGGTAGAATTTCTGCGCGGTGCGGTAGAAGTCATGCTCGGAAAAGAGATTGAGATTGAGAAGACATCGGTACCGGACAAGCCGGTCTCCCGCCGTCCTGCAGAAGAGGTGAATGGAGATATCAAGTATGGCTACTGCACAGAATTTATTGTCATGGTTCAGGAACCTTGGGACGATGACAGGGAGAAGGAATTTAAATCCTATTTATCAGGAATCGGTGACTGTGTGGTTGTTGTTGGTGATGAAGAGATTGTGAAAGTCCATGTGCATACCAATCATCCGGGAAAAGCCATTGAAAAGGGGTTGTCTTTTGGTGAGCTGACGAGTATGAAGATTGATAATATGAGAGAAGAACATCAGGAGAGATTCCGTCAGGCAGGTGAGCAGGAGAAAGAAAAAGAGCCAATAAAACCATATGGTTTTATTGCGGTATCGATCGGAGACGGTCTGAATGAGATTTTCCGGGAACTTGGCGTGGATTATCTGATCGAAGGCGGACAGACGATGAATCCGAGTACGGAGGACATGTTGGATGCAATTGATCAAGTTCATGCGGAGACGATTTTTATTCTCCCGAATAATAAGAATATTATCCTGGCGGCTACGCAGGCACAGTCATTAACAGAAGATAAGGAAATTATCATCCTGCCGACACAGACGATTCCGCAGGGGATCTCTGCTTTTATTGGATTCGAGCCGGGTCAGGACGTCGATTCTAATGTCGAGAGTATGAAAGAGATGATAGAGAATGTCCGGACCGGTGAGGTGACTTACGCAGTAAGAGATACTTCGGTGGATGGAAAGAAAATTAATATCAATGATATTATGGGAATCGACGACGAGGGAATCCGAGAAGTCGGAGGAAGTATTGAGAAAGTAACTTTGGATTTGCTGGATGATATGACAGATGAGGACAGTGAATTAATTTCTGTTTATTATGGTCAGGATATCAGCCAGGAAGATGCGGAGGCTTTGGCGCAGAAGGTCGAAGAGAAATATCCGGACTGTGATATTTCGCTGGAATATGGAGGACAGCCGGTCTATTATTACCTGCTGTCTGTGGAATAAAGACAGGAGGGAAGCAGCCATGCTTCCCTTTTATCGGATAAGGAGCAGAGTATATGGATGGGAAGACCAATGTGATAGAGCTAAAAGGAATTGGAGAGAAGACAGCAGCAGCGTTTGCGAGACTTGGGGTTCGTGATGTTGACAGCCTGATCAGTATGTATCCAAGATATTATCTCACTTATGATGACCCATTAACCGTTGGAGAGCTGGAAATCGGTCAGAGAGCATCGGTAGAAGTCAGAATCAGTTCCGAGGTCAATATCCGCTATGTAAAACGGATGAAGATCGTTACATGCTTGGGGAAGGATGAGACGGGAACAATCAGTTTTACCTGGTTTAATATGCCTTATCTGAAAAAGCAGATTCACCGCGGAAGGGATTATATCCTGACAGGAACGCCGGTATTTAAAAATGGGAGGCTATGTATGGAACATCCGGAGATCTTTGCTCCGGAGGATTATGAAGCAAAGCAGCAGACACTGCAGCCTATCTATCCATTGACGGCAGGACTTACCAACAAACAGATTTCCAAAGCGGTGAAGCAGACAGAGGAATATATTCGGAGAATACCGGAATATCTGCCGAGTCAAATTATGGAGAAATATCATCCAATGGAATACGGACAGGCCATTTGGAACATTCATTTTCCTAAATCAAAAGAGGCATTGGTTCAGGCAAAAAAAAGGTTGATATTTGACGAATTTTTTGTTTTCATTTCAGCGATGCACATGATGTCGGATGGTCAGGAAGAAAAAAGTTCTTATCGAATTGCTGCTTGTCGGGAAGCAGATGATTTGATTGCCAGTCTGCCTTATCAGCTGACCGGGGCCCAGAAGCGTGCCTTAGAGGAGATGAGGCGGGATCTGGCTTCCGGCAAGGTAATGAATCGGCTCCTGCAGGGAGACGTAGGTTCCGGAAAGACAATTTTAGCGGTGATCTTGCTGCTGATGTGCGCAAAAGCCGGTTATCAGGGCGTTTTAATGGCGCCGACAGAGGTTTTGGCCAATCAGCATTATGAGACTTTTCAGGAGCTTTTGGATTCCTATGGAATACATACGGTTCTTTTGACTGGTTCTTCCACGGCAAAAGAAAAGCGGGAAATTTATGAAAAAATAAAAACGCATCAGGCCGACATTGTCATCGGTACCCACGCGCTGATCCAGGAAAAAGTGGAATATGATCAGCTGGCTCTTGTGATTACCGATGAACAGCACCGATTTGGCGTAAGACAAAGGGAAAGTTTAGCGAAGAAAGGAAACAGACCCCATGTAATGGTTATGAGCGCCACTCCGATTCCAAGAACCTTGGCGATTATTCTATATGGGGATTTGGATGTATCGCTGGTGGATGAAGTTCCGGCAAATCGTCTGCCGATCAAAAACTGTGTGGTCAATACAAGCTATCGGCCCACAGCATATCGATTTATGGAACGTCAGATTCAAGAAGGACGTCAGGTATATGTCATTTGTCCGATGGTGGAGGAAAGCGAGACCATGGAAGGAGAAAATGTCGTTCAATATGCACAGATGCTAAGAGGCAGTTTATCGCCGTCGATTTGTGTCGGATATCTTCACGGACGGATGAAGGCAAAAGAAAAACAGCAGATTATGGATGATTTTTCGGATGGAAAGATCGATGTGCTTGTTTCTACGACAGTTATCGAGGTAGGCGTCAATGTTCCAAATGCTGCGGTGATGATGGTCGAAAACGCAGAACGGTTTGGTCTGGCTCAGCTTCACCAGCTGCGAGGCCGTGTCGGACGAGGGGAACATCAGTCCTATTGTATTTTTATGACCGGATCGAAGAAAAAAGAGACGTTGCAGAGATTAGAAGTACTCAATCAATCCAATGACGGATTTTATATTGCCAATGAAGACTTGAAGCTGCGGGGACCGGGAGACTTTTTTGGTGTTCGGCAAAGCGGTATGATGGATTTTATTCTGGCAGATGTTTATGCGGATGCGGATATTATGAAGCAGGCGGCGGATGCAGTGAAATTACTGGAGGAAGAAGGGTTTGATTTTTCCACAATCAAGAACAGCAGATTGGAAAAACAGATCAGTCTGGCACACAATTTGTAAGGAGGAAGTGTTATGGTACGTTATTATTTCAGGTTTACCGGAAGAGTACAAGGAGTTGGATTCCGCTTTTTTGTCAGCATGAATGCGGAAAAATGCAAGGTAACAGGATGGGTCAGGAATTTGCCGGATGGATCAGTGGAAGCGGAGGCTCAGGGAATTCCTGCGGCAGTGGAACGATTTCTTGAAATGATCCAAAATGACGCCCACCGTTTCATTCGAATCGATCATGTGGAAAAGGAAAAACGTCCTTTGGTGGAAAAAGAAAGCAAGTTCCGGGTCGCATATTAATTTGAAAAAAATGTTAGTTCATGTAAAAACTCCTAGAGTATCTTTTGTTGGTTGGAGCATACTATCAGCGTAACAAAAAACCACAAAAGAAATGGAGGAAATTCAACATGATGGAAGAACGAACTTCAGCAAGAAGCAAAGGATCAAACAGAGTCGAGGTACCGGAAGCAAGAGGTGCGTTAGACAGGTTTAAGTTTGAAGTTGCAAATGAGATCGGGGTGGACTTAAAAGAAGGATACAACGGTCATCTGACAACTGCTCAGGCAGGTTCTGTCGGAGGCGAAATGGTCCGTAAAATGATCCGCAGACAGGAAGAGGAAATGTCCCGATAAGACAAACGAAAGAAAAATCATAAAAAATGCAGAAGGAACAGCGAAATTCTCTTTTCGCTGTTCCTTCTCGATTGTATTGGGAAAAAAACCTCCGATTAGTTGACAAATTTTTCATATATAATAAAATAAAGAAAAAGTAAAAGAAGGGTATTATAGTATGAGAGTCATAGCGGGAAGCGCCAAGAGTTTGCAACTTAAGACGATTGACGGGCTGGAGACGAGACCGACACAGGATCGGATCAAGGAGACATTATTTAATATGATCCAATACGATATTCCGGGATGCCGATTCCTGGACCTGTTTGCCGGGAGCGGAGGAATCGGCATCGAAGCATTGAGCCGGGGAGCAGGGGAAGCCTGTTTTGTGGAGAAGGCCAGGCGAGCCGTACGATGTATCAAAGAGAATCTTTCTCATACGCATCTTGATGATCGGGCAGAAGTAATGGAGATGGAAGTATCTGCGGCAATCAGACGTTTAGAGCAGGAGGGACGTACCTTCGATTACATATTCATGGATCCGCCTTATAAGAAAGGATTTGAAGAAACAATCCTAAAACAGCTGTCAGAGTCGTCTGTCTGCGGATCAGATACGCTTGTGATTGTGGAATCCTCCCTGGATACACCGATTGCCGATCAGGATCTTGGAGAACTTTCCGTAATTCGGATCAAAAAATATAAGACAAACAAACATACATTTTTGAAAAAATCTTAGGAGGATAAAGTCATGAGCATTGCCGTGTATCCGGGAAGTTTTGATCCGGTAACGTTGGGGCATTTGGATATTATTGAAAGGTCAGCAAAAGTGTTTGACAAGCTGGTTATTGCAGTTCTCATAAACAGCAAGAAAAAACCGTTATTTTCAACGGATGAGAAAGTCGATATGATTCGGAAATGTACGAAGCATCTCAAGAATGTGGAAGTCACTTCCTTCTCAGGGCTGTTGGTGGATTTTGCAAAGGAACAGAATGCAGACGTTTCAGTGAGAGGGCTTCGGGCAATCACAGATTTTGAGTATGAACTGCAGATTGCTCAGACAAATCGACAGTTGAATCGGGATTTGGATACGATGTTTTTTACGACGAGTATGGAGTATTCCTACGTGAGTTCAACGATTGTAAAGGAAATTGCCTCTTATGGAGGCGACGTGTCAAGTATGGTAACTCCGCATGTGGAGGAATGCTTAAGAAAGAAATTTGCGCAATAGGAGGCAGATAATATGAGTGAAAAGTATTTACATGAGATGATTGATGATATTGAAGTATTGATCGATGAGGCGAAACCGGCGAGATTCAGCCCTGGAAAAATCATCATTGACAGGGATGTTTTGGTGACTGTGATTGAAGAACTTAGAAAGCAGATTCCGGGAGAAGTGGAACGAAGCCATAAGATCGTTTTGAACAAAGAAACGATTCTGGAAGATGCCAGAATCCAGGCACAGAATATCATTGATCAGGCGGCAAAAGAAGCAGGAGATCTGATTGATGGAAATGAGATCGTAGAGATGGCGAAGATGCGTGCGGATGAAATTGAGGCCAGCGCAAATTCTCATGCGAAAGCAGTGATACAAAGCGCCAATGAAGAAGCGGATCAGGTTCGGCTGGGCGCACTGCAGTACACGAAAGAGATTATGGAAGATGTACAAGGTTATGTATCCAGTGTGAGGGAGGCTCAGCAAAGTGTATTCGGTCAGCTTATGGATACTTTAAATTCCGATTTGGAATCGATTGCCGCAAACTCCAAAGAGATTGAAGAACAGCTGGCGGGAGCTTCTCGTCCGAAGTCTCGTACGATGGAGGATTTCTTGTCACAGGAAGATTAGAGCAAGGCAGCCGCTGACGAATGAAAACACTGCTTTTGTGCCCAGATAATGCAGGATAGATAAGTGACTGTCTCCGGATACGGCGGCAGTCTGCGCGGCGCTGCAAAAGCCGCCAAAAGCGCTGATGGCGCAGATCGCAGCGGATTTTACCGGAAACGGCAGCGGGAGCGTACCAAAGTGTGTAATTCCGGTAGTGATTTCCAGACAGCCGATCAAAAGGCTGATCACGGAAGGAGTGGATGGAATGGAAATTAACAGGTTTGCGCCTATGGAAAATATCATGATATAGATTCCGATTGAAAAGATAGACCGCAGACTGTCAAATATGATTTCATCCATCGTTTTTTGTGCAGAAATAGCTGGCATCACAGGGTGTTCCCGGAAGAATCCCTGACGATACAGCCGGATTGCATGGAAAAGGAAATAAACAATGTTTGGAGCGTACAGGCAGAAGAAAAATAAAGAAGTACGAACATCATCTTTTAAAATTAAGTGCAGTGTATAGCCGATGGTGAACATGGGACTTACATTGTTGCACACAGCAAGAAGGCATTGGCCTTCTTTTTTTGTGTAAGATCCGGACAGGATCAAATCACGGATGATCTTGGCGCCCAGCGGATAGCCGCAGAAAAATCCCAGCACCATCGTATAAGCGAGATTTTTGTTCAGGCTTGGGAATCTGCGGTATATCGGATAAAAAAGAAAAGAGAGAAGATGAAGAGCATGGAATTTGTTCATCAATCCGGTAAGCAGAAGGAAGGGGAGGAGGGTTGGCACAATGGTTCCGGACCAAAGCAGCAGTCCGCTCTTCGCTCCTTCGATACAAAGATCAGGAAATAAAAATAAAATGCCTCCAAAAAGGAGAAGGAGAAGCTGGAATTTTAAATTTTTCATAGATACCTCCGGCAATTTCGTCCAGGATGCAATCAGTCTTTGCCATAGCGACTGGGATTTTATGATATTATTTTATGTGCCGGCTAAAAAAACTAGACGATGATTTGCCGATCTTTCCAATCAATGTGGAATTTTTCTCCTAGAATCAAGTGATAAAGCAGATTGGCGCGGCGTTCTGCTGCAAGGAGCTGCTCCTGACAGGGAGACAAAGGATCTTTTAGAGAGCGGCAATGGCGTACCATAGGAATCACCGAATGTTTCTGAATCTCTCGAATCAGTTCGGAGGCATCTTTTCGAAAGCCAAGAATCTGGAAATATGGACGATAATCGAAAGCTTTAAAAATTTCCTGCTGTTCTTTGCGCATCTCCAGAAGAATATGCATCAGATTGCGGCTGATACGGCTCCAGGTAATGTTTTTGCTTTTGCACTTTGCGAGAAGCTCAGTGAAACTGGAACAAAAGGTAAGATTCTTCTGGATAGAAAACTGAAAGTCATGGGAAATATCCCAGTAGTCGGTAAGACTTGGATCCAGAATCAGTTTTTGTTTCAGCAGAAGCGAAAAATCATCACAAGTGACAGGAAAGTCTCTTTCAAAATGCTGCTCCAGAATGGAAAATACCGGTTTTGGAACCATTGGAAAAATCTCTTTCAACTCAGAAAAAGATTCGATGGTATTTCGGATGGCGCTGGCAGATGCAAGCTGGCTGTCGGATGGCAGAGAAGTTTCATGGTGACTGCTTTCTTTCCGTGCAATACAGTAAGGCCGGATCTTGCTTTTGGTTTCTTGTAAAGATATTAAATATTCAAGAGCAAGCAGATTGTTTGGCGTCTCCAAAATAGGAAGCCAATTTGAATCCGGAGCCAGATCCTTAAAAGCCAGGGCTTTTGCCTTGGAATAAGAATGACCAGCAGAGGCGTATCGCGCAGCCCGATCAGAAAGTTCCTGACGGTGCTCATACAGAAAAGCAGCGACATCTTTTAGTTGTTGGATATCGTCACATTCACTCCCAAAAGATAGGGAATCTACAATGCCGAGTCCGTTTAACAAAGCAATGCTTCCGGCTGCAAAATAGGGAGCGGAAGCACAGGCAGACCAAAGCGGAAGCTCGATGACCAGATCAGCGCCGCAGTTTAATGCCATCTGCGTCCGCAGCTGTTTTTCCATAATGGCAGGCGCGCCGCGCTGTACAAAATTCCCGCTCATCAGCGCAATGATATATTGGGCGCCGGTTTCTTCTTTTGTTTTTTGAATATGGTAAGCATGTCCGTTATGAAACGGATTATATTCGCAGATAATAGCAGTTGTCTTCATAAAAAATCCTTTCTTTGTTTGTTGGGATTATTATAAACGAGAACATAGGAAAAGTAAAACTGCACAAAAAATAAAAAATAAATGGCAACCATCTTGTCAGGAGATACAAAAAAATGTAGAATAAATATAGTTTTACAACGCAGAAGAAACGGCTTTTTTGGTGAAGGCTTTTGTTTGTGTACAGTGAAAAATACAACTGTCTTTATTGTATACAAGCGAACGATGTTGTATAATTTGATTGGATTAGATTCATCTTTGCAGAAAGTTGAAAGGAGCAACGTAAATGAGTGTTATTGATGAGATTAAGAACAAGGCAAAAGCGAATAAGAAAACCATCGTTTTGCCTGAGACCACAGACATGAGGACATTGACAGCGGCAGCAGAAGTTTTGGCAGAAGGAATTGCCGATATTATTTTAGTCGGCAAGAAAGAAGAGATTGAAGAGCGGGCCAAAGATCTGGATATTTCTAAGGCTACTTTTGTCGATCCGCATAATTGTGAAAATTTGAGTACATATATCGAGTCTCTGTGTGAAGCAAGAAAGAGAAAAGGACTCTTGCCGGAAGACGCAAAAGAAATCTTATTATCAAATCCACTGTTCTTTGGTGCTACAATGGTGCGTGTAGGTGACGCGGACGGTATGGTCGCAGGAGCGATCAACTCCTCTGCAAATGTGCTGCGTTCTGCTTTGCAGGTCGTAAAGACAGCTCCGAACACCGAGATCGTTTCTGCGTTCATGCTGATGGATACAGAAGCAAGAGATAAAGGAGCAAATGGATGCTTTGTATTTGCAGACTGCGGATTGAACCAGAATCCGAATCCGGAACAGCTGGCAGCAATTGCGGCAAGTTCTGCCAAGACTTTTGAGCAGCTGATCGGAGAGACGCCGAAAGTGGCAATGCTGTCTCATTCTACCTGCGGAAGTGCAAAACATGATGATGTAACGAAAGTGGTTGAAGCGACGGCGATCGCCAAAGAAAAATATCCGCAGTATCTGATTTGCGGAGAACTGCAGCTGGATGCGGCAATCGTACCTGAGGTCGCAGCTTCCAAAGCTCCAAGAGAGAGCCAGGTAGCAGGGCAGGCGAATGTACTGGTATTCCCAGATCTGGATTCCGGCAATATCGGATACAAATTAGTTCAGAGACTTGGCGGAGCTCAGGCATACGGACCGATCACACAGGGAATCGCCAAACCGGTGAACGACTTATCCAGAGGATGTGTTGCTTCTGATATTGTCGGAGCGGTAGCAATCACATGTGTGCAGGCAGCAGCGTTAGAAGCAGAGAAATAAAAACAGTTTAGGGATGAAGGAGAATAATTTCATGAAAGTTTTGGTTATCAATTGCGGAAGCTCATCATTAAAATATCAGCTGATCGACTCCGAGACAGAAGCAGTCCTGGCAAAAGGGTTATGCGAGAGAATCGGGATTGACGGAGCTTTGACCCATCAGCCGGCAGGAAAAGATAAGATTAAGACAGAACCTGCTATGCCGGATCATAAGACGGCAATCGGAATCGTTTTGGAACAGCTGACAGACAAAGAAAACGGTGTTGTAGAGAATCTGGATGAGATTGGAGCAGTCGGACACCGTATCGTACACGGCGGTGAGAAATTTACAAAATCCTGCATCATTACCGATGAGGTAATAAAAGAAGTGGAAGAATGCAGCGTTTTTGCTCCGCTTCACAATCCGGCAGGTTTGATCGGTGTACGTGCATGTCAGGAATTGATGCCGAATCTTCCGATGGTTGCTGTATTTGACACAGCATTCCATCAGACAATGCCTGAAAAAGCTTATTTATATGGAATTCCTAGAAAATACTATGATGAAGATGGAATCCGCCGTTATGGTTTCCATGGTACCTCTCATCAGTTTGTATCCACAGAAGCTGCAAAGATGTTAGGAAAAGACATCAAAGACATGAAAATCATCGTATGCCATCTTGGAAATGGTGCAAGCGTGACAGCAGTAAAAGGCGGAGAATCCGTAGATACCTCTATGGGACTTACACCGCTGGAAGGATTGATCATGGGGACACGTTCCGGTGACCTGGATCCGGCGATCATTGAATTTATCGCAAATAAAGAGAATAAGACGGCATCCGAAGTTTTAAATATCCTGAATAAAGAGTCCGGAGTCTATGGATTATCTGGAGTATCTTCTGACTTTAGAGATATCAAGGCCGCACAGAATGATGGAAATGAAGTAGCAGGAGCAGCTCTTGATGCGTTTATTTACCGTGTGGCAAAATATATCGGCGCTTATGCGGCTGCAATGAACGGCGTGGACGCAATTGCCTTTACCGCAGGTGTCGGAGAGAATGATGATGCCACGAGAGCAGCGATTTGTGAATATTTAGGTTACCTTGGAGCAGAGATTGATCCGGAAAAGAATGATGTTCACGGAGAAGCAGCAGTGATTTCTTCCGACGATTCCAAGATTGATCTGTTATGCATTCCGACAAATGAGGAATTGATGATCGCTCGTGATACGGTCGCATTGGTAAAATAGAAAGTCAAGAAAAACTTCTTGACAAACAATACCCATGTTCGTATAATAGGATAGTATGATTTTTAGGAGATAGTATGAAGATTCAATTATCAAAGGCAATTTCAGTAAAGGATTATACGGAAGAAGTGGAAGCCGGCATTGATATGGATGAGATCGTCCTGAAAGGCGAATCCTATCCAATTCGTAAGAAGCAGCCGTTTTCGGTTGTATTGAGGAATGAAGGAAAGAGTGCCGTTTCCATTCGATTTAAGACAGAGCTTGTTCTGGGAATTCCGTGCAGCAGATGTCTGGAAGAAGTGCCGTATGAAGTTTCTCTTGATTACGAAGGGAAAGCAGATCTTGATCATCCGGCGGAGGATGAAGATCTTATATCTGATATTGAAGAGAAGGAATTGGATTTGGACATGCTGATCTTTGATGAGGTAGTTCCGCAGCTGCCAACCAGAGTGTTATGCAGAGAAGACTGTAAAGGACTTTGTCCGGTATGCGGAACGAATCTGAATGAAAAAGAGTGTGGCTGCGATCGTACGGTGGCAGACCCGCGTATGGCAGCAATTCAGGATATTTTTAAGAATTTTAAGGAGGTGTAAACCGATGTCAATTTGTCCAAAGAATAAATCATCCAAAGGAAGAAGAAACAGACGCAGAGCTAACTGGAAGATGACAGCTCCGACGCTTGTAAAATGCAGCAAATGTGGTGCTCTTATGATGCCGCATAGAGTTTGCAAATCCTGCGGATCTTATAATAAAAAAGAAATTGTTTCAGCTCACGCTGAATAGAACGGGTACGTCAGGGCGCACCTGATGGATAGTAGGCGCCATGCGTTTAGACTTTTACAAAAGGTTTAGGCGTGTGGCGCTTTTCCCATATTTTAGAAAGGAGTTTTCATATGGAAAAAGTAATCAAAGTAGCTCTGGATGCAATGGGCGGAGATCATGCCCCAGGAGAGATCGTAAAAGGTGCTGTAGACGCAGTTTCAGAGAGAAAGAATATTAAAGTATTCCTTGTAGGAAAAGCTGCGAGAATTCATGAAGAATTGAAAAAATATCAGTACAATGAGCAGCAGATCGAAGTGGTAAATGCAGAAGAAGAGATTTCTTGTGACGAATCTCCGGTAGAAGCGATTCGTAAGAAGAAAGATTCTTCCATGGTAGTTGCAATGAAAATGGTAAAAGATCAAACTGCAGATGCATTTGTTTCTGCTGGAAGTTCAGGCGCGATTCTGGTCGGCGGACAGTTCGTTGTAGGGCGGATCAAAGGGATTAAACGCGCGCCTCTGGGAGCGCTTATGCCGACAACCAAAGGTGTTATGCTTTTAATTGACGCCGGAGCCAATATGGACTCTCGTCCGGAATATTTGCTTCAGTTTGCGCAGATGGGATCCATCTACATGGAACATGTCGTTGGAATTAAGTCTCCAAGGGTGGCCTTGGTCAATGTAGGACTGGAAGAAGCAAAAGGAAATCAGCTGATCAAAGAGACAGCTCCTCTTTTGGGAGACTGTGACGGATTAAACTATACCGGCAGCATTGAGGCAAGAGAAATCCCGGATGGCGCAGCCGATGTAGTGCTTTGCGATGCGTTCGTAGGAAATGTAATCTTAAAACTGTCAGAAGGTTTGTCTAAAGTTCTGGTGAAAGAAATCAAGGGCGGAATCATGAGCACATTAAGGAGCAAGATCGGAGGAGCTTTGGCAATGCCGGCGCTTAAGAAAACCTTGAAGAGATTTGATGCTTCTGAATATGGCGGAGCGCCGCTTTTAGGATTGAATGGATTGGTCGTAAAAGTACACGGATCCGCTACATCAAAAGAGATGAAAAACGCGATTATTCAGTGTATTACATTCACGGAACAGCAGATCAATGAAAAGATCAAAAATGAGATTTTAAACGGAAAAGGGCGCTAGAATGAGAAAAGATGACATAAAAAATTTTCAGGAAGAAATCGGAATTCAGTTTCGGAATCCGGGGCTGTTAAGTCATGCCTTGGTGCACAGTTCGTATGCCAACGAGAGAAAGATGGCAAAAGATAAGAATAACGAACGGCTGGAATTTTTGGGAGATGCAGTTCTTGAATTGGTGACCAGCGCTTATTTATTTAAGACATATCAGAAAGAACCGGAAGGAAAACTCACCAAACTTCGGGCAAGTTTGGTATGCGAGCCAACGCTTGCCATGTGTGCAAAAGATATTTCTCTCGGGAAATACCTGCTTTTAAGCAAAGGAGAGGATATGACCGGGGGAAGAGAAAGAGATTCGATTCTTTCTGACGCATTTGAAGCAGTGATTGGAGCGATTTATCTGGATCAGGGTTTGGAAGCAGCCAGAAAATTTATAGAAGAGCATCTTCTGAAAGATGTGGAGAACAAAGTATTATTTTTTGATGCAAAGACCCACCTTCAGGAAATCATCCAAGGAGAAGGCGGAGAGGTTCTGTCTTATGTTCTGGTAAAAGAAGAAGGACCGGATCATCAAAAGGAATTTACCGTAGAGGCAAGGCTGGGAGATAAGACGATTGGAAGAGGGATCGGAAGGAGCAAAAAGTCTGCTCAGCAGCACGCTGCTTATGAAGCGCTGAAAAAATATAAGAAATAGAGGGTGGACATGTATTTAAAAAGTATTGAAGTCAATGGCTTTAAATCATTTGCCCACAAGACGGTTTTTAAATTTGAACATGGAATTACTGGAATTGTAGGACCGAATGGAAGTGGAAAAAGCAACGTAGCGGATGCGGTTCGATGGGTCCTCGGAGAGCAAAGTGCAAAACAGCTGCGCGGAGCGAAAATGGAGGATGTCATTTTCTCAGGAACTCAGCTGAGGCGGCCGATGGGATCTGCTTATGTTGCAATCACGATGGATAATGGGGATAAGAGCCTTCCGGTTCCTTTTGAGGAAGTTACGGTGGCAAGGCGTGTCTATCGTTCCGGAGAGAGCGAATATTTGATGAATGGCAGCGCCTGCAGAAGGAAGGACATCGTAGAGTTATTCTTTGACACCGGTGTTGGAAAAGAAGGATATTCTATTATCGGACAGGGCCAGATCGATCAAATCTTAAGCGGGAAACCTGAAGATCGAAGGGAACTGTTTGATGAAGCGGCAGGAATTGTCAAATATAAAAAAAATAAGATAGAAACTCAAAAATCTTTGGATCGGGAAAAAGAGAACTTAAATCGAGTCAATGACATATTGTCCGAGCTGGAACGTCAGATCGGACCGTTGAAACGTCAGGCGAAAAAAGCGCGGGAATATTTGCTGTACAGAGATCGCCTCAAAGACAGAGACAGCCGGTTATTTTTAATGGAAAACCGCCGGATGACAGAGGAATTGGAGACGCTGGATCAAAAAATCAGGATAGCGGAACAAGACCTTGAAGAAACCAACGGCAAAATGGAATCAGCAAAAGAACGTTATGCAAAAGAAGAGGAACGGCTGAATTCTTTAAAAGCGGATATTGCCAGAATCACGCAGGAAATTTCCGACGAAAAAGTTTTAAAGCAGCGTTTCGAAGGCGAAATAAAAGTTTTAAAAGAGCAGATCCGCACAGAGAAGATCCGGGAAGACCATTTCAAAGCAAATCAGCAGAGAATGGAACAAGAGATGGAAGAAAAAGACCGGGAAGCAAAACAGTTCCGGCAGGAGGCAGATGATATAAGTGCAGAATATCAGCAAGCCGGAAAAGAACGAGTGGAAAAAGAAAGCAAACTTGCTTTTTTCCAAAAAGAAATTCAGGATCTTACAGAAGAATTATCTCTGCTTGAAGGACGGGTTCAGGATCATAATGACAGCCAGATGAAGATGGCAGGACGTTTGGAAAGGTTCCAGACGGTAAAAGAGCAGCTTCAAGTTCGGATTCAAAATCTGGAAGAGCAAAAGGCTCATTTAGAAATCGACTGGAAAACTGCCGGAGAAAATTGCCGGGAAGTCATGGCTCATTTGGAAGAATTAGACCGAAAAGAAGAGGATTTGAAAAGCAGGATAGCTGCAAAACAAAAAGAAGAAATGGAGCAGGAAGCGGAAAACGCCAAAGCGCTTTCGGAACTTTCCAAGCAGAAAGAAAAATATCATCGGGTCAGATCCAATTATGAAGCTTTGCGGAATATGGCGGAGCGATATGAAGGATATGGATTCGGAATTAAAAAAATCATGGAAAGAAAAAAGATGACGCCCGGAGTTTTCGGCACTGTTTCTGATCTGATAAAAGTCGAGAAGAAGTATGAGGCGGCAATCGAAACTGCGCTGGGAGGAAGCATTCAAAACGTGGTAACGGATACCCAGGATACAGCGAAAGAATTAATTGGCTATCTGCGTGCAAATAGATTTGGAAGAGTAACATTTCTTCCTTTGAATGCCGTCAAAGGAAAACCTTTTCAAAGGCCGGAAGCACAAAAAGAAAAAGGTGTGATCGGAGTTGCCAGCCAGCTGGTTTCTTTTGATCCCCAGTACCGGGATTTGGCAGATTCTTTGCTTGGACAAATTCTTGTGGTAAGAACGATAGACGAAGGAATTGCCATTGCCAATAAGTATCACCATTCGTTAAGGATTGTAACGATGGAAGGAGATTCCCTGAACCGGGGAGGTTCCATGTCCGGTGGTGCTTTTAAAAGCAAAAGTAATCTTTTGGGCAGAAATCGAGAGCTGAAAGAGCTGAAAAATCTTTTAGCAAAACTTACGGAAAAAATAAAAACAGAAGAAGACAAACAAAACGAAAATGCTCTGAAATTAAAAAAATCCAGGGAGGCTTCCGTGCAGGCAAAACAGAGTCTGCAGGAGCTGATCTTGGAGCGTAATACCCAGGAAATGGCTCTCTCTGCAGCAGAAGCCAAAAGGAAAGATCTGCAGGATCGTCTGACAGGGTTGGAATCCCAGATGAAGCAGCTGGGAGCACAAAAAGAAGCAACAACGAATGATGCATCGGATCTGCTGAATCAAAAATCCGATTTGGAAATTGCCAGCCGAAAGGATGAAGAAAATATTCTAAGAATCACCGAACGTTTGGAAAAAACGAGAGAAACAGCGGAAGAACAGGCAAAAATCATCGGAGAAATTCATTTAAAGACCAACCAGTTAAAGCAGCGTTTGGAATTTGCTCAGAGCAATTGTGACAGGGTCGGTTATGAGCTTGAAAAACTTCGCTCAGATCTTAGAGAGAATCAGGAAGAGCATCAGAAAATCGAAGAAACTTCTGTTTCACTGGAAGAAAAAATTGAGAAACTGCAGGAAAAAATGAAGAATCGTCAGCTGGAAACGGAGAAGAAAGAGTCTGAACTTCAAAAAATGCAGGAGATGGAAAAGAAGAACATGGAATCTTATAAAGATACCATGAAAGAGCGGGAAGAAATGTTGGAACAGTCCAATCGAATGGATAAAGAGCTGTTCCGATTGAACGGCACCAGAGAAAAATGCCGGGAAGAACAGCAGGAACTGATGAATTATATGTGGGAAAATTATGAGATTACATATCATCAGCTTCAAAATAGTTTCGAAGAAGAGCCGGGTCAAAGTTTATCGAAAATAAAAGAGGAAATTTCAGAGATAAAAAAAGAAATTCGTGCTCTCGGACCGGTCAATGTGCATGCGGCAGAAGAATATCAGGAAGTATCAGAGCGATATGAATTTCTGACAAATCAGAGAGAAGATGTAGTAACTGCACAGGAACGTTTGAATGATTTGCTAAAAGAGCTGGAAGAATCGATGCTTTTGCAGTTTCACGAAAAGTTTAAGGACATTCAGAAAATGTTCCAGAAAGTTTTTGTTGAATTGTTTGGAGGAGGGACGGCAAAACTGGAATTAACAGACGATGACGTTTTGGAATCTGGGATTCGGATCATCGCACAGCCGCCCGGGAAAAAACTGCAGAATATGATGCAGTTATCCGGCGGGGAAAAAGCTTTGACCGCGATAGCTCTTTTGTTTGCGATTCAGAATCTGAAACCATCGCCGTTTTGTCTGCTGGATGAGATTGAGGCAGCTTTGGATGATTCCAATGTAAAACGGTTTGCCGAGTATCTCTGGAAGCTTTCAAAAGATACGCAGTTTATTGTCATTACGCACAGAAGAGGAACGATGATGGCGGCAGACGTGCTGTATGGAGTTACAATGCAGGAAAAAGGTGTTTCAACACAGGTTTCCGTTAATTTAATAGAAAATGATCTGGATGAATAGGAGGAGAAAATGAGCGAGAAAAAAGGTTTTTTTGGAAGACTTGCCCAAGGATTGTCGAAAACAAGGAACAACATTGCCGCAAGTTTTGATTCTATTTTCAAAGGATTTTCCGGATTGGATGATGATTTTTATGAAGAGTTGGAAGAGACTTTGATTATGAGCGATATGGGAATCGATACGACGATGAACATTATCGAAGATTTAAAGAAGAAAGTAAAAGAACAAAAGATCAAGGAACCGGAAGCATGCAGACAGCTTCTGATTGACTCGATCAAGGAACAGATGCGTTTGGGTGCCGATGCATACGAATATCAAAATCGAAAGAGCGTGGTGCTTGTGATCGGCGTCAACGGAGTCGGCAAGACAACGTCTATCGGAAAACTTGCCGCAATCTTAAAAGGGCAAGGGAAAAAAGTTCTGCTGGCTGCGGCGGATACGTTTCGTGCAGGAGCCATTGAGCAGCTGAAGGAATGGGCAAACCGCGCCGGTGTAGATATTATCAGCCAGTCAGAAGGAGCAGATCCTGCAGCGGTTGTTTATGATGCGGTAGCAGCGGCAAAAGCAAGGGACGTGGATATCCTTCTTTGTGACACGGCGGGCAGGCTTCATAACAAAAAGAATTTGATGAATGAGCTGAGCAAAATCAACAGAATCATTCAAAAAGAATACAGCGAAGCTTATCTGGAAACTTTGATTGTGCTTGACGGAACAACAGGACAAAACGCTCTGGCTCAGGCAAAACAATTTAAAGAAGCAACGGATATTTCCGGTATTATTTTGACGAAATTAGATGGCACTGCAAAAGGCGGAATTGCCATTGCAATTCAGTCAGAATTAGGAATTCCGGTGAAATATATCGGGATCGGAGAACAAATCGATGATCTTCAAAGATTTGATTCCGATATGTTTGTAAATGCGTTGTTCGAAAGAGGAGATGAATAGATGTTAACATTAAAAGATTTTGAAGAGGCATATGAAAAAGTACAGGAAATCGTACTGCCTACAAAGTTGATAAAAAGCGATTATTTTTCAGATCAGACGGGCAATCAGGTGTATTTGAAACCTGAAAATATGCAGCTGACCGGAGCTTATAAAATTCGCGGCGCGTACTACAAAATCAGTACGCTGACAGAGGAAGAGAAACAAAAAGGTTTGATTACCGCATCCGCCGGAAATCATGCACAGGGGGTTGCTTTGGCTGCTGCAAAGCAAGGAGTAAAAGCAACGATTGTTATGCCGACAACCACCCCTCTTTTGAAAGTGAATCGAACGAAAGATTTGGGAGCGGAAGTCATTCTGCATGGGGATGTTTATGATGAGGCATGTGAATGCGCACTGTCCCTTGCCGCGGAAAAAGGATATACATTTGTCCATCCATTCGATGATCCTGCCGTGGCGACCGGACAGGGAACCATTGCCATGGATATTTTCAAAGAGCTTCCGACGGTAGATTATATTTTGGTTCCGATCGGAGGGGGAGGACTTGCCACAGGCGTTTCGACGCTTGCAAAGCTTCTGAATCCGAAGATCAAAGTCATTGGAGTCGAACCGGCCGGAGCCGCCTGCATGAAGGCTTCTTTGAAGGCCGGGAAAATTGTTTCCTGCGATCATGTAAGTACGATTGCAGACGGAACGGCGGTACAGACACCTGGAAAGATTATTTTCCCTTACATCCAGGAAAATATAGACCGTATTATTACTGTAGAAGATGAGGAATTAATTCCTTGCTTTTTGGATCTGCTGGAAAATCACAAAATGCTGGCTGAAAACTCCGGCCTGCTTACGATTGCCGCATTGAAACATTTAAAGGTCAAAAATAAAAAAGTCGTTTCTATCATAAGCGGCGGAAATATGGATGTCATTACGATAGCGTCTCTTGTTCAGCACGGACTGATCATGAGGGATCGAATTTTTACGGCTTCTGTGTTCCTGCCGGACAAACCGGGTGAATTAACAAAAGTTTCTGAAGTGATTGCTCAGGCACAGGGAAATATCATTAAGCTTGAGCATAATCAGTTTGTAAGCATCAACCGCAACAGCGCCGTGGAACTTACGATTACCATGGAAGCTTTCGGAACAGAACACAAAGAAAAAATTATAGAAGCGCTTTCCAAAGCAGGATATGTTCCGACATTAAAAGATTCAAAATCTGTTTTTTAGATTTGCGAAAAAGTGTTCCGAATTTTCGGAGCACTTTTTTAAAAAAGAATTTTTGATCATATATCTGTGCTGTATTTTTAGCATTAACAAATGTATGACTGAATAGTTACTGAAAGATATTTTATTTTGTTCAATTTATTGAATTATTGTTGGAAATTTGGTATAGTAGTGATGTGAAAACGATAGGTGAAAATTCAGTGTCTTGTAAGCGGACAACATGTCACGTTCTTTGCTATACATCGTGTGATATTGATATAACATAAGAAGCGCAAATGAGCCATTTTACAAGAACAGAAAGTAAAAAGGCCGTTTACGTTTTTTTATGTTGTTAGCTTTTTGCAGCATCATATCATAAAAAGGGGTCTGAATCACCCAGAATCCTGTTTTTCGAATGAAGATGACGGATCGGGTTTTCAGTATTGACATCAGAAAGAGAAATGATGACGAACAAGAGTGAGAAGGAGGAACTTGTAATTATGAACGAAGCTATCAATCGTGATGACTTGTATTTATTTCAGACTGGAAAAGCACGAAAAGCCTATTTAACGTTTGGATGCCACTATCAGAAAGAGACAAAAACACATCGGTTTACCGTTTGGGCGCCGAGCGCCAAATTTGTCAGTGTCGTAGGAGATTTCAACTGCTGGAATCCTTTGGCTCATCCAATGAAAGGTGATAAGGACGGAATTTATACAGTTGAGATAGCAGGATTAAAGAAGGGAGACCTGTACAAATATTACATCGAAGGATACGACGGTATTTGCCGCTATAAGAGTGACCCATTTGCGTTTTATTCTGAGTGCAGGCCGGCAACGGCTTCCAAGATTTGGGATTTTGATGACTTTAAATGGTCAGACAAAAGATTTATCAATCAGAGAAAGAAGAGACAGGCGCTGGATCAGCCAATGTCTATCTATGAGATGCATTTAGGTACCTGGCGCATGCCGGAAGGCGAAGACAGAGAGTTCTACAATTATCGTGAGATCGCTGACATGCTGATTCCGTATCTTCAGCAGATGGGATACACACATGTGGAATTAATGCCGATTACCGAATATCCGTATGATCTTTCCTGGGGATACCAGGTAACAGGTTATTATGGTGTAACGGCAAGATATGGGACTCCGGAAGATTTCAACTATATGGTGAACGAGCTTCACAAAGCCGGAATCGGAGTGATCCTGGATTGGGTGCCTGCGCATTTCCCGAGAGATGAATATGGACTGGCAATGTTCGACGGAACTCATATTTATGATCATGAAGATCCGAGAAAGGGAAGTCAGCCTGACTGGGGTACTTTATTATTTAACTATGGCAAACCGGAAGTTCAGAGCTTTTTGATTTCAAGTGCGATGTTCTTTGCGGATATTTACCATGTAGACGGTATCAGAATTGATGCGGTCAGCGCTATGCTTTATCTTGATTTCGGCAAACAGGAAGGGGAATATGTTCCGAATGAAGACGGAACGAATATCAATTACGAATCCATCGATTTCCTGAAGAATCTTAATACTGCGCTGCGTTCGACTTATGAAGGATTTTTGACGATTGCAGAAGAGTCTACGGCTTTCCCGAAAGTTACCAGTGATATTGATGATCCGGATGGCCTTGGATTTGTTTACAAATGGAATATGGGCTATATGCATGATACTTTATACTATATGGAGCTGGATCCGTTATTCCGAAAGGATAATCACGGAGCTATTGTATTCTCTATGGATTATGCTTACAGCGAGAATTATATCATGCCATATTCTCATGACGAAGTAGTCCACGGCAAGGGATCTATGATCAACAAGATGTATGGTTCTTATGAAGAGAAATTTGCAGGACTCCGTGCGTTGTACGGATTTACATATGCTCATCCTGGCAAGAAGCTTCTCTTTATGGGAGGAGAGTTTGCTCAGTTTGTAGAATGGCGTGATAAAGAGCAGCTGGATTGGTTCTTGATTGATGATTTTGAGATGCATCATTCATTCCATGATTATGTTGCGAAACTGAATGAGATCTACAAGAATGAGCCGGCGCTTTATGAATTGGATCAGGATCCTGCAGGATTCGAATGGTGCCTTCAGAGGGATGCAGACCACAGTGTGGTAGCCTTTATCCGAAAAGGAAAGAAGAAGAGAGGCAAGAAGCAGGAACAGATTTTATGTATCTGCAACTTTACGCCGATGGAGTGGGATAACTATGAGATCCCGATGCCGACAAAAGCAAAACTTACGAAGATTTTAGACAGCAGCGAGCTTAATTTCGGCGGAGACGGAGATGTCAGTGAGAATAAAGCACGGACGAAGAGAGTTCGGGCAGTCGGAGAAGACGGCAAAGGATATTATCACAATGCTGCAGCGATCTCCTTGAAAGCTTTAAGTGTTGTTTACTATAAGGTGGAAGAGATCGAAGAGAAACCGAGAAAGACTGCGAAAAAGACAACGAAGAAGACGACAGCAAAGAAGACAGCGGCCAAAAAGACTTCCGCATCTGCAAAAGCGACGGCAAAGAAAACTGCCGCAGCTGAAAAGACAACAGCGGCGAAGACGTCTGCGGCTGAAAAGAAAGCGACAGAAGAGAAGACGACAGCAAAAGCCGCAAAAAAAGAGACGAAAGCTGCCGTGAAGAAGACGGAAGAGAAGGCAAAGCCGGCACAGACAGCAAAGAAGACAGAAGAGAAAAAGCCGGCGGCAAAAAAGGAACCGGAGAAGAAAACAGAAGAGAAAAAACCTGCAGCAGCTGTGAAGAAAGAGACAGAAAAGAAAACAACAGCAGATGCGGCTGCAAAAAAACAGGAAAAGCCTGCAGCGAAAGCTGCAGTAAAAGAGCAACCGACAACCAGCACAAAAGAGGAAAAGGAGAAAGCAGAAAACAAAAAAACAACTACGCAGAAAAATAAAAAATAAAAATATAATTTGATCCGAATAAAGGAGGAGAAAGAGTTATGATCAACAAGAAAGAAATGGTTGCGATGCTGCTGGCCGGAGGACAGGGAAGCAGACTATACGCACTAACTCAAAAGAAGGCAAAACCTGCAGTAGCCTATGGTGGAAAATACAGGATTATAGACTTTCCACTTTCAAACTGCGCAAATTCCGGTATTGATACGGTAGGAGTTTTGACACAGTATGAACCGCTGGAGCTGAACTCTTATATTGGAACCGGCGGATCATGGGATTTGGATAGTTTGAATGGCGGAGCCTATGTACTGCCTCCTTATGTACGCGGAGATTCTGGTGACTGGTACAGTGGAACAGCGGATGCGATCTATCGAAATATTAATTTCGTAGACAACTATGATCCGAAGTATGTCATTGTATTGTCTGGTGACCAGATCTGCTGCATGGATTATGATAAAATGTTGGCTTATCACAAAGAAAAAGATGCGGACTGTACGATTTCCGTACTGGAAGTAACATATGATGAAGCCAAACGTTTTGGAATTATGAATACAGATGATGATGACCGCATTTATGAATTTGAAGAAAAACCGGCAGAGCCAAAGAGCACAAAAGCTTCTATGGGAATCTACATTTTCAATTGGAAATTGATTCGTCAGTATCTGATTGACGATGCAAATGATCCGGAATCAGAGCACGACTTCGGACACAATATCATTCCGCGTATGCTGGAAGAAGGAAGAAAGATGTATGCTTACTCCTTCGAAGGATACTGGAGAGATGTAGGAACCATCGACAGCTTATGGGAAGCAAACATGGAATTGCTGGATGAGAATCCTCAGTTGGATCTGAATGATGAGAAGATGAAAATCTACACAAGGAACTATGCACTTCCTCCGCATTTCGTTGCAGAAGGAGCTACAGTTAAGAACTGTGTTCTGGCAGACGGATGCTATATCGAGGGAGATGTTGAGAATTGTGTCATCCATTCAGGCGTTAAAATCGGAAAAGGAAGCGTTGTCAAGAACAGCGTAATCATGAAAGACAGCGTTGTCAGAAATGACTGCACGATCAACAAAGCGCTGATCGACGAAGAAGTTGTTGTTGAGCAGGGATGTAAAGTCGGCGAAGGCAATGCCGTTACAGTCATTGGATATCACAGTGTAGCTTTAGAAAACGCGGTTATTGAAGACGGTGCAATGATTTACCCAGACACCATCTTACACTAGGAGGATTGAAATATGGATAATCAGATGTTAGGCATTATCAATGCAGGAGAAGAAAATAGAAGATTACAGGACTTGGTTCGCAAAAGAAGTTTGTCTGCTGTGCCGGTAGGAGGACGTTATCGTACAATCGATTTCCTTCTGAGCAACATGGTAAATGCAGGAATCAGAAATATCGGAATCCTGACAAGAAGAAATTATGATTCTCTTTTGAAACATGTGGGATCCGGAAAGGATTGGGGACTTAACAGGAAACGCGGAGGTTTATACATCTTCCCGCCGTATATTTCAGGAAACTCACCATCCGGCGAATATGCAAGTGTTATGGATGGATTAAGAGGAACGGCTGATTTCCTGAAGAATGCAAAAGAGCAGTATGTTCTGCTTGGACGTTCTTATGTTGTATTCAATGCGGACTTCAATGATATGTTGGATAAACATATCAAATCCGGAGCTGATATCAGTTTGATGTATTTTGATAACACAAATGATCCGACGAATGTAGATCAGGACGGTGTTTACATGGTAACAGATGATAACGGCCGTGTGACGGATATGTGCTATGCTGAGTCAAAACACAGATCCAATAAGAAGAGCATGGATGTTTACATCATGAAAACAAGCCTGCTTCTTGATTTTATCCAGGAAGCAAGTTCTCATAACAAAAAACATTTCTTCTTTGATGTGCTGGTACCGAACTTCAATCGTCTGCATATTCAGGGATATGAATACAAAGGTTATGTAGGATGCATCACTTCTATGGAAGCATACTATAATACCAATATGGATATGATTAAGAAAGATGTATACGAAGAACTGTTCCTGGGTGAGAGAAAGATCTACACAAAAACAGCGGATGGAGCTCCTGCAAAATACGGTGTGAATTCAGAAGTAAGCAACAGCTTAGTCTGCAGCGGCTGTGAGATTGATGGAAAAGTTGAGAATTCTATTATTTTCCGTGGTTCTAAGATCGCAGAAGGAGCAACCATCAAGAATTCTATTGTAATGGCGGAAGGTTTTGTCGCTAAGGGAGCAGATATTGACCGTACGATTCTGGATCGTCATGTAAAAGTATATTCTAACGCGCATTTGGCTGGATCTGCAAGCCATCCGGTCTTCATTCCGAAAGGAGCAAGTGTTAATGAGTAGAGATAATAAGCTGAATGTACTGCTGGTAGCAGCAGAATGTGCTCCGTTTGTCAAACTTGGGGGATTGGCCGACGTTATGGGAACTCTTCCAAAAGAACTGAATCAGATCGGGGCAGATGCCAGGGTCATGATGCCTTTCCACAGCCAGATGAAGTGGAAATATGCGTCACAGACAAGACATTTAGCTGATTTTTATATCACGTTTAACGGCGGAGATATGTATGTCGGCGTAGAAGAGCTGGTCTACAATGATGTCACATACTACTTGATTGATAACGAGGCTGAGTTCGGAGACGCGGTCTATCGCGGCGGTGTCGCAGAAGGTGAGCAGTATGCTTACTTCTGCCGCGCTGTGATTGAATCACTTGGCCGAATCGGGTTCATTCCGGATGTCATTCACTGCAATGACTGGCAGACGGGTCTGATCCCTATCTTACTGCGTACCCAGTATGGACATTGGGAAGTAGGCCGTGCAAAGACAATATTTACAATTCACAATATGATGTATCAGGGCGAATATGCATTCAAACAGTTCCAGCAGTGGGTCGGAATTGATTCCAAATATGATACGCCGGAGTTTATGCATAACTATGAATGCGCAAGCTTTATGAAAGCAGCATTAGTGTTTGCAGATCGTTTGAGTACTGTTAGCCCGACTTATGCGAACGAGATCAGAGATCCCGCATTCGCATACCGCCAGGAAGGCATTTTGAATGCCAGAGCGGGAGATACCTGGGGTATCTTAAACGGAATGAATACAGAGGAGTTTGATCCGGAGACGGATCCTTTGATTCCGTATCATTTCAACAAAGATGATCTCTCAGGAAAGAAGAAGAATAAGATGGAATTGATCCAGAGACTGGGATTGTCCATCACACCGGGAGTTCCGATTATCGGAATGGTAACCCGTCTGACCGAGCAGAAAGGTCTGGATCTGGTAAAATATATGCTGGATGAGATTATCTGTACGGAAGATGTGGCGGTTGTGATTCTTGGTACAGGAGACCAGGAATACGAAGATTTCTTCCGTTATATGGAAGGAAAATATAAGGGCAGAGTATGCTCCTATATCGCATATGACAATGCGATTGCACATTTGATATATGCAGGAAGTGATTTATTCCTGATGCCATCTAAATTTGAACCGTGTGGAATTTCTCAGATGATCGCGCTGCGTTATGGAACGCTTCCGATTGTCCGTGAGACAGGGGGATTAAGAGACACGGTACAGAGTTACAACGAGTTTGAAGATACTGGAAATGGTTTCTCTTTTGCAAATTACAATGCACACGAGATGCTCAATACAATCCGCTATGCTTTAAGAACTCTGCACAGTCCAAAGAGAAAGCACGGACTGATTGTCAGAGCAATGGAATCTGACAATAGTTTTGCAAACTCTGCGAAAAAATATATGGAAATGTATCAAAGCATTCTATAGCTGAAATTTGAAAGGAGAACAGAGGATGAAAGCAGTTAGTAGCAATAAGGTGAAAGACATCATTACGAAGATAGAAAATAAGCTGATTAATACCTTAGGTACTACTTTAGAAGATGCTACCAATGATGATATTTATAAGGCTGCTGCCGGATGCATTCGTGATGATATTATGACGAAGTGGGCGGCAGGCCGTAAGAAGGTCGATGACAAAGGAGCCAAGAGATTATATTATATGTCTGCAGAGTTCCTGATGGGACGCGCGTTTTCCAATAATCTGATCAACGCGGGAATCTACGAGGATTACAGACAGGCATTTGAACGTATGGGGATCGATTTCGATGTCATTACGGATGAAGAACAAGACGCCGGTCTTGGAAATGGAGGTCTGGGAAGACTTGCCGCATGTTTCTTAGATTCTTTGGCAACTTTAGATCTTCCTGTCATGGGATGTGGTATCCGCTATGAGTTCGGCCTCTTTAAACAGAAGATTATTGATGGAACTCAGATTGAGGTAGAAGACGACTGGCTCCGTGAAGGAAACGTATGGGAAGTCGAGCGTCCGGAATTAAGTGTCGAGGTTCATTTCAATGGATACATTGAAGAGCATTGGACAGAGGAAGGATTAAAGATCGAACATAAAGATTACAACACGGTAATCGCCGTACCTTATGATGTGCCAGTGATTGGCTATAAGAGTCATACACCGGCAACTTTAAGATTATGGAGCGCAAGAAGCAAACAGCGTTTTGACTTCCATTCTTTCAATGAAGGAATTTATGAGAAAGCAATGGCAGATCAGGCATTTGCGGAAGTTATTTCAAAAGTACTTTATCCGGCAGATGACCATATGCAGGGCAAGATGCTTCGTTTAAAACAGTTCTATTTCCTGACATCCGCTACAATGCAGTTAGCTGTAAAGGATCACAAAGAAAGAAGAGGAGATCTTCATACGCTTCCTGACTATGCGGTTGTTCAGATCAATGATACTCATCCGACTTTGGCAATTCCGGAGCTGATGAGAATCTTGATGGATGAAGAAGGATTTGGCTGGGATGAAGCTTATGATATTGTAAGCAAGATCTTTAATTACACGAACCATACAATCATGTCCGAAGCTTTGGAATGCTGGGATGAAAATATGTTCAAGCTCCTGCTGCCTCGAATTTATCAGATCATCTGTGTTCTGAATGAGAAATACTGCAGCAAACTTCGTACCTATTATGGAAACGACGAAGGCAAGATTGCATATATGTCTATCATTGGAAATAATCAGATCCGTATGGCCAACCTCTGTATTGCGGTTTGCCGCAGAGTCAATGGAGTATCACAGCTGCATGGGGATATTTTGAAAGAACAATTATTCCATGATTCTTATAACCTGTATCCTCAGAAATATTTGGCGATTACAAACGGAATCACCCACAGAAGATGGTTTGCTTTGGCGAATCCAGAGCTTTGCAAGTTGGTTCAGAGCCATGTAAAAGGTGATATTCTCAAAGATTACAATCTGTTTGAAAAGATCCTTCCGCTGAAGGATGATAAAACATTCTGTAAAAAATATGACGAGATCAAGCAGCAGAACAAGGTTCGTTTTGCAAAATATTTAGAGAAGAAACAGGGAATTAAGATTAATCCGAATTCCATTTTCGATGTTCAGTGTAAGAGGCTTCATGAGTACAAACGTCAGCTGCTCAAATGTCTGCATATCATTTATATGTATCAGCAGCTGAAGAAAAATCCAGACTTTATTACAACGCCGATCACCTTTATTTTCGGCGCAAAAGCTGCACCGGGTTATGCACGCGCGAAAGACATTATTCGTCTGATCAATTCCATCGGAGATATGGTTAACAGCGATCCTGCAGTAAAAGATAAGATGCAGGTTGTATTTGTAGAAAACTATTCTGTATCTGTTGCAGAGATGTTAATTCCGGCTGCGGATATCAGCGAACAGCTTTCCACAGCAGGATTAGAAGCTTCCGGAACAGGAAATATGAAGTTTATGATGAATGGTGCCTTAACGCTGGGCACAATGGACGGAGCAAACGTTGAGATTCATGACGTGGTAGGTCCGGAAAATATCTTTATCTTCGGAGCCAGGGTAGATGAAATCAACAACATGAAACGTTATCATACTTACAATCCTGGTACTGTATTTGAGAAGAGTCCGAATATCAGAGATATCTGCAACTGCCTGATTGACGGAGACCTTCCGAGAGTCGGCAAGAGAAAATATTCTGATTTATATCAGTCACTGTTGTTCGGTGAGTACGGACAGCCGGATCAGTACTTTGTATTGTACGATCTGCCTTCTTATATCGAAGAGTTTGAGAAAGTATACGATACGTATGTAAATCATCATGATAAATGGGTGCAGATGGCTGTTGTTAATACAGCAAAATCCGGATTCTTCTGCTCCGATCGAACAATCAATGAATATAATGAGAAGATCTGGCATTTGAAACCTGTAAAATAAGAAAAGTTAGAGATGAGACTATGATTCACAATGCTTCGATAGAAAAATACAGAACTCCCATCGGTGCAGTACAAAAAGGCGAAGAAATTACACTTCGCCTTTTTGGCATGCCGGAGAAAACGACCGGCGCAGAAATTGTATTGTACGGAGAAGATTTTCATCGGGAATATGGAATGAAGAAACAGGGAGATGTCTGTGAGAGAACAATTTTAATGCCGGATAAGGCAGGCGTCGTCTGGTATTATTTCCGTATTTGGGAAGACAGCCATTGTTATTTTTATGGCGCCAGACCAGGCCGCAGCCAGGGAGAAGGCGCTGCGGTAGGAGATACTCCGGAAAGTTTTCAGATTACTGTTTATGAAAAAGGTTTTGATACACCTCGCTGGATGTCCAGAGGTATCATGTATCAGATTTTTCCGGATCGATTTTGTAAGGGAAATCCTCAAAATGTGAAACGAGGGGAAATGCATCACAAAAGGATGGGACGAGATGTCTACATCCATGAAGAATGGGAAGAACGGCCTTTATTCGGGCCGCTTCCGGGAAAACAGTTTTATGATCCATGCGATTATTTTGGCGGAGATTTAGAAGGTATTATCTCCAAATTAGATGAATTAAAGCAGCTGGGCGTTACCTGTATCTATTTAAATCCGATTGGAGAGGCTGCGTCCAATCACCGTTATAATACTTCCGATTACAAAAAAGTAGATCCGTTCCTTGGCACCAACGAAGATTTTAAAAGACTTTGTAAGATTGCAAGGGAAAAGCGGATTCATATCATTTTGGATGGGGTGTATTCTCATACGGGAGATGACAGCGTCTACTTCAACAAGAAAGAAAATTATCCTGGAAAAGGGGCTTGGCAGGGTCCTGAGTCACCGTATTATGATTGGTATCATTTTGATGAAGATGGAAATTACGACAGTTGGTGGGGATTTCAGTCTCTGCCGGAAGTTGATGAGATGAATGAAAAATTTGTCAATTATATTATCACAGGACAAAATTCTGTGATTAAACATTGGCTTTCTTTGGGAGCGTCTGGTTTCCGTCTGGATGTTGCCGATGAACTTCCGGATGAATTCATATTTACCATGCGAAAAACTTTAAAGAGCATGTTCAAAAATTATGCTCTGATTGGTGAAGTCTGGGAGGATGCGACGACCAAAGAAAGTTATGGAATGAAACGAAAGTACGCACTTGGCGGCGGTTTGGACAGTACGATGAATTATCCATTTAAAGTCAATGTGGCAAATTATCTGCTTGGTCACAAAAATGCCTATGGCATGCAGGAGTTTTTGCTGGAGCAGCAATGTAATTATCCAAAGCCGCTCTATTATGCGGTTATGAATCTTTTATCATCCCATGATATTGCGAGGATCCGAACCACATTGGCTACCGGTATGAACGAGACAATGCCTTCCAGAGAGGCACAGGCCGACTATGTGATTACAAGCAAAATGGATCGGAAAGGGGCAAGGCTGTCCAGATTGGCTATGGCGATTCAGTTTTTTGTTCCGGGAATGCCTTCCATATATTACGGTGATGAATATGGGATGCATGGGTTCATGGATCCTTTCAATCGAGGAACTTTCTGGAAAAATGATGAGAAGATCTATCAGGAATTAAAAACCATAACTCGTTTGAGAAGCAGAGAAAAAGCTTTGCAGACGGGGCATGCAATGTATTTTGCAGTCAATGAAAATGTGCTTGCGATTCTTCGCTTTTTGGCAGATGGAAAGGATGCGTTTGGGGAAAAAGGAGAAGATAAGGCATTCTTGATGCTGGTAAATCCGACTTCAAAAGAAGAACGGGCAGCATTTGATTTAAGAACAAGAAAAGAGGGTGTCGCAGAGAAAGAGCATCAGGCTTTGATCCGTCATATATCTGATCCGGTTGTTCATGAGATATTGGCGCCGTTTGATTATAAAATTCTGGAACTGAAATGAGCATGGCATCAAAATAAGGAAAAGGAGAAATAGGATGGAGAAAATACAAAAGGCAGAAAAGCACTATGATTATCTGCTGGTAGGTGCGGGTTTGTTCAATGGGATCATTGCCCATGAGGCGGCCAAGCAGGGAAAAAGCTGTCTTGTTGTGGAGAAAAGAGCTGTTTTGGGAGGCAATATCCACTGCAGGGAAGTAGAAGGGATTATGGTGCATGAGTATGGAGCGCATATTTTCCATACAAGCAGCCGAGAGGTGTGGGACTATGTAAATGAATTAGCAGAATTCAATCATTATATAAACTGTCCGGTGGCTAATTATCATGGAGAAATCTACAATCTGCCGTTTAATATGAATACTTTCAGCAAAATGTGGGGGATTCAGACACCGCAGGAAGCGAAAGAAATCATCGAAAGCCAGAGAAAGGCAATCACCGGAGAACCAAGGAATCTGGAAGAACAGGCGATCTCTCTGGTCGGAACCGATGTCTATGAAAAATTAGTCAAAGGTTATACGATGAAGCAGTGGGGAAGAGAATGTAAGGATCTTCCGGCCTCTATTATCAAAAGGCTGCCGGTCCGCTATATTTATGATAATAACTATTTTAATGATCCGTTCCAGGGAATTCCGAAAGGCGGATACAATGTTTTGATCGATAAGCTTTATGAGCAGTGTGACGTTATGCTGGAAACGGATTTCCTGGAGCATAAAGACGAACTGATGAAAACAGCGGATCAGGTCATCTATACAGGAACCATTGATTCTTATTTTGATTTCTGCTTTGGAAAATTAGAATACCGCAGCCTCAAGTTTGAGCATGAACTTTTGGAGGAAGAAAATCATCAAGGAGTTGCGGTGATGAACTATACAGATAGTGAGACGCCGTTTACAAGAAAGATCGAGCATAAACATTTTGAGTTCGGTACACAGGAAAAAACCGTAGTTTCCAAAGAATACTCCGTAGAGTGGACTGATGGAATGGAACCATATTATCCGGTCAATGATGAGAAGAACAGCAGTCTCTACGCCAAATATAAAGAATTGGGCGATAAGGAAGAAAAAGTATTTTTCGGCGGCCGGCTCGGAGAATACAAATATTATGATATGGACAAAGTCATTGAGTCTGCTTTAAAAGCTTGGAAAGAAATATTACAAAACAGATAAAGAGAAAAGCATCTAGGGATTTGATTGAAATCAGGTCCTTAGATGCTTTTCGGTTTTAGGAGAGCGAAATCCTTCGGAAAGGCTATTCGATACCGTCTCGCTGCAGAGCACAGTCACAGCAAAGGATCAGATCATCCCATGAACTTCTGAGAGAATAAGAATCCCCATCTTCCAAATGGCTTGCATATTCCATGCTGTCTTTGCCGAGATCAAAATCTTTGCCGCACATTTCACAGGCAGCGGTATATATACCGGAACCGCCGCCTTCGATTTCATCGATCACGCAGTCGCAGCACAGAGGCATTGTCAGGTTTTCGTAAGACAAGCGTTCAAATGCAGATTCAAAAACTTCTTTGGTGTCATCCGGAGAAAATTCAATACCGCAGAGTGCACATTGTTCCATAAAAAACTCCTTTCAGATTGGTGAAAAAATATATGTTTATTATAACATATATGGAGAAAAAGAAATAGGAAAAAACGTTGGAAAAGCTTAAGAAGAACTTGAAGCCAAAGAATTTGCCGTGTATAATAAAATCTGTATGTCCAAATGAAAGATAATTACAATTTAGGAGATAGAAATCAATGGAAAGATATAAAACAGAGTCAGAAAAACAATATGCATATATGGAGCAGATGAAGCAGTGGGTAATGCGGGAATCCGAAAAAGCAGGACGTCCCCTCACCTGCCATTGTACGACATTTGGATGTCAGATGAATGAAAAAGATTCAGAGAAATTACTGGGAATCCTTGAGACGATGGGGTATCGGGAGACCGATACAGAAGATGCAGATATCCTTTTGTTTAACACTTGTACCGTCCGGGAAAATGCGAACACGAAGCTTTACGGACATTTAGGACAGGTAAAGAAAATGAAAGAGAGGAATCCTCATATGATGATCGGCCTTTGCGGATGTATGATGCAGGAACCTCATGTGATTCAGAAGATCAAAGAAAGTTACCCTTTTGTAGATATCGTGTTCGGAACCCACAATATTTTCAAATTAGCAGAATTATTAAAGAATCGAGTGGATTCCGGCAGCATGATTGTGGATATCTGGAAAGATACCGATCAGATTGTGGAAGATCTGCCAAGCGACCGTAAGTTTTCTTTTAAATGTGGGGTAAATATTATGTATGGCTGCAACAATTTCTGCAGCTATTGTATCGTGCCTTATGTACGTGGAAGAGAGCGAAGCAGAAAGCCGGAAGATATTTTAAAAGAAATTCGCCGGGTGGTCTCTGAAGGCGTGAAAGAGGTCATGCTTCTTGGACAGAATGTGAATTCTTACGGAAAAACATTAGAACAGCCTATGACATTTGCAGAACTTTTGCGGGAAGTGGAGAAAGTGGAAGGATTGGAACGAATCCGTTTTATGACGCCTCATCCAAAAGATTTATCGGATGAACTGATCGAGGTAATGGCAGAATCTGAGAAGATCTGCAGCCATATGCATCTGCCGATGCAGTCTGGAAGCAGCAGACTCTTGCAGAAAATGAACCGCCATTATACGAAAGAACAATACTTGGATTTAGCGCAGAAAATCAAAGACCGGATTCCGGGAGTGTCCTTTACGACGGATATTATTGTAGGATTTCCGGGAGAAACCGAAGAAGATTTCGAGGATACTTTGGATGTGGTAAGAAAAGTTGGTTTTGACAGCGCCTTTACTTACGTATATTCCAAGAGAACCGGAACGCCTGCCGCTGCTATGGAAGATCAGGTAGATCCGGAAGTGGTAAAAGAAAGATTTCCGCGTCTGCTGGCATTGCTGAAAGAAACAGCGGCAGCCAACTGCAAGGAAAAATTGGGGGCTGTGGAAAGGGTGCTGATTGAAGAAGTCAATACCCACGAAGAAGGAATGGTCACCGGACGTCTGGAAAACAATCTTTTAGTGCATTTTAAAGGATCAAAAGACCAGATCGGAACCATGGCAGATGTAAAGATTACAGAAGAAAAAGGTTTTTATTATATGGGAGAGCAAGTCAATGGGTAAATTAACACCAATGATGCAGCAATACATGAAAATTAAAGAAGAAAATAAGGATTGCATCCTGTTTTACCGTCTGGGAGATTTTTATGAAATGTTTTTTGATGATGCACTGATTGCGTCCAAAGAATTGGAGATCACTCTGACAGGGAAAAACTGCGGCTTGGAGGAGCGGGCGCCTATGTGCGGCGTTCCTTATCACGCGGCAGATTCTTATTTGAATAAGCTGGTAGAGAAAGGCTATAAAGTCGGCATCTGTGAACAGGTCGAAGATCCAAGTCAGGCAAAAGGAATCGTAAAACGGGAAATTGTAAGGATCGTAACGCCTGGAACGAACATTTCCCAGCAGAGCCTGGATGACGAAAAGAATAATTATCTTATGTGCATCTTTTGCAATGATGGAAGTTATGGGATTTCTCTGGTAGATGTAACGACCGGAGACTTCCGAATGACGTCGATGGATAGTCTGTCGAAGGTACAAGATGAGATCTTTAAGTTCTCGCCGGCGGAAATCATCTGCAACGATGCTTTTTTCATCTGCGGAATAGACCTGGATTATTTAAAAGATAAGATGTCGATCATGGTTTCCGGAATCGATCATTACTATTTTGACGAGGAACAGGCAGCAGACAGGATCAAACAGCAGTTTAAAGTAGGCGGTTTGGAAGGTCTTGGAATTACCGATTATCCGATGGGAGTCATAGCTACCGGAGCCCTGCTTGGATATCTCCACGAGACGCAGAAAAGTTCTCTGGATCATCTGATGCATATTACGGCATATGAGACCAGTGAGTTTATGGTCATTGACAGTTCCAGCCGCAGGAATCTGGAATTGTGCGAAACCCTCCGGGATAAGCAGAAGAAAGGCTCTCTTTTATGGGTTCTGGATAAGACAAAGACCGCGATGGGCGCCAGGATGCTTCGGAGTATGATCGAGCAGCCGCTGGTGGACAAGAAAAAGATTGAGGAACGATATGATGCTCTTGATTCCCTGACAAAACAGGCAATGGTTCGGGAAGAGTTAAGAGAATATTTAAATCCAATTTACGACTTGGAAAGGCTGATGACAAAAGTCAGTTATAAGACGGCCAATCCGCGGGATATGATTGCTTTTAAGACATCGTTAAAATGGCTTCCGCCGATTCGGATGATCTTGGAAGAGTGTAAAGATCCATTGCTTACAGCTTTGAGAGAAGCATTGGATCCAATGGAAGATATTTATCAGCTACTGGAAGATTCCATTGTGGAAGAGCCGCCTCTTGCTGTAAAAGAGGGAGGAATTATCAAAGATGGCTTTAAAGAGGAGATCGACCGTCTAAAACGGGCAAAAACAGAAGGAAAACAGTGGCTGATGGAGTTGGAAGAGCGAGAACGCAAAACGACCGGCATCAAAAACCTGAAAGTGAAGTTTAATAAAGTTTTTGGATATTATTTGGATGTAACCAATTCCTATAAAGATCTGGTGCCGGATCATTACATCAGGAAACAGACGCTGGCCAATTCGGAGCGTTATACGACCGAAGAGTTAAATCAGCTGGCAGATACGATCCTCGGATCGGAAGATCGTCTGTATGCAATGGAATATGAGACGTTTGTGGAGATACGAGAGACCTTGGCAGGGGAAATGGAGAGAATTGCCAAAACAGCTCATGTCATCGCCCAGATAGATGCCCTGGCTTCGCTTGCTTATGTGGCAGAGAGAAATCATTATGTGCGGCCGAAGCTGAATCTTCGCGGAACCATCGATATCAAAGAAGGAAGACACCCGGTGGTAGAACAAATGATTCAAAACGATATGTTCATTTCCAATGATACTTATCTGGATCAGAAGAAAAATCGTGTATCGATTATTACAGGGCCCAATATGGCAGGAAAATCCACCTACATGAGGCAGGCAGCTCTGATCGTGCTGATGGCCCAGGTAGGTTCATTTGTTCCGGCGAAAAAGGCAAATATCGGAATTGTGGATCGAATTTTTACCAGAGTAGGAGCCTCTGATGATCTGGCATCCGGTCAGAGTACGTTTATGGTTGAGATGAGCGAGGTGGCGAATATCCTTCGAAATGCCACAAAGAACAGTCTTTTGATTTTGGATGAGATCGGAAGGGGAACCAGCACCTACGATGGGCTGTCCATTGCCTGGGCGGTGGTGGAATATATCAGCAATCCGAAGCTTCTTGGAGCAAAGACGTTATTCGCCACCCATTATCATGAGCTGACAGAATTGGAAGGAAAAATTGACAGCGTGAATAACTATTGCATTGCCGTAAAAGAACAAGGAGATGATATCGTTTTCCTGAGAAAAATCATCAAAGGCGGTGCGGATAAAAGTTACGGTGTTCAAGTCGCTAAGCTGGCCGGCGTCCCGGAACCGGTGATTGCCAGAGCAAAAGAAATCTCCAGGGAATTAAGCGATCACGATATCGCATCCAAGGCAAGGGAAATCATGCCTTATGGGGAAGCACAGCAGCTTTCTTTCTTCCAGCAAAGCGATGAGCCGACGATGGAGCATCCGTTTATGGCGGAGATTCGGGAAAAAGATCTTTCAGATGTGACTCCGCTGGAAGCGTTGAATTATTTGTATACCCTTCAGGAAAAGCTTAGAAAAGAGGAGTGATCATGGCAAAAATACAGTTGTTGGATCAAAAGACCATTGATAATATTGCAGCCGGAGAGGTGATCGAACGGCCGGCTTCGGTTGTCAAAGAATTGGTAGAAAATGCCATTGATGCGAAAGCCAACGCGGTCACCGTAGAATTAAAGGATGGGGGACTGACGTTGATCCGAGTGACAGATAATGGCTGCGGCATTCCGAAAGATCAGGTAAAGATTGCATTTCTTCGTCATGCTACCAGCAAGATCCAATCCGTGGAAGATTTGTTAACGGTCTCTTCTTTAGGATTTCGCGGGGAAGCGCTTTCCAGTATCAGCGCCGTTTCTCAGGTAGAGCTGGTGACAAAGACTGCGGAAGGCTTCAGCGGCGTTTCTTATAAGATCTGCGGAGGGCAGGAAGAAGATTTTTCAGAGATCGGAGCGCCGGATGGAACAACATTCCTTGTAAAAAATCTGTTTTATAATACGCCGGCAAGGAGAAAATTTTTAAAAAGTGCGGCGACGGAAGCAGGATATGTGGAGCAGATAATGGTCCATATGGCTCTGAGCCATCCGGAAATTTCGTTTAAATTTATTCATAACAATAAAAATAAGATTTATACGTCCGGAAACGGCAGTATAAAAGATATCATCTATCATATTTACGGCAAAGACGTTGCCAAAGCTTTGATTCCGGTAGAGGCAGAAGATCAGGAGATTTCTTTGAAAGGCTGGATCGGGAAGCCTCATATATCCAGGGGAAACCGCAATTATGAAAGCTACTTTATCAATGGAAGATATATCAAAAGTCCGTTGATCTATCGAGCCATTGAAGAAGCGTATAAGACATTTACAATGGTGCACAAATATCCATTTGTGTGTCTGGATCTCCGGATTTTGCCGGAACTTTTAGATGTCAATGTTCATCCGACCAAGATGGAAATTCGTTTTCGAAACGGCAATGACATCTATGAGCTTCTTACAGCGTCTATTCGGCAGGCGCTCCTTCAAAAGGATTTGATTCCGGAGGTGGCTGTGGCAGAGAAAAAGGGAAAAACAGAACAAGAAAAGCCGGAGTACATTTCCAAACAAGAACCAAAAACAGAAAAGAGACAGCCAAAACCGAAGATGCCGGAGCCGTTTGAGAAAATGCGCCGCAAAGAAGAGCCGCCGAAAAAAGCGGTATATGCCGGGGTAAATTATAATACGCTTCGGCAGAAATTTCCGGAAGAGAAGACGGGTCCGGCTCATCAGATGACACTGAATGAGACATCGGTTCTTGCGAAAGAGGCGAAACCGGATCGAAAGATCATTGGACAGCTCTTTCAGACCTATTGGCTGATCGAATATGAAGACCAGCTGTTTCTTATGGATCAGCATGCTGCTCACGAGAAAGTAAACTATGAGAGGCTGATGAAGAATTTTAAGAAGAAAGAGATCTACAGTCAAGGTCTGGAGCCGCCAATCGTCGTGACGGTTTCCATGGCGGAAGCACAAGCCTTAGATCAGTGCAAAGATATTTTTGCGCAGCTGGGATTTTCCATCGAATCTTTTGGCGGAAATGAATTTTGTATTCGGGAAGTTCCTGCCAATTTATACGGAATCGGAGAAAGAGAGTTGTTCATTGAATTGCTGGATTCCATCAGCAGAGAAAGCGGTGCGGTAAGCGTTGATATGGTCTCTGAGAAATTGGCATCCATGGCGTGTAAGATGTCGATCAAGGGAAATCAGAAAGTTTCTATGCTGGAAGCAAAACATCTGCTGGATGAACTGATGGAACTTGAAAATCCGTATCAGTGCCCGCATGGAAGGCCGACGATTATTAAGATGAGCAAATATGAGATAGAAAAGAAATTTAAGAGGATCGTTTGATCCGCGGTTTATGATAGAAGAAGTGTGAACCTTGAAAGGATAAGAATTATGAAGCCAATGGTAATATTAACGGGACCGACTGCGGTGGGGAAAACAGCACTTTCCATTCGTCTTGCAAAGGCAATCGGCGGAGAGATCATCTCAGCGGATTCCATGCAGGTATATCAGAAAATGAATATTGGAACCGCTAAAATCAAGACAGACGAGATGGAGGGGATTCCACATTATTTGGTAGACGTTTTAGATCCGGCAGAAGAATTTCATGTAGCAAGGTTCCAGAAGATGGCAAAAGAAGCTCTTCAAAATATTTATGGGAAAGGAAAGATTCCGCTTGTCGTAGGCGGGACCGGATTTTATATCCAAAGCCTTCTCTATGATATTGATTTTGAGGAAGAAGAACAGGACATGGAGTATCGGGAAATGCTTTGGAAGATGTCCAGGGAAGAGGGAAACGAGGCACTGCATCGAATGCTCTCTCAAAAAGATCCTGTATCTGCCCAAAAAATTCATCCCAATAATGTCAAGCGAGTGATCCGCGCGCTGGAATTTTACCGGCTCAACGGATATCCGATCTCAGAGCACAATGAAAAGGAATCTCAAAAAGAATCTCCTTATCAGTTTGCATATTTTGTTTTAAATCAAGATCGGAAAAAACTTTACGAGAGGATCGATCAAAGAGTTGACTTGATGATGGAAGCAGGGCTTCTAAAAGAAGTCCAAGAGCTGAAGGAAGAAGGATATGGGAAATCTCTTGTATCCATGCAGGGCATTGGATATAAAGAAATCTATGAATATCTGGAAGGGAATCTGACTCTTGATCAGGCTGTCGATTTGATTAAGAAAGACACCAGGCATTTTGCAAAACGCCAGCTTACCTGGTTTGGAAGGGAAAAAGATGTCATCATGATTCAAAAAGAACAATTTGAGACGGAAGAAGAAATTCTTCAGCATATGCTGGAGATTTTAAAACAGAAAGGCATATATCATGGATAGTTTAAAAGCATATTATGAGGAATTGGGAGTCGATGGGAAAGTATATGACTATGCCCAGAAAGTGGAACATGGATTAAAGACTCGTTTTGAAAAGATGGACGAAATTGCTCAGATCAATCAGCTGAAAGTGCTTCGTGCGATGCAGAAAAACAAGGTGGCGGAAGCCCATCTGTCAGGAACAACAGGATATGGATATAATGATATCGGACGAGAAGCAATTGAAGGAGTCTATGCAGATGTCTTTGGAACAGAAGACGCACTGGTAAGACCTCAGATCACCTGCGGAACCCACGCGCTTGGTTTAGCCATGGGAGCGGTTCTTCGGCCGGGGGATGAGATTCTGGCAATTTCCGGAAAACCTTATGATACATTGGAAGAAGTCATTGGGATTCGAGAAGCCAAGGGATCTTTGGCAGAATACGGAATTACTTATGCTCAGGTGGATCTGCTGGAAGATGGAGAATTTGATTACGACGGAATTCAAAAAGCGGCCGGAAGCCGTACAAAACTAATTCATATTCAGAGATCCAAAGGCTATGCATCCCGCAAGACTCTGTCCGTGGAACAGATCGGAAAGGTGATTTCTTTCCTGCGGACATTAAACCCAAACTGGATCATTATGGTGGATAACTGTTATGGAGAATTCGTGGAAGAATTGGAACCTTCGGATGTGGGAGCAGATATGACGGTAGGATCCCTGATCAAAAATCCGGGAGGAGGCCTGGCGCCGATCGGAGGATATATTTGCGGAAGAAAAGATCTGATTGAACTATGTGCCTATCGCTTGACAACACCGGGATTGGGAAAGGAAGTAGGAGCGACCTTGGGGACGAACCGTCTGCTTTTACAGGGAATCTTTATGGCTCCTGTCGTTGTGAATGCAGCCCTGAAGGGAGCTGTATTCGCGGCAAATTTGTATGAGAAATTGGGCTTTACAGTGATTCCTAACGGAACAGAGAGCAGACACGATATCATTCAGGCAGTAGAATTGGAAGATCCAAAGAAATTGATTGCTTTTTGCGAGGGAATTCAAAAAGCATCTCCGGTGGATAGTTATGTAACGCCGGAGCCTTGGGCGATGCCTGGGTATGACAGTGATGTTATCATGGCTGCCGGAACCTTTGTCTCCGGTTCCTCAATAGAGTTAAGTGCAGATGGTCCGATGAAAGAACCGTATGCTGTCTATTTCCAGGGAGGACTTACCTATCCTCATGCAAAATACGGAATTGTCATGTCTCTGCAGCGGATGATTGAAAAAGATTTGATAGATTTTCAGTGAAACTTCTTTGAAGAATAAGAAAAATTTAAGGAAAACCGAGGGTTGTTTTCTATACATCATTCAAAACTTATGGTAAGATTGATGCATGAGAAATGTTTTTGACGATGAAAGGCTTTCATAGCCTTTCCAGAGGTTCCTGGCAGGGAAAGGAACCGAATATGGAGAAAAAACATCAAACAATTAAAGAAATACCAGTATCAGAACGGCCTTATGAAAAGTGTACAAAATACGGTCCGCAGGTACTATCCGACGCAGAACTTTTGGCAGTCATTTTAAGAAATGGAACAAAAGATAAGACAGCCGTCGATCTTGCCAGGGAAATCCTTGAGGCACATCCTTATTATCAGGGGATCCTGGGGATTTTTCATCTGTCTTTGGAGGAACTTAAGAAGCTGTCGGGAATCGGTATGGTCAAAGCCGTACAGATTCTTGCAGTGGCGGAATTGTCCAAACGATTGGCAGAGTCGAAAGTGCAGGATAAGCTGAGTTTTCACTCACCGGGATCGATTGCCCGTTATTATATGGAGCGGATGCGCCATTTGGATCGCGAAGAGATGATTTTAATTTGTTTTAATGGGAAGAATAAAGTCATCAAAGAATTGAGAGTTTCTGTCGGTACCGTGAATCAGACGGTTGCATCTCCGAGAGAATTATTCTTGGAAGCTCTGCGCTGTGAGGCAGTGTCCGTTATTATGGTACACAATCATCCGTCGGGAGATCCGACGCCAAGCAGACAGGATATCCTGACAACAAAGCGTCTGGAAGAAGCAGGAGAACTTCTGGGGATCCCGCTGTCTGATCACCTTATCATCGGCGATGGCTCTTATATTAGTTTTCGTGAAGAACAGATGATGTAAGGAGTAGAAGATGAAGAAAGGCCATATTGGAATTGAACTGGGGACCAAGCATTTAAGAATATGTACAAAAGAAAAAGATCAGTTTCTTAGGGTGAAGAATATGATTGCCATTGATGAGGAAGGCAAGATCGCTGCCGCAGGAAATGATGCTTTTTTAATGTATGAGAAACAGCCGAATGAGATTCGGATCCTCTTTCCTGTTGCAGGAGGAGTAATCGGAGATTATACCAATATGAGGCGGCTCTTATCTGTGGTCTTTCAAAAGTATTTTCGCCATTTTCGAAAATACACCGTAGGAATTGCCGCGCCCGAGGATATTACAGGTGTGGAACGCCGGGCGTTTTATGATCTTGTCTGGGAGTCGGCAGGACGGCTCCGCGATGTTCGGATTTATTCCAAACCGGTATTGGCGGCAATCGGCAGCGGGATGGATGTTGAACAGCCATGCGGCAATATGCTGATTGACTGCGGTGCAGGCACAACGGAATTGTCCGTTTTATCACTGGGTGGAATTGTCAAAAGCCGTTTGGTCAAATACGGCGGTGACCAGATCGATCAATGGATCGTCCATCAGATGAGACGGCAGCATAAGATTGCCATTGGAAGAAAGAGTGCAGAACATTTAAAGATACAATATTCGAAAAATCAAGAGAATATGATAATAAAAGGCAGAGACCTGGTGACAGGACTGCCGAAGAAAAAAATGGTGCCGGTATCCATGGCAGAAGAAAAGGTAAAAAGATATTTTTATGACATAGCAATGGAGACCAAAGCAATGTTGGAAGAGATTCCTCCGGAACTTGCTTCTGATATCATGATGCAAGGGATCTATATCACCGGCAGCGGATCTTTGTTTCCCAAAGCGGCCGGGTGGATGGAAGAGGAACTCGGGCTTCCTGTCCATGAGGCAGCGGGGCCGGAAGAAAGCGTCATCCGGGGACTTAGGATCTGGATGAAATAAAAGGAAGATAAGAAATGAGGATGGGCTTATGAAACTGCAAAAGAAGAAAAACAATTCAATTCATTATTTGATAATTTTCGTTTTGATCTGCGGGATTTTAGCGGCAGTCAGCGTGTTTGCCGGCGGCGTTTTGACCCCGGTAAAAAGCGCGGTTACGATCGTACTGTCTCCGATGCAGAAAGGGATCAATACCGTAGGGAATGCGATTTTTTCTTTGAATGAAGACAGCAAGTCAAAAAGTGAGCTCAAAGCCGAAAACAAGAAGCTGGAAGAACGTGTGGATGCTCTGGAAATGGAAAAGAGACTTTTAGAACAGGATCAGGTCGAATTAGAACGGCTGCAGGATCTCTTGAATCTGAAAGAAAAATATAAACAGTATAATACGGTCGGAGCCAGAGTCATCAGCAAAGGATCCGGCAACTGGTTTGAGATTTTCGCAATTGACAAAGGAAGCAAAGACGGTATTAAAAAAGATATGAATGTCATTGCTGGCAACGGTCTGGTAGGAATTGTTTATGATGTGACAGAAAATACAGCGAAAGTCCGATCTATCATTAACGATACCAGCATGGTCAGCGCTATGTTCCTAAAGACAACAGATAATTGCATTGTCAAAGGAAGTTTGGATACAATGGCGGATGGTTATCTGGAAGTGGTATACATTGATAAAGATGCCAAGGTCAAAGAGGGGGATGAATTGGTAACATCCAATGTAAGTTCTAAGTTTAATGAAGGAATTACGATCGGAACGGTGTCTGATATTAAGCTGGATTCTACTAAACTTACAAAGACTGCGAAAGTAACACCGGTAGTAGATTTTAAGCATCTGAAGGAAGTACTGGTGATTACAGATCTGAAGCATACAGAATCTCTGGATACAGAGACGAAAGAATAGCAGGTGAACCTATGAGTATCAAAAGAGTCATATTTTATATTTTGTCCATTATTTTATGTTTTTTGCTGCAGACAGCTGTTTTTGATTTTCTGAGACTGGCGGATACAATTCCTAATATATTGTTGATTCTGACGGTGACCATGGGATTCATTCAAGGCAAGAAGACAGGAATTGTGATCGGCTTTGTCTGTGGCTTGCTGATGGATGTTTACTTTGGCGAGGTAGTAGGACAGTATGCATTATTGTATCTGTTGTTCGGATATGTCAATGGATGGTTCCACGCCCACTTTTTTGAGGACGAGATTTTGCTTCCGATTGGTCTGCTGGCAGCCAATTCGCTGGTATACAGCCTGGTTGTTTTCTTTTTCTTCTTTGCGCTTAGAGGAAGATTCCATTTTTTGACCTATCTGATCCATGTCATCATTCCGGAAGCTGTTTATACCGGAATTGTGGCGTTGATTCTTTATAAAATTCTTTTAGCAATTGATGTACGAATTAGCGATGGTGAGAAAAGGAGTATGTTCTAGTGTTACGAAAAATTTACGAGAGAGCCGAAAAATTATTATCAAACCGCATTCTTGCGCTTACCGTCTTGTTTATAGGATTATTCTGTATCCTTATCACAAGAGTATTCATTCTCCAGATTGTTCAGGGACAGTCTCACCAGGAAGACTTTACATACAAAGTACAAAGAGTCGTGAAGACGTCGGGAACAAGAGGAAATATTTATGACTGCAATGGAAAACTTTTGGCTTACAACAAATTGGTGTATGCGGCTACGTTCCAGGATGACGGTGAATTTGAAAGCTTAGCGAATAAAAACAAGACTTCTGAAAATTATGAGAAGAATAAGGCAATCCATGAGGTTATTAAGATCCTGGAAAAAAACGGAGATGAAATTGCCAGTGATCTTCCGATTGAGATAACCGGAAGCGGTAAGTTCCGTTTTACGGAAAGCGGATCCAGATTAACAAAATTTAAAAGAGATGTCTTTGGAATCGGAACGGATACGTCAGGACTGTCCAGTGATGAGAAAGAGCTGAGAGATCGTCAGCTGAATGCAACAGCGGAGGAAGTGTTTGAGTATCTTCGCAATGGTACGATGGGTTCTGCCGGAGTCGGCAAGATGTTCAATATTGATAAGAAATACTCCGATGAAGACGCGCTAAAGATCATGGCAGTACGTTACAGTGCATATCAGAGCCGTTATTCCCAGTATCTGAAAGTAACGATTGCAAGTGAGATCAGCAATGAGAGTATTGCCGAAATTGAAGAGAGAAACAGCGAATTGCCGGGAATCGATATCAGCACGAAATCTATCAGAGTTTATAATAAAAGTGAAGCAATGTCCCATGTTGTAGGATATACCGGTACTGCCAACACGGATGAATTGGAGAAGTATAATAAAGGAAAAGATGAAGAGGATAAGGATTACTACTCCAGTGATGAGACGGTGGGAAAGGCAGGAATCGAGAAAGAATTGGAATCCTATCTCCACGGCAACAGCGGAAGCCAGACATTGATTGTAAATAACGTGGGAAAAGTAATCGAAAATTCCGATACGGTGGAAGCGGGGACAGGAGATAATGTAACCCTTTCCATTGACAGTGAGCTGCAGGAATATGTTTATAATCTGATGGAACAAAAAATTGCAGGAATTGTCTTGTCGAAGCTGACGCCTTCTGACTCGAAGGGGAAAGACAGCGACAACGTCAGGATTCCGATCAAAGACGCATATTACGCATTAATAGGAAACGGCGTCATTGATCTGGAAAATCTCAATGGAGATGAAGCCACAAGCTATGAGAAGAGCATGTATAAAAAAATTCAAAAGCTCAGAGATTCTGCGATTTCTCAGACAAAAGATATGCTGCTTAACAGCAATAAGGCATATGGGAAAGAAAGCGATGAAAATCAGGCTTATGCGGATTATGTTTATAAACTGCTCTCAGACAATAAAGTACTGATCAGCAGTTCCATCGATACAGATAATAAAACTTATAAAAATTGGAAAAATGAGAAGATTGGTCTTGGAGAATTTCTAAGATACGCAATCAATCAGGAATGGATCGATATTACCGATCTGGATGTGAACAGCAAATATAATGATACAGAAGAAATCATGAAAGCGCTGGTAAATTATGTGGAAGATACTCTGATCGAGGACGATGAATTTGATCTGACAGTATGTGAGCAGAAGATCAATACCGGGGAGCTTTCAGGAAAAGAAGTGTGTCTGCTTCTTTATGAGCAGGGCGTATTGAAAAAAGACGGGGACAGTGATTATAATGCTTTGAAGTCAGGATCCCTAAACAGCTACTCTTTCATTTATAATAAGCTTAAGAAATTAGAAATTACGCCGGCGCAGCTGGGATTAGATCCATGTTCTGGTTCTGTTGTGATTACAGATTCTAAGACAGGGAAAGTAAAAGCCATGGTAAGTTATCCGGGTTATGACAGCAATCGTCTTTCCAACGGTACAGACAGCGGATATTACCGTCAGCTGGCAACATCATCTTCTACGCCGCTTTATAATCAGGCGCTGAATCATAAAACGGCGCCGGGATCTACCTTTAAGCCTTTGGTAGCTCTGACCGGATTGAATGAAGGCGTTATTACAACGAATACGGCATTTAACTGTACTGGATTGTATGACAAAATTACACCAGCGGCAAAATGTTGGAAGTATCCGGGCCGTCATGGAAGCAAAAATGTGTCCGGAGCGATAGAAGCATCTTGTAATTACTTCTTTTATGAGGTAGGATATTTATTAGGGGATAAATCCGGAACATACAGCAGTAAAGAGGGTCTGGATTATCTTAAAAAGTATGCGACGCAGCTTGGACTGAACAAAAAGTCCGGCATAGAATTGGATGAGGCATCTCCTCAGGCATCAGATGAATCCAGTGTTCGTTCTGCGATCGGACAGGGCAGCAACAGCTATACTCCAAGCCAGATCGCGAATTATGTAACCACCTTATCTAACCGAGGTACGGTATTTGATTTAAGTATCATGGATAAGATTACAGATGAGGATGGAAAGACTGTTAAGAAATATAAGGTCAAGGAAAAGAGGCAGCTCAATTACAAGGATGAATATTGGGACGCAGTGCAATCCGGAATGCGCGGGGTAGTGACCGGCGCAGGCAGTTCCGTAAGCAGCGTTTTCAGAGGCGCAAAATACCAGATTGCAGGAAAGACCGGAACTGCCCAGGAGGATAAGACCCGTCCGAACCATGCGTTATTTATCTCTTATGGACCATATGAAGATCCGGAGATTGCAGTGGCTGCTGTCATACCTTTTGGTTACACGTCATCTAATGCAGCGTCTCTTGCAAAGAATATTTATGACTATTATTTTGCAAATGACAAAGAAAAAGAAAAACTCGAGAAGAACAATCAGACTGCTACAGAGGCAGCGTCTGGGGTAGTAGGAGATTAATAGAGAGAGAGGAATCGTATGAGGAATCCGGTTTTATTGAAAGGAAATAATTTCGGGTTGACCATTGTGTTGGATCCGAATATGGATTTTCCGTCCCTGATCGAGAAGATCGGAGAAAAATTCCATCAGGCAAAAGACTTTTTTAATAGTAAGAAACAGATTGCCATTAAGATCGAAGGGAGAAGTCTGACATCGGAACAATTGGAAGAGATGATCAATGTCATCTTTGAGAACAGCGAATTAACGATTGCCTATGTAATGGAGGATGATGAACTGGTCGATACTTCTTTTCGTCAGGCGGTAGAGGCAAGGCTTCATGGGAAAAAAGAAGCTTCAAATCGGAATATACCAGATCTTAATCTGGGCGAAGGACAATTTTACAAAGGAACCCTTCGGTCCGGTCAGACACTGGAATCTGACGGAAGCGTCGTGGTCATCGGGGATGTGAATCCGGGAGCATCGGTTCAGGCATCCGGCAATATCGTAATTCTTGGATGTGCCAAGGGCAATGTGTTTGCAGGGGCAGACGGGGATGATAAAGCGTTTGTTGCAGCGCTGGATATGCAGCCGATGCAGGTTCGGATCGGTAAATTGATTGCAAGATGTTCGGATGGACAAAAAGGAAGAAGAAAAAAGAAATTTAACAGGGGTAAGAGCGATACCCAGCCAATGGAAGCTCAAATTGCATTTGTGGAAGATGGAAGCATTTATATTGAGCCGATATCAAAAGCGCTCTTAAGTGAAATCACCGTATAGGGAATGGAGGAAATAAAATGAGTGAAGTAATTGTTATTACATCTGGAAAAGGCGGCGTTGGGAAAACTACGACGACAGCAAATGTTGGGACAGGCCTTGCAAAGGAAGGAAAGAAAGTCGTACTGATTGATACAGATATCGGACTTCGGAATCTGGATGTAGTGATGGGTCTTGAAAATCGGATCGTATATAATCTGGTCGATGTGATTGAGGGAAATTGCCGTATGAAGCAGGCGCTGATCAAAGACAAGAAGTATCCGAATTTATTTTTGCTGCCTTCGGCTCAGACGAGAGACAAGACGTCTGTCAATCCGGAGCAGATGGAGAAGCTGGTCGATGAATTAAAAGAAGAATTTGACTATATTATATTAGACTGTCCGGCAGGAATCGAGCAGGGATTTAAAAATGCGATCTCCGGCGCTGATCGTGCGATCATTGTAACTACGCCGGAAGTTTCTGCAATCCGTGATGCCGATCGTATCATCGGCCTTTTGGAAGCAAATGAGATACATAAGATCGATCTTGTGATCAACAGGATTCGTATGGACATGGTGAATCGCGGAGACATGCTTTCAAAAGAAGATGTACTGGACATTCTTGCGATCGATCTGATTGGAGTAGTGCCGGATGATGAGAACATTGTAATTTCTACAAACCAAGGAGAGCCGTTGGTAGGCAGCAGTACACCGGCAGGAAAGGCTTATGAAAATATTTGCCGCAGAGTAATGGGAGATGATGTTCCTTTTATGGAAATCACCGGACCTACCTTCTTCCAAAGATTAGCGAATGTTTTTAAGAAGTAAGGGGAGGAGAAGATAGATGGGAATTTTTGATAGTTTTTTTAGAAAAAAAAGTTCTGGAGAAGTTGCAAAAGATCGTTTGAAGCTTCTTCTTGTATCTGATCGCTCCAATTGCTCACCGGAAACAATGGAATTGATCAAAAATGACATTATTAAAGTCATTTCCAAATACATGGAAATTGATTCTGAAGGGTTAGATATCCAGATCACACAAAATCATGATGAAGCGGAAGGACCGGCATTATATGCCAATATTCCGATCCGCGAATTAAAAAAATGATATGGAGTAGAAGATGTTGCGAAATTACCAGTTGAAGAATTATAATTTCAAACTAATTATCAATGTGCTGATTCTCGGAGTAATGGGACTGGTATTTATTTATAGTGCAGATTCAAGTTTTCTTGTAAAACAGGCGATGGGACTTACAATGGGTCTGTGCGTGATGGTCCTTGTTTCTCTGATTGATTTTCAGATCTTTACGAGAAACGCCATTCCGCTTTATGCACTGAATATGGTTCTGCTGATCGGAGTTCGTCTGTTTGGCAAGGATGTCAACAATGCCAGACGATGGTTTTCTCTTGGACCTTTGGGGACCTTCCAGCCTTCTGAGCTCACAAAGATTATTATGATTATTTTTGTAACCGTATTTTTGCTTAGGCATGAAGATGATTTAAATGAACCGAAGACGCTGGGGAAACTTGCACTGTGGTGTGCTCCGCCGCTTTATATGATCCTAGAGCAGCCGAATCTATCAACCGCATTGGACATCTGTTTTATCGTAATTGCCATGTTATTCGTGGCCGGATTGGATTCAAAACTGATTGTCAGAGTCCTGATCATTGGAATCCCGCTGCTGATTATCTTTTTGTGGTACGTACAGCAGCCGGGTCAGATCTTGCTAAAGCCCCATCAGGTAGACCGGATTATGTCTTTTCTGCATCCGGAAGATTATGCGGATTCCACGGCTTTGCAGACAAACAATTCTGTCATGGCTATAGGCTCCGGCGGGCTGTTTGGCAAAGGTTTCGGAAGCAATACCATATCCGACGTATCGGCCAGCGATGTAAACTTGGTATCTGAGCAGCAGACAGATTTCATCTTCTCTGTAGTGGGAGAAGAATATGGATTTGTAGGATGCCTTGTGGTAATCGCAGTCTTATTCTCGCTGGTATTTCAGTGTATTCAGGTGGCGAGAAAGGCAGATAACGGGGAAGGGGCTCTTGTAGCGGTAGGAATCGCCAGTTATATGGGATTTCAATCCTTTATTAATATCGGTGTTGCAACAGGGGTCATGCCGAATACGGGGCTGCCGCTGCCGTTCATTAGTTATGGATTAAGTTCTATCCTATCGGCGTCGATATGCATAGGATTATTGTTGAATATTAATTTGCAAAGCAAAGGTATGAGGAGGATCATATGAACGTAGGGTTAGTGGCTCATGACGGCAAAAAGAACCTGATGCAGAATCTCTGTATTGCATATCAGGATATTCTAAGAAAACATAAACTGTATACGACGAACACAACAGGGCGGGTGATTGAAGAGGTAACGAATCTAAAGGTTCATAAGCTCTTGATCGGACATTTTGGAGGTATGCAGCAAATGGGAGCGAAGATTTCCAATAATGAGATCGATCTGCTGATCTTTTTGCAAGATCCGGCGAATCAGAAACGGATTCCTGATTTTTATAATATTTTAAGTCTCTGTGATAAATACAACATACCGTGTGCCACCAACCTGCCAACGGCAGAAGTGCTGATACTTGCGTTAGACAGAGGAGATTTAGATTGGAGGAATATGTATAAATAGACTGTCGGCAGACGGTCTTTTTTTACAAAAAGGCATATGATGAAGAAAAAAATAATTTGTATTTGTATGTTATGGATGCTTCTGGTCCTTTCAGGATGCGGAGCGGTCAAAAAAGCAGTAAATTTAAGCACCTCCTATGAGGAGCATTATGAAAGCAGCGAAGAACAGCTGAAAGATAAAGTCCTGACAGAGCGATGGCAGGCAAAAGGTGTTCGCTTGGGCGTGATTGCAAAAGAAGATGCGAAGAAGGAAGTTTCCTATCAAAATGCAAAAGAAGCTCTGTTGATCAATTGCGACACCAACGAAGTCTTAGTCAGCCAAAATGTATTTGATCGTACTTATCCGGCAAGTACGACCAAGATCATGACAGCGCTTCTGGTACTGGAAAATCTGGATCTGAAAGAAGAAGTAACGATCAAGCATGATATCACATTCGATGACAGTGCGGCGGTCTCTATGAAATTGAAAAAAGGAGATAAGATTTCCGTGGAGTCTCTGCTGAATGCACTGATCGTGATGTCTGCGAACGATGCGGCGGTTGCCTTGGCAGAAGAAACAGCGGGAAGCGAGGCCAAGTTTGTGAATATGATGAATGAGAGGGCCAAAGAGCTGGGAGCGACCGGCACACATTTTGCAAATTCCCATGGGCTCCATGAAAAAAATCATTATACGACGGCATACGATCTGTATTTGATCTTTCATGAAGTAACAAAGCACAATGAATATTTCGACATTGCTTCCAAGGCAAACAGTTATATCGAATATACGGATGCTTCCGGTCAGCTAAAAGCATATGACATGTCCTCCACAGATGAATATCTGACAGGAGAACATGCACTTCCAAGCAAGATTTCATTTGTCGGAGGAAAGACCGGAACGACAACGGAAGCAGGCGCATGTCTGGTTCTTATGACAGAAAATGATAAAGGGGAAGAGTATATCTCTGTTGTTTTGAAAGCAGACAACCATCCGATTTTATATAAGACGATGAATGAAGTTTTGTCAGAGGAAAATAAATAATGGAACGTTATCGGACATACAGCAGTTATTTAAAAGAAATATATGGAGAAAAGGTGTATAAATTACCTTTGAATATTCCCGTCACCTGCCCGAATCGGCTGGACAGTTACGGATGCAGTTTTTGCGGAGGAGCGGGAACAGGGTTTGAGGCACTCGATGCAAAAGTTCCGGTAAGAGAACAGCTGGAGAGAACAAAAGAGAAGATTTCCGCAAAATATCATGCCAATCAATTTATTGCTTATTTTCAAAATTATACGAACACATTCCTGCCTGTGGATCAGTTTCAGAATTACTTATCGGAAGCAGCGCAGACAGAAGATATCGTGGGGATTTCCGTTTCCACAAGGCCGGATTGTATCCGAAAGGATTATCTGGATGTTATGAAGGAAATTTCCGAAACTTACGGATTAAAGATTACTGTGGAATATGGTCTGCAAACGGCCAATTACCATACGCTTCGAAAAATTAATCGTGGGCATACGTTGGCAGAATATTTGGATGCTGTTTTGATGACAGTTCCATATGGCTTTGACGTCTGTACCCATGTCATTCTCAATCTTCCGGGAGATTCTATGGAAGATACAGTAGAAACCGCCAAAATTTTATCTGCTTTGCCGGTTAAAATCGTAAAGCTTCACTCGCTGTATCTGCCGAAAGGCTCCAGGTTGTACGAAGATTTTGAACATGGTAAAATAACATTATGTACCAAAGAAGAATATTTGGATCGGCTGACAGCATTTGTCTGTTATGTCCGTAAAGATATGGTGATTGAGAGGCTGTTCAGCCGAGTACCGAAAGAAGATGCAGGATTTTCCAACTGGGGAGTCAGCTGGTGGAAACTCCGGGATCTTTTTGAGGAAAAAATGGAAAAAGGAAATCTTACCCAGGGCTGTATGTGTGATTATCTGGGGGGATCCGCATTGAATCGACGGAGGTTTTGACAGATGGCGAGAAAAAGGAAAAAGAAAATTCGATGGAATATCGGAATGATAGTTTTCCTTGGAATTTTTATCTATGTGATCATTAATATCGTTTCTTTTTTCGGAAAAAAGAAATTAACGGTATACAAAGTAACGAAAGATAAAATAACGACAACTTTTTCTTTTACCGGAATTGCGCTGCGTGATGAGGAACTTTTAGAGGCGTCTCAGAGCGGGTATATTACATATTATGTAGAGGAAGGAAAAAGAGTCAGAAAATCAGGAACTTTGTACATCTTAGATAAAGATGGAAAGGTCCAGGAAACCTTTGCGGATCAGGTTCAGGCCTTACGTGGAAAAGGAGAGGAATTGGATGATGAGGAAGTCCAAAAGAAAGTATCAGAGTTCCAGTCCATTTATAATGACAACCATTTTTCGGACGTATATGGGCTAAAGTATGATTTAAAGAATGTTATTTTGGATTTGAATGAAGATTCCATGAAAGAAATCATTGATGCAGTCACAAAGGAACTGGGGAAAAATTCATTCCACACAGAGATAAGTCCGGCAAGCGGTCCTGTATCTTTCTATTCGGATAATTTTGATAAAGTCAAAGAAGAAGACATCAAGAAGAATGATTTTGATCAGGGGAAGTATCGAATGGTGAGCTATAACTCTTCTGATCAGGTAAAGAAAGGGAATGTTGTCTGCCGCGTTATGAAAAGTGAGAACTGGGAACTGGTAGTGCCTTTGGAGAAAGAGCAGTATGACCAGTTAAAAGGACATGACAGCGTTACGGTAAAATTCCAGATGGATCAGAAAAAAACTTCAGCGGATCTGGAAGTAAAGAAAAAAGGGAAAGATTATTTTGGATATTTAACACTGGACGATTATGCCGTGCGATATCTGGATGAACGTTATTTGGATATTGATATCATTCTGGATTCCTATGAAGGATTTAAGATACCGGAATCTGCGATTGTTAAGAAAAAATTCTACCAGGTTCCTGTAGAATTTATTTCAAAGGGAAACGATGGAGAAGAGGAAGGCTTCAGTGTGCGCACCACAACAGATGACGGAGAAATCAAAGTAGAACAAAAGGACTACAATATATATCAAAAGACGGACAAATATTGTTATTTGGATCCGGAGGAGGTGGGCGAAAACGTCCTTCTCCAGTCTATGAATTCGGATAAGACGTATCTGGTAGAAAAGATGAAAACTCTGGAAGGTGTGTATTGCACAAATCACGGCTATGCCCAATTTAAGCTGGTAGAGAAATTAGCGAAGAAAGAAGATGACTGCATTGTAGCAGAAGATACAAGCTATGGCATCAGTCTTTATGATTTTATTGTCTTAGATGGCAGTACGATAGAGGAAAACCAAATTATTTATTGACGGAAAGGAGAGGGAGTCGTATGTTAATTGATCAGTACAATCAGGTAAAAGAAAATGTGAAGCAGGCGTGTAAGAGAGCAGGACGTGATCCGAGAGAAGTTACCATTATAGCAGTCAGCAAGACAAAGCCTTTGGAAATGATTGAAGAGCTGCGGAGAGAAAAAGTAAAGGATTTTGGAGAAAATAAAGTCCAGGAGTTAAAGGAAAAGTATGAAAAGATCAGCTGGCCGGTTCGCTGGCATTTGATCGGACATCTGCAGACGAACAAAGTAAAATATATCGTAGATAAGGCAGCTTTGATTCATTCTGTGGATTCTGTTCATCTTGCAAAGCAGATCAATAAAGAGGCAGCTAAACATCAAATGAAAGAAGTCCCGATCCTGATTCAGGTGAATTTTGCTCATGAGGATACAAAATTCGGATTTTCTCCGGAAGAAGCAACAGAAGCAATCCGGGAAATCGCTGCTTTGGAACATGTAAAAGTGAAAGGTTTGATGCAAATCGCTCCTTTTGTGGAAAATCCGGAGGAAAATCGGGAGTATTTTCGCGCGATGAAGCAATTATCTGTTGACATAGAGAATAAAAACTTCGATAATGTAGATATGAGTATACTCTCAATGGGAATGACCAATGATTATGAAGTGGCAGTAGAGGAAGGAGCTACCATGATAAGGGTTGGTACCGGAATCTTCGGTGAGAGAAATTATAGCATTTAGCGGAGGAGAACAAATGAAGGGTACTGTTGACAAGTTATTAAATTTGATGAAGCTTACGGAAGATGAAGAGTATGATGAAGAATATGAAGAGTACGAAGAAGACGAAGAAGAATACAAAGAGGACAAACAGGAGCGCTTTTCTTTCTTCCGGAAGAAGGAGCCGGTAGAAGAAGAGACCGCTGCGGTCAAACAGCCTCTTGAGATAAGCAGAGAAGCGAAGAAACGCAGATTCACCAGCACAGGAGGCAGCAAGGTGATTTCAATGAACGGAAGAGGAGTCGAAGTCTGTGTCATTAAGCCGCAGGACTTTATAGAAGCACAGACTGCTGCAGATTTATTGAGAGAAGGAAGGACTGTTGTAATTAACTTTGAGGGGGTTGAACTCACGATTGCCCAGAGAAGCATTGATTTTATCGGAGGAGCGACCTACGCTTTGAATGGATCTTTGCAGGCGGTATCCAGCAATATTTTTATTGCCGCACCGGACAGTATTGAAGTCAGCGGAGATCTGAAGAACGAGATCATGAATGAGAATACGATATCCCCTCAGCTTAAGTAGGAAACGATGAAAGAAGAAGAGTTATTAAGGAAGAGACTGATAGAGCTGGCAAATAAAGCGTTTACTCAGAATATTTATACATATACCCATTTTCTGAATGAGTATGAGCAGAGCATCTATCAGGAGATGCAGAAGGAACTGTCATTTGCGGATTCCCATTTAGAGGGAGGACATGAATATTTTACAAGGGCTGTGGCAGTATTCGGTTCTGAAGAGATGTTTGGTTATCAAGGTGAGATTCCATTGGCCTGTGCCAGAATCTCACCTGTTTTTGATAAATACGCGGAAAAACTATCCCATCGAGATTACCTGGGCGCCATGATGCATTTGGGGATTGAGCGTCATCAGCTGGGTGATATTCTGCTGGATGAGAAGGATGCTTATGTATTTTGTTTTGCCCATATCGGTAAATTACTGGAAGAACAGCTGCTGAAAGTAAAGCATACCCAGGTGAGTGTACAGCTTGTCATATGGGAAGAATCCGGTTGGGAACAAAAGTTTAAAGAAAAAGAAGGCTTTGTCGCTTCGATGCGGCTGGATGTCTTAATTTCCATGGCATTTGGATTATCACGAAAGACGAGCAGCCAGTTGATTCAAAAGCAGAGAGTATTTGTCAATGGGAAGCTTTTGATGGGCGGAGATGATAAACGAAGGGCCAATGATGTGATATCTGTGCGCGGATATGGGAAATTCAAAATCGGAGAATTAGGGAAAAAATCAAAAAAAGGAAGACAATTGGTGAAATTGCATATTTTTCAATAGGAGGTTAACATGATTACACCGGTGGAAGTATTGGGAAAAGAACTAAAAAGAGGATTTGGATACAAGGCAATCCAGGTAGACGAATTTTTAGAAGAAGTATCCAGAGATTATGAAAAAATCTATAGGAATAACAATGAATTAAGAGAGAAAGTCGTCGCTCTGACAGAAAACCTGAATCATTACAGAAGCATCGAAGAATCTTTGAAAAAGGCGCTTATCCTGGCAGAACAGACATCAAAGGAAACAATTGAAAATGCAAATAAAAAAGCAAAAAATATTGAGATGGATGCGAAGAGAAAAGCCGAAGATATGATCAATGAAGCAAAACAGGAAGCCGGAACGATTCGAAGAAGCGCACAGGAAGATTTTGCGGAAGAAAAACGAGTTCATAATGCAGAGATAGAAAAATATAAAGAGTTGATTCGTAAACTGGAAGGCGATTATTATAATTATAAAGCAAAAATGAAGCAGTTTATCGGAGCGCAGATGGAAATCTTAGATAATCCGGCATTCAGCCTGGAGTTTCATATTGAAGGAGAGGAAGAGAAAGAACAGGAGGAAATCGAGGCGAAAGGATGAAAATGAAACAGGAGTTCAATCATAAATTAGAGATAAAAGAAAACGGAAAGAAGATCTATGAGATTCATTTAAAAGATTCCTTTGAGGATCTTTTGGAGTCTATGGAATTTCTGAATCTGCCGGCAAGAAAAGTGTGTATTGTGACGGAGAGCAACGTAGCTCCGATTTATTTAAGAGAAATTTATATAAGAATCAGCGAGAAAGCTTCCACAGTCATTACATTCAGCTTTGCGGCCGGTGAAGCGAATAAACAGTTAAGCACCATTGAGCAGATCTATGAACATTTGATCAAGCATCATTTCGACCGCAAAGATCTGTTGGTTGCCTTAGGCGGAGGCGTTGTGGGAGACATGACCGGATTTGCGGCGGCTACGTATCTAAGAGGAATCGATTTTATCCAGATTCCGACAACCTTGCTTGCTCAGGTGGACAGCAGCATCGGAGGAAAAACAGGGGTAGACTTTTTACGGTATAAGAATATGGTAGGAGCCTTCCATCAGCCGAAATTAGTCTATATCAATACGGCCACGTTAAAATCTTTGCCGGAGAGAGAGTACTTTTCCGGAATGGGAGAAGTGATCAAACACGGTTTGATCAAAGATCAGGAGTATTATCAGTGGATCAAAGAAAACGTGGATAAGATTAAAGCACGGGATGAGGAGACTTTAAAGGAAATGATCTATCAAAGCTGCCGGATCAAAGGGGGCGTGGTAGAAAGAGATCCAAAAGAACAGGGAGAACGTGCGCTGTTAAATTTCGGACATACATTGGGACATGCCATTGAAAAACTTCAGAATTTTCAATGGCTTCACGGCGAATGTGTCGGCATTGGATGTCAGCTGGCAGCCATGATTTCCGCTTCAAGAGGCGAGATATCAGAAGAAGATTTATGTGATCTGAAGAAATTGTTCCGTGAATTCGGCTTGTGGAAACCGTTTGATCATATGAAGGCAGAGGATGTGGTGGAAACGACAAAATCTGACAAAAAGATGGAAGGAAACCACGTAAAATTTATCTTGCTCCATCGAATCGGGGAGGCCTATATCAATCGGGAGATAACGGAGGAAGAGATGTGCCATGTCTTGGAACAGTGGAGCTAGATCAACAAAACGATATGGCCTGACTTTTTTATGGATATTCCTTTTAACGGCGGCGGATCAGCTGTCAAAAATAATGGCCGAAAGTGCTTTGAAGAATCAAGGACCGATCGTACTGATCCCTGATATTTTTCAACTGGAATATTTGGAGAATCAGGGCGCCGCATTTGGAATCCTTCAGAATCAGAGGCAGGTCTTCTTCATTATTACGGTTTTGGCATTGATCGGCCTGACATTTTTGTATATCAGGATTCCAAACGAATCGCGATATCGGCCGATGAGAGGATGTTATATTTTATTTACTGCAGGAGCTGCGGGGAATTTTATCGACCGTGTGATGCAGGGATATGTCATTGACTTTTTTTATTTTAAATGGATCGATTTTCCGATTTTTAATGTAGCGGATATCTATGTTACTGCAGCGGTCATTCTGCTGTTGGTTCTGATTTTATTTTATTACGACGAGGAGGAGTTGGATTTCGTTGGCAGAAAAAAATAATATGGAACAGGAAGTAGAATTTTGTGTGACAAAAGACCAGGAAGGAAAACGCTTTGATGTTGTTTTGACAGAGGTGCTGCCGGAATATACAAGAAGTTATCTGCAGAAGCTTTGCAAGGAACAAAGAGCCAGGGTTGGCCAAAAGTATGTAAAAGGCAATTATCGCTGTAAGGAAGGGGACCGGGTTCACTTGATGATTCCGGAGCCAAAAGAGCTGGAAGCGAAACCGGAAGATATGGATCTGGATATTGTTTATGAAGATGAGGATGTCATCTTGATTAATAAGCCAAAAGGCATGGTTGTTCATCCGGCGGCAGGTCATGATACGGGGACATTGGTCAATGGGCTTTTGGCACACTGCAAAGGAGATTTGTCCGGAATCAACGGAGTGTTAAGACCGGGGATCGTCCATCGGATCGACAAAGATACAACCGGAATTTTAATTGCCTGTAAAAATGATATGGCACATCAAAAGATTGCCGCCCAGCTGTATGAACATTCCATCACGAGAAAATATCATGCAATTGTTTGCGGGATTTTAAAAGACGATGAGGGGACAATCGATGCTCCGATCGGGCGCAGCCCAAAAGACCGGAAAAAGATGGCGGTGGTTCCGGGAGGGCGCCGGGCAGTGACCCATTATAAGGTACTGAGGCGCTTGAAAGGGTATACTTATATTGAGTGCAGATTAGAAACCGGAAGAACCCACCAGATCAGGGTGCATATGGCATCCATCGGTCATCCGCTCCTTGGGGACGAGGTGTATGGACCGAAGAAACAGAAATTTGCTTTGGAGGGGCAGTGTCTTCATGCAAAGGTTCTCGGATTTGTGCATCCGAGAACGTCGGAGTATATGGAGTTTGAAACTGCTTTGCCCAGGTATTTTACAGAATTGTTGGAAAAATTAGATCATTCATTGGGAGGAAAAAGATGAAATTAGGATTTATCGGATGTGGAAATATGGCACAGGCTATGATTACAGGAATTATAGGACAGAATGTTATTCCGGCTGAAGAGATAATTGCTGCTGATCCTGCGTCTGACAAAATAGAAGAAGTGAAAGAAAAGCTGCAGATCAATATAACGACAGATAACTGTGAGGCGGCAAAAGCAGATATTGTAGTTTTATCGGTAAAGCCTCAAATGTATAAAGATGTCATTCATGAAATCAGGGATCATATTACAAAATCTCAGCTGGTTGTAACGATTGCAGCAGGGGTTGCCATGGCTCAGTCTGAGCGTCAGTTTGGCAAAGAAGTAAAGATTGTTCGTGTGATGCCGAACACACCGGCTCTGGTAGGAGAAGGCATGGCGGGGATCTGTCGGAATGAATATACGACATCAGAAGACATGGAAAAAGTATGTCGGATTTTCCGCAGCTTTGGAAAGGTAGAGATCGTGACCGAATCCCTAATGGATGCGGTAGTAGGCGTCAGCGGAAGTTCTCCGGCTTATGTGTATATGTTCATCGAGGCTCTGGCAGATGCAGCGGTCATGCAGGGGATTCCAAGAGACAAGGCATATACATTTGCCGCCCAGTCTGTTTATGGCAGTGCAAAGATGGTCTTAGAGACAGGAAAACATCCGGGAGAATTAAAGGATGCGGTTTGCTCTCCGGCAGGAACGACAATCGAGGCCGTCAGAGTCTTAGAAGAGAAGGGCATGAGAAGCGCTGTGATTGAAGCAACAATTGCAGCCAGTGAAAAAAGTAAAGAAATGGGGAAATAATCCTTTACAAATTTGGCAAACCTATGATAGAATGAGAAAGTTGTTTGACCAATACTCAGATTTGGGTACTCCGACCCTTTCCTGGTATTTGGCGTCATGAAAGATTCTAAGGAGGAAGAAAAATGATTTCAGCAGAAAAGAAACAGGAAATTGTAGCACAGTTTGGCAAAGATGCAAATGACACAGGTTCACCGGAAGTTCAGGTTGCTATTTTAACAGCAAGAATCCGTGAGCTTCAGGAGCATTTTGACAAACATCCGAAAGATCACCACTCAAGAAGAGGACTTCTTAAGATGGTTGGTAAGAGACGTAATATGCTCGCTTACTTAAGAGACAAAGATGTTGAAAGATATCGTGCATTAATTGAAAAACTAGGATTAAGAAAATAATCCCCAAGATTAGACACCTTCCGCCTGAAGATCAGGCGAGGGTGTCTTATTTTGTGAAAAAGAAAAAGCTGGTCTTTTTCAAAAGAGTATGATACAATAACATGGTTATTGAGGCGTTTCCCGAGACTACTGAAAAACCGGTTTGACGAAGAAGCATCGGAAGCCGGCTTTTCAGTTGTTTCGGCGCCTTATAATCAAAAACAAGAAAAGGAGACGAAATCAATTATGACAAAGCAATTTAGCATGGAGCTTGCGGGCCGTACCCTGATGGTAGAAGTCGGACGTGTGGCAGCGCAGGCCAATGGAGCAGCGTTTATGCACTATGGAGATACCGTTGTTTTATCTACAGCGACGGCATCAGAGAAGCCGAGGGATGGAATTGACTTTTTCCCTCTGAGCGTAGAGTATGAAGAGAAATTATACGCCGTTGGTAAGATTCCGGGAGGATACTTGAAGAGAGAAGGAAAACCTTCTGAGAATGCGATCCTGACAGACAGGGTCATTGACCGCCCGATGCGTCCGCTGTTCCCGAAAGATTACCGCAATGATGTAACATTGAACAACCTGGTGATGTCAGTGGATCCGGACTGCAGCCCGGAATTGACAGCAATGCTTGGATCAGCGATCGCAACAGCGATTTCCGATATTCCATTCGACGGTCCTACCGCCTCTACAATGATTGGATTGGTAGACGGAGAATTGGTTGTCAATCCGACCGCAGAGCAGAGACAGGTTTCTGATTTAGCACTTACGGTAGCTTCTACCAGAGAAAAAGTTATTATGATTGAAGCCGGAGCTAATGAAGTACCGGAAGATAAGATGCTGGAAGCAATTTTTAAAGCACATGAAGTAAACCAGGAAATCATCAAATTCATCGATCAGATCGTTGCGGAATGCGGAAAAGAGAAACATGAATACGAACATCATTCCGTAGATCCGGAGATGTATGATGATATGGTATCTTTTGTTACTCCGGAAGCAATGGAGGAAGCCGTTTTTACAGACGATAAGCAGACAAGAGAAGCGAATATCCGCGAGATTGAAGAAAAATTGGAAGAACGATATGCGGAAAATGAAGAGTGGGCAGAGCAGATTTCAGAAGCTGTCTACAATTTCCAGAAGAAAACCGTCCGCAAGATGATTTTAAAAGATCATAAACGTCCGGACGGACGTGATGTGAAGCAGATTCGTCCGCTTCATGCAGAGATCGACTGCCTGCCGAGAGTCCATGGCTCTGCAATGTTCCAGAGAGGACAGACACAGGTTATGACGATCACCACATTGGGTTCTCTCTCAGAAGCCCAGAGATTGGATGGCATTGATGTAACGGAGACAGAGAAACGCTACATGCATCATTATAATTTTCCATCTTATTCTGTGGGAGAGACAAGACCAAGCAGAGGTCCGGGACGCCGTGAAATCGGACATGGAGCTTTGGCAGAGCGTGCCTTGGTTCCGGTACTGCCGACAGTAGAAGAATTCCCATATGCGATCCGTACCGTATCCGAGATCATGGAATCCAACGGATCCACATCTCAGGGAAGTATTTGTGCTTCTTCTCTGTCCTTGATGGCATCCGGTGTACCGGTAAAAGCTCCGGTTGCAGGTATTTCTGTTGGATTGGTGACAGGAGAGACAGATGACGATTATCTGATCCTGACGGATATCCAGGGTCTGGAAGATTTCTTCGGCGATATGGACTTTAAAGTTGCAGGTACAGACAAAGGAATTACAGCGATCCAGATGGATATCAAAATCCATGGATTGACAGAGCAGATTATTCGGGAAGCGATCGCAAGAACAAAAGAAGCAAGAACCTATATCCTTCACGAAGTGATGAATCCGGTTATCGGTGAGGCCAGAGATCATGTCGGCAAATATGCGCCGAAGATTTCTCAGTACACCATCGATCCGGAGAAGATTTCCGATGTGATTGGAAAACAGGGCAAGACCATCAATGGAATCATTGACGAGACAGGTGTTAAGATCGATATTGACGAGAGCGGCCGAATTGACATCTTAAGTGAAGATCAGGCAATGATCGATCAGGCGATCAAGATCATCAAGACCATCGTAGAACCGCTGAATGTCGGAGATATTTATGAAGGTGAAGTCGTTCGTATTATGCCGTTTGGAGCCTTTGTACAGCTGGCGCCAAACAAAGACGGTATGATTCATATTTCCAAACTGGCCAAAGAAAGAGTGGAAAAAGTAGAAGACGTCGTAAATATCGGAGACAAAGTCGCAGTCAAAGTGTTGGAAATTGACAAGATGGGAAGAATCAATTTAAAATTAGAAGAAAAAATCGAAGAGTAAAGAGAAAACCGGACGGATCCGTCCGGTTTTCGTATAGGAGACGAAGATGGAGCATATAATATTGGCGTCTGCTTCCCCAAGGCGAAAAGAAATTCTTTCGCTGGCAGATCTGTCTTTTGAAGTCATGCCAAGCAATGTCCGGGAAGTTATTACAAAAGAAGCGCCAAATGAAGTTGTTATGGAGCTTTCCAGCCAAAAGGCAAGGGATATTTGGAATAAAATAAAAGAGAAGAAAATCGTCGTGGGAGCAGATACTGTTGTATCCTACGATGGAAAGATTCTTGGGAAACCGGCAGATGAAGAAGACGCAGCCAGAATGCTCTCCATGTTAAGCGGCAGCATGCACCGGGTATATACCGGGGTGACGATCATCTGTGAGGGAAAAGAGATATCATTCTATGAGGAAACAAAAGTATATTTCTATCCTTTGGATGATGAGGAAATTCAGGCTTATATCCGCACAGGAGAACCGATGGATAAGGCCGGAGCCTATGGAATTCAAGGAAAAGCAGCGGTCTTTATCCGCAGCATTGAAGGCGACTATTATAACGTGGTAGGATTTCCGATTGCAAGATTTATGCGGGAAATGAAGAAGATCCAATCAGGAGAAAGGGATACTATATGGGAAAAGTAGCGATTGTAACTGACAGCAACAGCGGAATCACTCAGCAGCAGGGAAATGAACTTGGAATTTCTGTGCTTCCTATGCCATTTTATATCAATGAAACGTTATATTTTGAAGAGATCACGTTGTCTCAAGAAGAATTTTATCAGAAGCTGGAAGAAGATCAGGATATTAAGACTTCACAGCCGGCGCCTGGGGATGTGATGGAACTGTGGGAGAGACTGCTGAACGATTATGATGAGATCCTGCATATCCCAATGTCCAGCGGATTAAGCAGTTCCTGCGAGACAGCGCTGATGTTGGCGGAAGATTATGACGGACGGGTACAGGTGGTAAATAATCAAAGGATCTCGGTGACACAGCGGCAGTCCGTTCTTGATGCGCTGCAGTTAAGAGAAGAAGGGAAAAATGCATCTGAGATCAAAAAAATCCTGGAACAAGAGAAATTGGACAGTGGAATCTACATCATGGTAGACACGTTAAAATATTTAAAGAAAGGCGGCCGTGTGACGCCGGCCGGTGCAGCTATCGGCGCGGTTTTGAATATTAAGCCTGTGCTTCAGATTCACGGGGAAAAGTTAGACGCTTTTGCGAAAACCAGGGGAATCAAAGCTGCGAAAAAGAAAATGATCGCAGCGATGCAAAAAGAACTGGAAGAAAGATTTCCGAATGGAGACTATGGAAAACATGCCTATTTGGAGGCCGCATATACCGGGAACAGGGAAGAAGCCGAGATATGGGCGGAAGAATTAAAAGAAGCTTTCCCGGGAATGGAATTCCATATGGATCCTCTTTCTTTAAGTGTGGCATGCCATATTGGTTATGGAGCGCTTGCAGCAGCTTGGACCCATAAAATTGACGCAGCAGAATAAATGTTAAATTTAAGTGAAATCCTCCTGCCGTTTATGGCAAGAGGATTTTTTGTTTCACTAAGGAAATTCGTTCCTGGTGAAACAAAAAATGCTCCGCAAGGATCGCACTGCGGCGGTGTAGAAAATGTCGCTTAAGCGACCCGCCGCAGGCGGAGAATCCTGCTTTGCAGGATTCTATTTTAATGTTAAAATATCTATAAATATTATGAACATGAGGAGAATGGAAATGGAAGTTAAACAGGTACTGGTCATAGCGGTCGAGATCGGGGAATGTCTGCTGGTGTCCGGAGGAGGCGTATCCAGGGTGGAAGATACGATCGGAAGGATCTGTAAGGCATACGGAGCCGAAGAAGTTGATGTATTTTCCATCACATCCAGCATTGTGGCATCGGTTCGTGACGAAAACGGAGAAGTATATACAAGGACCAAGAGAATCCGAAGTTTTCATACGGATTTTGCCAAATTAGATCAGCTGAATCAGCTTTCCAGATATATTTGTCAGTGTCAGCCGGAACTGAAAGAAATAGAAGAACGTTTCAGACAGATACGAGAAGGCGGCGGGATAGCGCTTTGGAAACAGGCGCTGATATCAGCGATGATTGCGTCCGCATTTGCCGTTTTCTTCGGAGGGGGATGGAGAGAAGCTGCTGTGGCTTTTGGAATCGGAGGAATGATCATGGCTTTTCGCGAATTTATGAAGAAATTCATGGTCAATCGTATGTTTCTTGACTTTTTGTCAGCTTTTTTTGTCGCCTCTGCGGCTTATGCAATGGCAAGAATCGGGGCAGCATCGGATTATGGAGAGGTCATCATCGGAAATATTATGCTTTTGGTTCCGGGAGTTGCATTTGTCAATGGATTAAGAGATATGATCAGCGGAGATACGATTTCAGGGATCCTTACGGTATGTGAATCTGTTATCCTTGCCATCTTTCTTGCGGGAGGTTCTTTTGCAGCCATTGTATTGTGGGGAGGTGTGGTATAAATGCAGGAAATAATACAGATTGCTGCCAGTTTTATTGGCAGTCTCGGATTTGCGGCGCTTTATAATCTGCATGGGAAAAAACTTTGGATTGCCGGTGTCGGCGGCATGATATGCTGGGGATCTTATCTTGGATTTCTCAACCTGATCCAGAATGGTTTTATCACCAATCTTCTTGCCACAGTTGTTGCCACCGCTTATGCGGAGGTAATGGCGAGAGTTCAAAAGACTCCGGTAACCGTCTATCTGATCAGCGCAATTATTCCAATGGTTCCGGGAGGAACTCTTTATTATACGATGAATTATGCCATCGCCAAAGAATGGGATCTGTTCTATCGCTATGGTCAAAAGACACTGATGATCGCGGCGGCTATGGCCGGCGGAATTATGATTGCTTCTTCTCTTTTTCAAATGTACAGTCAGATCCGTGTTTATTATAAAAAGCGGAAATCCTGTCAAAAGACATAAAGCGCAGGGAAACAGAATATACCTGATAAAAGAAAAGCAGGAGCGACGGATCATGGAAGGAGAGGAAAAGCTGGAAAACCAGCTGAATTTGGCTTTGGAACTTAGCCGTCAGGAAAGAGAAAAAACGCTGGATCTGAATGTAGGATATGATGAAGAAAGCGATCGATGGGAAGTGATTTTTCAATACGCAGGAGATCTTTCAGACGTGGAAGTTCCGGAAGGGGCAGTATTGGAAAGTCTTGGACAGGGTTATGGCATTGCCTATCTGCCGGCAGATTTTGTAGAAGAATTTGCAGCGCTCCCACAGATCATTTATGTGGAAAAACCAAAAAATCTTTTGTTGGAAAGAGAAAGTGCAATTGCGGCATCTTGTATGTTATCGGTCAGGATGCCGCCTTTTTCTTTATCCGGAAGCGGAGTTTATGTGGCAGTCATCGATACAGGGATTGATATCTTTCACCCGGATTTTATAGATGAACTGGGGAATACGAAAATAGCGGTTCTTTGGGATCAGACGCTCCCGGGGAACCCTCCGAAGCCATTTGTTTCTGGGAGTGTATTTACGAAAGAAGAGATCGATCGAGCACTTCACGCTGCAGATGGCAGACAGATCGTGCCGGTTACAGACCGAATTGGTCATGGAACTCATGTGGCGTCAATCGCAGCAGGAAATCAGGGCGTTGCGCCGGGGGCGGAATTGATTGTTGTGAAGCTTGGCGAGACCGGGGAAAAAGGATTTCCAAGAACCACCCAGCTAATGTCGGCGTTGGAATTTGTTATAGAATTTGCCGAAAAACAAGGCCGTCCTGTGGCAGTCAATATCAGTTACGGAAATCACTATGGCGATCATCGCGGGGATTCTCTTCTGGAGACATTTATTACAAAGATGGCAGACAGCTGGAAAAATGTGATTTGTATTGGAACCGGAAATGAAGGAGATACAGGAAGGCATCGGCATGGACGGATCGGAAAGGAAACCGAAAGGATTTTATTCAATTTTGCGCCCTTTGAGCCGAACATGAATCTGCAGATGTGGAAAAATTTCAGCGATGATTTTGCATTGGAATTAAAGTCTCCTTCCGGAGAGCTGCGCCAGATCCAGACACAGCCGGGAAAAGGTGTGTATCGTTATGGAGATACGGTTGTCTATGTCTATTACGGGATGCCGACGCCCTATAATGTCCGGCAGGAAATTTACTTTTCTTTTTCATCGGAAACAGACGGAAGTATTGAAAGCGGTCAGTGGGAACTGCAGATTATTCCGGAAAGAGTTGTCAATGGAAGGTACGATCTATGGCTGCCGGTTTCCGCAGGAAGCAATGCGCAGACTCGTTTTTTGGAACCTTCCGCTACCTTGACTTTGACAGTACCATCGACGGCAAGAAAGATTGTGGCGGTCGGGGCCTATAATGTCCGGCTGAATGCTTACGCTGTCTTTTCCGGACGAGGGGATGAAGCATTGTGTGTGCCAAAGCCGGATTTGGCAGCGCCCGGAGTCGATATTCTGGCAGCAGCGCCCGGCGGCGGGGAAAGCGTAATGTCAGGGACTTCCATGGCAACACCTTTTGTTGCCGGAGCCAGCGCTCTTTTCATGGAATGGGGAATCGTTCGTGGGAACGATCCGTATTTATATGGGGAAAAAATCCGGGCTTATCTGCAGCGAGGAGCTCGGGAGATGGAAGGATTTTCATTTTACCCCAATTCACAGGTCGGATATGGAAAATTGTGCGTAAGGGATAGTCTGCCGTAAAAATAGGGGTGAAACAAAAAGACTTTTGTGTTATACTCTACGAAGTACCGAAAGATTTATAAGACAGGAGAGATAGAATGAATCGTAGAGCAAAAGGAATCCTCATTGTCGTATTGGCAGCTGTACTGTTTATATTGGTTTTTTCAGGATATGGATATATCAGCCAGAAAATGACGGCAAATGACGGAGTTGAATATCTAAATGACAAAGAATATCAGAAAGCATATGAAAAGTTCCACAAAGCATCCGGAAAATTTACACTTTTCTGGACGAAGCAAAAGACCGATGTTTTGCTGTATGAAGGAGAAGCCTTGTATCAGCTGGAACGATATGATGATGCGATCGAGGTTTATGACCGCTTGATTGACAAAGGAGAGAGCAAAGCTTATTCGTTTAAAGCTTTCTGTTATGCAGGAAAAGGAGATAACGGCAAAGCGCTCAAAGTATGCGATAAAGGAATCGAGGAGCTCCCGAATGAAGGAGGTATTTATTGTACAAAATACGGAATTCTGGCAAAACAGGAAAAGTACAAAGAAGGAATCAAGATTTTAGAGACGGCATTAGAACGAGATGATTTAAACGATCGCAAAGAAGTCTTATTCACGAGGATCGGAGCGTACGAATCGATTTTTGATTATGACAAGGCATACGAATATGCGAAAGCATTCGTGAAAGAATATCCGGATGATAAAGACGGACAAAAAGAATTGACATTTTTAGAAACAAGATAAAAAAATCTTTTTGAGGAAGCAGAAATGCTTCCTTTTTTTGTGCAAAAAAGTCTTTTGTTAAAAAGAAATAAAATTTCGTAATATTATTATTGACAAAATTTTATTCTGTAGTTATAATGTAATCACAAAATAAAATTTCGCGAAATGATGATACATAAAATATTGTTTTACAAAAAGAAGGAGTAATAGGATGCATTTGATTTTAGGAGCGCACGGGAAACTGGCGCAGGAAGTCGTTCATTCTGCAAATATGGTCTTTGGGCATTTGGATGATCTGGATGTGGTAACTTTTTTGCCAGGAGAGAATGCGGAGACTTTAAAAGAAAAATACCAGGAGATTCTTGGGAAATGTTCCGAAGAAGAGCAGATTCTTTTTCTGGTAGATTTATTTGGCGGAAGTCCTTATAATGCGGCATTCGAGACAGTGATGGGACAGGATCGGATGGATGTGATTACCGGACTGAGCCTGCCGATGCTGATCGATGTGGCAGGAATTCGAATGATGAACGAAGAGATCAGGGCGGCAGAAGTATATGGTGAACTAGGTGCGGATACTTATATCCGCTCTTGCAGGAAGATGTTAAGTGATACGAAAACAGAAGCTGATGAGGAGGATGATGAGCTATGAAAATTAATTTAGTAAGAATCGATGATCGTTTGATCCATGGACAGGTAGCGACTGTCTGGGCGAAAGAAGCCAATGCAGAAAGAATTATTATTTGCAGTGATGAGGTGGCGAAAGACGAAATACGAAAAACTCTTTTGCTTCAGGTAGGCCCTCCGGGAGTCAAAGTCAGCGTCGTTAGCGTAGCAAAGGCGGTTCGCGTATATAACAATCCAAAATATGCAGATGATACAGTCTTTTTCTTATATACATGTCCAAAAGACGTGCTGCGCATGGCAGAAGCCGGTGTGCCGATTAAAAGTGTAAACGTAGGAGGCATGGCATTCAAGACAGGAAAAACACAGATTACCAAAGCGGTTTCTGTAGATGATGCAGATATCGAGGCGTTTAAGAAACTTCATGAAATGGGAATTGAGCTGGAAATCCGGCCGGTAGCCACAGATAAAAAAGTGGATCTGATGAGCAAGATCGAAGGTTAGGAGCCAAACATTAGGAGGATTTAAGAAATGGGATTATCAACAGTACAGATTATATTATTGGTTATTTTCGGATGTATCGCCGGTATGGGAAGTGTTCTGGATTCCTTCCAGACCCATCGCCCGCTGATCGCTTGTACGATCGTTGGAATCATCTTAGGTGATATGAAAACAGGAATTTTATTAGGAGGAACGTTGGAGATGATCGCTCTTGGATGGATGAACATCGGAGCTGCTCAGTCCCCGGACTCAGCGCTTGCCAGCATTATTTCCACAATCCTGGTGATTGTCGGACAGCAGTCTATCTCAGCGGGAATTGCCATCGCCCTTCCGGTGGCGGTAGCCGGACAGGTATTAACCGTATTTGCGAGAACGGTAACCATCTTCTTTCAGCATGCGGCGGACCGTTATGCAGAAGAAGCAAATTTCCGCATGATCGACGTTTGTCATGTGACTGCCTTAGTCATCCAGGCGCTTCGTGTGGCGATTCCAACATTTTTGGTCGCAGCAGTTGTAAGTCCAAGCGGCGTACAGACACTGTTAAACAGTATTCCGGATGTGATTACCGGCGGATTGACTGTTGCAGGCGGAATGATCGTTGTCGTTGGTTATGCTATGGTGCTGAATATGATGGGAGCTCAGTATCTGATGCCGTTTTTCTTCCTTGGATTTGTCATTGCGGCGTTCACAGAGTTTAACTTGGTTGCCTTTGGTATTATGGGTGCGGTGTTTGCCATTATCTATGTACAGCTGAATCCGAAATTTGCGGCAGTGCAGGCAGCACCGGCTGCGGCAGTATCCGGGAGCCTGGATGCAGATGACGATTTAGACGATGAATTGGACGATGAACTGTAATAAGGGAGGAAAATATCATGAGTGAAAAGAAATTAACGAAAAAAGATCGAATCAACATGTTTTTAAGAACAAATTTGCAGCAGGCATCGTTTAACTATGAACGTATGCATGCTCTGGGAATGGCATTTGATATGGCGCCGGCCATCAAAAGGCTGTATAATACAAAAGAAGAAAGAGTTGCAGCGTTAAAGAGGCACTTGACATTTTTTAATGTAACACCGGGAGCAGTTGGACCGGTTCTTGGAGTTACGGCGGCGTTAGAGGAAGCGAAAGCAAATGGAGCGGACATCGACGAGGGAACGATCGGAAGTATCAAAGTCGGTTTAATGGGACCGTTTTGCGGGGTCGGAGATCCGATTTTCTGGGGAACACTTCGTCCGATCACAGCGGCAATCGGAGCATCTTTGGCATTGACAGGAAGCCTGCTCGGTCCGGTATTGTTCTTCTTCGCATTTAATCTTGTACGTCTTGCAGCGCTGTATTTCGGATTGGAATTTGGCTACAAGAAAGGTCTGGATTTTGTAAAACATTTAGCAGGAAATATGATCCAGAAGGTAACAGAAGGAGCTTCTATTCTTGGTCTGTTCGTTATGGGAGCGCTTGTATCAAAATGGACGACCATCAATGTTCCGCTGGTTGTTTCAAAAGTAACGATCAATGGAGAGACGACGATCACAACCGTACAGGACATTTTGGATCAGCTTCTTCCGGGCCTTTTGGCATTGATTTTAACATTGGCCGTATCAAAATTGTTAAAGAAAAACATGAGTCCGATCATGATCATTTTTATTCTTTTCATTGTAGGAATCGTTGGATACGGTTTAGGAATTTTAGGATAATCAGGAGGATGGGCGTATGAAGACGAAGGCAGTAAGATTGTACGGAGAGATGGATCTAAGGCTGGAAGAATTCGAACTGCCTGAAATGCAGGAAGATGAGATTCTGGCTGAGGTAGTGACAGACAGCCTGTGCATGTCTAGTTTTAAAGCCATTACACAGGCACAGCGGCATAAAAAAGTACCAAATGATATTGAGGAACACCCAATCATCTTAGGTCACGAGTTCTGCGGAAAGATTTTAAAAGTAGGGAAAAAATGGAAGGATCAGTATCAGGAGGGTGATAAATTTGTGATCCAGCCAAATATCGGAGATGTGAAAGGCTGGGCGCCGGGATACTCGTTCCGCTATATGGGAGGAGATGCGACGAAAATTATTTTCACAAATCAGGTCATGGAAAACGGATCGCTGTTAAAATATCAGGGAGACACATTTTTTGAAGGCTCTGTGGTAGAACCTCTTTCCTGTGTTGTAGGAGCATTCAATGCCCAATATCATATGAAGCGCATGTATTACTATGAACATGTCATGGGAATACGGGAAGGGGGCGCAATGGCACTCCTAGGCGCTACCGGTCCCATGGGATTTCTGGCAATCGATTTTGCCATCCACGGACCGAAAAAACCGTCTCTTCTTGTTGTGACGGGCCGAACCCAGTCAAAGATTGATCTGGCAAAAAAACTTTATACGGAAGAAGAGGCAAAGAAGAACGGAGTCACACTGATTTATGTCAATACAAGTGAAATGGATGATGTCAATGCAGAGCTTCGTAAATATGCGGACAAAGGATATGACGATGTGTTTATCTTCGCTCCAAATCAGGAAATGGTTTCCTATGGAGTGAAAATGCTGGCTTATGACGGATGCCTGAATTTCTTTTCAGGACCGGCGGATAAGGAATTCAGTGCAAATGTGAATTTCTATGATATTCATTATAATTCCACCCATTTTATAGGAACCAGCGGCGGTAATACAGAAGATATGAAGCAATCCATTGAATTGATTGAGAAAAAGACGGTAAATGCCGCAAAGATCGTGACCCATGTACTCGGACTTGATGAGGCTGCAAAGACGACAAAAGAGCTGCCGCAGATTGGCGGAGGCAAGAAAATTGTCTATACCCATCACAAATTTCCGCTGACGCAAGTTGACAAAGTCGATGAAATAAGCGAAAATAAGTTTATTGAAGGATTAAAGCCGATTCTTAAAAGGCACGGATACTTATGGAGCGGTGAAGCGGAAAGGTATTTCATGGAGAATGCTCCTAAGATCTGATGGAAAGGGGCATTATGAGCAGCGAAATATCAGTCAGAGATCAAATATTTTCAACTTATGATAGTTTATATGATGCAGAGAAGAAAGTAGCAGATTACTTGATCAGTCATCCGGCGAAAGCCATAGAGATGTCCGTATCGGAACTGGCGCAGCATTGTGAAGCAAGCCAGGCTACGATTGTAAGATTTTGTAAGAAGATTGGGTGCAAAGGCTTCCACCAATTGAAGATCAAGATGGCGGGAGAGCAAAGACAGCACGAAGAACAGGAGATCTCCAGTGAGATCAATCTGGATCGGATGGAACAGTCGATAAACAATATCCTTGGAAGCAAGGTAGAAGAGTTGAAGGCAACCTTCCACAATTTCGATCCGGTTCAATTAAGGGAGATCATTGATCATATCCTTCAGGCGGATTTAATTGAATTTGCAGCGATGGGAAATACGATTCCGATTGCTTTGGATGGAACGTATAAGTTTAATCAGTTGGGATTAAAAGCAGTCAGTTCCACGATTTGGGAAAGCCAGGAGGCATTTTCAAGGATCCTGGGGAAGAAAGATATTTTATTTGCCATTTCTGCGTCCGGCGCTTCCAAGCGCTTAATGCAGATGGTCGAGATTGCCAGAGAGAATGGGGCGAAGACAGTCGCAATTACTAATCAGGCGAAATCCCCTTTGGCAGAAGCATGTGATTATGTGCTTTTAACGGCAACGAGGGAACATATCTTTCACGATCAGGTCAGTTTTACGCGAATGGCGGCAATGGCGGTGATCGATACCTTGTTCTTATTCCTATTTTCGACAAAATGGGACTCTTTTCAGAATGTGGCGAAGCACGAGCAATCTGTTGCGGAAGAGAAATTATGATATTTCGGTTGGGAGGCATCATGGATGCCTCCCTTTTTTATTCGATAGAAAGTTTTTTGAACTTCCAATCGAATAAAAAACCTTCGGGCGGATGCACACGCTGCAATAAGGTACATTACCGCTTTGCGGTATTGCAGCGGCGCGCAAAGTGTTCAAGCCTCGGAGGATTGAGAACAGGGGAGTCTGTGAAGGCTTGTCCACTTTGTTCTACAAAAATAATAGGCAATATCACGAAGAGATATTTTTGGATAGATATAGGAGAATCGAGTTATGAAAGATCAATGGTTAGATTTAGATGGTAAAACTGTGATTGTAACAGGAGGAGCATCCGGGATTGGAAAGGCAGTCGCACAGGAATTTTTAGATGTTGGAGCGAATGTGGCGATTTCCGATATGGCGCCGGAAGCGCCGCAGATGGAAGCCGAAGAAGAAAGATATTTTTATGTTCGTACAGACGTAACAAAAGCTTCTGAGGTTGAGCAGATGGTCGAGGATGTGAAAAAGAGATTTGGGACAGTTGATGTACTGGTAAACAATGCAGGAATCAACATTCCGAGACTTTTGGTAGATTCTAAGGAACCAAAGGGAAAATATGAGCTTAGTGAGGCCGTATGGGATAAGGTATGTGATGTGAATTTAAAAGGCGTCTTTTTCTGTGCCCAGGCAGTTGCCCGGATTTTGACAGAAAAGGGAGAAGGAGTCATTATCAATATGTCATCTGAGAGCGGATTGGAAGGCTCTGAGGGACAGAGTGTTTATGCCGCAACGAAGAATGCAGTGAATTCTTTGACTCGGTCATGGGCAAAAGAATTGGGCAAACAAGGAATTAGAGTTGTTGGCGTGGCGCCGGGGATTATGGAAGCGACCGGACTTCGAACGATCGAATATGAATCTGCTTTAGCTTATACGAGAGGAATCACCGTGGATGATCTAAGAGCGGGTTATTCGAAAACTTCTACGACTCCACTGGGACGATCCGGAAAATTAAGGGAAGTTGCCGACCTTTGTGTTTATTTGGCAAGTAAAAGAGCTTCCTACATCCATGGAGTTACCGTCAATGTAGCAGGAGGAAAAACAAGAGGGTAGAAGGCTTTTACAAATCTTTGATAAAGGAGGATGTCTATGAATTTGCAGAGCACGTTTTTGATGAACAATGGAAATCGGATTCCGGTGATGGCTATGGGAAGCTGGGACAGCCGGGGAGATGAGGGGTATCAATCTTGTCTGGAAGCATTGAAAGCAGGGTACCGTCATTTGGATACGGCAAGCTATTATCAAAATGAGGCGCAGGTCGGTGCGGCTGTCAGGGACAGCAAAATTCCAAGAGAAGAGATTTTTGTCACAAGCAAAATCTGGTACACGGATATGGTGGAAGGAAAACAGGAAGCAGCCTTTGAAAAAACATTGAAAGAATTGGGGCTTGACTATGTGGATCTGTATCTGCTTCATTGGCCGATCAATGATGTGGCAGGATCTTGGAAAATACTCGAAACATATTATGAGCAAGGGTTGATCAAGAACATCGGCGTCAGCAATTTTCAACAGAGACATCTTGAAAAAATTGCATTGACGGCAAATATAGCTCCGGCGGTGGATCAGATAGAGATTTGTCCGTTTCTGGTACAAAAAGAGACGGTGCAGTACTGTCAGGATCAAGGGATTGTCGTAGAAGCATGGGGACCTCTCGGAAAAGGGAAACAGCTTGGGGAACCGGAGATCGTAGAATTGGCAGAGAAGTATGGGAAGACACCGGCACAGATTATTTTGCGCTGGCATCTGCAGCGAGGAATTGTAAGTCTTCCAAAATCTGTCCATAAAGAACGCATCATTGCCAATGGAGATATTTTCGACTTTCAGCTGTCCAAAGAAGATATGGAAATCATGTATACAATGGATAGAAGAGCAGAAACCGGCAGAGGATACCCGGCAGAATATAAGTAAAAAAATAAGACAGACCGCAGAAGATCTGACAAAAATCAGAGACACTGCGGTCTGTTTAAGATTTAAGATAATTTACCGGATTTACTGCATGAAAGAGTGACAGAATATTGTTTTATAAACTTACTCCTCATTTCCTGGTCCTTCATATTCTATAATGATTTCTTCTTTGGTGATATGTGCGTTTTTGGCCGATAAATAGTCTTTATATATTAAGACAGCATAAAAACCGAGAAAGATTAAAAAACAAAAGGCAACAACAAAGATGATACGTTTTATGAATGTATTCTTTTTTATTTTCCTACTAAGATAGTCGACATCTGCCTGATCAATATAAGAATTGACGACTTCCTGAGGCGTCCCGAATTCATTGATTAGATCCCCAGTCGATTGAATCGGATGATCATCGGCATAATCCTGAACAGTCTCTTCAAAACCTTTCAGGTATTGACGTTCCTTTTTACCAAAGATCGGAAATAAGGTTTTAATTTGATGAAGATAGATTTTGGTAAAAGATTTTCTTTTCATAAATATAATCCTGCTCCTCTCCTGTACATTTATTTATCATCAAGGCGGCAAAGAACTGCCTGAACACCTTGGACGACTTGTTGATAATTATCACGAATGGTATCTAGATATTGTTTTCCTTCCGGTTCCAGTTTGTAATAAATTCGCGTTCGTTTTTTTCCGACTTTTTTGGAATATTCGCTGATATATCCATCATTTTCTAATTTATAAGTAGCAGAATACAAAGTATTTTGCGAAATAGAAAGAAAGCCATCGGATAGCTCTTTGATAGATTTTGAGATCTGGTATACGTAGCTGTCTTCCTGTTCAAGAAGACATAAGATCAACATCTCTGTAATTCCGGTGATAAAATTGTTACGATTTGCCATGTTGATCGAACCTTTCTATTCCTAATAATTAATTCATACACATTTTAGCAAATAAAATTCATTCAATCAATGTTTTGTTGTTCAAAATATTGATTGACAGAAAGTATAAAAAGATGTAAGATGAAAGTAAGAATTGACGACGAATGGAAGAAGAGTCTTTAAAAGGTTTGTTATATATTTTGCAATGGTTATAAATTGAGAAAAATAACCTTGATAAGGAAGGATGTGATACGGACATATACAAAGAACTATAAATTAACTCTATGGAGGGAGGGAATGGTTATGAAGAAGATAATGATTCTGGCGGGTCCTGCATTAGCCTATTTGATTTGCTATATCATCTATGGGTTTAGACAGAGCATATTTAGCCAGGCCGATATTCCGGTTACCGTTTTATTTTTATTGGAATGTGTCGGGTATTGTGTGATCGGAATGCTGCTCCTGATTGTGTCAGAGGCGATTCGAAAAGAAAGACGAGATCAAGGGACGAAGATATTATGCGGGGTTGACATCATTGTTCCTTTGGTAATTTGGATCTTTGGAATCAAAACAGGAAACTTTATCATGATGACCAATGGATTTGTGTTTGTATATTTTGTTTTTCTGGGTGGGATTTTATATTCTATAATAAAAAGTTGAACATATCGGAGAAGTCTGCGGAGGAGGCGAGGAAATGAATGATTTTGGAGCATTGGTTTTTTTGTTGACGATGGAAGGACTGAAAATCGGCATTATTATATGGATTGGGAAAAAAATCTGCGATTATATGAAAAGCTGATTTAAAATAATTTGTATTTTTTATAGATCCTAAATGTGTATTTGCCAATGAAAAAAAGCCATGCTAAAACAAACATATAGTGTAAATTAGGGGGATAAAAGAAATGATCATAAATCAAATCATTTTTTATGGAAGACCAATTTTCGCGATCTGTCTTTTATATATTTTGTATAAGATATGGAAAGAACTGCACGATATGAATCATAAAAAATAAATCTGGAGAAAAGCCTTGTCTGGATGAATACTGCTTTAAACAGCAGATAGGATTCCCGACAGGCTTTTTTTGCTGGTCAGAGGTGGGAATTCGTTGTATAATAACTGTGATCTTGCAGAAGAAAGGATGGAGAAAAATATGACGTCGGCTATCATCGGGATTGTGCTGTTGATTTTTGCGCTGCTTGTGTATATATGTTATTCTTATATGCAGAACCAACGGTCAAAATATGTATCTCGAATGTATAAAGAATTTAAAGAACAATATCAGGATCGGGCAAAGATTGCTATGGGATTTTCTCAGACCAATCTTTTTGCAAAACCGGTGACTGTCATGTTGGCAGTAGGAGAAGATCACAGAGTGCTGGATGCCTGGTCCGTAACAGATAAGGAGATGGAACTGGAAGGACGAACCTGTGAGGAATATATTGGTCTGGATGTGACAAAATATGCAAGAGAGGGTCAGGAGAAGAAAGAAAAAGAATTATTGCTCCGGCAGGTCTCTGATCCGAAGAATTCCAAGGAACAGGCATTTGATATGGCAGTTCGCCAGATATTAGATCAATTGACAAGGAAATGACAATATGGAAGAGATTAGAAAAGAAGTAACAGAAAAAGTGATCTTAGTCGCAGTGGCAGATGGAGATATGAGGGAAGCAGAGGAATCTCTGGATGAACTGGAAGAGCTTGCAAAGACTGCAGGAGCCGAAGTGGCAGCTCGTGTAATCCAGGGAAGAGAGGCGCCGCATCCGGGAACATATGTGGGAAAAGGAAAGATCGAGGAGATGGAAGCTTTGCTTTTTGGAACAGATGCTTCAGGAATCATCTGTGATGATGAATTGTCCCCTGCCCAGATCAAGAATCTGGAGCGCATGCTGGATGTTAAGATCATGGATCGGACGCTTTTGATCCTTGATATATTTGCCAAAAGAGCTTCCACGAAAGAAGGTAAGATCCAGGTAGAGCTGGCACAGCTTCGCTACCGCGCTTCAAAACTGACAGGACAGGGCACGGCCCTGTCAAGACTTGGCGGCGGAATCGGAACGAGAGGACCGGGAGAGAAGAAACTGGAAGTGGATCGAAGACGGATTCGGGAACGGATCTCTCATTTAAAAAGAGAGTTAAATGATGTGATCCGGCATCGAGAGACACAAAGGAAACAAAGACAGAGACATCATATTCCGGTTGTCTGTATTGCAGGATATACCAATGCAGGAAAATCTACCTTGCTGAATCGTTTGACAGATTCTCATGTGCTTGAGGAAGATCAGCTGTTTGCTACCCTCGATCCTACAACAAAAAGTCTGCAATTCGAAAGCGGATTTCAGGTGCTTCTCACAGATACAGTAGGTTTTATCCGGAAACTTCCCCATCATTTGGTTGATGCTTTCCGAAGCACTTTGGAAGAGGTAAAATACAGCGATCTGATTCTTCATGTAGTGGATGCTTCCAATCCACAGAGAGAGAAGCAGATGGAAACGGTTTATGAAACGCTGACTCAACTAGGGGCAGGCAAACAAACCGTTGTAACCGCATTTAATAAAGTGGATCTTCTATCGGAAGAGGAACTTTTAAAGGATGCCCATGCAGAAAAAACAGTCCGGATATCCGCTAAGACAGGAGAAGGACTGGATGAACTTTTAAAAAGTATCGAAGAGCTTTTAAAGAAGCAAAAATTATATTTGGAAAAAACATATTCTTATAAGGATGCAGGAAAGATCCAGATCATCCGAAGCTGCGGGCAGATTCAGAAGGAAGAATACCGGGATGATGGGATCTATGTGGAAGCATATATTCCGAAAGAAATTTTAGGCAGTGTTTAGGAGGAAAGATGAATGATTATCCAAAAGGTGATCAATAATAATGTAGTCAGCACGTTTGATACCAATAACCGTGAAGTTATTTTGATGGGAAAAGGAATTGGATTCCGCAAAAAAGCAGGAGACGAACTGGATAAAAATAAGATCGAGAAGATCTTCACATTAGATCAGAGAGCAACTTCTCCCTTTGTACAGGAAATCATGGCCATTATCCAGGAGTTCTATGAGGTATCTCTCGATCCGGATACGCCGGCATATCAGCGTTTTGCTACCCATTTGGAATATATGGAATCAGAGATTTTGTCAGAAGGGCGAAAGGGTGAAGAAGACGAAGAAGATGATGTGGAATTTTACGAGCGGAACCAAAAAAAATATCCGGAAGCCTATATCTGCAGTCAAAAAATCGTAGAACACATCGAGGAACATTATCAATGCAGATTGTCTGCCGACGAGAAAATGTATCTGATTATTTATGTAAAAAGGCTCATGTTGGAAAGAGACATTTAGTCGGGGAAATTTGTTGACTTAAAGATTGGTATTTGGTATTATATAGATATTGAATATGGATTGTGACTGGTAGTGCAGGCAAGACCTTTTTCAATGAGTGTAGCAGCATTTATTGATAGGGGTCTTTTTTATTTTCATGAGGAGATAAGCACGCTATGTGCGGCGCGGACATGCAGCGTCTTGGTGCGCTGTATTGGTGCGTATGCGCGCCAAAGGAAGCCTGCGGGACTTGCCGGCATTGCCAAGAAACGGTCTGGACGCATGTATTCATTACATAAAATTCTAATAAGAGAAGGAGATTTAATTATGGTATCTAAGAAATTTGTCATTGAAAACGAACAGGGATTACACATGAGACCAGCAGGTGTTCTTGCAAAGGCTGTAACAAAATTCGAATCTGATGTAACAATCATTTTTGAAGATAAGAAAATCAACGCAAAGAGCCTTTTGAATATCATCGGTGCTTGCATCAAATGTGGTTCTGAGATCGAATTAGTATGTGAAGGTCCTGACGAAGAAGCAGCTCTTGCACATGCAACAGAATTGATCGAATCTGGTTTAGGAGAGTAAGAACAATATTTGATAAAAAGGACGGGTGTTAGTATGTATAAAGGTATAGGAGCATCTGCAGGAATCGGTATCGGAAAAGTCGTAGTAATCAAGGAACAGGAATTGAATTACACGAAGACGACGATTGAAGATACAGAAGCAGAAAAGAAACGTTTAAGTGACGCTATTGAAGTTTTCATTGAGAAGACCACACAGATGGTGGAAGCAATGAAAGTAACTGCCGGAGAACAGGAATCTGAGATTCTGGAAGGACATATCTTAATGATCCAGGACCCGGCGATTACAGAACAGATCGAAGCGAAGATCGACGGTGAGAAGATCAATGCGGAAGCTGCAGTAGAAGAAGCATGTGATTTCTTTGCACAGATCTTTTCAATGGCGGAAGACGAATTAACCCAGCAAAGAGCTTCTGACTTAGGTGATATCAAGACTCGTTTGATTAAAATTTTACTTGGTATTGAAGAAGTTGATATCAGCGCGGTACCAGCAGGTACAGTTTTGGTTGCAGAAGATCTGACACCATCCATGACGGCCGGAATCAATCCGGACAACGTTGAAGGTGTTTTAACTGAGATCGGAGGAAAGACATCTCACTCTGCAATTATTTGCAGATCTATGGAGATTCCGGCGGTCTTAAGTATTGAGAACATCACAACGATCGTTCAGGACGGAGATGAGGTCGTATTAGACGGTGCGACAGGAGAAGCTTATGTGAAGCCGGAAGCTTCTGTTGTTGAAGAATACAAAGAAAAGAAAGCAAAATTCCTGGAAGAAAAAGCCGCATTGGCTAAGTTCGTAGGAAAACCGTCTCAGACAGCTGATGGACATGTAGTAGAACTGGTTGCGAATATCGGAGGACCGGATGAGGCACCTGGCGTACTGGAGAGAGACGGAGAAGGTGTTGGCTTATTCAGGACAGAATTCCTGTTTATGGAAAGTAATGACGTTCCATCAGAAGAATCTCAATTTGAAGCTTATAAGAAAGTAGCTGAAACTTTGGAAGGTAAACCGGTCATTATCCGTACTCTGGATATCGGAGGAGATAAAGCGCTTCCATATCTTGGACTTCCAACCGAAGAGAACCCATTCTTAGGATTCCGTGCGGTACGTTTCTGTCTCCAGCGTCCGGAGATCTACAAACCACAGTTAAGAGCATTGCTTCGCGCAAGTGCTTTTGGTAAGATTCGTATCATGGTTCCGCTTGTTACTTGTGTGGATGAACTTCGTGCGGTGAAAGCTCTGATTGAAGAGATCAAGGGTGAGTTAGACGCAGAAGGAATTGCATATGACAAAGACATCGAAGTCGGTGTTATGATGGAAACAGCTGCTGCCAGCCTGATCGCTGATATCTTAGCGAAAGAAGCTGATTTCTTCAGTATCGGTACAAATGACCTTACTGGATATACAATGGCAGCTGACAGAGGAAACCCGGATGTTGCTTATCTGTATTCTGCTTACAACCCAGCAGTTCTTCGTTCTATCAAGAACATCATCGGATCTGCGAACAAAGAAGGTATTATGGCAGGTATGTGCGGAGAAGCAGCAAGTGATCCATTATTAGTACCAGTATTGCTGGCATTTGGATTGAACGAGTTCTCTGTAAGCGCAACAGCAATCCTCGCTACAAGGAAAGTTATGTCCCTGTGGACGATGGATGAATGCAAGGCTTTGGCAGATGAAGTGATGCAGCTGGAAACAGAAGCAGAAGTAAAAGCGTTATTAACGGAAAAAGCAAGAAGCTAATAATAAGCGTTCAAACATAAGAATGCAAAGAGCGGCGTAGCGTTAAGCTAGCCGCTTTTTGCGTTGCGTGATTCTTTGTCGGACATTGACTGTATCTGCTGTTCTGCATATAATAAGAACAGAAAGCGGAGGGACAAACATGACAGAAGAAGGAAAAAGAATCGTTGAATATGTAAGAGCTCATGGATTTTCTTATGAGCTGATGGAACATGAACCGGTCTATACGGTAGATGAGATTGAGAAGCTGGGATTATGGAACCATGAAAATGGTATAGGAGCAAAAAATCTTTTTTTAAGAGATGGAAGCGGGAAGCGTCATTTCTTAGTTGTGATTCGAGAAGATCAGCAGGCAGATCTCAAACAAATCCGTAAAGAAATCGGAAGTTCCAGATTAAGCTTTGCGTCGAAAGAGCGCTTAGCAAAGTATCTAAAGGTATCGGCAGGATCGGTTTCCCCTTTGGGAATCTTAAATGATGCAGAGTGTGAAGTGGAAGTGTTCTTTGATAAAGGTCTTAAAGAGTATCTTTATACCGCAGTGCATCCAAATGATAATTCTGCGACTCTTTGGATGAAGACGAAGGATCTGGTCAAGATCATTCAGGAGCATGGAAATTCTTTTGACTGGGTCGAGATAGGAGGAGCAGAGTCTTGATCGTTTTGCTGTGTTTGGATGAGAAAAACGGTATGATGTTTCATAACAGAAGGCAGAGCCAGGATCGGGGTCTGCGCAGTTATATTCGAGAGATGACGCTGGGAGCGAACGTTTTTATGAACCATTACACAAAAAAGCTTTATCAGGAGTTTCCGGATGCAATAGTAAGAGAGGATTTTTTATTTCAGGCGAAGGCAGGGGATTATTGTTTGGTAGAAGACCAGGAGCTTCGTCCGGTGGAGAGTGAGATCGAGAAACTGATCATCTTTCGATGGAATAAGATCTATCCTGCGGATCAGACGCTGGATCTTTGTCTTGCAGAATGGAAACTTCGGGAAGAAGAGGAATTCGAGGGTTCGACTCATCATATACGAAAAGAAACATATACAAGATAGATGACATACAAAAAGAAATGAGGAGGAACAACGGATGAAAGGAATGAAAAAACTTTTGATCCTTTTGATGGCAGTTTTCTTATCTGCGGGTTTGTGGGGATGTGAGGAAGGAAGTGGTCAAAGCGGATCAAAAGGCGGACAGGAAAGCGTATCAAGCAGTCAGATTCCGGATTATGATGGAGAGATGACTATTGTTTTGGATAACAATGAGCCGGATTTTGATCAGGATGATCTTACGGAGAAATCTTACGAGTCCTACAGCGAATTAGATGAGGAAGGAAGATGTCAGGCAGCAGAAGCCTGTGTCGGCAAAGACATTATGCCGACCGAAGATCGAGATGCGATCGGTATGGTAAAACCGACTGGCTGGCACACGGTAAAATATGACAATGTGGATGGAAAATATCTGTATAACCGATGTCATCTGATTGCTTTTCAGCTGACCGGAGAAAATGCCAATCGAAAGAATTTGATTACCGGAACCCGTTCCTTTAATGTGGATGGAATGCTGCCTTATGAAGAAATGGTAGGAGATTATGTGAGAGAGACCGGAAATCATGTGCTTTACCGAGTAACGCCTATATTTGAAGGAGATGATCTGGTAGCAAAAGGTGTTCAAATGGAAGCGATGTCAGTGGAAGACGAGGGCGAGGATATTGAATTCAATGTGTTTGTCTACAACGTTCAGGACGGCATTGAGATCGATTATGAAACCGGAGAGAGCCGTCTTTCTTCCGAAAAAGAAGATACAACGGAAGCTTCCAGTGAGGAACAGGAAATCAGAGGAAATCGTCGTTCAAAAGTTTATCATTGTCCTGGACAAAGGGATTATGAAAAGATGGCAGATTCCAAAAATCTAGTCATATTCCACAGCGAGAAGGAAGCACAAGCAGCAGGCTACCGAAAGGCACAGAGGTAGCGGAAAGGACGGAAACATGAGTTTAAATCAAACGCCAAGAGGCGATAGGATCCATATTGCGCTATTTGGGAAAAGAAACGCGGGAAAATCCAGCGTAATCAACGCCTTGACGAACCAGGAGCTGGCGATCGTTTCAGATATCAGGGGAACGACAACAGATCCTGTGTATAAATCCATGGAACTTCTGCCGTTGGGACCGGTTGTTATGATTGATACGCCGGGTCTGGATGACGAAGGAGAACTTGGAGAAAAACGTGTAAAAAAAGCAAAAGAAGTCTTAGGAAAGGCAGATATTGCCCTGGTGATCATGGACGCGGATCAAGGAATGACAGCCTTTGAAAAGGATATCATTCATATGATCGAAGAAAGAAAGATTCCTTATCTAAAAGTGTATAACAAAATAGATCTTACCGATAAACGATGGGAAGAAGAGCAGGCACAATTTGTAAGTGCAGTGACCAAAGAAGGAATCCAGGAGTTAAAAGAGGCGATCGGAGGATTGGCCCCGGCAGAAAAAGAAATCGATCAGATCGTAGGAGATCTGGTAGATCCGCTGGATTTTGTAATCCTTGTCGTACCGATCGACAAAGCTGCCCCAAAAGGACGTCTGATTCTTCCGCAGCAGCAGACAATCCGGGATCTTTTGGAATCTGGAGCGGCTTCCATCGTTGTGAGAGAAACAGAACTTGCAGAGACTCTAAAACGGCTGGGAAGGAAACCGTCTCTTGTCGTCACAGATTCCCAGGCATTTGGGAAAGTTGCCAAAGACGTACCGGAAGATATTTTGCTGACTTCTTTCTCGATTTTATTTGCAAGATTCAAAGGGGATCTGGAAGAGGAAATTCGGGGGATCCGGGCGCTGAAATCTCTGAAAGATGGAGATAAGATTTTAATTGCGGAAGGATGTACCCACCATAGGCAGTGTGATGATATCGGAACCGTAAAAATCCCTCGATGGCTGCGCCAGTATACGGGAAAAGAATTTGATATCCATACCAGCAGCGGAGGCGGCTTTCCAGAAGATCTGGAAAGTTACCAGCTGGTCATTCACTGCGGCGGCTGTATGTTAAACCGCAGAGAGATGAAGAGCCGAATCCAAAGAGCTGCAAAAGCCGGGGTACCGATTGTAAATTATGGTATTTTTATTGCGGAAGTCCAGGGAATTTTAAGAAGGACGCTGGGGCCGTTTCCTCAGGCTTTGAAAATACTGGACGAGCTGTAAAAAGGAGTTCTTTACAAAAAAGTGGAAGTTTTGTAGAATGAAGAAGCAAGAAAGATCCCGAAAAGGGATTTAGGAATAGGAGAGAACCATGAGTAAAGTTAGGACACGATTTGCACCAAGCCCGACAGGGAAGATGCATGTGGGGAATTTAAGAACCGCGTTGTATGCATATTTGATCGCACGCCATGCCGGAGGCGATTTCATTTTAAGAATTGAAGACACAGACCAGGTCAGGAAAGAGGAAGGAGCGGAAGAGATTATTTATAAGACGCTTCTGAAAGCAGGACTTGACCACGATGAAGGACCAGATAAAGACGGAGGAGTTGGTCCGTATATTCAGAGTGAACGACAGGCACAGGGCATTTATTTGGACTATGCCAAGAAACTGATTGAAAAAGGAGAAGCATACTATTGCTTCTGTGATCAGGAACGTTTGGATGGACTGAAGGTAAAATCCGGAGACGTCATGATCAGCCATTATGATAAACACTGCCTGGAATTGAGTGAAGAAGAAGTAAAGGAGAAATTAGAAGCCGGTGTTCCGTATGTCATCCGTCAGAATAATCCAACGGAAGGAACGACTTCTTTTGTAGATGAGATTTACGGAGAGATTACGGTAGATAATATGGAACTGGACGATATGATTCTGATCAAATCAGACGGTTATCCGACTTACAATTTCGCCAATGTGGTGGATGATCATTTAATGGGCATCACTCATGTTGTGAGAGGAAATGAATACCTTTCTTCTACGCCGAAATACAATCGTCTTTATGATGCATTCGGATGGGAAAAACCGGTCTATATTCACTGTCCATTGATTACAGACGAAGATCATCATAAGCTGAGCAAGAGAAAGGGACATTCTTCTTTCGAGGACCTTTTGGAACAGGGATTTTTGCCGGAGGCAATTGTGAACTTCGTGACTCTGCTTGGATGGAGTCCGGGAGGAGAGCAGGAAATTTTCTCTTTGAAAGAGTTAGAAGAGATTTTCGATTACCATCATATGTCAAAGACTCCGGCGGTATTTGATATGACAAAACTTGCCTGGATGAACGGTGAGTATATCAAAGCAATGGATTCTGAAAGCTTTAAAGAAGCAGCTATGCCGATCGTAAAGGAAGTGATTCATAGAGAGATGGATTTTGACAAGATTCTTTCTATGGTGAAGACAAGAATCGAGACTTTAAGAGAAATTCCTGATCATATTGATTTCTTTGAAGAAGTACCGGAATATGACATCGCTATGTACAAACATAAGAGAATGAAGACAACACCGGAAACTTCTTTGGACGTATTGAAAGAAGTTCTGCCAAAGATCGAGGAACAGGAAGATTTCTCCAATGATGCTCTTTATGAGATGCTTCTTGCATTTGCCAAAGAACATGGCTATAAGAATGGTTATATTATGTGGCCTCTGCGCACCGCTGTTTCAGGAAAACAGACAACCCCGGGAGGAGCAACTGAATTGATGGAACTTCTTGGAAAAGAAGAGTCCAAGAACAGGATTCAGGCGGCGATTGAGAAATTGGAGGCGGAAATTTCGTGAGCAGATTAAGCCGTGCCCAAAAGGAAGCAATCACTCATAAGGACGGACCAATGATGGTCCTCGCAGGACCGGGATCCGGGAAGACTCTCGTAATCACGAAACGAGTTCAGTATTTGATCGGACACTATAAGGTCAGGCCGGAACATATTTTGGTGATTACTTTTACAAGAGCGGCAGCTTCCGAGATGAAAGAAAGGTTCCAAAGGCTGGCAGGGAAATCTCTGCCGGTTTCTTTTGGGACCTTTCATTCTGTATTTTTTACGATTTTGAAACATGCTTATGGCTATCGTGCCGAAAATATCCTGCCGGAATCCAAAAAGTATGATCTAATACGAGAAATCATTTATGACTGTCATTTGGAAATCGATGACGAAGGAGACTTTATCCGATCTGTCATCCAGGAAATCAGCTTGGTCAAAGGACAGATGCTGTCTTTGGATTATTATTATAGCAGCAGCTGCGGAGACGATGTTTTCCGTCAGCTGTATGAAAGTTATGAGAAAAAGCTCCATGCCAATCGATGGATCGATTTTGATGATATCCTGGTTTATACTTACGAGTTATTAAAGGAAAGAAAAGATATCCGCAGCGCATGGCAGAAGAAATTTCCCTATATTCTTATTGACGAGTTTCAGGATATCAATAAAGTCCAATATGAGATCGTCAGGATGTTGTCAGAACCGAACCACAATCTTTTTATTGTAGGAGATGACGATCAATCCATTTATAAGTTTCGGGGAGCAAGACCGGAGCTGATGCTGGGATTTCCAAAAGATTATCCGGAAGCCAAACAGGTAACTTTGAATTTGAATTTTCGCTCCGGGAAAGAAATTGTGGAGCTTGCAGAAAAGATTATTTGTCATAACGAGAAAAGATTCCCAAAAGCAATGGAATCCTTCCAGGGAGAATTGCATCCGGTAGAAATCCGAAGGTTCAAAGACCAGAGAGAAGAAAACAGGCATATCGTTTATACGATTCGGGAGGAGATGGGGAAAAAGACGCCGCTGTCTCAAATCGCGGTGCTTACCAGAACCAATCAAGGGCCAAGGCAGCTGATCGGGGCGCTTATGGCATATAATATTCCTTTTTGTATGCGGGATGCGGTTCCCAATTTGTTCGATCACTGGATTGCAAAAAATATCATAGATTATATGCGGCTTGCCATGGGAGATCGAAGAAGAAGTACATTTTTGCGTGTCATGAACCGGCCTAAGCGATACATCAGCCGGGAATATTTGACAGAACCGGAGGTTTCTTTTGATGATCTGCTGGAAAAGACAAAAGATAAGCCTTGGCTGTATGATTATATTGAAGAAATGAAAGAGGATATTCGAATTCTATCCCGTATGTCTCCCAAAGCAGCGATTACATATATTCGCAAGTCCATTGGGTATAACGCCTATCTTTCGGAATATGCAAGATTTCGGCGGATGCAGGAAGAAGAACTGACCCAGGTACTGGAGGAACTGCAGGACAGCGCCAAAGGATTCGATACCTATGAAGAATGGTTTGATTATATTCGGGAATACACGCAGGAACTAAATCGTCAGTCGAAAAAGAATCAGGAAGAGAAAAATGGAATCATCCTTAGCACGATGCACAGCGCCAAAGGACTGGAATTCGAGAGAGTTTTCCTGCCCGATGTCAACGAAGATGTGATTCCTTATAAAAAGTCCATCAAAGAAGAGGATATTGAAGAAGAGCGGCGGATGTTTTATGTGGCAGTGACGAGAGCAAAGAAATATTTACATGTATTTTCAACAGAGAAGTTGTATAATAAAGAGAGCAGGGAATCCAGATTCCTGACAGAAATCCGAAAAGAAGACAAAACCGGGGAGGGATATGTATGACGGATAAAAGAAGAATGCCAAGATCCGGGGAATTTTATCGACATTTTAAGGGAAAGCTATATCAGATCATTACGGTGGCAGAGCATTCTGAGACAGGAGAAGCGTTGGTAATTTATCAGGCTTTATATGGGAATTTTAAGACATATGCAAGACCGCTTTCCATGTTCATGAGTGAGGTAGATCGCGGGAAATATTCCGATGCCGGGCAGATTTACCGATTTGAAAAAGTTAAGAAGGAGTTTTTAACGGCAGAGACAGAAAAAACAGAAGAAAAGAAAGAAACCTTTGATTTTGAAACAGAGATTCGGGAACCGGAATTTGAAGAAAATAATCCGCTTCTTGATTTCTTAGATGCAAAAGATCATGAAAGCCGTTTGAATATTTTGACTCGTTATAGAGATACGATATCAGAAGTCATGTTAGATTCTATGGGATTATCTATGGACTGCATCTTAAACGGTCAGAGCAGAGAAGAAAAATATGATGAACTGGAGAAAATATTAAGGACAAAAGCTCACTATGAAAAAGAGCCCCGATGATCACTTGTGACGGCATATGTCCGTCCCGAAAGATCACAGGGGCAGATAAACTTTTTAAAGGGTTTCTTCTTCTAATATCTCATCCAGTGTGCTTGTAACAACCTGATATTCTTCATCGTCTTCGATGTTATCAAGGCTGAAAACGTCAGCATCATCAGGAGAAATGACATAACGATAGAGAAGCAGAGCAGTTTCTTCCTCATCCTTTTCCAAATCTTCGATTGGAATCAAAGCGATGTAAGTTTGCTGATCGCTGCCGGCTTCGAAAATGGCGATGACAGCACAATCCATAATCCTGCCGTCCTCCAGCTCCAGATGAAGGATCGGGTTGTCTTCTTCAATATAATTTTCTGTAGATTCGCTCATAATTACACCTCATTTCTGTTTTTTTTCACTATACTAAACCTTATGAGAAAAAGCAAGAAAATAAGGGAAAAACACGGATCCAAAGGTTCATTGACAACCTATTTCTTCTATGATACGATACGAGACAGCAATGAATGGAATGCCAGCGTATCATAGTATGATAAGCAGCAGAGAAAAGAGGCGCGGACAATGATAGAAACGGTAGTATCTGTGAACCTTCCGGTAGGGGAGCAGCTAAAGATCAAAAAGAATTCGCTGACGCCGGATCATATAAGAGGAGATGAGAAGCGAATCTGTCTTGTTTCCGGCATTTACGGAGATGAATTAGGCGGACAGTATATCTGCGGAGAGATTATCAAACGAATCAAGGAAGATTTTTCTTTGCTTCGCGGAATTGTCGATGTATATCCGGCGATTAATCCATTGGGATTAGACGCCAGAACCCGTGCGGTACCGACAACCAATATTGACTATAGTACGGTTTTTCCGGGTGATCCAAACGGCGGAATGGAGGATTATACGGCGGCCAGGCTTGTAGAAGATATCAAAGGAGCAGCCTGCTGCATTGATATTCATTCCAGCAATATTTTCCTTCAGGAAGTACCGCAGGTCCGATTAAATGATGATTATAGCGAAGAGCTTTTACGATTGTCGAAGCAAATGAATACAGATTTGGTTTGGATTCATCCATCGGCTTCGGTGAACGAAGGAAGCTTGGCTTATACAATGAACCATATGGGGATACCGACGCTGGTGACAGAATCCGGTGCGGCATTTCGAATCAAATATGATTTCTGTGAGCAGATCATTGACGGAATCTTTGCCGTTATGAAGGAACTTGGCATTTGGGAAGGAGAGATCCGAGTGAAGGACAATGTCCCGATCGTCAAAGAAAATGAGATCTATTATATGAATTGTGAATCGAGCGGGCTGTTTGTATCCCATAGAAATCTTTTGGATCATGTCAGAGAAGGTGAGATAATCGGGACGATCACCAATCCCCTGTTGGGAGCGGTAGAAGAAGAAATCATCGCACCGACTGACGGCATTATTATGACACTGAGAGAACATCCGGGAGTTGCTGAAGGTTCTCTGGTAGCAAGGATCATCGGAGGAAGCCATCTATGAGAAAAGAGACAATCTATTCTTTTTCCTCTTACCTGAGGAATGAGTTTTCGATAGAAGGATATTGGTTTGGAAAAGAAGGTGATGCTGCGGAACCGGCAGCCTGCATCATAGGATCGATGCGAGGAAATGAATATCAGCAGCTTTATATTTGTTCTCTTTTGGTAAAGAGACTAAAGGAATTGGAAGCGGATGGAGCTATCATCGGTGATAACCAGATTCTGGTCGTTCCATGCATCAATAATTTTTCCATGAACGTAGGCAGAAAATACTGGGTGTCTGACAACAGCGATATCAACCGGCAGTTTCCGGGGAATAAAGATGGTGATACGACCAGCCGGCTGGCTGCTCACTTGTTTGAGAAGATTCAGGGATTTCGATATGGGATTCATTTTCCTTCCTTCTATCGAAAGGGAGATTTTATTCCCCATGTTCGGATGCCTTCTACCGGAAAAGAAAGTGCGAGTCTTACCAATTTGTTTGGTCTTCCGTATGTCGTGACAAGCAAGCAGCGCAATTACGACCGGAGCACGCTGACCTATAATTTGCAGATGCAGGGAACCGACGCATTTTCTGTTTATTCCGGGGCAACCGGAACTCTGGATGAGACGCTGGCAAAACAGGCGGTCTCATCGGTCCTTCGTTTTTTGACAAGGATGGGAATTTTAAAATATAATTGCCATAATGGGTATATTGCTAGTATTATAGAAGAAGAGGATATGGTTCCGGTAAAGGCAGACGCGGCGGGATTTTTCCGCCGGTTTATCGGAGTGAACACAGAAGTGTGCAGAGGGCAGCTTTTAGGTGAGATTTTAGATCCTTATGAAGGGAATATCCTGGCAGAAGTCCGATCACAGGCAGATGGAATTACTTTTTTTGCTGCGAACCAGCCGACAATTTTAGAAAATGCAACCGCATTTCAAATCATAAAGAAACTTCATGAATAGAACAATGGGAGGAAGCTATGGGAAATGTTAGAAGAGTCTATGTCGAGAAGAAAAAAGACTATGCTGTAAAAGCAAAAGAATTGCGAGAAGAATTAAGGCAGTACCTTGGACTTTCAATCGAAGATATTAGAGTCTTGATTCGTTATGACGTGGAGAATCTTTCAGAAGAAAGCTACCAAAAGGCGTTGGTGACTGTTTTTAGTGAGCCGCCGGTAGATGATGTTTACGAAGAGGAATTTCCGTGTGGAGAGGATGAAGTATCCTTCAGCGTGGAATATCTTCCGGGACAGTTCGATCAGAGAGCGGATTCCGCGCAGCAATGTGTAAAACTGCTGAATGAGAATGAGGATGCTCTGATTCGAAGCGCCACGACTTATGTGGTAAAAGGTGATGTGACAGAAGCACAGCTGGAAGAGATCAAAGAATATTGTATTAATCCGGTGGATTCCAGAGAAGCAGAGGCAGAGAAGCCGGAGACGCTTGCTATGGATTTTGAGGATCCGGAAGATGTTAAGATTGTCGAAGGATTCCAGACAATGGAAGAAAAAGATCTGAAGGAATTATATGATTCTTTGAATCTGGCAATGACGTTCAAAGATTTTCAGCACATTCAGAATTATTTTGCGGGAGAAGAGAAGAGAGATCCTTCTATGACAGAAATCCGCGTATTAGATACTTATTGGTCTGATCACTGCCGTCATACAACTTTTTCTACAGAGCTTACAAAGATTGAATTCCAGGATGGATTTTTTAAGACTCCGCTGAAGATTGCCTATGACCAATACATGGCAGATCATGAAAGTATTTTTGCCGGAAGAGAAGATAAATTTGTTTGTCTGATGGATATGGCTCTGATGGCCATGAGACGTCTGAAAAAAGACGGCAAGTTAGACAATATGGAAGAGAGTGACGAGATCAACGCATGCAGCATCGTTGTACCGGTATCTATTGATGGAGGAGACGAGGAAGAATGGCTGATCAGCTTTAAGAATGAGACGCATAATCATCCGACAGAGATTGAACCATTTGGCGGAGCTGCTACATGTCTTGGCGGAGCGATTCGAGATCCGCTTTCCGGACGTGCTTATGTTTATCAGGCAATGAGAGTAACCGGAGCAGCGGATCCTACCATTCCTTTGAAGGATACATTAAAAGGAAAACTTCCGCAGAGAAAGATCGTAACCGGAGCAGCTCATGGATATAGTTCTTACGGAAACCAGATCGGTCTTGCGACAGGTATGGTAAATGAGGTCTATCATCCGGATTATGTGGCAAAGCGTATGGAAATCGGCGCTGTCATGGGAGCAGCCCCTAGAAAGAACGTCGTGCGCGAGAGTTCTGATCCGGGAGATATCATCATTCTTCTTGGAGGAAGGACAGGCCGTGACGGATGCGGAGGAGCAACCGGATCTTCCAAAGTTCACACCGAAGAATCTATTGAGACATGCGGAGCAGAAGTACAAAAAGGTAATCCGCCGACAGAGCGTAAGATCCAGAGATTGTTCCGCAGGGAAGAAGTCAGCCGTTTGATCAAGAAATGTAATGACTTTGGAGCCGGCGGAGTCTCTGTAGCCATTGGAGAACTGGCAGATGGCCTGACGGTAGATCTTGATAAAGTGCCGAAAAAATATGCAGGATTGGATGGAACAGAATTGGCCATCTCCGAGTCTCAGGAACGAATGGCAGTTGTAATTGATCCGAAGGATACAGATCAGTTCCTTGCGTATGCTGCCGAGGAGAACTTAGAGGCTGTAGCTGTTGCGGTAGTTACAGAAGAGCCAAGACTTGTATTGACATGGAGAGGAAAAGAGATCGTAAACATTTCCAGAGCGTTCTTAGATACCAACGGCGCTCACCAGGAGACAGAAGTTTATGTTGAGATTCCGCATCGTGCAGATTCTTACTTTAAAGAGAAAGAAAACGATGAACCGGAATCATTCAAAGAAGTCTGCAAGGATACGTTATCTAATTTGAATGTCTGCTCCCAGAAAGGTTTGGTTGAGATGTTTGACAGCTCCATTGGAGCAGCAACTGTAACCATGCCGTACGGCGGAAAATATCAGATGACGCCGATCCAGACAATGATTGCGAAGCTTCCGATTGATAAAGGAGAATCCAATACAGTTACGATGATGAGTTACGGATTTAACCCGTATTTGTCAAAATGGAGTCCATTCCACGGTGCAGTATATGCAATCACAGAGTCTATTTCTAAGATTGTTGCTTCCGGAGGAAGTTATAAGAAAGTACGTCTGACGTTCCAGGAATATTTCAAGCGGATGAGAGAAGACAGGGCAAGCTGGGGACAGCCGGTAGCGGCGCTGCTTGGTGCATATCAGGCGCAGATCGGATATGGCCTTGCCTCCATCGGAGGAAAAGACAGTATGTCAGGTTCCTTTAATGATATTGATGTGCCTCCGACACTGGTATCCTTTGCGGTAGATGTGGCAAATGTGAAAAATGTGATCACACCGGAATTGAAAAAACCGGGTCACCGCCTGATTCGTCTTTGCCTTCCTACTGATGCTTACAATCTGCCGATTTATGTGGAAGTTAAGAAAATCTATAAAAGAATTCATAAGTTTATCAAAAAGGGATATATTAAATCTGCTTATGTGATTGGCGGCGGCGGAACCATGGAAGCGGTTGCTAAAATGGCGTTTGGCAATAAATATGGCGTGAGATTTGATGAAGAAGTATCATTGGCTGATTTGACAGATCCTTGCTTTGGATCTTTTGTAGTCGAGATGGATACAAGGGATGTATACAAATTAGGAATCCCGGGACTTCTTCTGGGAGAAGTTATTGAAGAGCCGGAATTTATTTTCGGAGATGAGAAAGTTTCTCTGGATGAAGCAATTGACGTTTGGGAGAAACCATTAGAGAGTGTATTCCCAACCAAATCCGCGGGAAGCCAGGATACCTTAAATATCAGCCGGCTGTATCAGAAAGGCAATGTTTATGTATGCAAGAATAAGATAGCGAAGCCGACCGTATTTATTCCGGTATTCCCGGGAACAAACTGTGAATATGACTCAGCAAAAGCTTTTGAGACTGCTGGAGCGAATGTGATTACGAAAGTCTTTAAGAATCTGGATGCTCAGGGAATTCGTGATTCTGTCCAGGTATTTGAAAAGGCGATCAAAGAATCTCAGATGATCATGTTCCCTGGCGGATTCAGTGCAGGAGATGAGCCGGAAGGATCTGCTAAATTCATTGCTGCAGCATTCCGAAATGAGAAACTGAAAGAAGCTGTTATGGATCTTTTAGAGCAGCGCGATGGTTTGGTTCTTGGAATTTGTAACGGATTCCAGGCGCTGATCAAACTTGGATTGGTTCCGGAAGGAAAGATTATTGAGCAGACAGCGGACGCCCCGACATTGACAATGAATCGAATCGGCCGCCATGTATCAAAGATTGCTTATACAAAAGTAGTCTCCAACTTATCTCCTTGGTTTAACAAGGTTCAGGCAGGAGATACGTTCAGCATTCCGATTTCACATGGAGAAGGACGCTTTGTTGCAAATAATGATGTGATTGAAAAGTTATTTGCCAACGGTCAGGTAGCAACCCAGTATGTTGATTTGGGCGGTGATCCGACAATGGATGAAAATTACAATCCGAATGGATCTTACTTCGCGATCGAAGGAATCACAAGTCCAGACGGAAGGGTTCTTGGTAAGATGGGACATTCAGAGAGAAAAGGTATCCATGTAAGCGATAATATCTTCGGAGAAAAAGATCAGAAGATCTTCGAGTCCGGAGTGGAATATTTTAAATAATATGAGATAATGATATACAGGAAGAGGTACAAAAGAAGTATCTCTTCCTTTTTTTTGAGAAAAGGACTGAAAGTTCTTGTCAATGTTTTATTTCCTTTATATAATTGAAAATAAAGGCGTAAGTTCGAATCGCTGACAAGCTGACGAAACTTTTTGCTGGTATAGTGACAGCCCTGATCGCTGCGGCATCGGTCTTCAGGGCCTTTGCCATGCCTCTGGAAGAGTAGGCTTCGAGAATAAGTTCAAAATCACGTTGATCCCTGGATTCCTTTTCGTTGCGGGAATCTTCGGAAGCAAGCCAGTTGTAATAGCCGGATCTGGACACTCCGGCGATTTGACAAAGCTCCTTGATGTTTTGCAGGCAGCCTTCCTAGGATACGATGGAATGGATGATTTCGTATTTTGTGTTCGGTTTATCCATGATCAAGTCCTCGGTTTTTTGTCGTTGTCCAGTTCTATAAGTTTTTTTAAAAACTCAACCTGCTGACGCAGATAGATGAGTTCGCGCTGCATGGCAGAAACCGATAATTGAGCAGGCATGGTGTTGTAGCCGCATTCCATAAAGATTTCAATGCTGGTATGACCCTGCTCGTAGAGAGATAGAAAGAGATTCTTAAACTCTAAAGTAAAAAGAATGCGACGAGTATTGACTTGAGCGGTAAATTTGTTAGCGGCAGGCAGTTCCACTTGCTCAGGTGTAAAAAAAGACTTTTTATGTATTTGACGCATGATAAAATCCTCCGTGTACTTTTAGTATATAATGCTGGAACGTGAAAGTAAAAAAGAACGTGTCCAGAAAATGGGGTTTTCATAAAAAACCGTGTCCAGAAAACGGGGACGTCCAGCGAATTCCGTGTCCAAAGTAAGGGATTCTGAAATCGGGAGATGTCCGAAAACTGGAAATAAAGGAAAGGGACGTGTCCATTTTTATGGGTACAGTTTAGGTTGACGAAAATGTTTGCAGAATTTAAAATCTTGACAGACAGACAGACAGACAGACAGACAGACAGACAGACAGACAGACAGACAGATAAAGTCTGCCCTTTTTGCGTACAAAAATATGTGGAGCATATCAGCACCATGATATCCTTTGACGGGAAATCATGGTGCTTTTTGTGTGTATAGATGTTGGAAAGCGAAAGGAGTGCACATGAGAAAAGGAATCAAGAAATTGGTATCAGGGATATTATCGGGACTTCTGCTCCTGACATTGCTGCAGACGGGTGTGACCGTACAGGCGGAAACGGGAGATACCGGCGTGCAGCCAAATAGTACGCCTGTTCCCTATACGGAAAACACAGGTGATTTCACGGTGACAGGCGGAACGTACGGAACGGACTATGAATACGATGAAAATAATGATGTCCTGATAATTAGGACAAGCACTGAACTCACAATCACGACCAACGGAAAGCCGACGTCGGGCATGATATGGGGGCAAAGTTCTGATAAATTTAATATTGTATTGCAAGATGTATATCTGACTGGAACAAAAAATGACACCCATATAAATTTTTTCGGAAACCTCAACCTTACGATAAGTGGTACAAATAAGATTGATGTAACAGGATATGGTTTGGAGTGTGTGAACCTTACTATCACGTCAGTCAGTACGGGAAGTCTCGTCCTTGCAGGGACAGTTATGGACTTGCGCTTGGGTGGGGATTACGCTACCGGCAATCTTACAGTGAACGGCGGCACTCTGGCATATAATAAAGCAGAGATATCTGGAACAACGACTGTCAATGCCCCAGGAACGATCAAACAGATCGCCCCTGCGCCTGCGCTTTCGTCTGACAATGTAGCAAGAACGAAAAACTCCCTTACAGTGAACGGGACATTTGATACTGCTGCTTATGGAAATGTGGAGTATCAGTGGGATGGTGGAACATGGGGCGCCAGCGCTTCATTATCTGGTCTGACGGCGGGCTCCGGTCATTCTGTGGCGGTCCGTTATAAGGGCAATGACCAGTACTGGCAGTCAGATGCGTCAACAACGGTGAGTGTGTCCACGCTGAAAGACGGAAGTACCCTCATAGCGGAACCGTCGGAGCTTAAGGGGACATATGGACAGCTGCTTTCTGATGTGAGCCTCCCGGAGGGGTGGAGCTGGGAGAACAGCAGTACAACCCTGACAGTGGGCGCGTCGTCTTATCCGGCTGTCTTTGACACCGTTAAACACGAGGCGGATGATTATGATTTTACTGGAATTACGGGATATGACTCAGCCAAGAAAGAAGTAAAACGGAATCTGACGATTGCGGTTGAAAAAGCAGACAGTATGGTTACGATTACGACAGAGAAGATGGACAAAAAATATGATAAAGAAGCTGTCTCTGATCCGGAAGTCAAGAAAACAGGAAGCACAAAAGATGTCACTTTTACCTGGTATCAGAAAACACAGGATGGTACTTGGAAGGAACTTTCTTCCGCTCCTGTGAACGCGGGAAGTTATAAAGTAGAGGCAAGAGTAGAAGCTGATGATAACTACAAAGAGGCGTCTGCAGAAAAGGAATTTGTGATATCCAAAGCGGAGAATAAATGGACAAAAGAACTGTCCATGGAAGGCTGGACCTATGGGGAAAAGGCTAAGACACCGACAGCGGAAGCCAAGTTCGGGGATGTGACATTTTCTTACAGCAAAGATAAGGATGGTACATACAGCCAAAATGTTCCGACAGAAGCAGGGATCTGGTATGTGAAAGCCAGTGTAACGGGCAATGATAATTACACAGGATTGGAAACAACTGCATCCTTTAAGATTGGCAAAGCAGACAGTAAAGTTACGATCACAACAGAGAAGATGGACAAAAAATATGATAAAAAAGCTGTCTCCGACCCGGAAGTTAAGAAAACAGGAAGCACAAAAGATGTCACTTTTACCTGGTATCAGAAAACACAGGATGGTACTTGGAAGGAACTTTCTTCCGCTCCTGTGAACGCGGGAAGTTATAAAGTAGAGGCAAGCGTAGAAGCAGATACCAATTATAAAGAGGCATCTGCAGAAAAGGAATTTGTGATATCCAAAGCGGAGAATGAGTGGATCAAAAATCTTTCAATGAAAGGTTGGATCTATGGAGAGAAGGCAAATCTTCCAACAGCGGAAGCCAAGTTTGGGGAGGTGACATTCTCTTACAGCAAAGATAAGGATGGCACATACAGCAAAGATGTTCCGACAGAAGCAGGTACATGGTATGTAAAGGCGACTGTGGCAGGCAATGATAATTACACAGGATTGGAAGCAATTACATCCTTTAGAATTGCTCAGGCAGACAGTAAAGTTACGATCAC